>NZ_ATZJ01000028.1 GCF_000428145.1 Chitinilyticum litopenaei DSM 21440 | reverse complement strand
CCGAGAAGCGCAGCAAGCCACAGGGTTTCGCGGGTGAGATGTTTGAGCCCGCAGGGCGAGTTTCGAACCCGCGCTGTGGTTTGCGAGCATCGCAGGGTAGCCCGAAGGGCCGGCGGAGCGGGCGCGCCTTGGGGGTGTCGGGGGGCTTGGCAAGCGCGGGGTCCCCGCAAAGTCGCAGGCTTTGTGGGGTGCAGTAGAGCCCCCTGACGTGCCGCCGGGCATCCCCGGCATCAAAACACCGCGCCGCAGGCGCATAAACCCATGCATACGAATACGCTGCGCTATTCGTACCTACTCGCTGGATTGTTGGGTTTCGCTACGCTCAACCCAAGCTGCGATGGTGGGTATGCAACTGCAGCCCTTTATATTATTTGTCTGTAGGCTTATCACTGCATGGGTATATTGTGCCGCTGCTTGGCACGCGATGCCCTCGCAGCCGCCGAGAAGCGCAGTTTTCCCCGAAGGGGGAGGATCAGGTGCGGGACGTGTCTGAGGCCCGCAGGGCCGAGTTGTCCCGCGCCCCCGGAAAAGCGAGCATCGCAGGGCAGCCCGAAGGGCCAACGGGCTGTGCAAGCACAACAGCAGCACAAGCTACTCCTGCCTCAGTTCGTCCCCGAATAATCCCGTGCGTCGGCATTGCCGGGGCTGGTGAGGAAGTAGCGCTGTGTCAGCGCGAAGCCGATCAGCACCGGCAGCGTGGCGACGATGATGGCGGCCATGACCATGCTGGTCGAGGTCGAGAAGGGGCCGGTGAGGTCGTTGAAGATGCCGACGGCCAGCGGCAGTTTCTCGCGCGATTTCAGCACCACGGCCGGCCACAGGTAGTCGTTCCAGTTCTGCACGAAGACGAAGATCACCAGCGCGGCGACCATGGGTCGGCACTGCGGCAGCGCGATGCGCCACAGCAGCTGCCATTCGCTGGCGCCGTCGACACGCGCGGCGTCGAGCATGTCCTGCGGCAGGTCCTGGAAGGCCTGGCGCATCATGAAGACGCCAAAGGTCGTCGCCACGCCGGGCAGGATGACCGCGAGGTAGCTGTCGAGCAGTCCCACGCGCGAGAAGGTCAGGAAGTTCGGAATGATGGCCAGCTCGCCGGGCAGCATCAGGGTGAGCACCAGCAGGGCTGTCAGCGCACCCTGCCCGCGAAAGGGAATCTGCGACAGGGCATAGCCGCAGGGTATGGCCAGCAAGGCGCTGGCCAGCGTGCCCGTCACCGCGATACCCAGCGAGTTGAGCAGATAGCGGCCGATCGGGATTTCCGCTGCGACGCGCTCGAACCACATCGGGCTGGGTTCGTGCGGCAACAGGGCCTGCGGGAACAGCCACATCTGCGACGGATCGCCGGAAATGGCGACCGACAGCGTCCAGGCCAGCGGCAGGCACAGCAGCAGGGCAATCGGCAACAGCAGCGCATAGCGTGGCCACAGCAGCGGGCCGGTGGCAAGGCGGTGGGGCTTGGGCATGTCATCCTCCATGGCGCAGGCGGCCGTGTTCGCCAAACCAGCGCAGCTGCAGCGTGGCCAGCAGCAGGCAGAGCAGCGTCATCAGCAGCGCCACCGCGCCGGCTATGCCGAAATTCTGCGCATAAAAGGCCGAGTAGTAGGCGTACACCAGCAGCGTGATCGTGCCGTTGCCGCCGCCGGTGAGTACGATTACTTCCTGAAAGGCCTTGAGCGCGGCAATCGTCGAGAGCAGCGTGGCCAGCAGGATCACCGGTTGCAGCGCGGGCAGCGTCACGTGGCGAAAGCGCGCCCAGGGGCCGGCGCCATCCAGCATGGCCGCTTCCTGCAGCGTTTTCGGCACACCCTGCAAGCCGGCCAGATACAGCACCATGTAATAGCCGGCGTATTTCCAGCAGAAGAATGCCATGGTGGCCGGCAGCGCCCAGTCGGTGCTGTTGAGCCAGTCGGGCAGGCTCTGGCGCGGCACGCCGCTGATGAGGCCGAGCAGCCAGTTCACCAGCCCGTCCTGCTGCAGCAGCTGCTGCCAGACCACGGCGCCGATGGTCACCGACAGGATGACCGGCGAGTAGCACAGCGCGCGGAAAAAACCGAATCCGGCGCGGGCAGGGCTGAGCAGGATCGCCAGTCCCAGAGCGGTCAGCTGCAGCACCGGCACGACCAGCAGGAAGATCAGCGTGTGCCGCAGGGCGGGGTGGAAATACTGTTCGTCTTCGGCCAGCGCGACAAAATGCGCAAAGCCGTTCCAGGCCATATTGCCGCTGCGGATGAAGTAGTCGTGAAAGGCCAGCCAGCCGTTGAACAGCAGCGGCCACAGCGTGAATACGGCAAACAGCAGCAGAAAGGGCGCCATGAACAGCCAGGCCGTGCGTTCGCCAACTCCGGGTCGCGCCATGCGTATTCTCCTTGTTGCATTGCAGCGATAGCGATGTCCTGATTCTGGCCGCCCCAGCCGGCAGGCGTTTGTCAGCGCTTGCGCTTTGTTTTCGCCGTGCCGGCCAAGTGCGCAAGCGCTGACAAACCAGGCGATGCAAAGCGGGCCAAGCTGCAGGCATCGGCGTGCCGCAGACGCACGCCCTGTCTGCCGGAGTGCTGCCGTGTCCCGTTTCCCTTCCCCCTGGTTGCGCCTGCTGCTCGCCCTGCTGGTGGCGGTGCTGCTCACCGTCTCTGTGCGCGAATGGTGGCCACCGCAGCCGCCGGCACCGTCCACGGTGCCTGCGCACACGCCCAAGGTCAGCCAGCAGGTGCGCACGCCGTATCTGGACAACTGGGATCAGGTGCCGCTGCAGGACATGGCCGGGCAGGCCGCGCGCTTTCCCGGCCAGGTCTGGCTGGAAGGCCCGACGCACCGCCGCCTGATCGCGCTGACCTTTGACGATGGCCCGGGCGAAGACACGCCGGCGCTGCTCGATGTGCTGGCCCGCCACAAGGCACGCGCGACCTTCTTCTGGCTGGGGCAGAACCTCGCCGGGCGCAAGGCGCTGGCGCAGCGCGCGCTGGCCGATGGCCATACGCTGGGCAACCACACCTGGGATCACCCCGACATGGTCGACACCGACGAGGCCTACTGGTGGGACGAGCAGCTGGGCCGCACGCAGGCGCTGTATCGCGACATGCTGGGCCTGGAGCCGCGGCTGATGCGTCCGCCCTATGGTCATATCAGCGACGCGCAGATAGCCCGCCTGCAGCAAAAGGGCATGCAGGTGATTCTCTGGTCGCTGGACACGCAGGACTGGAACCGCAACCGCATGCTGTTCGGCCGCCACAATATCGAGCGCGGCCTGCAGGATTTCGTGCACGAGGAGGCCATCGTGCTGATGCACGACGCCGGCGGCAAGCGCGGCAAGACGGTGGCGGCGGTCGATGCGCTGATTCCCTGGCTGCGCGCCGGCGGTTACGAGCTGGTGACGGTGGATCAATTGCTCGGCATTCAGCCTTACCGGCAGGCAAAACCATAGCCGGGATTGTTGTTCTGGCGCCCGCTACAACGGCGCCGGAGTGCCGGCGGCAAGCTTGCGGGTTGGCTTCTTTCGGCGTGTTGCCGGTTTTTCACTCCCCCTCAGAGGCTCCCTTCCTCGCGGCCCTGCGGAGCAGCGCCTGATTCTGCACCATGCGTCGTTGTGCCGAAGAATGATCCGGACTGAGCAGACCGGCGGCCTGCCGGGGCGCGCCCGGCGTGGACCATGGTGGGTGCTGGTGAATGGCAGGGTATCAGGCTGCAGCCTTTGCAATCATTTGGCTGTGCAGTAATACCCATGCTATTCAGCGCTACCGGCAGGTGGTCGATCAGGCAGTGCCGCCGATGCGCGGGCGGTGGTCGGGCCGCGCTGGCATGGCCGCAGCACCGCAGTGCTCAGGCAAAAATGGTCAGTTCTGACTATCGTTTGCAAGAGCATCTTGCAAGTTGCCTGACAGGAGAGTGAAGCATGTTGAGCTGGTTGCGCCGCTGGTTGTCCGCCGGTGATGTCCTCAATGCCCTGAATACCGCCCAGGCCGTCATCCAGTTTCGCCCGGACGGGCAGATTGAAACGGCCAATCCGATTTTCCTGCAATTGATGGGCTATGCGCTGGACGAGATCCGCGGCAAGCACCATCGCCTGTTTGTCGACCCCGCCGAGGCCGACAGCCCGGCCTACCGTGAGTTCTGGCAGCGCCTGCAGGCCGGCGAAGCGCAAACGGCCTGCTTCCGGCGCCTGGCGCGGGACGGGCGCGAGGTCTGGATACAGGCATCCTATGTGCCGGTATGCCATCGCGGCCGCGTCAGCAAGGTGGTCAAGTTTGCCTCCGACGTCACCGCGCAGGTGCTGCAGAATGCCGATTACAGCGCCCAGATCGAGGCCATCCGCCGCTCCGGCGCGGTGATCGAGTTTGCGCTGGATGGCCGCATCCTCACCGCCAATGACAATTTCCTGCGCCTGATGGGCTACCGGCTGGAGGAAATCGTCGGTCAGCCGCACCGCATGTTCGCGCCTCCCGAAGACCTGGCGGGCCCGGAGTACGAGCGCTTCTGGCAACGCCTGCGCGCGGGGGAATACCAGACGGCCGAATTCCGGCGGCTGGCCAAGGGTGGGCGCGAAGTGTGGATTCACGCCACCTACAACCCGATCAAGACTCCTGACGGTCGCGTGCTCAAGGTGGTGAAATACGCCAGCGACATTACCGCCGAGGTGCAGCGGCGCGCCGAATTCCGCCTGCTTTCGCTGGTGGTCGACCAGACGGACAATGCGGTGCTGGTGACCGATGGCGAGGGGCGCATCGTGTATGCCAATCATGGTTTCAGCCAGCTCACGGGCCTGCAGGCCCAGGCCGTGCGCGAGCGCCGCGCGCTCGATGTGCTGCTGGGGCCGCAGGCGGATCCGCAGACCGCCGCCGGCCTGCAGGAGGCCCTGCGCAACAGGCGCGCCTTTCATGGCGAGCTGCTCAATCGCGATGCGGCGGGGCGGGATTACTGGGTGTCGCTGGCGGTCAATCCGGTGGTTGATGCGGGCGGTGCCCTGAGCCATTTCATCGTGGTGCAGGCCGACATCACCCGCACCAAGGCGCGCGAGCAGGAGTACGGCAAGCGCTTTGCCGCCATCGGCTGCACCAATGCCGTGTGCGAATGGGGGCTGGACGGCCGGCTGCTGGCGGCCAATGACTATCTGCTGCAGCATCTGGGCGATGATCGCCTGGAGCCCCTGCTGGCGCGCAGCCGCACGCTGCCCGAAATCATCGGGCATGAGCGCTTCCAGCGCATTCTGGCGGGCGAACTGGTGGCGGGCGAATTCGAGTTGTTCCGCAGCGACGGCAGTTCGGTGCTGATGAATGGCACGGCCTGCCCGATTACCGATGCGGGTGGCCGCGTGCATACGATAGTCAGCTATGGCGTCGATGTGACGTCCAAGCTGGAGGCCGAGCGGGTGACCGATGAGGAAATGCGCCAGGTGATTGCCTCAAGCGAGAAGATCCGCCACATCATCGCCGTGATCAACCAGATTTCCGCGCAAACCAATCTGCTGGCGCTGAACGCCACCATCGAGTCGGCGCGTGCCGGCGAGCAGGGCAGGGGGTTTGCCGTGGTGGCCGAAGAGGTGCGCAAGCTTGCGCTGCAATCGACCGGCTCGGCCAAGGAGATTTCGGCGCTGGTGGCCGAATCGATCGAGCGCATCCGCAACCTTGAACAATCGCTGCACCGCCTGAGCCAGGCCGAACAAATCAGCGTCAGTTAGGCTCTGTTGCGGTTTGCTGCGTTGTTACGCAGCCCCGCCAACTTGCCGGGGCGCACTCGGCTTGGCGTGGGGCGTGTGCTGGTGAAAGCTTGGGTATAAGGCTGTAGCCCTTTCAATCATCAGGCTCTGCAGCGATACCCTGCCCATTCAGCGCCGCCAGCAGGTAATCGACCAGGCTGTGCAGCCGGGGGCGCGGGCGGTGGTCGGGCAGGTAGACCAGATGGCAGGGCCGCGGGGCCGGCCAGTGGCCGCTCAGCACCGGCACGAGCGCGCCGCAGGCCAGATCGGCGGCGAGCAGCACCAGTGGCTGGAACACGATGCCGGCGCCCGCCAGCGCGGCCTGGCGCAGCGCTTGCCCGTCGTTGCAGGCCAGCCGGCTTGGCGCCGGCCACTCGCGGCCATCGGCCATCAGCAGCCCCGGCCAGCCTTCGCGCTGCCCCCAGATGCGGTGCGTCAGGCAATGGTGATCGGCCAGTTCCGCCGGCTCCTGTGGCGTGCCGTGCCGCGCGAGGTAGGCCGGTGCGGCGGCGATGGCCAGCTGGTAGGGCGGCAGCGCGCGCGCCACCAGCTCCTGCGGTGCAGGGCCGATGCGGATGGCCAGATCGAAGCCGTCCTCGATCAGGTCCACGCGCTGATTGCTCAGCATCAGCTCGACCTGCACCTGCGGGTAGCGCACCAGATAACCGGCCAGCAAGGGGGCGATGGCCACGCCGCCCAGCGTGACCGGCGCACTGATGCGCAGCAGGCCGCGCGGTGAATCCTGCAGGCTGGCCACTGCTGCCTCGCCGGCTTCGACCAGCTCCAGCACCTGCCTGGCGTGCGCACAATAGGCCTTGCCGGCTTCGCTGAGGCTTTGCCGGCGCGTGCTGCGCTCCAGCAGGCGGCTGCCCAGCTGCTGCTCCAGCTGCTGGATGTATTTGCCGACCATCACCGCCGAGATGCCGAGCTGCACGGCTGCCGCGCTGAAGCTGCCGCAGTCGGCCACGGTCACGAACACCTGCATGCTGCGCAATTTGTCCATATTGCAAACCAGTGATTAGAAATCGACAAAGTTTTACCACATTTATCGCAATCAGGTTTCGCCGCACACTGTCTGCCTTACCTGGATGCGAGACCCCGCCATGCCACTGGCCTGCACCACCCGCCCTTATCAGGAACTCGATTTTGCCCGCGCCTGCGCGGCGATTGCCGCGGCCGGCTTTGCGGAAGTGGGGATATTTCCCTGTGCCGATACGGCCGGCCAGCCGGCGTGGCCGGTGCATGCCGACAGCAATGCCACGGAACTCGTCGCCGTGCGCGCGGCCCTGCGCCAGTCTGGCCTTGCAGCCCGGCTGTTGCTTGGCAGTGTCGTGTTGCAGGACGGCCTGCCGCGGGCCATTGATCGCTATCGCCGCCTGCTCGATCACGCGGCGGCATTGGGGGCGCCGCTGCTGCTGGACCTGGGCTGCGATGAGCCGGCGCGCTACGCCGATTACCGCCGGCTGCTGGCCGCGGTAGCGCCGCATGCGGCGACCTGCGGTGTGACCATCGTGGTGAAGCATCACGGCGGCATTACCGCCAGCCTCGCCGACCTGCTGCGACTGCATGACGAGGTCGCCAGCCCCGGCCTGGCCTTGTGTTTCGACCCCGGCAATGTGCTGTATTACAGCCGTGGCGCCGAGCTGCCGCGCGACTGCGTGGCCGCGCTCGCCCCGCATTGCCGCGCCGTGATGCTGAAGGATTGCCGGCTGGACGCGGGCGGGCCGGATGTGGCGATCAACCCCGGTGACGGCGATGCGCAATGGCCGCAACTGCTGAACGCGCTGCAGGCCGCCGGCTGGGACGGCCCCTTGCTGCTCGAATGCGTGGCAGGGCGCACGCTCGCCGAACGTCACGCCAATGTTTGCCTGCTGCGCGAGCGCGTCGCCGGCTGGCGGTCGGCAACAGTGGGCAGTGCGCGGTCTTCCTGATTTACATCATCAGGTATTGCCCTGCAGCTCATTTCCTGAAAGGGCTTCAGGCTGATACCTGACAGATTGCCAGGGGCTGCCAGCCGCTGACTCATTCAACCCTATCCGGAGAAACCCAAAGATGAACATCAACACCCTGATCGAACAGCGCATTTCCTGCAACTACTTCGCGGCCGAGCAGACAGTGAGCAATGCGCAAGTCGCCGAGCTGATCCGGCTGGCCACGCTGGCGCCCAGCGCCTACAACAGCCAGAACTGGCGTTTTGTCGCCGTGCGCAGCGCGGCAGCCAAGGCGCGGCTGCTGCAGCATGCCTACGGGCAGGACAAAGTGCAGCAGGCCGCGGTGACCTTCATCGTCTGCGGTCGCCTCGCTCCGCACGCCGAGCTGCACGCCACGCTGCAGGCGACGGTGGATGCCGGCATTTTTGACGCCGGCCTGCAGGCGACGATGGTGCATTACGCGACTGAGGGCTATGGCAACAATCCGCAGCTGCAGCGCGACGAAGCGATCCGCTCGGCTTCGCTGGCGGCGATGACGCTGATGCTGGCGGCCGAAGGCATGGGGCTGGCCAGCTGCCCGATGATCGGCTTCGATGCGGCGGCGGTGGCGCAGGAATTCGGCCTGGGGGCCGACGACATTCCGGTGATGCTGCTGCCGGTCGGTGTGGCCGCGTCCGGCAACTGGCCGCAAAAACCGCGCAAGCCGGTGGCTGCGGTGCTGGAAATGGTGTGACGCGGCATGCTGATGCCAGGCGGAGGCTGTAGCGGTGCAGCGGCAGGAACACGGGCAGGAGCAGGCGGCCGCTTACTGGCTGTGGTGCTCCAGCACGAATTTCGCGCCGGCATCTTCACCCAGCAGCTCAACCAGTTCGGGTAACAGATTCGCCAGCGTGGCGGCGAGTGTCCACGGCGGGTTGATGATGAACATGCCGCTGCCATGCATGCCAAAGCCGTCGCGCGCGGGCGTGCGCACCTGCAGTTCGGCGCGCAGCCAGCCATGCGCGGGCAGCTTTTTCAGCTTCTCCGGCATTTCGCGGGTGTCCGCGCGGCCCAGCAGCGGATACCACACGGCATAGGTGCCAGTGGCAAAACGCCGCAATGCTTCTTCCAGCGCGGCGGGCACGCGCTGGTAATCGTCCTTGACTTCGTATGGCGGGTCGATCAGCGTCAGCGCGCGGCGCGGCTGTGGCGGCAGCACGCTCTTGAGCGCATTGAAGCCATCGGTTTTGGTGATTTGTGCACGGCGACCGACGTGTTCGAAATTGCCCGCCAGCAAGTCAAAATCACTCGGGTGCAGCTCGAAGAGCTTGAGCCGGTCATCCGCGCGCGCGCATTGCAGCGCGAACCACGGCGAGCCCGGATAGTGACGCAGCTCGCCACCGGGGTTGATGGCCTTCACCGCCGCCACATAGCGCTTGAGCGGCTCGGACAGATTGCCGGCATGCCACAGCTTGCCGATGCCGGTATTGAACTCGGCATTCTTCGCGGCAAAGCCCTCGGTCAGCGCATACAGCCCCGCGCCGGCGTGGCTGTCGACATACCACCAGGGTTTTTCTTTCTGGTTCAGGTAATCAAGCAGCAGCAACTCGATGCAGTGCTTGAGGACATCGGCATGGTTGCCGGCGTGAAAGGCATGGCGGTAGCTGAGCATGACGGAGCGGGACGGGCGGGGAAAGCGCGCAGTTTACCGGAAAGCCCCGCGATCAATTGGCGCCGCAGCACTTTTTGCACTTCTTGCCGCTCCCGCCGGGCAGTTTCGCGCGCGACGCGCAGTTCGGCATGAAGGGCGGGCCAGTGGCTCATGGGGTAATTCCCTGTATTGATCGTTGCAGAGTCAGCGCCAGCAGGCGGCGCAGGATTTTCCCGTCCGGCTTGGCGGACGAGTCGTCGTGCCAGCCACAGGCTTGCGCCGCGCTGTGGGCGAGCTCGTCGTGCGCCGGCGTTTCAATACCCCGATCCGGCCGACCAGAGCGGTGCTTCATGCATGCGCTCCAGCTGTTCGGCCAGGTGTTGCAGATGCTCCTGCCAGTAGGCGTGCGTGTTGAACCAGGGAAAGGCGGGCGGGAAAGCCGGGTCGTCCCAGCGGCGGGCCAGCCAGGCGGCATGATGAATCATGCGCAGTGTGCGCAGCGCTTCGATCAGGTGCAGTTCGCGCAGGTCGAAGTCACGGAAGGCTTCATAGCCCGCCAGCAGGTCGCCCAGCTTCTGGCCCATTTCCACGCGCTCGCCGCCCAGCAGCATCCATAAATCCTGCACGGCCGGGCCCATGCAGCTGTCGTCCAGGTCGACGAAATGCGGCCCGGCATCTGTCCACAGCAGATTGCCGGGGTGGCAGTCGCCATGCAGGCGCAGCGTGACCGGGGCGCCGGCACGCTGCCAGCAGGCATCCACTGCAACCAGCGCGGCATTGACCGCGCTGCGGTAGGGCGCGACCAGTTCGGGTGGCAGCAAGCCGCTGGCGAGCACCGTTTCGCGGGCCGCATCGCCATACGTCGTGCGATCCAGGCTGGGGCGGTGCTGATAGGCACGCGCGGCGCCCAGCAAATGCTTGCGGCCGAGAAAACGGCCCAGCCATTCCAGGACTTCGGGCTGATCGAATTCCGGCGTGCGCCCGCCCTGGCGGCGAAACAGCGCAAAGCGGTAGCCGGCATGCGCAAACAGCGTCTGGCCGGCGATCGCCAGCGGCGGTACGGCGGGGATTTCCTCGCTGGCCAGCGCCAGGGCGAAGGCGTGTTCTTCGAGGATCGCCGCGTCACTCCAGCGTCCCGGGCGGTAAAACTTGGCAATCAGCGGCGGGCCGTCTTCCTGGCCAACCTGATAGACGCGGTTTTCAAAACTGTTGAGCGCCAGCAGTCGGCCGTCGCTCAAGCAGCCGGTGCCATCGACGGCGGCGAGCACGGTATCGGGGGTAAGCAGGGCGTAGGGGTGGGGGGCTGGAATCGTCATGTGGACAGTGTATCGTGCATTTCCACAAGCGGCGTGGACGAGCGTGTGAGTGCCCTGTGGACAAGGCGGCTAAGGCGCTGATTCAGCGGTATTAAATAGCCCTGCTTATTTTTGCGGCAATGCAAGGACGAATTGCACAGACGGCGTGGACGAGCGTGTGCATCGTCTGTGGATAAGCCTGCTTGCGCCATGATTTCACAGGAAAAAACGCTATTGCCTGTTTTTTGGGCGAATTTTGTCCGGCTTGCATTGTCGGAATCTTCTGCACAGCCAGCGTGGATAGCGATGTGCAGCGCTTGTGGAGAAGCGGGCTAAGCTGCTGTCCGGCAAGGCTTTTCAGGGCTTGCCCATTTTTTGGGCGAATGCGTGTGTTTTCTGGGTATATTGCTGAGTCCCTTTTTTAGTAATGGTTTGATGCTTATACCAGTTATGGTATCTGCTGTGGATAGTGGGCTGCCAGAGCCCGGGCAGAGGGGCCGGCAGCCACAAGACATGGCGGGGCTGATGGCCAGCGGCGGATGAGGCTCCGGCTTTTCAGTCAGCTCGTGCCTTGTGTCAGGGTTGAAACTGCACAAACGGACAGCGCAAACATAAGCGTCAACAAAACCTAGGGGTTTACGCCAAGCGACAGCGTAAT
This sequence comes from Chitinilyticum litopenaei DSM 21440, assembly GCF_000428145.1. GTDB lineage: Bacteria > Pseudomonadota > Gammaproteobacteria > Burkholderiales > Chitinibacteraceae > Chitinilyticum > Chitinilyticum litopenaei. The sequence continues at coordinate 41,300 of NZ_ATZJ01000028.1, read as the reverse complement.
GAGCTTGGCTGACAATGCGCGGTTGTGCGGAATTTGTGCCCGATTGGCGCGCACGATTTTGGATTTGTTCTGGACGGCTTATATGCATCGCGAACTTTTTGCCAGTTTGACTCCGGCGCTGCTCTGGCAGCACTTCGCCACCCTGTGCGCCATTCCGCGCCCGTCGCGCAGCGAGGCGGCGCTGCGTGCGCACATCGCCGCCTGGGCGCGCGGACGCGGCCTGGCAATCGAGCAGGACGAGGGCGGCAATCTGCTGATCCGCAAGCCGGCGACGCCGGGCATGGCCGATCGTGCCGGCATCGTGCTGCAGGGCCATCTGGACATGGTGGCGCAAAAGAACGCGGCCACCGTGCACAATTTCCACACCGATCCGATCCGTCCGCGCATCGTCGACGGCTGGGTGTACGCGACCGGGACGACGCTGGGCGCAGACAATGGCATCGGCGTTGCCGCCGCGCTGGCGGTGCTGGAAGACGACTCGCTGGCGCACGGCCCGCTGGAAGTGCTGCTGACGGTGGACGAAGAGGCCGGAATGAGCGGCGCGCGTGCGCTCAAGCCCGGCTGGCTCAAGGGCGAGCTGCTGCTCAACCTCGATACCGAGGACTGGGGCGAGTTCTATCTGGGCTGCGCCGGTGGCGTTGACGTCATCCTGCAGCGCAATCTGATCAGCCAGCCCATGCCGTCCGGCCATGTCGCCGTCGAATTCGCCGTGACCGGGCTGCGTGGCGGGCATTCCGGCGTGGATATCCACCTCGAGCGCGGCAACGCCATCCAGCTGCTGGCGCGCGTGCTGCAGGTGGCCGACGAGCGCTATGGCGCGCGGCTGGTCGAATTGAGCGGCGGCAGCTTGCGCAATGCGCTGCCGCGCGAGGCCTTCGCGCTGATTGCGGTGCCGGCCTGCGACATTCCGCTGCTCGATGCGCTGTGCGCCGAATTTACCGCGGCATTTCGCGCCGAGCTGGCCGGTGTTGACGAGGGCGTGAGCGTCAGCGTGCGTCCGGCAGCGGCCGGCATTGCGCTGTCGGCGACCGACTCGCGGCTGGTGATCAATCTGCTGCAGGCCTTGCCGCACGGCGTGCGGCGCTGGAGCCAGGCCGTGCCGGGTGTGGTGGAAACGTCGAACAATCTGGGCGTGGTGAAGGTCGAGGCCAAGAAGCTGCACATCGACCTGATGGTGCGCTCGCTCACCGAGGCGGGCATGCAGGCGCTGGCCGGCAGCATCGCCGCCCTGGCGCGGCTTTCCGGTTGCAGCTGCGAGCTGACCGGCGCCTACCCCGGCTGGGCGCCGCGCCCGGAATCGCGTGCACTGGCGCTGCTGCAGTCCGCGTATCGCCAGGCCTATGGCGACGACGCGGCGGTGAAGGTGATCCACGCCGGGCTGGAATGCGGGCTGATCGGCGCGGCCTATCCGCAGCTGGAAATGGTGTCCTTCGGCCCGACGATCCGCAATGCGCACTCGCCCGATGAAGGCGTCGAGATCGCCAGCGTGGCGCGCTTCTGGGAGCTGCTGACCGCCGCGCTGGCCGCCGCACCGCAGGCCAAAAGCTAGCGCTGCATGTCATGTGCGCAGGATGAAAAAAAGCCGCCCAGTCAGGCAATGCCGCTCAGTTAAGCCTGAGCGGCATTTTTCTTGACTGGGTAACGGGTTTTGCTCATCTTCACTGCGCGCGGATAGCGCCGCTCGCTGCGACGTGGCGGCAGAATGAAGCGCTTGATGTTGCTGCGCATCGCCTTCAACTTGCCCGGGATCGTGTGGCGGGAAGGCGCCACATAGGGACCAGTGCGTCCTGAAGCCGCAGAGCGGCGGCAAAAACCTGGAAACAGGTGAAGAAGAGGCTCGAAATCAGCGAATTTCGAGCCTTGGCGAAAGTGATTACTTCGATTTGTAAGGCAGGTGGAGGCCCTGACCTCGGCGCGATGCTTTTTTCAACAGCCTGTTAAGGCGGCCGGTTTACACGCTTGGGTTGGTGGGGTTTTCCGGGGGGGGCAATGGAACATCAATATGATCAGGAAGTAAACCTGCCTCGGCCCTCTCTGCCATCATAACAAATGCCATTTCCAAATCTTTGGTAAAGCGCTTAGTATCAAACAGCGGGAACGTCTCTCGCGCTTCAGCAACACGATTACGAAGTCGAAGTGATTTTTCCTTATTTTCTGCCAAATCAATCGCCTCTGCACATAGTGCCTCCCAGTTTTGGAAAATAAGATCTTGCAAACCGAGTGCAGTCAGAAGACTGGCAGAAACACGGCTTGCAAAATGCTCTCCAACAACAGTAAGCAAAGGCACGCCAGCCCATAAAGCATCGCTTGTTGTTGTATGGCCATTAAAAATTCGTGTATCCAAAGCTAAATCTGCAAGAGCAAGTCGAGCCAAATGCAAAGGAGCTGGGGCGTTGTCAGCAAAAATAAGTCGCTCACCATCAACACCAAGATTTCCTGCCTCTCTGCGCAAATTTCTCTCTGCGACAGGCCCTGCATCCAGCAACCACAGAACACTACCAGGGCTAGCTGCAAGTATTTTCATCCAGAACGTAAATGAATGAAGCTCAATCTTCGAAGAGCGATTAAAGCAGCAAAAGACAAAGCCGTTTTCCGGTAAGCCAAAATCACTCCGGTTGACTTTGCCAGAGTCAATAAGCCTTTTGTCATCGTTGCACTGATAGCTCCATGGGAGTCGGCATACCTTCTCAGAATAAAATTTTCGGCTGGCGTCTGGAACTACAATATGATCACCTATTAAGTAATCAATGAAATTCGCTCCGCTGGTGCCAGGAAATCCAAGATAGGTAACCGAAACTGGTGCAGGACGGAATGCAAAAATGCCAAGGCGCGCACCCTGAGTTTGCCCTTTCAAATCAACGAGAATATCTATGCCGTCACTATTAATCATTCTTGCGGCTTCAGCATCGTCAAGCGATCTTATGTCAACAAAATGCTCCACGCCACAACGGAGACGCTGCCTGTATAAAGATTGATCGTCTCGACCATGGTCATACACAAATACTTCGAAATTATTGCGATCATGCTTCTCAAAAACTCCCACGATCAGAGACAATGTGGCATGTTCATAAAAATCGCTGGAAACATATCCAATCCGCAAACGACCAGGTCTACGAATCCTTGAAGAGCTGTACAAAACTATGGGCGTAGGGATTTTTCTGGCGGCATGCCGCGCCACCTCAAAATTGATCGACTCATCCATGCACCATGTGACATTAGATAGCAAAGACTCGCCTACATCATATTTTCCAGCCAGGTAACAAGCCATTAGTTTTTGGGAAATTGCCTCTGATCTTTTCCAGTCGCAAGCTAAACAAATTGAGAAGTGAGCCCCAATCTGCGTATCCAGCGACTGGGGGTCGATCTCAATTGCCCGGCAAGCTGCAAGATAGGAATTATCTAAGTCCCAGCAAACTTTAAACACCTCTCCTGCGAGAAGAAGTTCTTGAGGCTCTGTGCCATTCTCCAGAATCCACTTTGCGTGCGGCAGTGCAAGCTGATAGTTTTCTATCTCCCGATAAAAAACACAAAGATTAAAATGTGCCTTAGAATGTCCGGGGTTCCATGCTAGGGATTTCTTCGTGAGTTCTACAGCAAAACTGGTATTTCCCAGGCGCCAGTGACAGTAGCCTTCATAAAAAAAACAATCAGCTGTAATTTCATCGTGCACCGAAAGCTCATGAAATAAAGCCGCGGCCTCACCATGCAGCGAACACTGCTTTAGCGCATGCGCATACCACCATCGAACCTGAGGTTTGTCTTTTAAATCATCCGATAGCGTCAAGAAATCGGTGATAACTAGATCAGGAAACCCTTCATGTAAAGCGGATGCAAATTTATGCAAAATATGATTAATGTCATCCATTTTTCTGCCTATACAGAAGTTTGTTTCACTAGTAGACTGTTGAAAAACATTGCTCAGAGGCAAAAACCTCCTCCAGTCTTACATTCTCAGGCAATTTCTTCCGCTAAGATTCGGAATTCGCTGACTTTGAGCCTTTCCTTGGGGAGGTCGAATAACCCAGTTTTCTCCGATCCGCACCCCAATAGGATTTGTTGCACAAACGTAATTCGAGCCAAGCCTCCCCCAACCACGGACGGCGTTATCCCATGCGTACCGTTTCCGGTATCCCGAGCCGGGTGAAACGGTTCGGCAGTGCCGCTCGAATTTGCAGTTCAGCAACCTGACGATCAAAGTCGCGCGACATGACGCGTTCGCCAAGCAGTTTGAAGCACCGCATCTTGGTTTCAACCAGACTACGCCGATGGTAGCCGCTCCATTTCTTCCAGATGACGTGCCCGAGGAGCTTCGTTGTTCGTAATGCATTTATTGCGGGTTGAGGCCCCGACGGTGTTTTCTTTCCAGTGCTTACCATTCTTGCGCACGGGAATGATGGCCTCGGCGTCTCGGCTGGCAATCGCGGCATAACAGCCCTTGGTGTCATAGGCGCCGTCGCCAACAACGGAAACCAGCATCTCATTGCTTGGAATCTGCGCGAGCAGATCAGGCAAGACGGGCGCATCGCCAATGCTGTTCGAGGTGACTTCAATGGCACGGATTTCGAGTGTTTCCACATCGATCCCCAGGCGTACCTTGCGCGATTGCCGACGATATTCGGCACCATGTTTCTTGGTTTTCCACTCACCTTAACCCAACATCTTGATGCTAGCCTGCATTTTTCATGAATGGAGGGTCGGCAGAGGGCTTAAAGCCGCATAGGATATGGCTTCCAGACCTTCCACATGCAACTCCGCCGATGCCAAAGTGTACCGCAGCTGAACTCCCGTTTGGCCGTCTTGGCCGTTGCCAGATCGAAGCCCATTTCACTGGCGGCGCACTCAGTTCCGATGGCGGACTGATGCTGCTGCGCAAGACTGATCGCCGCATCGGTTTGTCCGAGGCCGTCGCCAAGGCGCTACACGATCCGCGCGATCCCGACCGCATCATTCATTCCCTGCGCGACCTCGTCGCCCAACGCCTCTATGCCCTGTGCTACGGTTACGAAGACCTCAACGACCACACCGCCTTGCGCCACGATCCGCTGATGCAAACGGCCGTAGGGACCCGCGCGGAACTGGGCAGTTGCCCGACCTTGCACCGCAGTACTGCTTAAGGGTGGTGGGTATGCTGCTCACACCTCACACCTCACACCTCACACCTCACACCTCACACCTCACACCTCACACCTCACGCTCGAGCACGGTCGGGCCGCTGTCGGGCAGGGCGTTCGGGTAGTCGCGGCTGAAATGCAGGCCGCGGCTTTCCTTGCGGGCCATCGCGCAGCGCACGATCAGCGCCGCCGTTTCCACCAGATTGCGCAGCTCGATCAGGTCGTTGCTGACGCGGAAGTTGCGATAGAACTCGTCGATTTCGCTTTGCAGCAATTGAATGCGGTGCTGCGCGCGCTCCAGGCGCTTGTTGGTGCGCACGATGCCGACGTAATCCCACATGAAGCGCCGCAGTTCGTCCCAGTTGTGCGCGATGACCACTTCCTCGTCGGCGTCGGTGACCAGGCTTTCATCCCATTCCGGCACCTTGGGTAGCGGGATGTCGGCATGGGTGACGATTTCGGCGGCGGCGGCCTTGCCAAGCACCATGCATTCCAGCAGCGAATTGGACGCCAGCCGGTTGGCGCCGTGCAGCCCCGTATACGCCACCTCGCCGATGCCGTAGAGCCCGGCTACGTCGGTGCGGCCGGACAGGTCGGTGACCAGCCCGCCGCAGGTGTAGTGCGCCGCCGGCACGACCGGGATGCCCTGCTTGGTGATGTCGATGCCCAGCTCGAGGCAGCGCTGGTAGATGGTCGGGAAATGTTCCTTCACGAAGGCGGCCGGTTTGTAGGAAATGTCGAGATACACGCAGTCATAGCCGCCTTTCTTCATTTCGAAGTCGATGGCGCGGGCGACGATGTCGCGCGGCGCCAGCTCGGCGCGCTCGTCGTGCTGCGGCATGAAGCGCGTGCCGTCGGGCAGGCGCAGGATGCCGCCTTCGCCGCGCACCGCTTCGGTGATCAGGAAGGACTTGGCGTGCGGGTGATACAGGCAGGTCGGGTGGAACTGGATGAACTCCATGTTCGCCACGCGGCAGCCGGCGCGCCAGCCCATGGCGATGCCGTCGCCGGTGGCCACGTCGGGGTTGGTGGTATACAGATACACCTTGCCGGCGCCGCCGGTGGCGAGCACCGTGTGCTGCGCCAGCATGGTTTCGACGCGGTCGCCGGTCTTGTCGTACACGTAGGCGCCGTAGCAGCGCTGTGCCTCATCCCGGCCCAGCTTCTGGCTGGTGATCAGGTCGACGGCGATGTGTTCTTCCAGCACGGTGATGTTCGGGTGTGCGGCCACCTTGTTGGCCAGCGTGTCGATGACCGCAGCGCCGGTGGCGTCGGCCGCGTGGATGATGCGGCGGTGGCTGTGGCCGCCCTCGCGGGTGAGGTGATAGCCCTGATAGCTGGTTTCGCCGTGGCTATCGCGCGTGAACGGTACGCCCATCGCGATCAGCCAGTCGATGGCAGCGCGCGAATTTTCCACGATGAAGCGGGTGGCCGCCTCGTCGCAGATGTCGCCGCCGGCGACCTGGGTGTCGCGGATATGCGCCTCGACGCTGTCGGCGTCGTCGAGCACGGCGGCGATGCCGCCCTGCGCCCAGCCGCTGCCGCCGTCGCGCAAGGCCCGTTTGGTCACCAGAGCGACCTTGTGCTGCTCGGCCAGTTGCAGGGCCATGGTCATGCCGGCGAGGCCGGAGCCGATGATGAGGGTGTCAAAGCTGCGCATGGTGGAATTATCCGCGGGGCTGCAAATCAAGCCGTGATTCTAACCCGGATAGGCTTGCGCGCGCGCGGGCGCACAGGGATTCCGGCAGGCAGGCTACGGGGCGGTATCGTGCCGTCGCGCTCTTGTAATCGCGGTTTCAGCCCCCATGTGGCACTCTATTGTCCGCTTTGCTCACATGGTTTATCTAGTTCGATGGATTCGACGCCCACTCCCGCCCAGACCGCCAGGGATGCCGACCAGCTGCTGGTTGAAAAAGCCCAGGCTGGCGACAAGCGCGCCTTTGAGCTGCTGGTGGTCAAATACCAGCGTAGAATCGCGCGCCTGCTTTCGCGGCTGATCCGCGACCCGGCAGAAATCGAGGATGTCACGCAGGAGGCCTTTATCAAGGCCTACCGCGCGCTGGGCAATTTCCGCGGCGAAAGCGCCTTTTACACCTGGCTTTACCGCATTGCGCTCAACACGGCCAAAAACCATCTGGTTGCCCAGGGGCGCCGACCGCGTCTGGCGGGCGATGTGGCCGACGAGGATGGCGAATCGCTGGATGCCGCGGCGCTTATCCCGGATTACCATACGCCCGAGACGGAACTCGCCAACCGGCAGATTGTCTCTACGGTGAATGATGCCGTGGCCGAACTGCCGGAAGAGCTGCGCACCGCGATTACCCTGAGGGAAATGGAAGGACTGTCCTACGAGGACATCGCTACCATGATGGACTGCCCGATCGGTACCGTACGCTCGCGCATTTTCCGCGCCCGGGAGGCCATTGCGGCCAAACTGCGGCCGCTGCTGAGTGTGGTCGGGCGCGACAAGCGCTGGTAAGAACAAGGATCGAAAAATGAATGCCAATAACACGCTTGACGAGCAACTGTCGGCCCTGATGGATGGCGAGCTGGACGACAGGGAAGCTTCCCGCTTGATTGGTGAGTTGCAGGCGTCGCCGGCGCTGCAGCAAGCCTGGTATGCCTGGCATCTGCAGCAGGATTGCCAGGCCGGGCATCCGCTGCTGAGCCCCGATTTCATGCAGCAGTTTTCTGCCCGCCTGGCGGCCGAGCCGGTGGTGGTGGCGCCGCAGCGCCTGCGGCGCGGACGGCCGATGCGCAAGCTGCTGGTGCCGCTGACGGCCGCGGCCTCAGTGGCTTTTTTCGGCGTGGCCCTCTGGCAGGGCGTCTACCGTTCTGCCACCCCTGCCGCACAACCCATGGTGGCAGCCGTAGGCCAGCCCGTTGCCGCCCAGGCGGTCGCCCAGGTCGATGTCGAGGCGGTTCGCGCCTACCTGAGCGCGCACCGCGAAGCGGCGAACAATCCGCTCAATGGCGGCGAACCCTTGCAGACCGCGGTGTTCAAGCCGGCGGCAAACCAGTGATGTGTGCTGGACGATGATGCGCAAACCCTATTGTTATTCCCTGTTCCTGTTCGTGCTGCTGCTGGCCGGCAGCTTGCAGGCCGCCGAGTCGCTACCCACTGCCGAGGCCTCGAGGCTGATTGATCGCGCCAACCAGGCGGCGCGCCAGCTTTCCTACCAGGGTGTATACGTCCACCAGCATGGCGATATGGTCGAGAATTTCCGCATCATGCAGCTGGTGGAAGGCGGCGCCGAACAGGAGCGCTGTGAATCGCTGGATGGCCCGGCCAGGGAGTATGTGCGCACAGGCAATCAGTACCATATGTATCATGCTGATACCCCTCTGAGTATTGCGCTGGATCGCATGGCGGTATCGCGCTTCTTCCCGCGCCTGACGCACAGCGTCGGCGATGTGCTGGCCAGTTACCAGTTGCGCAGGCTTGGCAGGGACAGGGTGGCAGGCCTTGATGCCGATGTGTATCAGCTGGAGCCACGCGACGGCTTGCGTTATCCCCACCGGCTGTGGCTGCATGAAGGCAGCGGCCTGCTGCTCAAGAGCATGATGCTCGGTGCGCGTCGTGAGCCGATCGAGACCTATACCTTTTCCGAGATTCGTCTGGGGGGCGGCTTTGATCGCAAGCTGCTGAAGCCGACGACGCCGGTGCGCCCCGTGGTCATGGAGAGCAGTGAAGGCAAACCGCTGCTGGCCGGTCTGGACAGCCAGTGGGACATTCGCAACCTGCCGCCCGGCTTCGTGCTGCAAAAGCAGATCGTGCGCAAGCCCAAGGGCGAAAAGGCGCGCAAGGTCCAGCATCTTGTCTACACCGATGGACTGGTCACCGTCTCCATTTTCCTGGACCCCAGTCAGGTGCAATTGGCACCGGGACTGGCGCAGCAAGGCGGAATGCACCTCTTCGTGCGCCCGCTGAATGGCCAGACCGTGACCGTGCTGGGCGAAGTGCCGGGTGAAACGGTAAAGGCCTTTGCGCACGCCTTCAACCCGCGCCAGTAAGTTGTGAGCAGGCATCATGATCGAAACAGAAGCCCAAGTTGAACGCCTGGATGGCGAGCGGGCCTGGGTGCGCTTGCGTCCGCATTCGCCCTGTGGGCATTGCGACCCGGTTACCGGCTGCAAGTCGGTTGCCATCAGTCGCATGTTTGGTAACGCCCGCCAGGAATTCAGTGTGCGCAGCCCGCTGCCGGTAGTGCCCGGTGATCTGGTGGTCATTGCCATACCCGAACCGGCCCTGCTGCACAGCGCGCTGTGGGGTTATGGTTTGCCACTGGCCTTGTTGCTGCTCGGCGCCGGGTTCGGGGGCTGGCTTGCCGGGGATGCCGGTGCGCTGACCGGCGCGGCATCGGGCCTCGTGCTTGCCTTTGTGCTGCTTTGGTTGCGGCGCAAGCAGACCGGGCCGGCCGAACCATTCATCGCACGTGTCGGCAGGGGGGCTTGCGGGTCTGGTGCGTGCGCCAGTACCTGCGCGGCAGCCGGGGATCGGCACTCTTCCTGAGGCTTCCTCACCCATGCGCGCAAGTACTGGTACTTGCTGTCGCGGTGTTTCGCGCAGGCTACGCTGGCGGGGTTGCTTAAAAAGCAATCAAGCATTAGCAGAGCCTGGGGCCGGCCAAGGCCCGTCATGTACCAAATATTGCAAGCGTTGCTGGCGGTGCATCCGCATCGCCCATATTCCATCGAATGAGCATCCATCGAATGTGGAAAGGAGAAAGCATGTTGAAGCGGTTTTTTTCTGCAGTGCTGTTGAGTGCTGCCCTTCAGAGCGTGCAGGCCGCGCCGGCCGCAAGCCTGCCGGATTTTGCCCAGCTGGCGGAAAAGGAAGGCCGGGCGGTCGTGAATATTTCGGTCACTGGGACGGTCAAGGCCGGCGGGCCAGCCGGCGCCGATGATGCGCTGGAGCTCTTCCGCCATTTCGGCCTGCCCGTTCCCCTGCCGCGCAATATCCAGCCGCAAGAGCGGCAGGTGCAAGGGCTGGGTTCCGGTTTCATCATCGACAGCAATGGTTACATTCTGACCAATGCCCACGTGATTGCCGAAGCCGATGAAATCACGGTGAAGCTCAACGACAAGCGCAGCTTCAAGGCCAAGGTTGTTGGTTCCGATTCGCGCACCGATGTGGCCTTGCTGAAGGTCGAGGCCAGCAATCTGCCCAGGGTCAGCATCGGCGACCCGAACAAGTCGCGCGTCGGTGAATGGGTCGTGGCCATCGGCCAGCCCTTCGGTCTCGACAATACCGTGACGGCGGGGATCATTTCCGCCAAGGGCCGTGACCTGCCCAACGAGAATTTCGTGCCCTTCATCCAGACCGATGTCGCCATCAACCCCGGTAACTCCGGCGGCCCGCTGTTCAATATGGCTGGCGAGGTCATTGGCATCAATTCGCAGATTTTCAGCCGCTCGGGCGGGTACATGGGCTTGAGTTTCGCGATCCCGATCGATGTGGCCATCAAGATTTCCGACGAGCTGAAGGCCAGCGGCAAGGTCACCCGTGGCCGGATCGGTGTTGCCATTCAGGATCTGAACGAAGAACTGGCCAAGGGCTTTGGCTTGCCCAAGGCCGGTGGAGCGCTGCTCACCCAGGTGGAAAAGGATGGCCCGGCAGACAAGGCCGGCATGAAGGTCGGCGACATCATCCTCAAGGTCAATGGCCAGACGGTGAACCGCTCTGCCGATTTGCCGCGCATGATCACGTCGCTCAAGCCGGGCAGCAAGGCCACCGTGTCCGTCTGGCGTGACAAGGCTGCCAGGGATGTTGTGGTGACCGTGGGCACCATGGACGACGCGGATGAATCCGATAACCCGCGTGAATACAAGGGCAAGCCACAGGCCAATACCGAGCGTTTCGGACTGGTGCTGGTCGAACTCAATGCGCGCCAGTTGCAACAGCTGGGTCTCAAATACGGTATCGGTGTGCGTTCGGCCAGCGGGGCCGCCGCCAAGGCAGGCCTGCAGTCCGGTGACGTGCTGGTCGGCGTGGCTGGTGGCGAGCTGCAGAATGCCGCGCAATTGCGCCAGGCACTGACGGCGCTGAAAGCCGGCGAAGCGCTGCCCCTGCGGGTCGTGCGCGATGGCCGGGTATTCTTCACCATCATTACCGCGCCCGCCGAGAAAAAATGACCGTCAGTGCCGCCTTGCCGATCCTGCAGCTTTACGGCCACGCCTACTGCAGTCTGTGTACGCTGATGCGCGAGCAGCTTGCCAGCTGGCCGGTCGAGCTGCGCTGGATCGATATCGAGGGAAACGAGCCGCTGGAAGCCCGCTTTGGCGAACTGGTTCCCGTCCTGTGCGGCGCCGACGGGCGTGAAATCTGCCACTATCATCTTGATTCTGCTGCGCTGGATGCCTATCTGGCCGATTTCCGTTAGAATCGCGGCAACCTATTTTGCCCAGGGCACGCGTGGCGTGCCCTTTTTTCGTAAGTGTTGACAGGTTTCATGGATCACATTCGCAATTTCTCGATCATCGCCCATATCGACCACGGCAAATCCACGCTGGCCGACCGTTTCATCCAGTTTTGCGGCGGTCTCGAACTGCGTGAAATGAGCGAGCAGGTGCTCGACTCGATGGACATCGAAAAGGAACGCGGCATTACCATCAAGGCGCAGACCGCTGCCCTGCACTACAAGGCGCGCGACGGCAAGATCTACAACCTCAACCTCATCGACACCCCGGGGCACGTCGACTTCAGCTATGAAGTCAGCCGCTCGCTCGCCGCATGCGAAGGTGCCTTGCTGGTTGTCGATGCCTCGCAGGGGGTGGAAGCCCAGACCGTTGCCAATTGCTACACGGCGATCGAGCAGGGCGTCGAAGTGCGCCCGGTGCTGAACAAGATCGATCTGCCGGCCGCCGAACCAGAGCGCGTGGCCCAGGAAATCGAGGACATCATCGGCATCGAGGCCATCGAAGCCGTTCGCGCATCGGCCAAGAGCGGCATCGGCATCGAAGACATTCTGGAAGAGGTCGTCAACAAGATTCCCCCGCCCAAAGGCAATCCTGATGGACCGCTGAAGGCGCTCATTGTTGATTCCTGGTTTGACAATTATGTCGGCGTCGTGATGCTGGTGCGCGTGGTCGACGGTGAGTTGCGCGTCAAGGACAAAATCAAGTTCATGGCCACCAAGGCCGAATTCCTGTGCGAGCAGGTCGGTGTCTTTACCCCCAAGTCGGTTCAGCGCGAATCGCTCAAGGCTGGTGAAGTGGGGTTCGTCATTGCTGGGGTGAAGGAAATTGTCAGCGCCAAGGTTGGCGACACCATCACCCTGGCCAAGAATCCGGCTGGCGAAGCACTGCCGGGTTTCAAGGAAGTCAAATCCCAGGTATTTGCCGGGCTGTATCCGGTGGAAAGTCATGATTACGAAGCCCTGCGTGACAGTCTGGAAAAGCTCAAGCTCAATGATGCGGCACTGCAATACGAGCCGGAAGTGTCGCAGGCGCTCGGTTTTGGTTTCCGTTGCGGCTTTCTGGGCCTTTTGCACCTGGAAATCGTGCAGGAACGCCTGGAGCGCGAATTTGACATGGATCTCATCACGACGGCGCCAACCGTGGTGTATGAGCTGGTGATGAAGGACGGAGAAGTCGTACAGATCGAAAATCCGTCCAAATTGCCGGATCCCAGCAAATACGAAGAAGTCCGCGAACCGATCATCACCGCGACCATCCTGGTTCCGCAGGATTATGTCGGCCCGGTCATGACGCTGTGCAACCAGAAACGCGGCGCGCAGGTAAACATGCAATACATGGGCCGCCAGGTCTTGCTGACCTACGATTTGCCGATGGCCGAAGTGGTGATGGATTTCTTCGACAAGCTGAAGTCCGTCAGTCGTGGCTATGCATCGCTGGATTATGAATTCAAGGAATTCCGCGCCGGAGATCTGGTCAAGCTCGATGTGCTGGTCAACGGTGAGCGGGTGGATGCACTGAGCCTGATCGTGCACCGTGCCACCAGCATTTATCGTGGCCGTGAGCTGATCTCGAAAATGCGCGAACTGATTCCGCGCCAGATGTTCGATATTGCCGTGCAGGCCGCCATCGGCAGCCAGATCATCGCTCGTGAAACCGTGAAGGCCATGCGCAAGGATGTACTCGCCAAGTGTTACGGTGGCGACATCACGCGCAAGAAGAAGCTGCTCGAAAAGCAGAAGGCCGGCAAGAAGCGCATGAAGCAGGTCGGTAACGTGGAAATTCCGCAGGAAGCGTTCCTCGCCATCCTGCAAGTCTCCGACAAATAAACCAGAAGAGGGTTGGGAATGAACTGGATGTTGGTGGGGGCGATCCTGCTGGTCATCGCGCCGGTATTGATTGCCATCGGACAAAAGCAGGAAAGGGTCAAGGATGAGCCGCCACAATTGGTGCAGTACGGCTATCTGTCGGCTTTGGCCGGCCTGTTTGTACTGGCGGTGCAGTTCACCACGATTGCGGCCGCATTCCTGATTTTCGTCATTCTGTTTGCGGTGATCTGGGCGCTGGACAAGTTCGTGCTCGAGAAAAAGCGCGCCGCAGATGAACATGCGCCGGCCTGGGCCGAAATCGGGCGTGGTTTTTTTCCGGTATTTCTGCTGGTTTTCGTGCTGCGTGCCTTCGTCGCCGAGCCTTACCAGATTCCGTCCTCATCGATGCGTCCCGGTCTGGTCGTCGGCGACTTCATCCTGGTGAACAAGTTTGCTTATGGTTTGCGTGTTCCCGTGCTCAATTCGGTGTTCATTCCGGTGGGCAAGCCCGAGCATGGCGACGTGATGGTCTTTTACTATCCGGTGCAACCCGAAGTGAACTACATCAAGCGGGTGGTCGGACTGCCCGGTGATACGGTCGAATATCGCAACAAGCGCCTCTCGATCAATGGCAAGCCAGTGCCAACCAAGTCGCTGGGCGAACACCAGTATGTCGAGCAAGGCGTCTATCAGGTCAATAACCAGATGTACCAGGAGCAGGCCGGAGCGCACACTTATCGCACGCTGCAAATGCAGGAAGCGCCAGTGATTTCCCTGGCCCAGGTCAGTGACGGTTTTCCGTTCCGTGAAAACTGCCGCTATGATGAGGATGGTTTCGTTTGCAAGGTTCCGGATGGTCACTATTTCATGATGGGCGACAACCGGGATCACAGCGCTGACAGTCGTTACTGGGGCTTCGTTCCGGAGAAGTATGTGGTTGGCCGGGCTTCCTTGGTGTGGCTGAATCTGAGGGATTTGAGCCGTATTGGTACCTGGATCGATTAATAGGAGAGTGTGGATGAACAAACAGCAGGGTGTTTCTTTCTTCGGCTTCATCATCATTGCCATCTTTGTCGCGTTTGCGGCCATTCTCGGTTTCAAGATGGTGCCTGCTTACATGGAGTTTTTCTCGGTCAAAAAGGCAATCAATTCGATTGCCAGGGAAGGCAGCGGTAAATCACCTCAGGAAATTCGCGAAGCATTTGCCCGTCATGCCGAGATCGAATACATCACCAGCGTGAAACCTGCCGATCTCGTTGTGAACACTCAGGGTGGGAGTGTGAATGTCAGCGTTGATTATGAGCAGGTTGTGCCTGTTGTCGGCAATGTGAGTCTGCTGTTCAGTTTCCAGGCCAGCAGTGCCCAGAAATCGATCGAATAAAATGTGAGTTGAAACAATTGTCAGTACGCTTACCAGCCGAGCGCTTGCAGAAAGTGCTCGGCTACGTTTTTTCCGATGCCGCACTTTTGCAGCAGGCCATTACCCATCGCAGCTATGCCATGCAGCACAATGAGCGGCTGGAGTTTGTCGGTGATGGCATTTTGAATGCCTGGGTTGCCCGAGCCCTGTTTCGCGCCTTTCCAGCGCACCCGGAAGGCGACTTGTCCCGGATTCGCGCACGACTGGTGTGCCAGGAGGGGTTGGCGGACATCGCCCAGAACCTCAGACTGGGCGAGTACCTCCGACTGGGTGAAGGCGAGCTGAAAAGCGGCGGTTTTCGCCGTCCTTCTATCCTGGCCGATGCGCTGGAGGCCATTATAGGTGCCATCTGGCTGGATGGTGGTTTGTCCGTGCTGGAGCCGGTGCTGGAGCGACTGTTTGCCGAGCGTATTGCCCTGATCGACCCAGCCACCGCTGGCAAGGATGCCAAAACTGCCCTGCAGGAATGGCTGCAGGGCAGAAAATTGCCGCTGCCGTCGTATATCCTGCTGCGTCAGGAGGGCGAGTCGCCTGAGCAGTTGTTCGAGGTGCTTTGCGAGATTGGCGAGCTCAAACTGTCCGGGCGCGGGCTTGCCGCCAGCAAGAAAAATGCCGAGCAGGAAGCGGCCGCTTATGTGCTGCAGCAATTGCGGCAAATGTATCCCGGAAAAAAACTGGTCAGAAAATGAACGAAATCAATAGCGTGTCACCCGACTACCGTTGTGGCTTTGTTGCCATTGTTGGTCGGCCCAATGTCGGCAAGTCCACCTTGCTCAATCATCTGATCGGGATGAAGCTGAGCATTACCTCGCGCAAGGCGCAAACTACCCGGCACCGCATTACCGGTGTGCTGACCACCGAGTCGGCGCAGTTTGTCTTTGTCGACACGCCCGGATTTCAGAACAAGTACCGCAACGCCCTCAACCAGGCCATGAATCGGAATGTGACCAGCACGCTGGCCGATGTCGATGTCATTCTGTTTGTCGTCGAAGCCGGGCGTTTTGGCCAGGATGACGAGGCGGTGCTCAGGCTCTTGCCGCAAGATCGTCCGGTCATTCTGGTTCTCAACAAGATGGATGCCGTTGCCGACAAGGCGGCGCTGCTGCCATTTATTGAGCAAATGGCACAAAAGCGTGATTTTGCCGCCATCGTACCGCTTTCCGCCTTGCGTGCCCTGAAGCTGGATGTGCTGCAGCAGGCGGTTGAGCCCTTGCTGCCCCTGTCCGCGCCGTTTTACGAGGAAGACCAGGTTACCGACCGCAACGAGCGTTTTCTGGCGGCTGAAATCATTCGCGAGAAGATCTTTCGCACCATGGGTGACGAACTGCCATACGCAATGACGGTCGAGATCGAAAAATTCGATGAGGAAATGGCGAAAAATGGCCAGGAGTTGCGCCGCATTTTCGCTGCGGTTTGGGTTGATCGTGACAGCCAGAAGGCCATGCTGATCGGCCGCAACGGTGAAAAGCTCAAGCGCATTGCTTCCGATGCCCGCAAGGACATGGAACAGATGTTCGATGCCAAGGTTTATCTGGAGGTCTGGGTCAAGGTCAAGTCCGGGTGGGCAGACGACACCCGCTTGCTGCGGCAGTTCGGTTTCGAATAAACCGGTTGCGGATAAACTGTTCCTGTCATGGCAGCCAAGGGCGCAAACCGGATCAACCAGCAGCCTGCGTTCATTCTGCATCAATACCCCTACCGGGAAACGAGCAGATTGCTCGACGTGTTTTCGCGTGATCATGGCAGGCTGGTGATCATGGCCAGAGGGGTGCAGCGTCCCGGTTCGCAACTGCGCAGCGTGCTGCTTGGCTATCAGCCTCTGCTGCTTGACTGGTTCGGTTCCGGCGAAGTCAAGACCCTGCATGCCGCAAGCTGGCAACCCGGCATTCCCCAGCTTACCGGCACCAGCCTGCTGTGCGGCATGTATCTCAACGAGCTGCTGCAGCGCATCCTGCCGCGTGATACGCCTGCAGCCGAGCTGTTCGCCGATTACTATGAGCTGCTGCGTACCTTGGCACGTGCCGAAGCGAGCCTGCCGGAGCAGGCATTGCGCTGTTTCGAGCGCACGCTGCTGCAGCGATACGGTTATGCACTGGCTTGGGATTGCACGGCGGACGGCAAGCCGGTGCTTGCCGGTGGAACTTACACCTTCACCGCCGAGTCTGGTCTGCAGCTGTTGGAAGCGGGGCAGGCGGGCATTGCCGGCCAGACGTTGCTGGACTTTGCCGCCGACAAGTCCTTGTTGCCGGCACAACTGGCCGAGCTCAAGCAGTTCATGCGCACCATTCTGAATCTGACCCTGCTGGATGGGCGGCCCTTGCAAACGCGGCTGTTGCTGCGCGAGCTGGCCAGAATGGCGTAACACCGCGCATGCCGGCAAAAGCAGCTTGGCATAAACTGGCAAATCGGGGTGGCAAACGCTATCCTGACAAGGCAAGAAGGTCTGTGGCAATAATCAAGGAGCGGGGGCACCATGATCAGCATTTCCCATGAGCCAGGCTATATACACGCCAAGGTATTCGGTGAATTCACCGTTCAGGATTTCCGCCAGTTCGAAGAAGAAGCGCTGTATGAATTGCGCTTTCAGGACAAGGCCGACATGCTGATCGACCTCAACGACATGCTGGCCTACACCATCGACATGGCTGTCGAGGAGTTGCGCTTTGTTACCCGACATCGCCAGCAATTCAAGCGGGTCGCCATTGTCTCCAGTGACCAGTGGGTTACCTGGTCGGTGTGGGTGAACCGCGTGATCAGCGAATCTGAAATCCGCGTGTTTGAAGATGTGGAAGAGGCGCAACGCTGGTTGGCCACTTCCCCGTGATTCATTTCATAATCCTGTTTTCCGCAATGCCACTTGACCAGGGCTAAGCCATGCTTGACCGCCTTACCAACCTTTTTGGACGGGAAAAATCCCCGCTCACCACCCGGAAGCTCGCCCAGCAATGGCTCAAGCAACTGGAGGAACTGGATTCCACCTCCCGCTGCAGCAAGGTGCATGGCGTAGTCAGCGATTTTCTGGTCAGCAATATCGCACCAAGCAAGGACGGTCTGGAAGCCTTGCTGCTGGTGGATGACTTTGTGCAGGAAGCCTTCGACACCGTTTGCTACCAATACATCAACAATCCGCGCATGCCCAAGGAGCTGGAGCAGAAGCTCTGGAAGGACATTGTGCATTTCTCGCGCGACATGGCAGAGATCTATCAGCGTTTCATCCAGGCTGATCTGGGCGAGGCGCTGGCCAGCCAGCTTGAGCCGATGATGCCGCTGATCTGGGCGCGCAGCCTGCATTATCTGGCTACCGAGGCCAAATGGCATTACTTCCGCTTCGAAAAGCCCCCGGCCCGGATCTGGACGCTGGCGCATCAGCTCTATCGCCTTTCCGAAATATCCGGCGCCGACAGCAATCCGTTCAAGCTCTATGACAGCGTCAGCATCGATGTGACTTCCTGCGCGGATGAATACCTGCAACTGCTGCTGCTCAATACGCTGGCGAGCAACAATCTGTCCGTGCGCCAGTTGCATACAGCCGACCTGTGGCTGGAAGGGTGGTCGAAACTCCTGCAGATCTCCCGCAAGCTGCTGCCGGACCAGCATCATCTCTGCGTCAATCTGCAGGAAGCCAGTGGCCCGCAGAAAATCAACCCGGATGAAGTGGGTGAAACCTTCCGCTACTGGAGCCTGGGCGAGCTGGTGCGCAAGATCGATGAAGTCATCCAGAAGCTGGAAATGGGTGCGGCGCCGGCTACGCTGGGACTCGGTACGGACGCGCGCGGCCCGGGCAGCCTGGAGCTGCTCAAGCATCTGGATGTGTTCTGGACGATGAGCATGCGCAACAATGTCGTGCAGCGCAGCGAGCGGGTCAAGGTTTCCAAGGCGGCTGACGTGGTGCATGGCCTGGATCGCGTTTGCCGGCATGTGCGCGCCGACAATGAAAAACACACCCGCCAGCCGGTCGACAGCAAAAGCCGCGTGGATTACGACGAAATCATGGACATGCGACTCTACGGTTTCGTGTCATCGCGCACCAAGCAGAAGCAGGCGTATCAGACGCCGGGCTCGCCCAATGTCGTGCCGAACAAGCTGCCCGACTGGGTCAGCTGGGCCATCGAGAATGAGAGCGAGGGCGGTTATGGCGCGCATTTGCGCCTGTCCGAGTGTGAATGGATACGCCCGGGGCTCTTGCTGGGGGTGCGCTTCGATACCGATGCGAACTGGCAAGTCGGCATTGTGCGCCGTTTGCAGCGCATCAACGAGGATGAGGTCTACGCCGGCGTGCAACGTCTGAGCACCACGCCTGTTGCGGTCAGCCTGTATTCGGACAAGCTCGACAGGCTGGACAACATCACCGTCGATGAAATTGGCTATACCGGCACGATCGATCTCAACAGCGTGCGCACCGCCATGTACATTCCCCACCAGATTGATGGCGCCAACGTGAATACCTTGCTGATGCATTCGGCTGATTACGCGCAGGAACGCATTTACAAGGTGCAGGCGCGCGACAAGGTGTTTTCCGTCAGCCTGGGCAACATTCTGGAGAAGGGGACCGACTGGATCTGGGTTGCCGTCAATGTGCTGCGCCAGGAAACCTGAGGCCTCTGCACATCAGCAGCAAGCTGCATCATCAAAAAGCCCCTGGTGCGTATATGGCCAGGGGCTTTTTATTTGATTGGCTTCAGGTCAATACCCTGGTCAGGTATTGCCCGATCAGCTGGATTTCCGGCAGGCAGACCGAATGCTGGATCGGCCAGGTATGCCAGCTGACCGGATTGCCAAAGCCCTGTACCGCATCGCGGGCCTGCTCGCCCAGCAGCATGGGCACCACCGGGTCATGGCTGCCATGGCAGGCCAGGACAGCGGTGCCGGCATTGGGCTGGCGGGCAGCGGCATCATCCAGCAGTGCCGGGGCTGGCAGGTAGGTGGAAAGGGTCACGATGCCGGCCAGACGTTCCGGGTGCAGCAATCCTGCCGTGTAGGCAATGGCGCCCCCCTGCGAAAAACCGGCCAGCACGATGCGCTCGCTGGCAATGCCGCGGGCATTTTCGCTGGCAATCAGCGCACGAATGGCGGCAAGCGAGGCCTTGACGCCCTCGACATCGGCATGGCGCTTGATGTCTTCAAAAAACTGGATGTCATACCAGGCCCGCATCACATAGCCGTTATTGCAGGTAATCGGCTGGTAAGGTGCGTGCGGAAACAGGAAGCGTACGGCCTTGCCGGCTGGCAGCCCCAGTTCGGGTACGACGGGGACAAAATCATTCCCGTCCGCTCCCAGGCCGTGCAGCCAGATGACGGTGCAGTCGGGTTGCGAGCCGGTTTCCACTTCAACGCAGGGCAGCAGGGCGTGGTCGCTCATGCAGGGTGATCCTCAAGACAAATCGTGAATTGTGCGGCGGAGATGCTCAGCCGCAATTGCGCAAACGAGGTGATGCACAGTGCGGCATCCTGAGTCGGCGTGTGGGCGTGCTGCATCACCACCACCGGCATGCCGGCGGCGCGGGCCGCGGCGATGCCGCTGGCCGCATCTTCAAAGGCGATGCACTCGGCCGGGTCGACACCGCACAGCGCGGCGCCCGCCAGAAAGGGCGCCGGGTGCGGCTTGCCCTCGCTGACATCTTCGGCACCGATCAGGCGCTCGGGCAGCGGCAGGCCGGCCCAGCGCAGCTTGGCGGCGGCAATCGCGCGCGGTGCCGAGGTGACCACGGCCCAGTTCTGCCCATGCAGCTGCGCCAGCAGCTCGCGCGCGCCCGGCATGGCCACGGTGCCATCGAGCGTACGCGCTTCTTCGGCCAGCAGCAGGGCCACTTCGTGTTCGGCATCCAGGTGCGGCGCGACGCTGCGTACCGTTTCCACGCCGCGGCGGCCGTGTACTTCGGCCAGGACCCGTTCGGGGGCCAGGCCGTGGCGATGGGCCCAGCGTGTCCACAAGCCGGTGATGCAGGGCGTGGAATCGACCAGCGTGCCATCCATGTCAAACAGCAGCGCCCGCGCGCTGAGCTGCCGCCTAGTCATCGTGTCCGTCGTCGCTGGTCGCCGGCAGCGTGCCGGGCAGGGCCGGTTCCGGGTGGCAGGATTTCAGCAGCTGGAACAGTTCGCGGTAGGCCTTCATCGGCAAGGGCTTCGGGCTGCCAAGGCTGGCTTTTTCCTTCTGGGCATTGCGGATCAGCTGGCGCACTTGCTGTACGTCGAGCTGCGGCTGCTCATCGATCAGCACCTCCAGCGCCTTGGGGTCGCTCAGCAGACGGTCGCGCTGGCGTTCCAGGCCGTGCAGCCAGGCATTGTGGGTGTCGGATACACCGGCGAGCTTGTCGAGCAGGGCCTGGATGGGCGCAGGGTCGACATTGCGCATCAGCTTGCCGATGAACTGCTTGTGGCGGGCGATCGCGCCGTGCGCCTTCAGGCGCTTGGCCTCCAGCAGCGCATCGAAGAGCTTGTCCGGCAACTGCAGCGTTTCCAGCTGCTTGCGGTCCAGCGGAATGAGCTTTTCCCCCAGAGCCTGGAGCTCCTCGCTTTCGCGTTTCAGCTGGGTCTTGCTGAGCGGTTCGATATCGTCGTCGTGATCAAATTGCGGATTCATTGGCAGCGCACAGAAGCAAAAGCGTTATGATAGCAAACCTGCGACCATCGCTTCGCCTAAGCGCGCAACAGAAGCCGGGCGGCAAGCGGGTCAGCATGCCTTGCCAGCGGTGCCGGCAGCCGCCCATACCGTGCGCTCCGCCCGCCATCAGCCAACCAGTCCTACGGAAACAAACAGCGTGTCCGAATTCAGTCACAGCCAGCAGCAATTGCACGATTTGTCGCAGCAGATCCTTGCCGAAGCCCGCAGCCAGGGCGCCACGGCCTGCGATGTGGAAATCTCCGAGGCCTGCGGACTCAATGTGTCGGTGCGGCTGGGCGAGGTGGAAACGCTGGAATACAACCGTGACAAGGGCGTGGGCGTTACCGTGTATCTGGGGCAGCAAAAGGGCCACGCCAGCAGCTCGGATTTCACCCTGCCAGCCTTGCGCGACACGGTGAGCGCCGCGCTGGCCATTGCCCGGCACACCGCCGCCGACCCGTTTGCCGGGCTGGCCGATCCGGCGCTCTTTGCCACCGAGTTCGGCGATTACGAGCTTTACCACCCGCAAGCCATCGTCGTCGACGAGGCAATCCGCGAAGCGCAGGCTTGCGAGGCCGCTGCGCGTGCGGTGGATGCGCGGATCAGCAATTCCGAAGGCGCTAGCTTCGCCAGCAGTGCGGCCAGCTGGGTTTACGCGAATTCGCTGGGTTTTGCCGGCGGCGGCATGAGCACGCGCTACAGCCTCTCGGCTGCCGTGATCGCCGAGGATGTCAGCGGCATGCAGCGTGATTACTGGTACGACGTGGCGCGCGCGCGCGGTGATCTGGGCGCGGCCGAGTGGGTAGGGCGGCGCGCCGGCGAACGTACCGTGCGCCGGCTTGGCGCGCGACGCATCAAGACCGGCAATTACCCGGTGCTGTTCGAGGCCGCACTGGCCGGCTCACTGATTGGTCAGTGGGTCAGCGCCGTGAGTGGCAGCAGTCTTTACCGGCAGTCGAGCTTCCTGCTCGACAGTCTGGGCACACAGGTCTTCGCCCCCTGTGTGTCCATCATCGAAGACCCATTCCTGCCGCGTGGCATGGCCAGCGGGGCATTTGACAGCGAAGGGGTCGCCACGCGGCGGCGCACCGTCGTCGAGGCCGGCATGCAGCAGGGGTATTTCCTCGGCAGCTACTCGGCCCGCAAGCTGGGCATGCAGACCACCGGCAATGCCGGCGGCGCACACAACCTGATCGTGCCATCCACGCACCGCGCCGATGCGCTGCTGCGCGAGCTGGGCACCGGTCTCTATGTCACCGAATTGCTCGGCCATGGCGTCAATCTGGTTACTGGTGACTATTCGCGCGGTGCGGCCGGTTTCTGGGTCGAGAATGGCCAGATCGTCCATCCGGTCGAGGAAATCACCATCGCCGGCAATCTGCGCGACATGTACCGCCAGATTGTCGCGATTGGCGACGATGTGCTGCCAGGCAGCTCGCGGCGCGTGGGTTCCATCCTGATCGAGCAGATGACGGTGGCGGGCAGCTAGCCCGGATGAATCCAGGCACAGAGCCTACGGCAAAACGGCCCAGATAACCGCAAGCCGCGCGCCCCTGCGCCGGGCTGGTGAAATGGCCGGGCATGCCCCCGCATATCGCCATGAATGCTGCTGATCTGATGGGTATATGGCCGTGACCTATTGCCTGGAATGCTTCTGGCCTTATGCCTGACTGGGTATGCTGGCGGGAGTCATCCCCTTGCGCTCGAGCAGCGTGGCAAACTCGCTGATCGGCAGGGGCGGGTGATAGTAGAAGCCCTGCACGATGTCGCAGCCCTGCTGTTGCAGCAGGGCCAGCTGTTCGCGGTTTTCCACGCCCTCGGCCACGACTTCCTTTTGCAGCGTATGCGCCATGGCAATGATGGAGCCGGCCAGCGCCGCCGCATCGGCGGCATGCGGCAGGTCACGGACAAAGGACTGGTCGATCTTCAGCACATCGACCGGGAAGCGCACCAGATAGGACAGGCTGGAGTAGCCGGTGCCAAAGTCGTCGATAGCCAGCGAAAAACCGGCCTGCTTTAATTCACCCAGCAGGCGCGCCGTCTCCTCGGGCTGGATCATCATCAGGCTTTCGGTGATTTCCAGCTCGATGCTGCTGGCCGGTACGCCGTGGCGGGCGATGCAGGCCTGCAGCACATGGTGGATGGTGCCTGAGCCGAGCTGGCGCACCGAGAGATTGATCGCCAGCCGGAAGTCGTTCAGCCCGGCATCGCGCCACAGCCGCAGCTGCCGGCAGGCGGTGTCGATCACCCAGTCGCCGATCGGCAGGATCAGCCCGGTGCGCTCGGCCACCGGGATGAAGTCGGCCGGAGAAATCAGCTGCCCGTCCGCGCGCCGCCAGCGCAGCAGTGCTTCGGCACCGCACAGGTGGCCGTCGCTCAGGGCAAACTTGGGCTGGTAATACAGCTCGAACTGTTCTTCCTCCAGCGCATGGCGCAAGGCGGCCTCCAGCTGCAGCGCGGCATGCGCCTGGGCGTTGAGCGCGCTGGTGTAATAGCAGAACTGATGGCGTCCCTTGTGCTTGGCCTCGAACATGGCGGCGTCCGCCCCGCGCAGCAGGGCGCCGGCGCTGTCGCCATCGTCCGGGAAGATGCTGATGCCGATGCTGCCGCTGGCGCTGACTTCCTGGCAATCCTGCAGGTGATAGGGGTGCGAGAGCGCCAGCAGGATTTCCTGGGCGATGAGCGCGGCTTCGCCAGCTTCGCGGATTTCGGCGATCAGCAGGAATTCGTCGCCCCCCAGCCGGCCCAGCAGATCGCTGGCGCGCACGATGGCGCGCAGGCGTTTGGCCACCGCCAGCAGCAACTCGTCGCCTGCCTGGTGCCCAAGGCTGTCGTTCACCGTCTTGAATTCGTCCAGATCGACCAGCAGGACCGCCAGTTGCTGCTCGTGGCGCTCTGCCTGGCGCATCAGCTGTGCCAGCTGCAGCATGATCAGCTGGCGATTGGGCAGATCGGTCAGCAGGTCATAGTTGGCCAGATGGGCCAGCTCTGCCTCGCTGCGCTTGATCTGGCTGATGTCGGAGAATACGCCGAGGTAATGCATGGGCTGCTGCCCGGCATCGTGGATGGTGGTGATGCGCAGCCATTCCGGATACACCTCGCCATTCTTGCGACGATTCCAGATTTCCCCCTGCCAGCTGCCTTGCTCCTGCAGCATGGTGCGCATTTCTGCATAAAATTCCGGGCCTTGCCGGCCGGACTGCAGCACGCGCGGCGTTTGCCCGAGCACCTCGGCCTCCGCATAGCCGGTGATCGTCGTAAAGGCCCGGTTGACCGCGAGAATGCGTGCGGACAAATCGGTAATCATCACGCCGTCCTGGATGTTCTCGAACACGGCGGCCATCAGGCGCAGGTGGTTTTCCGTCTGTTTCTGGCGGCTGATGTCGCGAGCAGCGCCAAACACGCCGCTGATCTGCCCCTGGGCGTCATGCAGCACGCCCTTGATGGTGTGAAAGATGCGCTCGCGTCCGTCGGCATCGACCAGTGTTTCTTCATACTGGCAGGTACCGCCACGCGCGCGGATGGCCGCATCGTCGGCGGCAATGGCTTGCGCGACTGCAGGGGGAAAAAGCTCCGCATCCGTCTTGCCAAGCGCCTCGTGCTCGGGCTTGCCGATGACCTCGGCGGCGGCGGCATTGAGCAGAATGTAGCGGCCGCTGTTGTCCTTGGCGAAGATCGGTTCGGTGATCGCCTCGACCATCCGGTCCAGCAGTTCCATCGCCCCAAGCAGCTCCTCCTGATGCTCCTGCTCGCGCTGCGCCTGGCGCAGGGCCTGGCGCTGCAGCAGGCCGTAGAGCGCGCTGCCCAGCAAAAGCAGCATCAGCCCATACACCATGGTGGTCCGGGAGACGCTTTCGCTGGCGCCGGCATACAGCTCGGCCCGGTCGATCTTGGCAATCATGAACCAGGGGCTGCCGGGCAGGGCGCTGGCGAATCCCACCACCGGTTCGCCGCGATAATCCCGCCCTTCGATCATTTGCCCAGTCTGGACTTCGCCCCGCAGGAACTGGGCGGCCTGCAATGCGCTGCCATCGATGCGGGCCTGCTTGCTCAGCGGTCGGGCCGGGTCGTGCCGCAGGGGCGACAGATAACGCACGTACGCACCGCTGCGTTCAAACAGATAGCCCTCGGCCGTCTTGCTGGGAATCGGCCATTCCTGCAGCAAGGGGAAAAGCTCGCGATAGGGGTCATCGACAACGACGAGGACAAGGGCCTGACCATCCCGACTGGTGAAGCCGCTGGCATAGGCCAGACCCAGTGCTTCGCTGCCATCGCCCTCATTGCGCCAGATCGAACTGAATACGGGCGCTTCGCTGGCTTGCGCCCGCTGCAGCAGCGAGGCCGGCATGCCGGCCTCCACCAGCCCGGTGCCCGCCAGCGCGCTGCCGTCGCGGCGCAGCACCAGTACGCTGCGATAGCCATACAGGCGCGCCCAGTCATCCAGCCGCGCCAGCAGCTGTTCGGCCTCGGCGCCCTGCATGGCGCTGAAGTCCCGGCTGGCGAGTTCGCCGCGCATGGCCTCGGTATTTTGCAGATTGCGCGCCAGAATGCGCTCCATCTGGCGTACCTTGTATTCGCCTATGCTCTTGACCTTGGCCAGCAGTTCCTCGCTGCGCGTCTGGCTGAGCCGGGCGACGCTGGCTTGGCCGGCCACCAGGACCAGGCCGGCCAGCAGCAGGAAAACCGCCAGCAAGCGTCCCTGCCTGCCGGGCTGGCCGGGTTCGAGGTGTCGGGGTGCGGGCTTGCTGCGGGCGGCAAGATAGACGACCAATGCGGACAGGACCACAAAGGCCAGGCCTTTCCAGGTGCTCAGTATGGTGAAAAGATAGAGATTGGGAATCAGCGCCGCCAGCAGCTGATCGGAAAACACGATCCACAAGATGCCGGCCAGCAGATAGAGCACGGCATATTTCAGGGCTTTACGGTTCGAGAGCATGGCGGTAAAAGGTCCGGTCAAGACGGCGCAGTCCTGTTCAGGATAGAGCCTGACCAAGTGATTGCAGCAACAAATACAAACTGTAAGGTGTTTCCATGATGTGTGATCAATGCTGTGTCATGGCGATGGCAGGGCCATGCTGATCGGCCGCCCCGCTTACTGGGACCGCGCCTGCGCCGAGCTGGCCGCTGCCGATACGGTCATGGCCGCGCTGATTGCCACCTATCCCGGGATCAGTCTGGAGGGTCGCGGCGACGCCTTCATGACGCTGGCGCGCTCGATTGTCGGCCAGCAGATTTCGGTCAGGGCTGCCGATGCAGTGTGGGGGCGGCTGGTCAGCCTGCTGGACGGCATGAGCAGCGAGCGCGTGCTGGCGCAGGACGACGACGCGCTGCGTGGCTGCGGGCTCTCGGTGCGCAAGGTTGAATACCTGCGTGATCTGGCGCGGCATCATGCCGCCGGGCGGCTGGACCCGCAGGCCTGGCGCGACTGGGATGACGAGGCGGTCATTGCCGAGCTGACCGACATTCGCGGCATCGGCCGGTGGACGGCGGAAATGTTCCTGATCTTCTACCTGCTGCGCCCCGATGTGCTGCCGCTGGATGATATTGGCCTCTTGCGCGGCGTGGCGCTGCATTATCACGACGGCGAGCGGCAGCCGCGCAAGGCGGTGCGCGAGCTGGCCGAACGCTGGCAGCCCTGGCGTACCGTGGCCACCTGGTACCTCTGGCGCAGCCTCGACCCCGTGCCGGTAGCTTACAGAGCCGCCGCCTTGGGCCGGCTGGCGCTGCCCGGCAGCGAGGCATTGCCCGCCGGGTCGGCCAGATAGCGCTGTTGCAGCTGCGCCAGTTCGCCCGAGTTTTGCAAGGCCTGGAATGCCCTTTCAAAGCGCGCAAAGAGCTGCGGGTCAACCTTGCGGTTGAAGGCAAAATAACAGCCATCGCCCTTTTGCAGCGTGAAGGCCGGCACCAGCTGCGCCGGGTCCAGCCCGAGCTGTTTGGCGATATAGCGGTGCGGAATGACCAGCCCGGCCGACAGTTCGAAACGTTCGGCGTACAGCATGCGCACCGAATTGGCCTCGTTGCGGCTGATCATCATGTTTTCCGGCGGCACGCCGGCTTCTTCCAGCAGCTGGAAACCCGCGCCGCCGCGCATGGCGCCGATGGTGTACTGCCGGGCTTCGGCCAGATTGCTGGCGTGCACATCGCTGCGGCTCTTGAGCTTCAGCAACACGATGTCGCAGCTGTCATAGGGGCCCACCCAGCGGTAGTTGGGATCACGGGCGGCGGTGCGCACGGTGGTGTAGAGGATGCTGTTGGCGGTTTGCTCGTTCTTTTGCACCGCACGCGCCCAGGGCAGGCTTTCGCGGTTGATCGCCAGACCGCTGCGCTGCATGATGCGCTCAAGGATTTCATTGGCCAGACCGCGATGCCGGCCATTTTCCACATGATTGAAGGGCGGAAATTCTTCGGTAAAGGCCTGCAGGTCTGCCGCGCCCGTTCGGGCAATCAGGCCAAGCAGCAGGCAGAGGGCGAAGAGGTAGTGCATGGGGCGCTTCCATGGCATCACAGCTTACAGATTGAGCTTGCCGGAACCGATTTGGCAAGCGCTTCCCCTTTGCCCGGCATGAAAAAACCGGCAAAAGGCCGGTTTTTTGTGGGCTGTCATTGTGCTGTCAAAGCGTCTTCAGCTTTCCCTGGAAATCCCCTGGTGTTGCATAGCCTTTGGCCAGCATGATGGCTTGCAGCTCCGCCAGCAGGCGCGGAAAGATCAGCGGTCCTTCTTCATAAAGCTGCGTGCCGACCTGCACGATGCTGGCGCCGGCCAGCAGATGCAGAAACACCTGTTCGCCGCTGCGCACGCCGCCGCAGCCGATGATCTGCTTGTTCGGGCAGCGCCGGTAAAAGGCATTGACGTTGGCCAGCGCGGTGGGCAGCACGAAATCGCCGCCGATGCCGCCAAAGCCGTCCTTGGGCCGGATCACCACCGTCTCGGTTTGCGGATCGATCACCAGCCCGTTGCCGATCGAATTGATGCAGGTGACGAAGGCGATCTGCGGATAGGCGTTCAGGATGTTTGCCGCTTCGTCGAAATGCGCGATGTCGAAGTAGGGCGGCAGCTTCACGCCGAAGGGCCGGTCGTAGGCGTCGGCGATTTCGTGGATGAAGGTGTCCATCGCCTCGAAATCGTAGCCGACCTGCGCCTTGCCCGGCACATTGGGGCAGGAAAGGTTCAGCTCCATGATCACCGGCGTCACTGCCTCGCGCAGCTCGGCGACCATGGTCAGGTTGTCGTCGAGCGTGAGGCCGGCCAGCGACATGAACAGCGGCTTCTTCTCGTAATCGTGGCAGCGCGCGTAGTTCAGGTAATACGGAAAGCCCTCGTTGGGCAGGCCCATCGAATTGATGCT
The DNA here is from genome assembly GCF_000428145.1 of Chitinilyticum litopenaei DSM 21440. Taxonomy (GTDB): domain Bacteria; phylum Pseudomonadota; class Gammaproteobacteria; order Burkholderiales; family Chitinibacteraceae; genus Chitinilyticum; species Chitinilyticum litopenaei. The sequence goes on along the minus strand of NZ_ATZJ01000028.1, from coordinate 12,597 downwards.
GCCCCAGGATGTGGCGCGGTAGCGCGGTTCCGGATTGCCGTCGCGCTGGGTCAGCGTGCAGCTTTTGGTGACCATGGCGCCAGCCGCGCTGTCTGCCAGCGCTTCCAGCTGGGAAGCGACACTGCACCACACCCCGGAGGCATTCATCAGCGGGTTGGCAAGTGGCAGGTCAAGGAAAACCGTGGATAAATCGGGCATGGCAAGCTCCCTCGGGCCGTTATTCTATGGTGGGTATCCTAGGCGTGTGCGCGCTGGTCCGCCGTGAGCAGCATCAAAATCCGGGCAGATCCTGTGCGGATTTTTGCGCCTCGCCGGCCCGGCACAGGGCACGCATGGTTTCCAGCCAGCTCACCGTAGCGGATTCGCCCACGCTTTGAAAGACGGCTGCAAGCAATTCCCGCTGGGGATTGCTCAGTTGTTGTTCAAGATCAATTCCTGCCGCCGTCAGCCGCAACATGCGCAGCCGCTTGTCGTGCTCGGCCGGCAGGCTGTCGATCAGGCCCGCCGCCAGCAATTGCCGCAAGGGGCCATGCAGGGCCTGTTTGCTCACGCCCAGTGTTGCCAGCAAATCCTGCTGGCTGATGCCCGCGCTGCGCCGGGCGACAAAATAGAGAATGCGGTGGTGCACGCGATTCCAGTCATAGCGCGCCAGCAGCGCATCGGGCGAGGCGGTCAGCGCCCGGTAGCCATGAAACATCAGTTCCAGTGCGGTATTGAGTTCGTCTTGCGAGGGTGATTGGTCAATCATGTTGACTTATTTGTCCCGGTTGTGAAATTATTGGTCAATCTTGTTGACTGATATTGTTGTCTACAGCCCGCCCGGAGGCAATCCCCATGCTCGCCCAACGCATCTCCCGTCTCACTTCCTCGCTGGTTCGCGACATTCTGGCGGCCGCCAGCCAGCCTGATGTCATCTCCTTTGCCGGTGGTCTGCCAGCCGAGGACGCGCTGTTTGTTCCCGATGCTGCCGGGCTGGCGCCCGAACGCCTGCGCGCGGCGCTGCAATACGGGCCGTCGGAAGGCGAGCTGCGCCTGCGCGAACTGGTCGCACAACAGCTCAACAGCCTGGGGCTCAGCTGCGGCCCACAGCAGGTGCTGATTCTGAATGGCTCCCAGCAAGGCATTGATCTCATGGCCAAATTGCTGATCGAACCGGGCAGGCGCGTGCTGGTCGAGGCCCCCGCCTACCTGGCGGCGCTGCAGGCCTTCCGCCTGTTTGGCGCCGAGCTGGATGGCTGGAGCAGGGTTGAGGGTATAAGTGCTGAAGCCAAAATGAAAGAAGGGCTGCAGGCGGATACCTGTATGACGTATCTGACGCCGACGTTCCAGAATCCCTCCGGCGCCTGTTACAGCGCAGCCGAGCGCCGCGGCATGGCCGCCGTGCTGGATGCGCATCCCGGCATCGTGTTCGAGGATGACCCCTACCGCGACCTCGCCTATGACGGCCCGGCGCCCGCGCCGCTGGTCAGCCATCTGCGCGCTGCGCGCTGGGTTTACCAGGGCTCGTTCTCGAAAATCCTTGCCCCCGGACTGCGTCTCGGCTTTTTGGTCGCCCATCCCGAGCTTTTTCCGCATCTGCTGCGGCTCAAGCAGGCGGCCGATCTGCACAGCAACCGCCTTTCGCAGCTGCTGGTCACGCAAGTGCTGGAAGACGGGCTGCTGGCCGGCCATCTGGCACGCATCCTGCCCGACTACCGCGCCCGCCGCGATGTGATGGCCGCCAGTCTTGACCGTCACCTTGGCGGGCTGGCGAGCTGGACCTTGCCGGCAGGCGGCCTGTTTTTCTGGGTGAAGCTGGCGCAGCCGCTGGATAGCCAGTCACTGATGCAGCGGATGCTGAGGGACGAGCGCGTGGCCATCATGCCGGGCAGCGCTTTTTTCGCGCAGCCGGCCGACGCGGCATACCTGCGCCTCAATTTCAGCCATGCCAGCCCCGAACGCATCGCCGAAGGCCTGGCAAGGCTGGGGCGCGTGCTGCGCAGTCAGCGCACGGCGAGTTAGCTTTCCTTGCTGCTGGCGTTCCCGCTGGTGTGAGTTTGCGTCGGGTTCACCTTGTTGCAGCCTGGCCAAAGCAGTGTGTACTGCTCGCAACGCCTTGATTCGGCTTAAAAAGCTTCCCCCGGCTGTTCATGGCAATAAGCCGGTTCGGCTGGGCCGGGTTGACTACCGTACCGGCAGGGCAGCCGCGGACAATTACATTCCCATATACCGCCCGGGCCGGTGGTTGATGGCGATCACCAGATTCAGCGCCACCGCGCCGGCAATCGACAGCAGCATCTGCTGCGGGCTGGCGAGGAATACGCCGGCGAGCAGGATGGCCAGGTCGAAGCCCAGCTGCACGTGGCCGGCGCGCCAGCCGTGGCGCTGCTGCAGGTAGAGCGCCAGCACCGTCACGCCGCCGAGGCTCCCGCGGTGGCGGATCAGCATGAGGATTCCCGCGCCGGCAAGCAGGCCGCCCATGATGGCGGCGAATAGCGGATCGAGCGTGCCAAAGCTCAGCCAGTGCGGCAGCCAGCCGGTCAACAGCGACAGCGTGCCGATGGCGGCAAAGGTTTTCAGCGTGAATTCGGCGCCGAGCGTGCGCCAGGCGAACAGGTAAAAGGGCGCGCTGATGATGAAGAACACCGCGCCATACGCCCAGTGCGTGGTGTAATGAATCAGGAAGGCGATGCCGGTCACGCCGCCGGTGAGCAGTTTCGCGTGCTGGAAAAACTGGATGGCCAGCGCCATGAACAGCGCGCCGGTCAGCACGCCTTGCAGGTCTTCAAACAGGCTGTGGCGCTTGGCCATGGCGTTTCTCCTTGAGCGGACGCGCAGCGTCGCACAAAGCGGCGGCGCCGGCACTGCGGGACATCGGCAATCCGCGCACGGGCGCTGTGTTATCCTGACGGCCCTTGAATGCATTCAGGAAGCCCCCGTCATGCGCTTGATCTTGAACATCCTGTGGTTGCTGCTGGGCGGTTTCGCCATGGCGCTGAGCTGGTGGCTGGCCGGGCTGCTCTGCTTTATCAGCATTGTCGGCATTCCCTGGGGGCGTGCGTGCTTCGTGATCGGCGGCTTTGCATTGTGGCCGTTTGGCAGGGAAGCGGTCAGCCGGCACGAGCTCTCCGGCCGGCACGACATTGGCACCGGCAGCCTGGGTACCGTCGGCAACGTGATCTGGTGCCTCGTCGCCGGGATCTGGCTGGCCATCGGCCATCTCTGCGCCGCGCTGGGGTTGTTCATCACCCTCATCGGCATTCCCTTTGGCCTGCAGCACCTCAAGCTCGCCGGCCTGGCGCTCGCGCCGATCGGCAAGACGATCGTGACCGCCCGCTAGCCTGCCATCGCATCCGCCACGCGCCAAATTGGCCGCCAGGCCTTGCTGGCCATGGCCTGGAATGGCTTGCGGTCTCGGTACAGAACGTACCGAAGCGCTTGCTGCTTGTTCGCGGCATGACGGCGCAGAAGACCCGGCCGTGTGCGCCATCCTTCGCTGTGCTGATGCGCGATCCGGGCCAGCCCGGCGCCGCGCGGCTTCGCGAACGCTCAGGGTGTGCTGCGGAGGAGAAATGTGCCAATCAACGGGCTTTTCTCTTGGGCTGGCGGCCTTGTACCTGGATAGGGTGGTGGGTATGGCTTTATAGCCATTTCGCTGCATGGGCTTGATGGCGATACATTTCGCTACCCCGTTGTTGTCGGGCATGCCTTGCTGCTGTGTTACGCTGTCGGCCTTTGTCGTGTTTTCCTTTTCATCCCCCTTTGCGCACTGCCCCGCTGCATGCCCTGATTGTACTTGCATAGCCCTTCCCGCGAAGCGTCGTGTCGGTTCGACCATCATCCCCGCCGCACGCAAATCGTTTCAGGAGGACGGCCATGCCCGTCAAGACCACTGCGGGCTCGCCGCCCGGCTACCAGACCCGCAATCAGCAAGTGCATGTGCATAGCGCCGCACCGCTGGCCATTCGTTCGCTGCTCGACAAACAGCAGTTTCACGACCCGGACGGCAGCGCCGCCGCCGCCGGCATCACCGCGGCCACCTGGCCGCTGTTCGGGCAGGTATGGCCTTCGGCGCAAAAGCTGGCCGACCTGATGCAGACCTGGCACATCGATGGCCGTCGCGTGCTGGAAATCGGCTGCGGGCTGGCGCTGGCCAGCCTCGTCATCCAGCGCCGCGAGGGCAACATCACCGCCAGTGATTGCCATCCGCTGACCGAGAGCTTCCTGCGCGCCAATCTGCTGCTGAATGATCTGCCGCCGCTGCCGTATCACACCGGCAACTGGGGGCGCGACAACCCCGGCCTGGGCGAGTTTGATCTCATCATCGGCAGCGACGTGCTCTATGAGCGCAGCCATCCGGAGCAACTGGCCGGCTTTATCGCGCTGCATGCGGCGCCGGCCTGCGAGGTGCTGATCGTCGATCCGAACCGCAGCAACCGCAATGCCTTTCACCGTGTCATGGCCGGGCTGGGATTTGCCCACACGGAAACCGCGATTGTTGCGCCGCTGCACGATGGCAGTCCGTACAAGGGCCGTCTGCTGAGCTATCTGCGCGGCTGAACGCCGCCGGTGCGCCCGGTTGCCGGGCGCGGTATGCTTGGGGCAATTTTCTGACCCCGGTGGCGAACATGACTGCGCTTGCAGCTTCCAGCATCGATTTCCTGGCCGAACTCGCAGCCAACAACAACAAGGAATGGTTCGCCAGCCAGCGCGAACGCTACGAGGCGGCGAAAGCCGACGTCGTGCGCTTTGCCGGTGCGGTGCTGGACGAAATCACGGCCTTCGATGCGTGCATTCCGCCCGAGCTGCCGGCGAAGCAATGCGTGCTGCGCCTGCATCGCGATGTGCGCTTCAGCAAGAACAAGCTGCCATACAAGAGCAATTTCGGCATCGGCATTTCGCGCTTTGGCAGCAAGTTTGTCGAACCCGGCTATTACGTGCACATCGCGCCGAACGAGTGCTTCATCGGCGGTGGCTGGTGGTGCCCTGCGCCCGCGGCGCTGCACGCCATCCGCCAGACGGTGGCCGAGCAGGGCGAGCGCCTGCAGCGCCTCATTGCCGAACCGGATTTTCTTGCCGCCTTTGGAGGCCTGGACACGGGCGAGGCGCTGAAGACCGCACCGAAGGGCTATGCGAAGGATCATCCGCGGATTGCCCTGCTGAAACTGAAAAGCTTCACCGCCAGCCGGCCGCTGCCGCCCGGCTTTTACTGCCAGGCGGATGCCGCGCAACAGATTGGCCGGCAGTTTGCCGCCTTGCGCCCGCTGATCGACTTTTTGCGCCAGGCCTCAGCGCTGGCGCCGGACACCATGCCGGGTGGTCGCTGATGCGGTCGGGGCTGGTGCTGGAATGGCATGACTCGGAAGTCGCCCGCATCGATGCGGCCGGCGATATCCTGACCGTGATCTTCGCCGCAGCGCAGGTCGGCGGAGCGGAAGATGGCTATCTGCGTGGTGTCGCGCTGCGCTGTGAAGACGCGAGCTGGCAAGGGCTGGCCGGCGATTGCCTGGGGCGGCTCAGCGCCGGCCTCTTGCGTGTGAATGGCGCGCGCCATTCCGGGCTGCTTCTGCCGGCGCAACTGGTGGGCGAACTCGTGCTGGAGCTGCAGTTCGCCAACGGCGCCGAGCTGCGCATTCAGGCGACCCGCTTGCAGACGCAGATGCCGGACGAGGGGCTGCTGACCGAGGTGTTTCGCTGCTGAGCGCGGCAGCAAGGGTGGCGCCCGGTGTGCATCTGTCCGGATGATTTTTTGGTATGTGCCTGCAGCCTTTTTTGAATAAAGGCTTCAAGCCTATACCTGCCTTGTCAATGCTGCCGGGTGCGGCAGAACTGACACGGAGCACGGCGCCGTGCCCCGCATGGCATGCGGCCGCGCCGCGGGAATTACTGCAGGCGCGTATCGATAAAGCCTTCGATGCGCTGCAGGCGGCCGTCGTCGGCAAAACTCACGGCGTCGACGCCGAAGAACAGCGTCTGGCCCTCGGCGCCGTAGAGCTTCCACTCAAACAGAGCCGCATTGCCGGCCTCGCGCAGGCGGCCGACCATTTCGCCGCGCAAGCCCGGGAATTGCGCCTGCGTGCTGACGATCATCGCATCCATTTCCTTGCGCGAGCGGGTAGTGGAGAACGCATCGTGGAATTGCACCTGCTCGGTCACCGCTTTTTCCAGCAGCTGCTGGCGTTTGGCCGGTGACTTTTCCGCCCAGGCCTGCAGGTAGGCGGCAATGGCGTCGCTGCGGCTGATTTCGGCCTGCGCGGGCAGGGCGGGCAACATCCCCAGGGTGAACAGGAAGGGCAGGACGAAGGACGTGAGGCGCATGGCAAGTCTCCAGTGAGGGACGGATGAGAGGACGACCAAATTGTACCGATCGTTAGGTAAACTATCCGTGAGGCCAGGCGTTCTTGTCAAGCCATGCGGGCAATCCGGTAAACTGGCCGCCCATGAGAATCCGATTGGCCCGTTACCGGGCCATGCACCTGGCGGCGGCGGCCGCCCGCCGTGCGACTGTGCATCGGCAAGGAGAATGTCGTGAGCAAGCAACGCCCCGTGCTGATCAATGAACTGCGCCGCGTGTTTCATACCTATGGCTACGATGGCGCCACGCTCAGCCGCATTGCCGACGCCACCGGCCTGGGCAAGGGCAGCCTTTACCACCATTTTCCCGGCGGCAAGACCGATATGGCGATTGCGGTGCTGCAGGCCGAAGGGGAGTGGTTTCACGCCGCGCTGGCCGTGCTGCGCGCGCCGGGTGTGCCGGCCGAACGGGTCGCGGCCTTTGCCCGCTGCCTGCAGCTGGATGAGGCGGAAAAAAGTCAGGCCAGCACGCTGGATGTGTACAGCATGGGCGAGGCCTGTGCGCTGTTTCGCGGTGAAATGGGCATCGCCGTGCAGGACTGGCTGAATGCGCTGCAGGGCGTGATCGAAGATGCCGGCCTCCCCGCCGGGCTGGCCAGCGAGCGGGCGGCCGACTGCATTGCCCTGCTGGAAGGCACGCGGCTGCTGTGCCGCTGTCTGGATGACTGGCAGCGCTACGAGACCCTGCTGGCCGAGTTGCCCGAGCGCCTGCTGGCCGCCCCCTGAACTGCCGGACCGCAAGCGGCCTTGCCGGCAAGTCTTGTCGGAACTGCCAGGGGCAGATAAAACAAGCTGATTATGTCTCTGCTGCAGAATCGTCATTCCCGCGTACGCGGGAATCCAGATGAGGGTGTGAAATCAAGCGTTGCTCTGGATGCCCGCCTTCGCGGGCATGACGAATAAAGGTTTCTGAAGGAGAGACATAAGCAGATAAAACAAAACCGGCCTGATACAGGCCGGTTTTATAAGGAAGCAGAAAGTTCTATAAGGGTATCTGCCTGTAGCCCTTGGCAGGAAAGGGCTTCCGTGAGATACCTGAATTATTGGTCTCAGCCGCCCAGTGCAGCGATGCGCGATTCCAGGCTCGGGTGAGTGGCGAAAAGTTCCGTCCAGGCGCCGCCGCCGGCGATGCCGGACGCCGCCATGTTCTGCGGCAGTGCGGCCGGATGCGCGCCGCCCAGACGGCGCAGGGCGGCCACCATGGGGCGCGGCGAGCCCAGCAGCTGGGCGGCGCCGGCATCGGCGCGGTATTCCCGCTGGCGCGAGAAGTACATGACGATGATGCTGGCCAGAATGCCGAACACGATCTCGCAGACAATGACCGTGATCATGTAGCCGATGCCGGGGCCACTGCTTTCCTCGTCGTTGCGGCGCAGGAAGCTGTCCACCAGATAGCCGACCACGCGGGCAAAGAAGAAGACAAAGGTATTCACCACACCCTGGATCAGGGTCAGCGTCACCATGTCGCCATTGGCGATGTGCGCCACTTCGTGCGCCAGCACCGCCTCGACTTCTTCCTGCGTCATGCTGTGCAGCAGGCCGGTGGACACGGCAACCAGCGAATTGCTCTTGCTCGCGCCGGTGGCGAAGGCATTGGGCTCGCCCTCGTAGATGGCCACTTCCGGCATGGGCAAGTTGGCGCGGGTGGCGAGCTTGCGCACCGTCTCCAGCAGCCAGGCTTCATGCTGGTTGCGCGGCTGTTCGATCACCTGAGCGCCGGTCGACCATTTGGCGATGGTCTTGGACATCAGCAGCGAAATGAAGGAACCGCCAAAGCCCATCAGCGCGGCAAAGACCAGCAGCATGCCCAGATTGAGGCCGTTGGCGGTCAGGAAGCGGTTCACGCCCAGCAGGCTGGCAACCACGCTGAGCACCAGCATGACGGCCAGATTGGTACAGAGGAACAAGAGAACGCGTTTCATGGCAATCCATCCTTTCAGGGTAAACAAGGCAAATCGGCAAGGCGGTCGCTTCAGGGGTGTTCGTCCAGCCGCGCGGCAAGGATCTTGTCGATGCGCTTGGCGTCCATGTCGACGACTTCCAGGCGCCAGCCCTCCCAGTCGACATGATCGCCGGTGTTGGGCACCCGTCCCAGCAACAGCATGATCATGCCGCTGAGTGTGTGGTAGCGCCCCTTGTCTTCTTCGGGCACGGTCTTCAGCGCCAGCCGGTCCTTCATTTCCGGTATGGGGATGGCGCCATCGAGCAGCCAGGAACCGTCGGCGCGCTGCACCGACCAGGCGTCTTCGGCGTTGCGCGGCGTGAATTCGCCGGTGACCGCTTCCAGCACGTCCTGCAGCGTCACGATGCCTTCCACCTCGCCATACTCGTCAATCACAAAGGCCAGATGCATGCTATTGGCCCGGAAATGCTCAAGGAGTTCCATGCCGGTCAGCGTTTCGGGCACATACACGCACGGATCAAGCTTGCTGACGTAATCAGGCGCCTCGCCGCGCGCCACGCCGGCCAGCGCCTGCTTGGCGCTGATCACGCCCAGCAGATTGTCCAGGCCGCCATCGCAGACCGGAAAGCGCGAATGCTCGGCCTCGATAAGGCATTGCAGGTTTTCTTCCGGCGGCTTGCGGATGTCCAGATAGATGACATCCGAGCGCGGAATCATCAGCGAGCCGAGCTGGCGGTCGTCCAGGCGGAACACATTGCGCACCATTTCGTGCTGGTGCTGCTCGATGACGCCGGCTTCCGAGCCTTCTTCCAGCATGGCGTGGATTTCTTCTTCGGTTACGCCATTCTGCTGGCTTTGCTTCGCGCCCAGCAGGCCCAGCAGGGCGTGCGTGGAGGCGGTCAGCAGCAGCACGAAGGGGCGGGTGAGGATGGCCAGGCCATTCATCGGCCGCGCCACCAGGCGGGCGATCGGCTCGGGATTCATCTGGCCCAGGCGTTTCGGTACCAGCTCGCCGACGACGATGGACACATAGGTAATCACGATGACCACCGCCGCGGTGGCGCCCAGACTGGCGCTGGCCGCCGGTACGCCCAGCGTTTGCAGCCACAGCGCCAGCGGGCCGGCCAGCACCGATTCACCGACGATACCGTTGAGCACGCCGATGGAGGTGATGCCGATCTGGATGGTGGACAGGAAGCGGGTCGGGTCTTCGCCCAGCTTGAGGGCAACGCCGGCGGCATGATCGCCTTCGGCAGCCAGCTTCTGCAGCCGGGCCTTGCGGGCGGTGACCAGGGCAATTTCGGACATGGCGAACACGCCATTGAGCACGACGAGGCCGATCAGTAACAGGATTTCCATTTCAGCACCCTCCGGCCGGTTGGCGGGGTGCTGCTGGTGGCTGACGGCAGTCAGACGAGGGAGGAGATGAAGCAGGGGGGAAAGCGGAGGTGAAAATGCGGCTGTAACTGCCCATATTAGCTGCCGAGATGGCCCGGAGTCCTTTGCTGATGAAAACAGGCTGATCGTACAAAGGGGGATCGAAGGTGTCAATTTTCCCGCGCGTTCAGCAAAAATCCGCGTTTTTTTGCAGAAAATGGGAACTAATCGTGTAACGAAGCGCATGACGCGCCCCGGCATGCTTGCGGGTGCAAATCCGCTTTGAAGGCTATGCTGGTGTGTCAAACGGGAGACGCACGCGCCATGCTGGATTTCAGCCACATCCAGTCCATTCTCAAGACCCTGCCGGATCCGGTGTTCATCCTGACCCGCAGCGGGCTCTATGCCGGCGTGTTCGGCGGCATCGACACCCGTTATTACCACGATGGCAGCGATCTGATCGGCAAGCGCATGGACGAGGTGCTCAGCGCGGAGAAAACCGCCTGGTTTCTCGGCGTGATCGAGCAGGCGCTGGCCCAGCCCGGCCTGCATGTGGTCGAGTACGGCCTGTCCGGGCGGGATGTGCTGGGCCTGCCCGACGAAGGCCCCGCGCGCGAAATCTGGTTCGAAGGACGCGTGCAGGCGCTGGATTTTCCGGTGAATGGCGAAGCCGCCGTGCTCTGGGTGGCCAGCAACATCACTACCCGCCACGAGCTGGAATTGCAGCTGCGCTGGCAAAGCAGCACCGACCCGCTGACCGGGCTGCCCAACCGCCGCCACATGGCCGATGTGCTGCGCGAGTATCTGGAAGTCTTCCTGCGCTATCAGACGCCGCTGTCGGTGCTGCTGTTCGATGTGGATCACTTCAAGAGCATCAACGACGAGCTGGGTCATGACGTGGGCGACCGCGTGCTGATCGCGATTGCCGACATTTGCCGCAACGAGCTGCGCCACACCGATGTCTCGGTGCGTTTTGGCGGCGACGAATTCGTGATCCTGCTGCCGCATACCGGCGCGGCGCAGGCCGCACCGCTGGTCGAACGGCTGCGCCAGCGGGTGGCGGACGAGCTGCGGCTGCTTGACGGCCAGCCCTGCAGCCCGACCATCAGCGGCGGGCTTGGCGAGCTGCTGGCCACGGATACCGATGCCCAGCAAGTCCTCAAGCGCGCCGATGCCGCGCTGTACGAGGCCAAGCGCCAGGGACGCAACCGCATCGTGCTGGGCTGAGCCACGTCCGGCCCAGCGGCCTGATTCGGCAGCCTGCCCGGCAACTTGTCATGCCGGCGTCCCGCGGGAATTCCGCGGCCAGATTTCACCGGAATGACAAACCGGGTTTTGCGGAAGGCGCTGTCTAAGGAATGGCGGGCCAGCTCCGGTCAGGGCTATGCTGAAAGCGGTTCTTGAGGAGCATGCCATGGATCATTCGCCACTCTCGCCGCATGGCATTCAGGCCAAGGTGGCCACCCCGGATTTCTCGCTGGTGCTGGGCGGGCCGCTGTTCCAGCTCTGGTTGCGTTCGCGACTCTCGGACGACGCCGAGGGGCTGCTGAAGCGGCGCATCGTGGTGATTGCCCTGCTGGCCTGGCTGCCGCTGGTGCTGATCAGTGCCATCAGCGGTGATGCGCTGGGCGGGGCCATCGCCGTTCCCTTCCTGCTCGATGCCGAGGTGCATGTGCGCTTTCTGCTGGCGATACCGGTGCTGGTGGCCGCCGAGCTGCTTGTGCACCTGCGCCTGCGCCGCGTCATGCAGCAGTTTCTTGATCGCGGCCTGATTGCCGACACCGATCTGCCGCGCTTTCAGGCTGCCATCGACGCCGCCATGCCCTTGCGCAATTCGCCGCGCGCCGAGCTGCTGCTGATCGCCATCGTGTACGCGGTCGGGCTGTTCATCTGGCACACCTTTGTCGTGCTCGACACCAGCACCTGGTATGCGCGCCCGGGGGCGGACGGCATGCAGTTCACCGCCGCCGGCTGGTGGTATGTGCTGGTCAGTCTGCCCATCTTCCAGTTCCTGTTGCTGCGCTGGTACTTCCGCATGTTCATCTGGGCGCGACTGCTGTGGCGGATTGCGAGGCTGCCGCTGCGCCTGCTGCCCACGCACGCCGATCGGCTGGGCGGGCTGGGTTTTATTTCCGGCACCTTTTATGCCTTCACGCCGCTTGCCGTCGCGCACGGCGCCATGCTGGCGGCGATGCTGGCCAACCGCATTTTCTACGGCGGCGCGGCCTTGCTGGATTTCAAACTGGAAATCCTGCTGATGGTGGTGTTCATGGAGCTGCTGGTGCTTGGGCCACTGCTGTTCTTCACCCCGCAGCTGGCGCAGGCCAAGCGCGACGGCAATCGCGAGTACGGCGTGCTGGTGATGCGCCACAACCGCGAATTTGACGACAAATGGCTGCGCGGCGGCCTGCCGGACGATGCCGAAAAAATCGGCAATCAGGACATGTCGTCGCTGGTTGATCTAGGCAGCAGTTATGACGTGGTGCGCGGCATGCGCACGGTGCCGGTCAGTCGCGACGCCATCCTCTTTCTGGCCGCCGCCACCGTGGCCCCGCTGATTCCGCTGCTGCTGACCATGATGTCGGCCGAGGAATTGTTGCGCAAACTGGCCGGCATGCTGTTCTGAAGCGGGTGAAGCGCGGGGGCGCGGCAAGGCGCCACCTGATTAGGTAGCTACCATAGCAATGGACAATTCGTCATTCCGGCGAAAGCCAATGGGATGGACTCCTCCCTCCTGAAACGGCATCAAGTGCCAGACTGGGACGTGTCACCAACCAGTCCAAACGGAACGAGGAGCCCATCATGACCATTATCCGCATCGGCATTGACCTTGCCAAAAACGTCTTCCAGGTTCATGGCGTCAACGCCAACGAACAGGTCGTCTGCACCCGGAAATTGCGCCGGGAGCAAGTCCTCGATTTCTTCAAAAAACTCCCGCCCTGCCAGGTCGGCATGGAAGCCTGCGGGGGCGCGCATCACTGGGC
>NZ_ATZJ01000027.1 GCF_000428145.1 Chitinilyticum litopenaei DSM 21440 | reverse complement strand
CCATTGCCGAGTGGGCCAAGAGCAACCTGGCCAGTGGCGCACGAGTGATCTCGGATGGCTTGCCGGCATTCCGGGCGGTGACTGCCGCGGGCTGCCAGCATGAGGTTCGGGTCGCTGGCGGCAAGAAACCGAAGGACTTGCCGGAGTTTTACTGGATCAACACCGTGCTCGGGAATGTCAAGATGACGCTCGCGGGCGCTTACCATGCGTTTGCCTTCGGCAAGTACGCTGATCGTTACCTGGCCGCCATCGCCTACCGTTTCAACCGCCGCTTCCGGCTGGATAGCTTGCCTGAACGCTTACTACTGGCGGTAGTGGCTTGCGGCCCAAAGACAGAATTGTGGCTACGTAAGAAAGCTGAGGGGGCTTGCTAATCAGGTTTCACTTTGAGCGCGTGTTCGGCGACGCAGTCGGGCGCACGCCGATGGATTACCTGCGCCTGCGCCGTCTGCAGCGCGCTGCCCTGCGCGTGCGCTACGAGGCGCGCACGAGCCTGCTGCAGCTTGCGCAGGAGTGCGGCTTTGCCAGCAACGCCAGTTTCTCGCGCAGTTTTCGCCAGTATTTCGGTTTCAGTCCCAGTGATTGGCGCCACGGTGCCTGGCACGACTACATGCAGGACAACCAGAAGCACATCGATGCCCGGCTGGCCAGCCAGCAAAGCCCGGATGCGCTGGCCTTTTATGATTTCTGGCGCGACGTGATGGCCCGCCGCAGCTTTGTCGGCGACCGGATCACGCTCAGGCGCATGCCGGCGGCGCACATGTGGTTCGTCCGCCAGTTCGGCCTGTGGGGATTCGACAGCTATGCCAGTAGTGTTCGGCTGGCCGAGTCGTACCAGCGCGCCGGGCTGATCGGCGAGAATCCGACCTGGTGCAGCCTGTGGCCGGAAGACAACGGCATAACCCGCCCCGATGACCTGATCGGCGACATCGGTCTGCTGGCCGACGGCCCGCCGCCGCAGGGCCTGCTGGCGCGCAGCATTCCCGGCGGCCTGTATGCAGTGCTGGAAACGGTGAACGAGCCCTTCCTCACGCAATGGCTGCACGAGGACTGGCTGGACCGCCAGACCACGTGGACGGCCGACATGACGCGCCCCTACGTCTACCACTGGCGCGACACGCCGCACGGCGAATGGCTGCGCGCCATGCTGCCGGTCAGGCCAGCCTGACCGGCAGCGCGGCTTACTTCTTTGTGCCTTTCAGCGCGTCGAACAGCGTGTGCTTCGCATCATCCTGGGTGATTTCCCAGATCATCAGCCCGCCCAGCTTTTGCGCCTTCACGAATTTCACCTTCTCGGCCAGCGATTCGGCATCGTCATACGTCAGCAGCTCTTTGCGCCCGGCGTGGTACAGATACGGCGCGTTGCCGGCTTCCTTGCTGCGGTGCAGCTGCCAGCCGTCCTTGCCCAGATACTTGCCCAGCTCGGCAAAGGCGAAGGTGCCATCGCCGCCGGCATCCTTCAGTCCCGGGCCGGACATGGGCTGGGCCAGGCCGTCGCCCCTGGGGCCGGGTGCGACATTGCCGAGCGCGCGGCCGTAGAAGGGCACGCCCAGCACCAGCTGCTCGGGCTTCGCGCCCTGCGCCCTGTAGTACTCCACCGCCTTGCTGATCGCCAGCACCTGGCCGTCCGGATCGCCGGGCACCGGGTGCAGCGCGGCCTGCAGCGTGCTGGTCTTGCTCCAGCCGCCCGCGTAGTCGTAGGCCATCAGGTTGACGAAATCGAGGCTGGGCAGCGCGGCCTTCAGGTCGTAACCCTGCAGCACCCAGCCGCCGTTGAGCGCCGGCACGGCGGCGCTGAGTTCATAACGCTTCTTGTCGGCCTTGCCGGCGGCGTCCAGTGCCACGCGGAATTCGCGCAGCAGGCTCACCCAGTTCTGCAGGTCGGCCGCGCTGGCGTCCGCCGCGTAGTCGCCGCCGGTCACCGGATGCTCCCAGTCCAGATCCAGACCGCTGCATTGCGAATCGCGCATGATGGCAATCGACGACTTGATCAGCTTCGCACGGCCAGCTTCGCTGCGCGCCGTCTTGGCGATGTTCTTCGAGCCGGTCCAGCCGCCGATGGCCCACAGGCAGACGAATTCGGGGTTGGCTTTTTTCGCCTTGGCCAGCTCGGCTTGCCACAGCGCCGCGCCAGCCTTGGTCGCCGGCGCCAGGAAGGCTTCACCGGCTTCGTTCACCTCGATAAAGGACAGGATGCCGTGCGTCAGCTGCGGCAGGCGCTCGCCAGCCAGCTTGATGGCGCCGGCGTCTTTCCACGTCGGCAGATAGGAAACCAGCTTGTCGGCAGCGGCAAGCGGGGCGGACAGCGCGGCCAGCCCGAGCAGGCTGCCGGCAATCAGAATTCTGGACATGTTCTTCTCCCTGAAACCGCGCGCGGACCGTCCGCGCCGGCATGCCGCGACTCTACGCCCAGGCTTGCCCGCACAACATGGCCGGATCAGCCAGCGGCTTGTCCGGATTCGGCAAGTCGTGTTGTTGGTGACGAACTATTAAAGGGTATTGACCTGTAGCCATTTATGAGTAAAGGCTACAGGGTAATGCGGTGCTGGGTATCAGTTTCCGGCAAGCTGATTGATCCGGAACACATCGCACAGGTAGTTGAGGAAATTCACGTCCTCGCACATGCCCTTGCCCGGTGTGTCGCTCACCTTCGCCACCGGCTGGCCGTTGCACGCCACCAGCTTCATCACGATCTGCAGCGGCTCGTGCCCGCAATCGTTGGACAGATCGGTGCCGATGCCAAAGCCCAGTTTCGCCCGATCGGCAAAATGGCGATACAGCGCAAACGCGCGCGGCAGATTCAGCCCGTCGCTGAACACCAGCTGCTTGGTCGCCGGATCGATGCGCATCGCCTCGTAATGCGCGATCACCTTCTCGCCCCAGGCAAACGGATCGCCTGAATCGTGGCGCAGCCCGTCAAACAGCTTGCAGAAATACAGGTCGAAATCGCGCAGGAAGGCGTCGGTGCCCACCACATCGGTCAGCGCGATGCCCAGATCGCCGCGGTATTCGTGCACCCAGTGCTCCAGCGCATTCTTCTGGAAATCGCGCAGCCGCGAACCGAAGCTCTGGAAGGCCTGCAGGTACTCGTGCGCCATCGTGCCGATGGGCGTGAGGCCGTAGCGCATCGCCAGCAGCACATTGCTGGTGCCGCGAAACGCCGGCTGCGCCTCGGCAGCCAGCGTCGCCACCACCTCGGCATGCCAGTCGCGCGAAAAGCGCCGCCGTGTGCCGAAATCGAAAAACACGAAGGGATGGCGGCGCGGCGCTTCCCTGCCAAAGTCACGCAACTGCGCGAGTTTCTCCGCCAGCTTCGCGCGCCCGGTGGCCAGCGCCGCCGCTGGCGGGAATTGCCGGAAATACACCTCGTTGACGATGGCCAGCACATAAATCTCGAACAGCATGCAATGCAGCATCGGCCCGCGCACGCGGATCGTCAGCTCGCCATTGTCCGCCACATCCACATGGATAAAGCGCCGCTGCAACTGGAACAGCCGCAGGAAATCGACGAAATCGGACTTGATGAAACGCAGCCCGCCGAGATACGCCAGCTCCGGCTCGGCAAAGCGCAGGCTGCACAGATGATCGAGCTGCGCGTCGATCTCGTCGCGGCACTGGCTGAGCGGATGCTGCGGCACATTGCGGCACTTGAACGCGTACTCCGCCTGCGCCTGCGGCTGCTTGTGCAGGATCTCCTGCATCATGGTGAACTTGTACAGATCGGTGTCGAGCAGCGATTCGATGACGGGGAGGAAGGCGGGCATGGGCGGACGGGCGTGGTGGGGTGAGGGGAGTATGCGCCAGCGGGGTTGGGGCGGGAAGGTGGCCGCGCATGCGTACGATTATGCTGCGCTAATCGTACCTACGCGGGCTATTTGCGCATTTTCAATCGTGCTATCTGTAAACAATTTTTTATGAAAGTATTGTTGGAGATCGCATCAGTTTGCTTATTGACGGAGGAATCCATATACGTACCTACGCGGGTTTTGCAGGATACTTAGTGCGCTCTTCTCGTATTTTGTCTTCAGTTGGGGGGTAAGTAAAATTGGGAAAGTTCTCATAGTCAAAGAAAAAAATCAAACTCACCGTTACGGTTGATGTCGATCCTCATTGTGTACCAGGCATTGCCTGTGTCAGCTGCCATTTTTTCTCTTAATTCTTCGATTAAATCTGTTGCATCAAAGTCAACTGAAGTTGATTTGGTGTTGCCTTTGTTTGTTGCCCAGCCTTCGAATTCACAGTGTCGTGATATTATTTTTGCGATTACAGTGATTTTATCCCAGTCTGTGTTGGGTGGCGTGTTCAGTACTGCTTCTGAGATTGCTTTGATTGAATTTTGCATGATTGCCTTGGTTTTATTGTCTTGCCTGGATGAAATTGTCGAAATTCGCGGTAGCGTGCCGATTTAACGCGACTGCTCGGGTTGTCGGTACCTATTCTGGAAATTTTCCGTTTTTATAAGAAGCCCGCGTAGGTACGATTAGCGCAGCGTAATCGTACGCATGTCACTCATTGCCACCATTCATCGCATTTGCATTGCTGCACTTGTCGATCTGATAGATCCGATTCGTTAGACTAGACTGGTTTGGCATTGCCGGTTAATCCGCAGTAGCGTGCCGATTTAACGGGACGGCTCGGACTGTCGGTGCCTATTCTGGAAATTTTCCGTTTTTATAATAAGTCCATAAGTGAGTAATCGGCCAACAGGTTTCCTGTCCGGTGGCATAGCTTTTGGAGATCAATTCGATGTCGTCGGAGATGTATGCAGCAAGCTCGGTGCTGTTGCTTGCACGAAATGAGAGTTTGAATGCCTTTTCTCGCAAAGAGTCAATAAATTGAACATCCTCGTCCTGGATTTTTGCGCTTGTTAATGCGCTGAATTCGGTCATCCAGCGTTTGTCAAAATTCGGATCGTCTCTTGAGTCCAGTGCGCTTTCCGTATCAAGTGATTTGAGGAAGTCAAAAAACGAGGGTGTTGACAAGTAGTTGTCAATCTCAATCAAATTGCTATTGATCATTGAGTCGAATCCCCTGGTGCTTGCCTGCTTATCGGATAAATAGCCCGCGTAGGTATGATTAGCGCAGCGTAATCGTACGCATGTCAATCGCCGCCACCGACCACTGCCGCCACATCGCCACACCAGTCTGCGGGATAAATGCCTTCCGCCACCGCGCGATGAAAGGTCGAATACGGCCAATCCGCGACGCGGGTGACGAGGCCGTGCTTGAGCGGATTGACGTGCACATAATCCACATGCCGTTGGTAATCCGCCTCGTCGCGCATCAGGTGTTCCCAGAAATGCCGCTGCCAGATGCCGCGTTCGCCGTAGCGCTGGCGCGCAGCCGAGAGGCGCTCGGTGCGCGGCTGCGCTTTGGCAAAGCCACTTTTGATCAGCCGCCAGCGCAGGCTGAAGTCGGCATCGCCGGGCGGCAGGGTCAGCACCGCGTGCAGGTGCTCAGGCAGCACGACCCAGGCATCAATGTGAAAGGGATGCCGTTGGCGTACCTGCCGGACAATCCGCCGTAGCGTGTCGATTTCGCGAACCAGCAAATCGTTTTGGTGTCGCTGCAGCAAATTGACGGTGAAAAACCAAGTGCCACCGGGGACAAAGGCGCGACGGTAATCGGGCATGGTTTTCCTTTGTTTATGGGGGGGGCGGGCATGCGTACGATTACGCTGCGCTAATCGTACCTACGGCAAGGTTATCCGAGGTTGCCAACGTCATTCCTTGGTTTGCCACTTCCGCCACAAACGCCTTGCCCAGTGCTTCAAAGCCCGCCACCGGGCTGCTGCAGTCCGTCAGCAGCACGAAGCGGTCAATGCGATCCGGCAGTTGCGCGGCAAGGTCGCGCACGGTGCTGGCGACGCAGTGCGACAGCGCTTCGCCGGCGATCAGCAGCGTGTCGGCTTGCGCCAGCTGCGCGAGCCAGGCGTCGTCGGGGCGCGTGGCGGCATCCTGCGGGTCGGGCACTTCGGCCTGGATCGCCGAGTAATGCTCGGTGCGCGGATTCATGCCCTTGCTGACGAAGTTCACCGTCTTGAGCTGGCTGCGACTCCAGTTGTGCAGCGCGGCGAGCACGTCCGGCTGCACGGCGTGGCCGGGGCTGCCGGCCAGGCAGTGCTCGGGCCAGATGACGAGCTGGTATTTGCCGCTGGCGGCCAGTGCGTCGACATACGCTACGCTCGCCGCCTGCTGCGCGGGGTCGCGCGCCAGCCAGATCCCGGCGTGCACCTCATTCGCGGTGATGACGGTGAATGGCGCAGGCGGGTTGCCCGCCGCATCGCGCCACCAGACCGGGTGGGCGATGTCGAGCGGTTGGTGGGTGTCGAGCGTGACATGGATGGCGGCGAGCCGCTCGCCGAGCCGGGCTATCAACTGCGCCACGCGCTGCAGGTCGGCGGTCGCGCCGGCCACCGGCAGCGCAGCGCCCGGCTGGTCGCAGAAATCGTTTTGCGGGTCGATGAGCAGCAGGTGAACAGACATCGCGGAACCCTGTCGGTTGGGAGTAAGCCAGCTTATCATGCAGAAAGGCCGGCAGCATCGTGGCGCCAGGCCCTTTCCGGACAATCAGAAATGACGCTCATCCTGTTACTGATCATGGCCGCACTCGGCGTGCTGTACGCCGAGCTTTATCACCGCGCGCGGCGGCTGATTTATCGCTACTACCCGGACGTGGAGCTGGAAAACGAGCGCGATCTGCGCACCCGGCATTTCAACGATCCGCGTCTGATGATCGGCCAGTTCAACAGCGACGCCAATACGGTGAACGATCTGGTGTTTTCCCGGGCCTGCCGCCATGCAATTCCGGCCGAGCAGCAGTGGGTGTTCAATGCGCTGTATCTGGTGGTGGCCGGCATGCTGATCGATCTGGCGGTGATGATCGCTTATGCCTTCATTTTCTGAGGCCGGCACGCCAACGGCGCTTGCACTTCTCCGGGGGCTGACCAAGACTTCCTGAACCAGTGCCACTGCCTGTGGCTCGGCCCATTCACCCGGCAAAGGGAATCCCAGCCATGCAGTTTGATGAAGTTCAGCCCCAGCATTTCACCTCGCTTTCCCGCACGCCCTGGCCGCATGTGCTGATTGATCATGCATTGTTGCAGCTGCCCGGGGAAATGAGCGATCACAACAAGTTCCGCACGGCCGCGCTGCAGGCGGCTGGCTGGAAGCACCACAATCTGGTGCCTTTCGGCAAATACCCGGACGAGGCCAGTGCCGCCTACAACCGTTTGCGGCTGGCGCTGGCAAACTGCGACAACCAGCAGGCCGTACTGGCGGCATTGCAGGGTTGATGGGGTATGGGCGTGCAGCCTTTCATGGCGATTGGCTGCAGTAATATACGGTGCCGTGTATTGCCGGCCAGCTGCGCTGCCGCCGACGCCGATCCTTGGCCGTGCCGGGCAATCAGTCGCCTTCGCCGGCCAGTCGCTGCACGGTGGCGAACAGTTGCTGCAGTTGCAGGGGGATGGCGTCGCGGCCCTTGATTTCGGCGGCCTCGGCAATTTCCAGCGCCATGCCGGGTTTGCTGTGATGGCGCAGCGCGCGGGCGATCACTTCTTCGTCGGCCAGCGGCGCCTGCCTGGCGAGCGCCGCCTCATGCCAGGGATTGCCGCTGGCCTTGGGGGCGGCGGCGTCGCGGAAGGCATCGGCAAAGCCGTTGTCCCACAGGAAATGCTCGATGTCGCGGCTGGGCAGCGCGGTAATGTGCAGCGCCGCGTCACGGCCGCGCAGCTGCGCCTGGCTGCGCTGCAGGTATTTCTGCCCGGCGTCGTCGCCGTCGCACAGTACATGCCAGCGGATGCCGAGGTGATCGGCGAACTTGATCAGCGGTGTCAGCCCGGTCTGGGCGAATTCGACGCAGCGGATGCCGTCCACGGCGAAATTGACGCCACAGATGCGCGCCAGCTCGGGCAGCAGCCAGAACTCGGTTTCGCCCTCGACCAGCAGCCACACGCGCGCAAACATGCTGCTGGCGCGGTTGCTGCGGATGTGAAAGGCCACCTTGCGCGCGTCGGCCAGCGACAAGGCCGTGGCGCCCAGCTGGTAGACCTCGATGTGCGTGGGCTGGCGCACCAGCCGGCGCAGCGCCTGCTGCGGAAAGCTGGCCAGCAGTTCGCCACTGTTGGTGGTGACCAGCTTTTGCAGTGGCAGCTGCTCGATCAGCCCCCACATCAGCGCAAGCTGGATCGGGTGCAGATGCGTTTCCGGGTCTTCCATGACCAGGATGGGCTCGGCCTCGTCGGGCAGCGGGTGCTCGCCGCGCGCGGCCAGCAGCCCGCCCAGCAGCATCAGCAGCGCGACGCGGCGCAGACCCGACCCCGAGCGCTGCGCCAGCTCGATCAGGCTGTCCTCGCTGCGAAAACGCAGTGGCGCGGCAGCGATGTCTTCCGCGGTGCGCTGGTCGGGCGCGCGCTCGCCCAGCAGCCGGTGGTGTTCGCCCAGCAGGCCCTGCATCGCAGCCAGGCCCTGGGCCAGCTCCTGCGGGTGCAGCTGGTGCGGCAGATTCAGGATGCGCTCGAAGACGGCGCGCACCGCGTCGTTGGCCGGCAGATCGGCCGCCTCGGTCGCCGCACGCGCATTCAGGCGCGGATGCTCCAGCCAGTCGGTGAGCATCATGTCCTTGAAGCGCAGTGCCGGGTGCAGGCGGATCAGCGCATCGATCAGGGCGTCGCCGTCGGCCGGGCGGATTTCGCTGCCATCCTCGCCGACAAAACTGCGGCGTGCCCGGCACTCGCCGTGGCCGAAGCGTTCGGCGGCAAAGCGCAGGCCCAGCAGCATGCGCCCCTCGGCATCACGCCAGCCCAGCACCGCCAGCCGGCGGTCAAACCAGTCCTCGCCGTCGCGCAGGCGGAACCACAGCGTGATGTGCAGGCGCTTGGCAATGCTGGCGCGGTTGTTGGCGACGCGGTGAAAGTCGTCCAGGCTGAACAGGCTGGCGTCGGGCAGCGGGCTGGCCAGGCAGCGCGACAGGGCGACGACCAGGCTGGTCTTGCCCCAGTTGTTCTCGCCGAACAGCGCCGTGGCGTCATCATCCAGCGTCAGGTCAATCTGGCTGATGCCGCGAAAGTTGGCGATCTGGATGCGGTGCAGCAACATGGGCCAGGCTCAGTTGATGTTTGATTACTTTTTACGCAAGCCCGCCAGTTTGCCGGGGCGCGAAAGCAAGCGCAAGCAAGTACCAGGACTTGCTGACCATGCTCCGGCAAGCGTGGCGATGCCGCAGTGTGCGATACCGCGCTGGCGCTGGCAATCGCCGGCGGGAACGGATTGCGGGCAGTCTGGCTTGTCTTGGCTGGGGAACTGGACCACAGTTCAGCCGTTGGAGGTTGTCCCCGGTCTTGCCGGCCGGCAGGTGGGCGGCCAGTCTGTGTTTCACGCTGCGAGGTAATCCGTCATGAAACTCTATTATTTTCCCGGCGCCAGCTCGCTGTCGCCGCACATCGCCCTGGCCGAATCGGGGCTCGATTACACGCTGGAGCGCATCGATGTTGCCAGCCACGTCACCGAAGCCGGGCGCGACTACTATCTGGTCAATCCGCTGGGCTATGTGCCGGCGCTGGAGCTGCCGGATGGCGAAATCCTCACCGAGGGCAGTGCCATCGTGCAGTACATCGCCGACCGCGTGCCGGAAAAACAGCTGGCGCCGCCCAATGGCACGCTGGCGCGCTATCGCCTGCAGGAGTGGCTGAATTTTCTCGCCACCGAAATCCACCAGTGCCTCACGCCGTTTTTCAGCCCGGCCGTGCCGGACCAGAGCAAGGCGTTGCTGCTCGCGCGGCTGGCGCCACGGCTGGGCCGGCTGGAGCAGGTGCTGGGCAGCCATGATTACCTGCTGCGCCAGTTCACCGTGGCCGATGGCTATCTGTTTGCGCTGCTGGGCTGGTGCGATTTCCTGAGCATCGACCTCTCCGGCTATCCGGCCCTGCTGGCGTTCCAGGCGCGCATCGCCGCACGGCCGGCCGTGCATCGTGCGCTGGGCGAGGAGGGCTTGCTCAAGTAGAGGGCAAGGCAGTTCCTGATTAGGTAGCCAGCTCAGCAACTCGTCGTGCCGGCGTCCCACGGGGATTGCCCAGGTCAGAGCCGGCATCCAGAGCACCGCTTGAACAGGCATTGCAGCTGGATTCCCGCTTTTGCGGGAATGACGAATTGAACTTTGCTGACGCAGCTGCCTGATCAGTGCTGCGTTTGATGGGTATGGGTCTGCGGGCCTTGAGGTGAAAAGGCTGCAAGCCAATACCCTTGCTGTTTATGGTGCGTCACTGAACTGCACGGCATGCATCTGTGCATACAGCCCCTGTCTGGCCAGCAGCTCGGCGTGGCGGCCTGTTTCCACGATCTTGCCCTGGCGCATGACCACGATGCGGTCGGCGTTTTCGATGGTGGACAAGCGGTGCGCGATCACCAGCGTCGTGCGGTCCTTCATCAGGTTTTCCAGCGCGGCCTGCACCTTGCGCTCCGATTCGGTATCGAGTGCCGAGGTCGCCTCGTCGAGAATCAGGATGGGCGCGTTCTTGTAGATGGCGCGGGCAATGGCCAGTCGCTGGCGCTGGCCGCCAGAGAGTCTGACGCCATTCTCGCCCAGTTCGGTAGCGAAGCCCTGCGCCATCTGCTCGATGAATTCGGTGGCAAAGGCCGCGTCGGCCGCCAGGCGGATGCGTTCCGCGTCCGGCTGCGGGTCGCCGTAGGCGATGTTGGCGCTGACGCTGTCGTTGAACAGCACGACATCCTGGCTGACCAGCGCAATCTGCTGGCGCAGATCCTTCAGCCGGTAATCGGCGAGCGGCACGCCATCGAGCAGGATGCGTCCTGCCACCGGCTCGTAGAAGCGTGGCATCAGGTTGGCCAGCGTGGTCTTGCCCGAGCCGGATGAACCCACAAGGGCGATGCTTTCACCGGCGGCGATGGCGAGGTCGATGCCGTCGAGCGCCCATTTTTGCGCATCACCCGCGTGCTCGGCGCCATAGTGAAAGCGCAGGCCCTCGACGCGGATTTCTCCGCGTGCCCGTTCGAGCGGGCGTGTGCCGCTGTCGCGTTCGGCCTCCTGGTCGAGCACGTGATACACCGATTCGGCGGCCGCCAGACCCTTGTGCAGCTGCTCGTTCATCTTGGTGATGCTCTTGATCGGCCCCTGCATCGCCATCATGGCGACAATGAAGGCGACAAAGCCGCCGGCCGTGAGGTGGCCGGCCTGCGCCTGCAGCGTGGCGAAGTAGATGACGATGGCCAGTGTGGTGCCGATCATCAGCATCATGAGGCTGGAGTTGAGGCTGGAGGTGGCAGTCTGCTTCACGTTGACCAGTCGCAGCTTGTTGTTCACCACGCCAAAGCGGCCCTTTTCATACTCCTGCCCGCCGAAAATCTTCACCACGCGCTGGCCGGAAAAGGCCTCGTCCAGCGTGCTGGTGATGATGCCGACCTGATTCTGCGATTCGCGCGCCAGCCGGCGCTGGCGCTTGCCCACCAGGCGTATGCTGAGCGCCACGGCGGGAATCAGGCCGATGCACAGCAGCGTGAGGCGCCAGTCCTGATAGAGCATGACGCCGAGGTAAAAGATGACGGAGAGAATGTCGCGCACAAAGACCGTCATCACCTGGATGCCGGCCTGCATGATCTGGTTGACGTCGTTGGTGATGCGCGAAATCAGCACCCCGGTCGAGCTCTGGTCAAAAAAGCGCACCGGCATGTTGATCATGCGGGCGAACATCTTGTCGCGCAGGTCGGCCACCACGCGGGTGCCCAGCCAGTTGCTGGTGTATTCATTGCCGAAATTGGTCAGCATGCGCAGGATGGCCAGCCCGAAAATCTGCGCGGGCACGACCCAGGCGGCGGTTTGCGCCAGCGAGTCGGCCTTCAGGTTCTGGTCGATCAATGGTTTGAGCAGCAGCGTCATGCCGGCGTCGACCGCCGCTGCGAGGCCCAGACAGACCATATTGAAGAGGATGACCGGCCAATAGGGTTTGATTTCTCCCAGGACGCGGAAATAGAGCTGCCTGCTGTTCATGGTGCCTCCGGATGAAGCCGGCGATTATACGGGAAGGGGCGGGCCGAAGAATGGCGCTGGGCGCGGGCAAGCTGTGGTTTGCCAGGTACGGCGGCAGCCATTCAGGTGCCTTGCAGCAGAATGAATTGCTGGATTGATGGGTATGCGCTTGCAGCCTTTTGCTCTGTTGGGCTGTGTGGTTATGGGCATTGCAGTATGCTGGGCTGCACCTCACACCTCACACCTCACACCTCACACCTCACACCTCACACCTCACACCTCACACCTCACACCTCACACCTCACACCTCACTCAGAAATCCCCATAGCGGGCCTGCAAAAGGCCGGCAACGACCGGGGCGACGGTTTCGGCGCGAAAGAGGCGCGGGCCGAGAATGACCGGGGTATAGCCGCAGGCGATCGCCATTTCATCCTCGGCGGCGCTAAACCCCCCTTCCGGGCCGACGAGCATGACCGCCGAAGTAGCCGTGGCCGGCAGATCGGCCCAGCGCATGGCGCCGGTCGGGCACAGCAGCAGGCGCAAATCGGCCGCACAGGGCTGCGCCAGCCATTGCTCCAGTGACACGATGGCGCGGATTTCCGGCACCGTCGTTCTGCCGCACTGCTCGGCAGCGGCGGCGGCGACGCCTTCCCAGTGAGCGAGGCGTTTTTCGGCGCGCTCGCCGGCAAAGCGCTGCTGGCAATACTGGCTGGTGATGGGCTGAATGACGTTCACGCCCAGCTCGGTGGCCTTCTGCACCGTGTAGTCCATGCGATCGGCGGCGGTGACGACCTGCACCAGCGTGAGCTGCAGCGGTGATTCGCGCGTGGTTTCGTCAAAACCGGTGACCCGCACCGCCACGCTGCGCTTGCCCATTGCGGTGATCACCGCCGTATGCTCGCCACCAGCGCCGTTGAACAGGATGATGGACTCGCCGGGCTGCATGCGCAGTACCTGCACATGGCGCGCTTGCGCCTCGGGCAGTTCGAACTCGGCACCGGGGTTCAGTGCCTGGGGAAGATGGAAACGGGGCATGCTTGCAAAACCTATTTATGAACCACAGAGACACAGAGGACACAGAGAAAACGAAACTTCAAGACGACGATGGGCTAGGTATGGCGCTGTAGCGCTTATTTATAAAAGGCTACAGGCTAATACGGTCGGAATGTCCAGTGTTCGCACAGCCTGTTGCCTGCTCTGTGTTCTCTGTGACTCTGTGGTGAGATGCTTTTCAGATATCCAGCGGCGGCAGTTCGTGGAAGCTTGAGGGCACGTCTTCGCGGCGCGTGAAGGTGACGAACTCGTAGGAATCCGGGTCGGCGAGCAGGGCGCGCAGCAGCTTGTTGTTCAGCGCATGGCCGGACTTGAAGCCGGAAAAGCTGGCGATCAGCGGGTGGCCAAGGATGTAGAGGTCGCCGATGGCGTCCAGAATCTTGTGCCGCACAAACTCGTCCTCAAAGCGCAGGCCGCCTTCGTTGATGACGCGGTATTCATCGATCACCACGACGTTGTCCATATTGCCGCCGCGCGCCAGGCCATTGGCGCGCAGGTATTCGACCTCGTGAATGAAGCCGAAGGTGCGCGCGCGCGCGATGGCGTCGATGTAATTGGTGTCAGCAAAATCGAAGGCCACGGTCTGGCTGGATTTCTTGAAGGCCGGGTGCTGGAAATCGATGGTCAGCTGCACCTTGTAGCCCTCGTGCGGTTCGAGCTTCACCCATTTGTCGCCGTCGTGCACTTCCAGCGGCTTTTTCACGCGCACAAAACGCTTGGCCGCGGCCTGGTCGACAATGCCGGCGCTTTGCAGCAGGTAGATGAAGGGCGCCGCCGAGCCGTCCATGATGGGCATTTCCTGCGCGTCGACCTCGACCAGCACATTGTCCAGGCCCAGCCCGGCAAAGGCCGACATCAGGTGCTCGATGGTGCCGACGCGTACCTGATCAACGACCAGCGTCGACGACATGCGGGTGTCGTTCACCTGGTCCGGATGCACGCGAAAGGGCTGGCTGTCGGGCAGATCCACGCGGTGGAAGCGGATGCCTGAATCGACGGGAGCGGGCTTGAGTGTCAGCGTGGTCTTGACGCCGGAATGCAGGCCGACGCCGGTGGCGCGAATGGGCGACTTCAGGGTGCGTTGCTGGAACATGGCGGCTTCGTTCTTGACGTGTCTGCGCATTCTAGCAGCACGGCCGGCCCGGCTGGATTGATTGCGCCAATCAGGCCGATTGTTCGCCGGTTGTGCCAGCACAGCCGCAATCATTTCCGCGCCTGTGGCGCGATGTTTTAGATGCCGGGGGTGCCCGGCGGCACGTCAAGGGGCTCTACTGCACCCCCAAAAGTCTGCGACTTTGCGGGGACCCCGCGTTTGCCAAGCCCCCGACACCCCCAAGGCGCGCGCGGTGACAGCCGCTCCGCTCCGCTGCTCGGGGTCCCTTGCGATGTGCCACGCAGGAAATCCCCTTGGGGGACTCGTTTTTCCGGGGGGCGCGAGACAACGCGGGCTTCGCCCTCAGACACGTCCCGCACCTGATCATCCCCCTGCGGGGAAACCTGCGCTTCTCAGCGGCTTTCAGGGCAGAACGTACTAACCAGCGCCGTTGCTTCTCGGACTTCCTGAGGACAAATAATCAGAAACCATTTTGAGCCACTGTGGCCCGAGAGGAAGCAAAACACTGAAACAAGCCGCTGGCCTGCCTTCGGTTTTCTCTGTGCCTTTGTGCCTGATTTGGGTTTTACCGTGAAATCTTGCGGATCAGGAAACGCAAAAGCCCGCCAGCCCGGGTCAGGGTGCTGGCGGGTTTTGCTGTCTTGGCGGGTGCTGCGGTACTGCGTGCTGCTGCTTAGTCGGCCTGGCGGCGCAGGAAGGCCGGGATGTCCATGTCGACATTGCTGCCAACGCTGACCGGCGTGCGACCGCCCGTGCCGCCATCGCTGCCGCGACGGTTGTTGCGCCAGATGGCCGGCGTGTCGAAGTCTTCCGGGTTGATGACCGGAGCATTGTCGGTGCCGGTCTTCAGCGCCGGGGTGCTGACCACGGACAGTTGCGGCTTGGCGCTGGCCTTGCCGCCCAGACCGGTGGCGATCAGCGTGACGCGGATATCGTCGCCCAGTTCTTCGTCGTAAATCACGCCGCACTTGATTTCGGCGTCTTCGGCGATCTGTTCCTGGATGAAGCGCAACACATTGGTGTATTCGGAGCGCTTCAGCGAAGCACGTGCGCCGGAGATGTTGACCAGCACGCCGCGCGCGCCCTTGATGCTGATATTGTCCAGCAGCGGGCTGCGGATGGCTTCCTCGGCGGCAGCCAGCGCACGGCCTTCGCCGGCGGCGCGGGCCGAGCCCATCATCGCCATGCCGACTTCGCGCATCACGGTCTGCACGTCGGCAAAGTCAACGTTCACGAGGCCCGGGTAATGGATGATCTCGACGATGGAGGCGACGGCGTCGCGCAGCACATTGTCGGCGGCGCGGAAGGCCTCGTCGAAGGTGACGTCATCGCCCAGCACTTCTTCCAGCTTGGCGTTGGAGACCACGATCATCGAATCGACATAGCGCGACAGCTCGTCGATACCGGCCTGTGCCACCTTTTCGCGCACGCCTTCGACCATGCCCGGACGGGTCACGACAGCGACGGTCATGATGCCTTTTTCGCGGGCGATCTGTGCAATCACCGGGGCTGCGCCCGTGCCGGTGCCGCCGCCCATGCCGGCGGTGATGAAGAGCAGGTCGGCGCCTTCGATCAGGCGGGCCAGCTCTTCGCGATCTTCTTCTGCTGCCTGGCGACCGATGTCCGGCTTGCAGCCGGCGCCATGGCCGCGCGTGAGCGCCTGGCCAAGCTGCAGCACGTCATTGGCCTGCGACAGGCGCAGTACCTGTGCGTCGGTATTGGCCGCAATGAACTGCACACCACGCAGATTGTGTTCGATCATGTTGTTGATCGCATTGCAACCGGCGCCACCCACGCCGATTACCTTGATGTTCACGTGATGAACTGGTTCTTGTACTTCGATGGTCAATGCCATTTTGTTTCTCCTCTGACCCGATTTTACCGCCAAGCTGAATTAATCAGAAATCTGATTGCCTAAAAATTGTCTTTAAACCACGATTTCATGCGGCCCAGCAGGTCGCCAATGCCGGCTTCCTTGCCACGCCCCATCGGGTTTTTCATCATCTGTTCGCGCGCCAGCAGCAATAAGCCCACTGCAGTCGAATAACGCGGGTTTTTCACCACTTCCGCCAGGCCGCCCACGTATTTGGGCAGACCCAGCCGCACCGGCATGTGGAAAATCTCCTCGCCGAGCTCTACCATGCCGGGCATCAGCGCCGCGCCGCCGGTGATGACGATGCCGCTGGAGAGGCGCTCGGCAAAACCCGAGCGGCGCAGTTCCTGCAACACCATGCTGTAAAGCTCCTCCACACGCGGCTCGACCACTTCGGCCAGCGTGTGGCGGCTCATCTGGCGCGCCCCGCGCTCGCCCACCCCCGGTACTTCGATCATGGCCGAGGGATCGGTCATGTGGCGCAGCGCCGTGCCGTGCTGCATCTTGATGCTCTCGGCCTCGCCGGTCGGCGTGCGCAGCGCCATGGCGATGTCGTTGGTGACCTGATCGCCGGCGATGGGAATCACCGCCGTGTGGCGGATCGCGCCATTGATGAATACGGCCATGTCGGTGGTGCCACCGCCGATGTCGACCAGGCACACGCCCAGGTCCTTCTCGTCCTCGGTGAGCACCGCGTGCGCACTGGCCAGCGGCTGCAGCACGACCTCGGCGATTTCCAGTCCGCAGCGGCGGATGCACTTGGTAATGTTCTGCACCGACGACACCGCGCCGGACACGATGTGCACACGGACTTCCAGGCGCACGCCGGACATGCCCAGCGGCTCCTTCACGTCTTCCTGGCCGTCGATCATGTATTCCTGCGGCAGGATGTGCAGCACCTGGTGATCGGTGGGGATGTTCACCGCGCTGGCGGTTTCGATGACGCGGTCGATGTCGGCCTGGGTGACCTCGCGATCCTTGATCGCCACCATGCCGTGCGAATTGATGCCCTTGATGTGGCTGCCGGCGATGCCGGTGAACACCTCGCGGATCTTGCAGTCGGCCATCAGCTCGGCTTCACCCAGCGCCGACTGGATGGCAGCCACCGTCTTCTCGATGTCGACCACGACCCCGCGCTTGAGCCCCCTGGACGCAGCCGAGCCCAGACCGACCACGTTCAGCGCCCCCTCATCGGTGATTTCCGCGACCACGGCCACGACCTTTGAGGTGCCGATATCGAGTCCGACGATGAGATTTTTTGCGTCTCTTGTCACTGAAAACCTCTTCACTTAAACCAGTACTTTAAATTTACCGGCTAATTAATTGCTTTATATCGAATAAATCCGAATTAAACCATTCAAACCGATGCGCGTGGGACGACCGGCTTCACCGGCGGCCTGGCCGCCGGCGCCGAAGCCGGACCGCTGGCCGGCCGGAAATCCGGCAGGCGCACGGCAAAACCGTTCGGATAACGCAAATCCACGTATTCAAACGGCTGCTGCAGGCGGGCCAGCGAATGCGGGTAGGCTGCGACAAAGCGCTGCACCCGTTCGCGGGCGTTGTCACGACCGACTTCCACGATCAGCTGCTTGTCGAGCTGAATGCGCCAGGCGCGCCGTTCGGACAGCCACAGGTGCGTGGCTTTTTTGCCCAAGGGCTGCAAGGCGGCATTCAGCGCCAGATACCCGTCCACCACTTCCTTCTCCGTGCCTTCCGGGCCTTCGAGCACCGGCAGGACATCATTGCTTGCTGCATCGAAGCGCTCGCCGTACTGGTTCAGCAGACCCACCGTGCCCCAGCGTGCAATCGCGCGATGCTCTTCGATGTTCACTTCCAGCCGGTCCGGCCAGCGGCGGCGTACTTCGACCTTTCTGACCCAGGGCAGCTTTTCAAAGGCTTGCCGGGTCTTGTCCAGATTCAGCGTGAAGAACGTGCCCTTCAGTTCGTTCTTCACGACGTATTGCAATTGCTGCCGGGTGATGTGTTCGAGGTTGCCGTCGACCTTGATGCTTTTCACCGGAAACAGCGGCGAGTGCACGGCCAGGAACAGCAGCGAATAGAACAGCAGCAGCACGGCCAGCGCGGTGAGCAAGTTGGCCAGCCAGAGCAGCAGTTGCGGCTTATCCCACATTGGAAAACCTCGCCATGCCTACTGCGCGACACCCGTCCGGCGTCGTGCGCTGCTCGCGATCCTCACGTACCGCATGTACGTTCCGGTCGCTGCGCTGCTGGCTCCTTGTCCGGGTGCCGCTCGCGACGGCCTGACAAGGTTTTCCGCTCGAATACACGTTTCCTTTCCTTCCTTTTACAAAGTGGTGTCCAGCACCTGCAGCACCAGATCCTCGTAGCTCAGCCCCGCTTCGCGGGCGGCCATGGGAAAGAGGCTGTGGCTGGTCATGCCCGGTGCGGTATTCGCTTCGAGCAGGTAGAGCGTGCCATCGGTGTCGGCGAGAAAATCGATGCGCGCCCAGCCCGAGGCTCCCAGTACCTTGTAGGCTTTTTCCGAGAGCTGGCGCGCCAGCGTCTCGTCGGCATCGGACAGGCCGGCCGGGCAGCGGTATTCGGTATCGTCGCGGATGTACTTGGCCTCAAAGTCGTAGAACTCGGTCGCCGGAATGATGCGTACCGTCGACAGCGCCTTGCCGTCGAGCACCGCACAGGTGAATTCGCCGCCGGCGATGTTGCGCTCGGCCAGCACGATGGCGTCGTGCTTCGACGCTTCTTCCCAGGCGGCCTGGCATTGATCGAGCGTCTTGAGTTTCACCACGCCGACGCTCGAACCTTCATGCGCCGGCTTTACAAACAGCGGCAGACCCAGCTCGTCGGCGGCGCGCACCAGTTCGTCGGCGCTCTCGACGATGCGGTATTCGGGCACCGGCAGGCCGGCGGCTTCCCACAGCAGCTTGGTGCGCCACTTGTCCATGGCGATGGCCGAGGCCATCACGCCGCAGCCGGTGTAGGGAACGCCGAGGAATTCCAGCGCGCCCTGGATGGTGCCGTCCTCGCCGCCGCGACCGTGCAGGATCAGGAAGGCGCGGTCGAAGCCTTCCGTTTGCAAGGCGGCCAGCGGTTTTTCGGCCGGATCGAAAGCATGCGCATCGACACCGCGGCTTTGCAGCGCGGCCAGCACGCCGCCGCCACTCATCAGCGACACTTCGCGTTCGTTGGAGCTGCCGCCCATGATCACGGCGACCTTGCCGTAGTGTTTCGTTGTCATTGTTCGTTTTTCGCCAGCAGTTTTGCGGGAACACCGCCGATCGAGCCGGCGCCCATGGTCATGATCACGTCGCCGTCCTGTGCGATGGCCAGAATCGCGTCGGGCAGGTCGGTAATCTGTTCGACAAAAATCGGTTCTACACGGCCCGTGACGCGCACGGCACGGGCCAGTGCGCGGCCATCGGCGGCGACGATGGGCGCTTCGCCGGCGGCGTACACCTCGGCCAGCACCAGGGTATCGACCGTGGAGAGAACCTTTACAAAGTCTTCAAAGCAATCCCGGGTACGGGTATAGCGGTGCGGCTGGAAGGCCAGCACCAGCCGGCGTCCCGGGAACGCCCCGCGTGCGGCGGCCAGTGTCGCAGCCATTTCCACCGGGTGATGGCCGTAGTCGTCGACGACGGTCATCGTCCCGCCCTGCGGCAGCGCCACGTCGCCATAGCGCTGGAAGCGGCGACCGACGCCGGCAAATTCCGCCAGTGCCTTCTGGATGGCGGCTTCGTCGGCGCCGACTTCCAGTGCCACGCCGATCGCGGCCAGCGTGTTCAGCACGTTGTGATGGCCCGGGGTATTCAGTACGACCGGAATGCGGCGGGTTTCACCGTTTTCCCACACGGCATCGAAATGCATCTGGTGACCGACGGCGCGGATGTTCTCGGCGCGCAGCATGGCGTCGGAGCTTGTGCCATAGGTCGTCACCGGGCTCGTCACGCGCGGCAGGATGGCACGCACATGCGGGTCGTCGATGCACAGCACGGCTCGCCCGTAGAAGGGCAGATGGTGCAGGAAATCGACGAAGGCCTGCTTCAGTTTCTCGAAGTCATGCCCGTAAGTATCCATGTGATCCTGATCGATATTCGTGACGACCGAAATCACCGGACTCAGCAACAGGAAGGACGCATCGCTTTCGTCGGCTTCGGCGACCAGGAAGTCGCCGCTGCCCAGCCGGGCATTGCTGCCGGCCGCGTGCAGCTTGCCGCCGATCACGAAGGTCGGATCGAGCCCGGCGGCTTCCAGAATTGACGCGGTCAGGCTGGTGGTGGTGGTCTTGCCATGTGTGCCGGCAATCGCGATGCCCTGCTTCAGGCGCATCAGCTCGGCCAGCATCATCGCGCGCGGCACGACCGGAATCTTTTTCTCGCGCGCAGCGACGACTTCCGGGTTGTCATCCTTCACCGCGCTGGAAATCACCACCACGTCGGCGCCCTGCATGTATTCGGTCGCATGGCCCTGATACACGGTCGCACCGGCGGCCTCCAGGCGCCGGGTCGTGGCATTGCTGCCGAGGTCCGAGCCGCTGACGCGATAGCCGAGGTTGAGCAGCACCTCGGCGATGCCGCTCATGCCAACGCCGCCGATACCGACAAAATGGATGTGATGGACTTTGTGTTTCATTACGTTCAAGACCTTTTTAACCACAGAGGCACAGAGAACACAGAGGAAAAATCTCTGTGGCTTTCTCTGTGAACTCTGTGTCTCTGTGGTTCATATTCTTACGATGCCAATTCTTCGATGACGGCGACCACACTGGCGGTCGCATCGGGTTTGGCCAGCTGCCGCGCGGCTTGCGCCAGCGCCAGACACTGGTCGCGATTCATGTCCTGCAAGAGCGCCGCCAGCTGTGCTGCGCTGAATTCTGTCTGGGGTATCAGTCTGCCGGCCTTGTTGTCGCTGAGGTAGCGGGCATTACCCGTCTGGTGATCATCCACGGCATGCGGGAAAGGCACCAGCACGCTGGCCGCGCCCACGCAGGCCAGCTCCGAAACCGTCAGCGCGCCGGCGCGGCACACTACCAGATCGGCTTCGGCATAGGCAGTGCCCATATCACTGATGAAGGCGACGCATTCGGCGGCAACACCGGCAGCGGCGTAGTTCGCGCGCAGTGCATCGATGTGCTTTTCGCCAGCCTGATGAATGACCTGTGGGCGCTCATCCGCCTGCAGCAGCGCCAGCGCCTTGGGCACTTCTTCATTGAACACCTGCGCGCCGAGCGAGCCGCCGACGACCAGCAGCTTCAGCGGGCCGCTGCGTCCGGCAAAGCGTTGCTCCGGTGCTGGCATCGCGCTGAGTTCCGCGCGCACCGGGTTGCCGATGCAGCCATCGCGCCCCGGAAAGGCGGAAGGGAAGGCAAACAGCAAGCGATTGGCTATGCGGGCCAGCACCTTGTTGGTCAGCCCGGCCACCGAGTTCTGCTCATGAATGACCAGCGGCAGCCACAGCAGTCGCATCGCCAGCCCGCCGGGAAAGCCGGTAAAGCCGCCAAAGCCGATGGCGACATCGGGGCGGTGGCGGAAAATCACGCGCAGCGCGCCAAACAGCGCCTTCAGTTGCACCCAGGGCTGGGCCAGTTTGGTCAGCAGACCCTTGCCGCGCACACCGGTAATCGCCAGGGTTTCCAGCGCGATCCCGTATTGCGGAACGACGCGCGTTTCCATGGCGCCTGCCGCGCCCAGCCAGATGATCTTCCAGCCACGGGCTTCCATGGCTTGTGCCACGGCGAGCGCCGGGAAAATGTGGCCGCCGGTGCCGCCGGCCATCACGAGCAGCGTGCGTTTGCTCATAGTGCATACCCCCGGATCATCTGGCGGTTTTCATAATCGATGCGCAGCAGCACGCCCAGCGCCAGCAGGTTGGCGACGATGCCGGAGCCGCCGAACGACAGCAGCGGCAGGGTCAGCCCCTTGGTGGGCAGCAGGCCCATGTTCACGCCGATATTGATGACCGACTGCACGCCGATCCAGATGCCGATGCCCTGTGCTGCCAGCGCCTGCCAGTGACGTTCGAGCTTCGCGGCCTGCAGGCCGATGCGAAAGGCGCGGAACACCAGGAAGGTCAGCAGCAGGATCACGACGGCGACGCCGATAAAGCCGAATTCTTCGGCAATGATGGCCATGATGAAGTCGGTATGCGCCTCGGGCAGGTAGGACAGTTTCTCCACGCTGGCGCCCAGGCCGACGCCCGTCCATTCGCCGCGTCCGAAAGCGATCAGCGAGTGCGACAGCTGATAGCCCTTGCCAAACGGGTCATCCCAGGGATTCATGAAACCCAGAACCCGGTCGCGCCGGTATTCGGATGACATGATCAGCGCGGCGAAGGCGCCGCCCAGCATCAGCACCAGGGCGGCGAACAGCTGCCAGTTGAAGCCGCCGATGAACAGCAGGCCCATGGCGATGGCGGTAATCACCACAAAGGCGCCCATGTCGGGCTCCAGCAGCAGCAGCGCGCCGACGATGGCCATGACCAGACCCATGGGCAGCAGCACCTTGGTGATGCTGTCGATGAAGCGCCCACTCATGCTGTGCGCCTTGCGCATGGCGTAGTCGGCGGCATAGAGCACGACAAAGAACTTCATCAGCTCGGAAGGCTGCAGATTCACCACCCCCAGCGACAGCCAGCGCCGCGAGCCGTTCACTTCCCGGCCGATGCCGGGAATCAGCACCAGGATCAGCAGGAAGACTCCCAGCAGGAAAAGCATGGGGGCGTAATCCTGCCAGTGCTTGCTGGCGATGCTGAAGCCCACCAGCCCGGCTAGGCCACCCACGACCAGAAACACGGCATGCCGACCGAGGAAATAGCCGGAGCGAAAGCCTGTGTCCTTGTCGACTTCCGCCATGGCGATCGAGGAGGAATACACCATCACCAGGCCGATTGCCAGCAGCAGGACGACGCACCACAGCAGCGCCTGGTCATAGGCGCTCATCGTGGGCTTCAGCCGCTTCATGGCCTGGTAGAAGATGTGCCGCATGCTCAGGCTCCCAGCGCCTGCACGGCGGCGATGAAGACTTCGGCGCGGTGGTGATAGTTGCGGAACATGTCGAGGCTCGCGCAGGCCGGCGAAAGCAGTACCACATCACCCGGCTCGGCCAGGTTGGCGGCCACGTTCACGGCCATTTCCAGCGTCGGCACCTGCAGCACCGGCAGGAAGGCTTCGCCTTCGTCGTTTTCCGCCACCAGTGCCGATTGCGCATCGGAGAGCACCTCGGCGATTTGCGGGCCGTCACGGCCGATCAGCACCACGGCGCGGCAGATGCGCTCGCAGGCGGGCTTGAGTGGCGTGAAATCCTGGCCCTTGCCGTCGCCGCCGGCGATCAGCACGACCGGCTGGGTCATGCCCTTCAGCGCGGCTTCGGTCGCGCCCACATTGGTGCCCTTCGAATCGTCGTAGTAACGCACGCCATTTACTTCGGCCACGAATTCCACACGATGCGGCAGACCCTTGAAGGCTTTCAGCGCGGCGACCAGCGGGCCGGTGGCGATGCCGATGGCGCGGCACAGCGCGATGGCGGATAGCGCATTGACCGCATTGTGCAGGCCGGCGAGCGGCAGTTCGGCCGCCTTCATCATTTCGTAATCACCGGCACGCAAACTGAAGTCATCGCCCTGTGCAACAAGGCCGTACTCACTGCCGTTTCGAGGGGTATCTGCCCCGAACCAAACAATGTCGCGACCTGCAGCTGCCATACCCCTGCACCAGCCATCTTCGCGATTGAGCACCATCACACCCAGCCCGGCAAAGATGCGCGCCTTGGCGGCGGCATACTCACGCATGCCGGCGTAGCGATCGAGGTGATCCTCGCTGACATTGAGCACGGTGGCGGCATCGGCTTTCAGCGAGGCCGTGGTTTCCAGCTGGAAGCTGGACAATTCGAGCACCCACACATCCGGCAGCTTGCCCTGCGCTTCGTAATCGCTCAGTGCCTGCAGCACCGGCAGGCCGATATTGCCGGCGACGACGGTATCCAGTCCGGCCGCCCTGCACATTTCGCCAACCATGGTGGTGACGGTGGATTTGCCGTTCGAACCGGTGATGGCGATGACCTTGGTCGGCTTGCCTTCGATGGCCTGCGCCAGCAACTCGACATCGCCCACCACCGGAATGCCGCGCGCCGCAGCGGCCGCGACGGCGGGAGTGGCCAGCGGCACGCCGGGGCTGGTTACCAGCAGGTCGGCGTCGGCAAAGGTGTGGTCGTCAAAGGCGCCAAGACGGACTTCGATGTCGGGCAGTGCTGCTTGGAGCGCTGCCAGGCTGGGCGGGGCGCTGCGGCTGTCGGCAGCCGTCACGCGCGCGCCGTGTCTGGCCAGCCAGAGCGCGGTGGGCAGGCCGGTTTCACCCAGGCCGACGACGATGCAGTGTTTACCGTTGAGCTTCATCGTTCACCTCAGCGCAGTTTCAGCGTGGCGAGACCCGCCAGCACCAGCAGCATGGTGATGATCCAGAAGCGCACGACGACTTGCGTCTCCTTCCAGCCCTTGAGTTCATAGTGGTGATGCAGCGGCGCCATTCTGAAGACCCGCTTGCCGGTCATCTTGAAGCTGGCGACCTGGATCATCACCGAGAGCGCCTCGACGACAAACACGCCGCCCATGATCAGCAGCACGATTTCCTGGCGCACGATCACGGCGACGATACCCAGGCCCGCACCCAGCGCCAGCGCGCCGACGTCGCCCATGAAGACCTCGGCCGGATAGGCGTTGAACCACAGGAAGCCCAGCCCCGCGCCAGCCATTGCCGCGCAGAATACCGCCAGCTCGCCGGCTCCGGGTACGTGCGGTACGCCAAGGTATTTCGAGAACACCGCGTTGCCGGCGACATAGGCGAAGATCACGAAGGCGCCGGACACCAGCACCGTCGGCAGGATGGCCAGGCCATCGAGCCCGTCGGTGAGATTGACCGCATTCGAGGTGCCGACGATCACGAAGTAGGTCAGTACGCAGAAACCCACCGCGCCAAAGGGATAGAGGATTTCCTTGTACAGCGGAATGATGAAGCCGGTTTGGGCCGGATCCTTCACATACACGGTCAGGAAAATGCCGGCGCCGATGGCGATCAGCGATTGCCAGAACATCTTGGCGCGGGCCGAGAGCCCCTTCGGGTCTTTCAGCGCCACTTTCTTGTAGTCATCGACAAAGCCGATCACGCCGGTGGCCAGTGTGACGATCAGCACCAGCCAGATGTACTGATTCTTCAGGTCACCCCACAGCAGCGTGGTGATGCCGATGGACAGCAGGATCAGCGTGCCACCCATTGTCGGCGTGCCGGCCTTGACCAGATGCGTTTGCGGGCCGTCGTTGCGCACCGCCTGGCCGACCTTGAGTTCGGTCAGCTTGCGGATCACATAGGGGCCGAGCAGCCAGGACATGGCCAGTGCGGTCATGGTCGCCAGCACCGCACGCAACGTGAGGTAATTGAAAACATTGAAGGCGCGAACCGATTCGCCGAGCCATTGGGTCAACCACAACAGCATTACTTCTCTCCCTTTGGTGTGTCAGCGACCAGCGTGCCGTGGACCAGTGCATCCGCGACGCGTTCCATTTTCATGAACCGTGAACCCTTGACCAGCACGGTCGAATGCGGCGCGCAGCGAGCGTCGAGCGCGGCCAGCAGTTCGGCCAGTGTGGCGAAATGCGTGCTGCCAAAGGCGCGCGCAGTCTCGGCCATGTGTTCACCCAGCGTGAACAGCGCCGCGATGTGCTTGTCGCGGGCGTAAGCGCCGATTTCGGCATGCCGCTGCGGCGCGTCACTGCCGACCTCGCCCATGTCGCCCAGCACCAGGATGGTGTCGCCGGGAATGCCGGCCAGCACGTCGATGGCGGCCTTCATCGAATCGGGATTGGCGTTGTAGCTGTCGTCGAGCACGGTCGCGCCATTGGCGGCAAGCTTGCGCTGCAAGCGGCCCTTCACGCCCTGCCACGCTGTCAGCCCTTGCGCGATGGTGGCCAGCGGCACGCCCAGCGCATGGGCGCAGGCGGCGGCGGCCAGCGCATTGCGTACATTGTGCTGGCCGGGCACCGCCAGCGTGACGCTGGCGGTGGCGCCGCCGATCACCAGCTCGAAGCGGCTGGTCAGCGCATCGCTGGCCAGCGCGCGCGCACCGATGTCGGCCTCTGCGCCAAGGCCAAAACTCAGCTGGCGCCAGGGGCCGGCCAGTTCGCGCCACAGCGGGGCGAATTCGTCGTCGGCGTTGATGATGGCGACGCCGTCCGCTTTGAGGCCGGCGAAGATCTCGCCCTTGGCGCGCGCCACGCCGGCGACCGAGCCGAGTGCTTCCAGATGTGCCGCGCCGGCATTGTTGACCAGTGCCACATCGGGCCGGGCAATGCGGGTGAGGTAGTCGATCTCGCCGAAGTGGTTCATGCCCATCTCGGCGACGACGTAACGGTGTTCGGCGCGCATGCCCAGTACGGTCAGCGGCAGGCCGATGTGATTGTTCAGATTGCCCTGTGTGGCGTGCACCGCCGCAGCGTCGCCGGCAGCGGCCGCAAAAATGCTGGCGCACATTTCCTTGACGCTGGTCTTGCCATTGCTGCCGGTGATGGCGATTAGTGGGGTATCGTCATGCAGCCCACGCCAGTAATGAGCAAGTTGCCCTAACCCTTGCAGGGTATCCTTGACGACCAGTTGCGGTGCGCAATCCGGCACGGCATGGTCGACCAGGGCGGCGGCCGCACCGCCGGCCAGCGCCGCCGGCACGAAATCGTGGGCGTCAAAGCGCTCGCCCTTCAGCGCGACGAACAGATCACCCGGCTGCAGGGCGCGGCTGTCGGTGGTGACGCGCGCAAAGGCCTGCGCGTCGTCGCCGAGCAGTTCTGCAGAAAGGGCGGTTGCGGTTTCCCGCAGCGACAGCATCATTACTTCTTCTTCCTGGCCAGGGCGCGCGTGGCGACCTCGACATCGTCGAAGTGGTGGCGCACGCCCATGATTTCCTGATAAGTCTCGTGTCCCTTGCCGGCGATCAGCACCACATCATTGGCGTGCGCCATGTCGATGGTGTCGTTGATGGCGTGGGCGCGGTCGGAGGCGATCGAATAATTGGCGTGCCCGGTACCCGGCACGCCGGCCACGCCGGCGACGATGTCCTGGATGATGCGTTGCGGCGCTTCGCTGCGCGGGTTGTCGCTGGTAATCACCACCGAATCGGCCATGCGGCAGGCAATCTCGCCCATGATGGGGCGTTTGCCGCGATCACGGTCGCCGCCGCAGCCGAACACGCAGAACAGCCGGCTTTGCGACGGCATGGCGTCACGCAGCGTGGCCAGCGCCTTTTCCAGCGCATCCGGCGTGTGTGCGTAGTCGACCACGACCAGCGGCTTGCCCGCGCCGCCAAGGCGCTGCATGCGTCCGGCGGCCGGCTGGATCTGGCCCAGCACCCGGCTGGCATCCGACAGCGTCACGCCACTGGCAAGCAGCACGCCCAGGCAGGCCAGCAGATTGCTGGCGTTGAAGCGGCCCAGCAGTGGCGATTCGATGCGCGTTTCGCCCTGCGGCGTGTGGATGTCCAGCCTGAGCCCGTCCAGCGTGGCGGCATAGCGGGTGATGCGCAGGTCGCCAGCGGTAAAGCCATAGCCATGGACCAGTGCGGCCTGGCACTGCTCCAGCAGCTGGCGGCCAAAGGCATCGTCGGCATTGATCACGGCAGCACGCAGACCTTCCCAGGCGAACAGCTGCGCCTTGGCCGCGCCGTAGGCGTCCATGGTCTCGTGATAGTCGAGGTGGTCGCGCGTCAGATTGGTGAATACCGCGATGTCGATGGCCGTACCATGCGCACGCGCCTGCACCAGTCCGTGCGAGGAGACTTCCATGGCGATATGGCTGGCGCCGGCTTGGTGCAGGCGGGCCAGCCAGCCCTGCAGGCTGACCGGGTCGAGCGTCGTGTGCGTCGATTCTTCCAGTGCGCCCGGGAAACCGTTGCCGAGCGTGCCGAGCACCCCGCATTGCTTGCCCAGCAGCGCGAAGGCCTGTGCCAGCCAGTTGGCGATCGACGTCTTGCCATTGGTGCCGGTGATGCCGACCACTGTCATGTGCTGCGAGGGATTGCCCAGCAGATGGCTGGCCACGATGCCGGCCTGGGCGCGCAATTGCGCGATGGCCAGGTTCGGAACGGTCCAGGCCGGATCCCAGCGGAAATCCTCGGCTTCCCAGAGGATGGCGGCGGCGCCATTGCCAATCGCGTCGGCGATGTACTGGCGGCCGTCGGCGTATTCGCCCTGGAAGGCCAGAAACACATCGCCCGGCTGGACCTTGCGGCTGTCGACGGCCAGCGGCCTGCCTGCGGCGATGGCATCGATGGCGGCGAGGTCAAGCGCGGGCAGGGCCCAGCTGGCTGGCTTCATGTTTCCTCCAGGATTTCCGCCGCTCCCGGCGGCGGCAGCAGGATGTTCTCGGTGGGCGAATCGGGCGGCACGCCCAGAATGCGCAGGGTGCCTGCCACGACATTGCTGAAGACGGGGGCAGCCACCAGGCCGCCATAGCGCATGTCGAAGCGCGGCTCGTCGATCATCACCGCCACGACAATGCGCGGGCTGGAAATGGGCGCGATGCCGACAAAGGAGCCGACGCGGGCGGTGTCGGAATACACGCCGTTGACGAGCTTCTTGGCCGTGCCGGTCTTGCCGCCGACACGGTAGCCGACGACTTGCGCGCGCGTGGCGGTGCCGCCGGGCAAGGTCACCATTTCCAGCATCTTGCGCACGGCCTGCGCGGTTTCCGGCTTGATGACCGGGCGGCCCGGCAGCGGCGCCACCAGTTTGGTAAAGGTCAGCGGGCGGATTTCACCGTCGGTGGCAAAGACCTGATAAGCGCGCGCCATCTGCATCACGCTGGCGGAGGCGCCGTAGCCATAGGCCATCGTGGCCTGTTCGATCGGGCGCCAGTCCTTCCAGGGCCGCACGCGGCCGGCCGCTTCGCCAGGAAAGCCGGTATTCACCTTCTCGCCAAAGCCCATGCTTTTCAGGAAATTGAACATGGCTTCGCGGTCCATCATCAGCGCCAGCTTGGCGGCACCGACGTTGGACGACTTCTGCATGATCTGCTCGACCGTCATCGCGCCGCCGGGGTGATCGTCGCGGATGGTGGCCGGGCCAATGGTCATGCGTCCGCCATCGGTGCTGATGACCGTGGTCGGCTTGACCTTGCCAGCATCCAGCGCCATCGCGGCGGTGATCGCCTTCATCGTCGAGCCGGGCTCGTAGAGGTCGGTAATCGCGCGGTTGCGACGGTGCGCGGGGTCGATGCCATTGCGGCTGTTCGGGTTGTAGGAGGGGGCATTGGCCATCGCCAGCACCTCGCCGGTGCGTGCATCCAGCACCACGATGGCGCCACCCTTGGCATCGCTCTGCTCGACCATGGCCTTCAGTTCGCGAAACGCCAGGTACTGGATGCGCACATCGATCGACAGCTGCAGCGTCTGTCCGTCAAGTGGCGGCACGATGGTGGAGACATCCTCGACGATGTAGCCGCGCCGGTCGCGGATTACCGTGCGGCTGCCGGCTTTGCCGGCCAGCGTCTTGTCGCGCGTGAGTTCGAAGCCTTCCTGGCCGCGGCCGTCGATGTCGGTAAAGCCGATGACATGCGCCAGCTGGTCGCCGGCCGGGTAGAAGCGGCGATATTCGGTTTGCGAATAAATGCCGGGAATATTGAGCGCCATGACCTTGCGGGCTTCTTCGGGCGAGAGCTGGCGCTTGAGCCAGACGAAATCGGCGGGCTTGAGCACCTCGCCCTTGCTGTTGCGGCGCTCGTCGAACATCTTGCGGCGGATTTCCGCCTCCGGCACGCCCAGCAGCTTCGCCAGCAGCTGGATTTCCTCGCCGCTGACCGGCACCTTGTCGGTGTCGTTTTTCTGCCGCCAGTCCTTGGGGCGCTGCTGGCCCTTGGGGAGGGCGTAAACCGAACGGGGGCTGGCCCAGATTGATTGCACCGTAGTCGATTGCGCGAGCAGCTCGCCATTGCGGTCGACAATCATGCCGCGCAGCGCTTCAAGGCGAAGGCTGCGGGTATAGCGCTGTTCCCCTTGCTCCTGAAGGAATTCTTCATTGAACCCTTGCAGGTATATGCCGCGCCCCAGCAATACGGCAAAGAGTGCCAGCAGGCTGCCCAGCACGAACCAGGTGCGCCAGTGTTCAAGGCGTGGTTGCGGGTTTTGCGGGCGGCGGCCGGCGTGGCGGCTGGCGGTGTGGGCAAAGGCCATCAGTACAGATCCTGCTGGATGACCGGTTGCGGCACGCTGGCACCGCTGGAAAAGATGGCCTGGGTGCGGTTGCTGGGGGCGACCATCATGCCCAGACGCTGGCTGGCTTCACGCTCGATGCGCGAGTGGATGGCCCAGGCGCTCTGCTCGAGTTGCAGCTGGCCCCATTCGAGTTCCAGCGCACGCGCGGCGGCCTCCTGCTTTTGCAGCTCGCCATAGAGCTTGCGCGTGCGGTGCGAGCTGGTGAC
Organism: Chitinilyticum litopenaei DSM 21440; assembly: GCF_000428145.1. Classification (GTDB taxonomy): domain Bacteria; phylum Pseudomonadota; class Gammaproteobacteria; order Burkholderiales; family Chitinibacteraceae; genus Chitinilyticum; species Chitinilyticum litopenaei. The sequence goes on along the minus strand of NZ_ATZJ01000027.1, from coordinate 23,144 downwards.
GACGCTGAGGGCGCACAGCACCAGCAAGGCCAGCAAAAACAGATTGAGCCGGATCACAGCGCACCCGTGGTGCGCTCGCCAATGCGCAGGATGGCGCTGCGGGCGCGCGGATTGGCGGCGACTTCGGCCTCGCTGGCGCGCACGGGCTTGCCGACGATCTTCAGCGGCGCGGGCGGAATGTCGCTGGCGCGGATCGGCAGGCCGGCCGGCAGCTTGTCGGCGCTGGCCTTGTCCTGCATGAAGCGCTTGACGATGCGGTCTTCCAGCGAGTGGAAGGCGATCACCGACAGGCGACCGCCGGGCTTGAGTGCCGCCAGTGCCTGCGGGAGGACTAGCGCGAGCTCCTCAAGCTCCCGATTGATGAAAATCCGAACAGCTTGGAAGGTGCGCGTCGCCGGGTCCTGGCCCGGCTCGCGGGTGCGGACACATTGCGCCACGAGTGCGGCAAGCTCGCGTGTTGTTGCAAGGGGCTGTTCGAGCCGACGCGCAACAATCTTTGCTGCAATCGATTTAGCAAACCGTTCTTCGCCATAGTCCTTGATAACCTCTGCAATGTCCTTTTCAGGAGCGGTGTTGAGCCATTCCGCAGCGGTCATGCCGCGGGTGGTGTCCATGCGCATGTCCAGCGGCGCATCAAAACGGAAACTGAAGCCGCGGCTGCCGTCATCCAGCTGCGGCGATGAGACACCCAGATCCATCAGCACGCCATCGACAGCGGCGATGTCGAGCCCTCGCAGCGCATCGGCCAGCGTGGCAAAGCCGTTGTGCACGATGGTGAAGCGCGGGTCGGTGATCGTGGCGGCTTCGGCAATCGCGGCCGGGTCCTTGTCGAAGGCAATCAGCCGCCCCTGCGGGCCCAGTTGCCCGAGGATCAGGCGCGAATGGCCGCCGCGACCAAAGGTGCAATCAACGTAAATGCCGGCCGGATCAATGGCCAGCCCGGCCACGGCCTCGTCAAGGAGGACCGTCTTGTGAACAAAACTCACAGCACGATCCCCTGCATCAGTGTGCTCAGTGCGTCGCCATCCAGCGCCAGCACGTCGTCATTGAGCGCATTCCAGCGCTCTTCATCCCAGATTTCAAAGCGGTTGCCGACGCCGACAAAGGCGACGGCCTTCGTCAGCCCGGAGAGCTTGCGCACATTGGCGGACAGCAGCATGCGGCCCGAGCCGTCGAGCTCGATTTCTTCGGCATTGCCGATCAGCGTGCGCTTGAGGATCTGGCCCTGGGTGCCGGGGGTGGCATTGATCTGGCTGCAGACCTTTTGCCATTCGGCATCGGTATAGAGCGCCAGCGAGCCGGTAGGGTTGCTGCCGGTGAGGTTGAGCGTGAGCCAGAGGCGGTTTTGACCGAGCGCGGCCAGCAGGTCGCGCTGCTTGGCTGGAATCGCCATGCGCCCCTTGCTGTCGATCGTCAAAGTTGCAACACCACTGAACATGCCCATCTCGGGTGGAAAGGAACGGTTGTGTCAGAAACCCCGTAAGCTTCCAGCTTCTCAGCCGGTTTGGCCTGGCTCACGGGTTGGCCAATTTCTGCCACTTTTACCCACTTTTTCCCACTACGGCCCACTATAAGGGAAAAAAAAGGGCCGCACAAGCGCGACCCGGGGAAATGTCTTTTTGATACAATCACTTAGCCGGACTAAGTGCCTGAATCTATTTTCTTTTTAAAAGAATGCTTAATAAGCACAAGTTAAAGTAATCTCTTAACTCGTGGCGCGGTGGCTGGCCTTGCTTACGATTTTCCCCAGAATTTTCACGATGAGTGGCCGTCATGCGCTTGCCCGGAGTACTGATCTACGGCCTGCTGGCCGGTTTTGCCCTTTGGCTGACATGGCGCTGTCTCGGGGTGCGGCAGCGGGCCGAGCTGGACCGCACCGTGCGCATCAGTGCTGCCGTTTTGCTGTGCAGTGCCGTCGCCGTGCTGTTGCTGCGCCTGATACGTTGATATCCATGGTCATGTGGCCTATGCCCTGCTTGGGCTGGAGTCACATACCCCCGAAATAAACAAGGACTCCCCGTGGGGAGTCCTTGTCTTGGCGAAACCCGGTGCTCCGCTTGCGGATGATCAGGCCGGCAACAGTGCCAGTTTCATTTTCTGCAGTGCCTTGCTTTCGATCTGGCGGATGCGCTCGGCCGAAACATTGTATTCGGCGGCAAGGTCGTGCAGCGTCTTGCTCTCGCCCTCATCGGCCAGCCAGCGCGTCTCGATGATGCGGCGGCTGCGGTCATCCAGCGTGGCCAGGGCGTTTTGCAGGCCTTCCGAATGCAGGTGGTCGATGGCGCGGCGGTTCAGCGCCTCGGTCGGCTCGTCGTGCGCATCGGCCAGCCAGTCGATGGGGGCATAGCCGTCCTCGTCACCGTCGTCGGCAATCAGCGCGATGTCCTGGCCGGTCATGCGCGTTTCCATTTCCAGCACCTCTTCGGTTTTCACGCCGAGGTCGTCGGCGATTTCCTTGGCCTGGGCGTGGGTCAGCGCGGCAAAGCCGGTTTTCATCGAGCGCAGGTTGAAGAAGAGCTTGCGCTGCGCCTTGGTGGTGGCGATGCGCACCAGGCGCCAGTTGCGCAGGATGTATTCGTGGATTTCGGCCTTGATCCAGTGCACGGCGAAGCTGAACAGGCGTACGCCGCGATCGGGTTCGAAGCGCTTCACGGCCTTCATCAGGCCGATATTGCCTTCCTGGATCAGGTCGGCCTGCGGCAGGCCGTAGCCGGAATAGCCGCGGGCGATCGAGACCACTACCCGCAGGTGCGAGAGCACCAGCCGGCGGGCGGCTTCCAGATCGTCGTCGCGGTGATAACGGGTTGCCAGTTCGGTTTCTTCTTCCTGCGTGAGCAGCGGCACCGTGTTGACGCTCTGGATGTAGCGGTCGATGCTGTCACCCGCAGAGAGAACCGGCAAGGCAAGCGCATGGGACATGATGTTGCTCCTTCCTGGGAAGATACGGCTTGGCGTAGATATTAGCACTCTCGCGGATAGAGTGCTAAGCCCGCACAAAGTTCTCGGATTAAAGCACAGGCCATGCCCTTGTGCTGTGAAAAAATCACTATCGCCTTCATAGCCGGCGCAGGCGTGCGGCAAAAGAAAACCCCCGCTTGTGGCGGGGGTTTTCTGCTCCGGCTGCATGACCCTGGGGCCATGCGGTGGTCAATCGCTTAGTACGACCACTTCCAGTTCTTCACTTCCGGCAGATCGTCACCCACTTCGGCGATGTACTGGGCGTGTTCAACCAGCTTGTCCTGCAGTTTCTGGCGAACGTGTGCGCCGGTCTTCTGCAGTTTCGGCACGCGGTCGATCACGTCGATGGCCAGGTTGAAGCGGTCCAGCTGGTTCACGACCACCATGTCGAACGGTGTGGAGGTCGAGCCTTCCTCGATATAGCCGCGGGCGTGGATGTTGCTGTGGCCGTTGCGGCGATAAGTCAGGCGGTGGATCAGCCACGGGTAGCCGTGGAAGGCGAACATGATCGGCTTGTCGGCGGTGAAGATCGCGTCGAATTCGCGATCGGACAGGCCGTGCGGGTGTTCTTCTTCCGGTTGCAGCGTCATCAGGTCGCAGACGTTGACGAAGCGGATCTTCAGATCCGGGAAGTGCTGACGCAGCAGATCGGTCGCAGCCAGGGCTTCCATGGTCGGGATTTCACCGGCACACGCCATGACCACATCCGGTTCGCCGTCCTGGTCGTTGGACGCCCAGTCCCAGATACCCAGACCCTTGGTGGCGTGCTTGATCGCCTGGTCCATGGTCAGGTATTGCAGTGCCGGCTGCTTGCCCGCTACCACCACGTTCACATAGTGACGGCTGCGCAGTACATGGTCGGTCACGCTCAACAGGGTGTTGGCATCGGCCGGCAGGTAAACGCGGATCACCTCGGCCTTCTTGTTCACAACGTGATCGATGAAGCCCGGATCCTGGTGCGAGAAGCCGTTGTGATCCTGACGCCATACGTGCGAAGTCAGCAGGTAGTTCAGCGACGGGATGGGCTTGCGCCAGTTGATGTGACGAGTCGTCTTCAGCCACTTGGCGTGCTGGTTGAACATCGAATCGATCACGTGGATGAACGCTTCGTAGCAGCTGAAGAAGCCGTGACGACCGGTCAGGTTGTACGCTTCCAGCCAGCCCTGGCAGGTGTGCTCAGACAGGATTTCCATAACACGACCGTCTTGCTGCAGATTGTCGTTGTTATTGATGCCGTCCACTTCGAAGTGGTTGGCCAGCCAGGTCTTGCCGGAGTACTCGATGGTGGCGTTCCAGCGGTTCGACGCGGTTTCATCCGGGCCAAAGATGCGGAAGTTCTTCTCGGCTTCGTTCTCGCGCATGATGTCGGCGAGGAAGTTGCCCATCACGCGGGTCATTTCGGCGTTCACGGTACCCGGCTTGTCGAACTTCACTTCGTACTTGCGGAAGTCCGGCATCTTCAGGTCTTTCGACACCTGGCCGTGCACGACCGGGTTGGAGCCGATGCGCTTCAGGCCCTTCGGTGCGATGGCCAGCAGTTCGGGCTTGACGGTGCCGTCAGCGTTGAACAGGCTATCGATCTGGTAGGACTTCAGCCAGATTTCCAGGTTCTGCACGTTTTCGCCGTCGATGTCGGAGAACGGCACCTGGTGGCTGCGCCAGTAATCCTCAACCTTCTTGCCCTTGATTTCCTTCGGACCGGTCCAGCCCTTCGGCGTGCGCATGATGATCATCGGCCAGCGCGGACGGGTGATCGGCTTGCCGGCAGCCTGTTCGGCCTTGGCGGCTTCGCGGATGGCGTTGAACTTGTCCATACACAGGTCCATGGCGGCGGCCATTTCCTGGTGGATGTCGACAAAGCTTTCCGGCTTGTCGTTGAAGGTTTCGTTCTTCAGTTCAACGAAGATCGGCTCATAGCCGTAGCCGACGAACAGGGCGGTCAGTTCGTCCTTGTTCATGCGGGCCATCAGCGTCGGGTTGGCGATCTTGTAACCGTTCAGGTGCAGGATCGGCAGTACGAAGCCGTCGTTGATCGGGTGGATGTACTTGGTGGAGTGCCAGGATGCAGCCAGCGGGCCGGTTTCGGCTTCGCCGTCACCGACTACTGCAAATACGACCTGATCCGGGTTGTCCAGTGCCGCGCCATAGGCGTGGGAGACGGAATAGCCCAGTTCGCCGCCTTCGTGCATGGAGCCCGGGGTTTCCGGAGCCACGTGCGAAGGAATGCCGCGCGGGAAGGAGAATTGCTTGAACAGACGCTGCATGCCGGCTTCGGTGCGGTCGATGTTCGGGAAGAATTCTTCGTAGGAGCCTTCCATCCAGGTGTTGGCCACGAAGCCGGGGCCGCCATGGCCAGGGCCGGTGATGTAGATGGCGTTGATGTCGCGGTCGTTGATCAGGCGGTTGGCGTGAACGTAGATGAAGTTCAGGCCGGGAGTCGTGCCCCAGTGACCAAGCAGACGCGGCTTGATGTGTTCGCGCTTCAGGGGTTCTTTCAGCAGCGGGTTGTTCAGCAGGTAGATCTGACCAACGGACAGGTAGTTGGTCGCCTGCCAGTAGCGATGCATCTTGTCGAGCAGATCGGCAGAAAGCGGTTGTTGAGCCACAGTACACCTCGTTTCTTGGTTTGTGATTGGTTTCTCGGAGGCCATCGGCCTTCCGGCTGACTTCCCTCTTCGCAATGCAGTATACGCAGCTGATGTTTCTGCCTACTGACTAAGGTCAAAGGTGCGGCAGCAAGACTGTTTTTCCCGTATTGCCTGAAAAAACCGGCCTTCACAAGCCGGAAGACAGCCCTGGGCAAGTTTATACAAACAAAACGCATTGTCATACCAAGGGTCTGCTGAGGCGTGACTGGCAGATGGCAAAACACCCGGTCTGGCCGGGTGTCCTGTCTGACGCAATTCCGGCTGGATGCCGGGCATTTTTATGGGTATGTGGCTGAAGCCCTTGCTCTGCTTTAATTCAGGAAGAATACCCCGGTAATCAGCGCAAAGGTCGGCAGCAGGATGGCGCAGGACCAGGCCATATAGCCAAAGAAGCTGGGCATGTTCACGCCACGGTCTTCCGCCACGGCCTTGACCATGAAATTGGGCGCATTGCCGATGTAACTCATCGCCCCCATGAAGACCGAGCCGGCCGAGACGGCCAGCAGTGTCGTGCCCATGGCGCTCATCAGGTGCTGGGCATCGCCGTGGGCGAGGTTGAAAAACACCAGATAGGTCGGCGCATTGTCCAGGAAGGCCGACAGCGCGCCGGTGAGCCAGAAGAACATGTGGTCGCGCGGCAGGCCGTCGGCGTCGAAGACCAGGCGCACCAGGCCGGCCAGGGCGCCAGTCTCGCCGGCGCGCAGAATGGCGATGGCCGGCGCCATGACGATGAAGATGCCGGCGAACAGCTTGGCCACTTCCTGGATCGGCCCCCAGCTGAAATCGTTGCCGGCGCGCACCGGCTTCGGGGTGATGCGCAGCGACAGCAGGGTGAGGCCCAGCAGCAGCAGGTCACGCACGATGTTCTGCAGTTGCAGCGCCACGGCGCCGAGCTGCAGTTCGATGCCGGGCTTCCAGACGCCGGAGAGCACCACGCAGGCCACCGCCGCCGCCAGCAGTACGATATTGCGCTTGCCATGGATTTTCACCGCCGAATCCGGCGTCTTGTCGACGGGCAGTACGCCCTCCTTGCGGAAGTAATAACTGTCGATGGCATAGAACACCGCCAGCAAGACGGCCGCGGCCAGCGCCACCAGCGGCAGCATGTGCTCAAACGTCCAGAAAAAGCCCACACCCTTCAGAAAGCCCAGAAAGAGCGGCGGATCGCCAATCGGCGTCAGCCCGCCGCCGATATTGGCGACCAGAAAGATGAAGAACACCACTACATGGACATTGTGGCGACGGTTGTCATTGGCCTTGAGCAGCGGGCGGATCAGCAGCATGGCCGCACCGGTGGTGCCCATCAGCGACGCGAGCACGGTGCCCAGCGCCAGGAGGCCGGTGTTGAGCAGGGGCGAGCCGTGCAGATTGCCCCAGATCAGAATCCCGCCCGAAATCGTATACAGCGCCAGCAGCAGGATGATGAAGGGAATGTATTCTTCGACCAGTGCATGCACGACCACGCCGCCGGCCAGGCCCGGGCCAAGGCTCAGGGCGCAGGGGATCAGGAAGGCCAGGGCCCAGAAGGCGGCCACCTTGCCGAAATGGTGGTGCCAGAACTTGGGCAGGAACAGCGGGCACAGCGCGATCGACAGCAGGATGCCGGCAAACGGCAAGATCCAGGCCAGCGACAGCTGGCTGCCGTCCAGCGTGGCGGCCGCTGCGCCGCCCGGGAACAGCAGACAGGGCAGGGCAAGGAGGGGCAGGGTGCGGAACATGAAGGGCTCGCAAAAGAACGGGTGCGCCCGGCGTGCCGGGCGGGAGTGGATGGGCAGCCCAGCATCAGCGCTGGATGAATTCGATCTTGTAGCCGTCCGGGTCTTCGACAAAGGCGATGACGGTCGTGCCGTGTTTCATCGGGCCCGGCTCGCGCACGACCTTGCCGCCTCTGGCGCGCACGGCGTCACAGGTGGCGACGATGTCGGCGGTTTCGATGGCGATATGGCCGTAGGCCGTGCCAAGTTCATAGTGATCGGTATCCCAGTTGTGCGTGAGTTCGAGCACCGTATGGTCGGCCTCGTCGCCATAGCCGACAAAGGCCAGCGTAAAGCGGCCTTCCGGGTAGTCCTGGCGGCGCAGCAGGCGCATGCCCAGGACGTCGGTATAGAAGGCCAGCGATCGGTCGAGGCTGGCGACCCGCAACATGGTGTGCAGCAAACGCATGATCAAGCTCCGTAAACAGGGTGTGTGAGACAGGATGGTCGCGAGTTTACGGGAAGAGGCCCGGCGATGTCTGTGTGACAAATCCCGGATGGCGAAAAAGGGGCTTGACACCCGGCGGTGAAGACTGAATAATCCAGCCTCTCTGGAAAACGGGTCGGTAGCTCAGTGGTAGAGCAGCGGACTTTTAATCCGTTGGCCGTGGGTTCGACCCCCACCCGACCCACCAAATTCCAGAATGGGTTGTTAGCTCAGTTGGTAGAGCAGCGGACTCTTAATCCGTAGGTCCACAGTTCGAGCCTGTGACAACCCACCACCCCCTTGCAAGGCGCACCGGATTCCGGGGTGTCTTCGGGTTGTTAGCTCAGTTGGTAGAGCAGCGGACTCTTAATCCGTAGGTCCACAGTTCGAGCCTGTGACAACCCACCAATAAGAAGCCCAGTCGTCAGACTGGGCTTTTTTCTTTGCGGCTGCCACCGGCAGCGGGACGACCGAGTCGCCCCTGTACTAAACCGGTTCCTGATTATGTCTTTCCTTCAGGAAGCAAGGTTTTCAGCGCCTGCGGCGCGGTGTTTTGATGCCGGGGGTGCCCGGCGGCACGTCAGGGGGCTTGTCTTGCCAAGCCCCCCGACACCCCCAAGGCGCGCCCGGTCAGCCGCCCCGCTGCGCGGGGTGCCTTGCGATGCTCGTTTTTCCGGGGGCGCGGGACAACTCGGCCCTGCGGGCCTCAAACACGTCCCGCGCCTGATCCCGGAAAACCTGCGCTTCTCAGCGGCTTTCAGGGCAGAGCGTGCTAATCAGCGCCTTTGTTGCTCAGGCTTCCTGAAGCAGAGACATAATCAGGAACCGGTTTGCATGTGCATGGGGTATCTGCTTGTGGCCCAATGCTTGGTTTGGCTGCAGGGGTATACCTTTATGCTGACTGCCGCGCGCCGGCTGCCGGGCCGGTGGCGCCATCCAGGCCCAGCTCCTGCAGTCGTCGCCATTCGCCGTCGCTGCGGACCTGTTCGGCAATCGTGAGGATGCCGAGGCTGCGGGCAATTCCGACCATGGCCTGCACCATGTGCTGATTGCCAGGGTGCTGGTCGATTTCGTGGATGAAGCTGCCGTCGATCTTCAGGAAGGCCAGCGGCAGGTCATACAGCCTGGGCATGCTGCCAAACTGGCGGCCGAAATGCTCGATGCCGACCTGGCAGCCATAGCGGCTGACTTCGGCGGCAAAGGTGGCAAAGGAATCCAGCTCCAGTGTCAGGCCGTTCTCCGACACTTCCAGCCACAGGCGGCGCGCCAGCGGCCCGGCCAGTTCCAGCAGACGCACCAGTTCCTGGCGGAATTGCGGATTGCGCACCGATTGCGGCGCCAGATTGACCGCCATGGCGTCCTTGCTGTCGGCCAGCCGGGCCAGCGTGAGGCGTACCGCGATCAGGTCGAGTTGCGGCAGCAGGTTGTAGCGGCTGGCGTAGGGCATGAACTGCCCGGCCGCCAGCAGCGGGCCGCCGCCCGGATTGAGCATGCGCAGCAGCATTTCGTGGTGCAGCAGCTGGCCGTCCATGCGCAGCACCGGGTAGCTCATCAGCTCGAAGCTGCCGTCGGCGATGGCGCGGCGCAGCTGGGCTTCCCACTGCCCGCTGGCCTGCTGGCTGCAGCCCTGCTGGTCGCCGGCGCAGGCGTTGGCCTGCTGCTGCTCGGCGCGCGCCAGTGCCGCATCCGTGCGCGCCAGCACCTGGGCCGGGTTTTCATCATGCTGATAATTGCTGTGGCCGATATTCACCAGCCAGGGGCGGGCGGCCAGCGGCGCCAGCGCGGCCAGCAGTTGCGCGGCCAGGCTGTCGGCAGCGTCGAGTTCCGGCGCCAGTAGCGCAAAATCGGCGCCGTTGAGGCGCGCGGCCAGCCAGTCCGGATTGCCGCTGCTGATGCTGGCCAGCTGCTCGGCAAGGCGTGCCAGCAAGCGATCGGTGGCCTGGCGGCCCAGCTCGCGATTGATGCCGGCCAGGTCGTGCAGGCGGATCAGCAGCAGGCTGCCCTGCGGCGGCGCGTCATGGTCGCTGAGCGTGCTGGCCAGGCGTCCCATCAGGTAGGCGCGGTTGGCCAGGCCCGTGGTGTGGTCGCGGTTGGCATCCTGGCGCAGCTGCTGGATGCGCTCGGCCTGTTCGTCGAACATGGCCTTGACGCGCAGCACCATGGCGTTCATTGCGCGGATCACCGTGCGCAGCTCCTTGGTGCGGGGCTCGGGGATGGTGATGAAGCGGCGCTCGGTGATGGCCTGTGCCTGATCGACCATCTGGCTGATCGGCTTTTTCAGCCATTTCAGGAACAGCGTCGCCAGCAGGCCGATGGCGATGCCGCCGGCGAGCATCCACAGCAGCAGGCTGATGAAGCCTTTCCACAGCGACACATAGGCAAAGCGGGTGTGCGCCTCCACGACTACCGATCCGGCCTGTTTCCAGCCATGGGTGACCTGGGCCTTGCCCGATTGCGGCGTGATGGGCAGCAGGCGGATGAACCACTCCGGCACGCGGTCGGGCGGGGTGCTGCTGGTGCGCTCGAGCACGACCTTGCCGCGCGCGTCCAGATGCGTGATGCGCTGGAAATGCCCGCTGTCGAACAGGGCGCTGATCAGCAGCTCGTCGGACACCGGGTCGGTGTTCTGCGACATGGTCAGCGCCAGGGCGGCCGCGCTGTCATTGCTCTGCGTGTAGAGCTGCTGTTCCAGATAGCCGCGCGCGGTATGCAGGTTCAGGGCAAAGCAGCCGATGAACATGATGGCCATGAGGGTGGCGATGACAAGCCAGAGTTGGCGGTAAATCGACATGGGCGTTTCCTAATCAATGCCTTCGGCCTGCAGCTTGAGCAGCAGGTCTTTCCAGCGCGACAGGCGATCAACACCGGCGGAAGGACGCTTGGCGCCGCCTGTGAAAATGCCCTCGCTGTTGAAGCTGAACACCGGATTGAGGTCCGGGCGGGCGCTGGCCGGCTTGATGTCGGTCAGCAGGTTATCGAGAATCAGCGGCTCGGCTTCCGGGTTTGCGTAGTAGGCCAGCACCATGTGTGCCTGGGTGACGCTGCTGTTGGCGCCGCCGATGCGGGCCTTGACGTAGGTCAGCCGCAGTTTTTCCGGGGCAATGCCCGCCTCGCGCAGGCTGACGAATTTGGCAATGACGAAATCCTCGCAGTCGCCGGCGCCCTTGGCCAGCGTCTCGCCCAGCGAGGCCCAGTAATCCGCCTGGCCCCAGAGCTTGTCATCGTCGTCGAAACGCAGCTTGCGGTTGAGGAATTCGTTGATGCGCTTGAGCTTGTCGGCGTCCGCGAGAGTGCGGCTGGCGCTGATGACGCGGTCGAGCTCGTCGAAGCTGCGCGCGGCCTGATTGCCATGGCGCTGGGCCATCAGCTTGCCGATGCGTTCATTGTCCCAGCCTGCGGCGCTGCCCAGCAGGGCCAGCGCGCCCAGCAGCAGGGCTGCGGCAAGAAGGAGTGGCCCGACTGGCCGCCCGGACAGGTGAACGCGCAAGAATTATCCCATAAATGAAGGAAACGGCAGCAATTTGCCGAAAGCGGTCAAGAAAATCCCGAATTTTCCGAAAACCCCTGAGGGAATGTAGAATGCCTGCGGAATAAGGCTGGACTGCCCTTGGGGCGCCACCAGCTACTCTGGCGCATCCGATATATAGCAAGAGCCCAGACCTGCGCGCAATAGTCTGACGAGACAAGATTACTTATTACTGACTGGAGTAGCACGGAAATGACCCTAAAACGGCTGACAATGGCCATGATCATGGCCCTGACCGGCAGCATGCTGGCCACGGCGCACGCGTACACGCTCAAGGACGCCACCGAGCAGGCGGTCTTGCGCAACCCGGAAATCAAGGCGCGCTGGTACGAATACAAGGCGGCAGGCGATCAGGTCGATGTGGCGCGCAGCCGCTATCTGCCGCAAGTCAACCTGCAGGGCTATGTTGGCGGCGAGCGCCAGAGTCGCCCGCGTACCGACGGTAATTCCTTCAGTCATCCCGGCGCCAGCATTGAGCTGCGCCAGCTGCTGTTCGACGGTTTCGCCGCCCAGAACGAAGTGCGCAGCCAGGGCTATTTCCAGCTGACCCGCTATTACGAACTGCTGGCCGCCAGCGATGACATCGCCCAGCAGGCCGCGCTCGCCTATTACGACGTGCAGCGCTATCGCAAGCTCGAAGAGCTGGCGCGCAACAATTACGCCGTGCACCGCGAGCTGTACGACCAGATCGAAGAGCGCGTGAAGGCCGGGGTCGGCCGCCGTGTCGATCTGGAGCAGGCCGCCGGCCGTCTGGCGCTGGCCGAGTCGAACTGGCTGACCGAAAAGGCCAATCTGCAGGATGTCGGCACGCGCTTTACCCGCATCGTGGGCAGCCCGCCGCCGGCGGACATGGCGCCGGCGCCGGATTTGTCGGGCAAGCTGCCCGCTCGCGACGAACTGCTGGCCGCGCTCAAGCGCAGCCCGGGTTTCCTGGCTGCAGTCAGCAATCTGCGCGCAGCCCGTGCCAAGACCGAAGTGCAAAAGGGTGGCTACTGGCCGCAGCTGGAACTGCGCGCCTCGCAGGGCTGGGATCAGGATCGTGACGGCATCGACGGCAACTACAAGGATGGCGTCGTCCAGCTGGTCATGAATTACAACCTGTTCAGCGGTGGCGCTGATCGCGCGCGCGTCAGCCAGCACGCACAACTGCTCAACGGCGCCTATGAGCAGCGCGACAAGGCCTGCCGCGATTTGCGCCAGACCGTGGCGATTGCCTGGAACGATGTGCATCGCCTGAGCGAGCAGCGCCGCTATCAGGAGCAGCACGCGCTGTCGACCGCCAAGGCGCGCGAGGCTTACCAGCGTCAGTACGACATCGGCCAGCGTTCGCTGCTCGACCTGCTCGACAGCGAAAACGAATTGTTCCTGGCCCGCGCCAGCGTGGTGCGTTCCGAATACGAGCAGCTGTTCGCACAGGTACGCGTGCTGGCGGTGAGCAACCGCCTGCTGCCGGCGCTGGAACTGGCGCCGCTGGAGCAGACCTCGCCCGACAGCGATCTGGGTGGCCTGGAAGCCAATGATGATGAGGTGAGCTGCGCGGTGCCGATTCCGGAAACCGTCACGCTGGATCGTGCTGCCGCGATGGCCGAGCGCCCGGCCCGCGGCCCGGATCCGCTGGTCGAGGCGGCCGAGAAGGGCGAAGTCAAGCCGGTGGCCGACGTCGCCGACAAGGCCGTGCTCGATGCGGTCAACGCCTGGGCCAGCGCCTGGTCGGCGCGCGATGCGGGCAAGTATCTGGCCAGCTATGGCAGCCAGTTCAAGCCCGAACAGGGCAGCCGCGCCGACTGGGAAAAGCAGCGCCAGCAGCGCATCGCCAGGGCGAACAGCATCAGCGTCAAGGTCGAGCAGCCGGTGGTGAAGAAGATCGACGCCAATACCGTCGAGGTGCGTTTCACCCAGCGTTACCAGGCCGACAATTACAGCGACCAGGTACAGAAGGTGCTGACGCTGGCGCGTGAACAGAATCTGTGGAAGATCGTGCGCGAAGTCAGCCGCTGACAGCGGGTCGCCACAGATGGCATGGCTGCGCTGGCGGCCGGTGCCAAGTCCTTGCCAACTCTGGCACAATGCAACGCCCGGCCCGCGCCGGGCGTTGTGTTTTCAGGAACCCCGCATGAAGATCATCCTGATCGCCGTCGGCCACAAGATGCCGGGCTGGATCGCCGACGGCTTTGCCGAGTATGTGAAGCGCATGCCGCGCGAATTCGCGCTGCAACTCGTCGAGCTCAAGCCCGACAAGCGCGTGGGGGCGAAAACCCCGCAGCAGGTGATGGCCGAGGAAGCCGAACGCATTCTCGCCGCCGTGCCGCAGGATGCCAGGCTGGTGGCGCTCGACGAGCGCGGCGCCAACTGGACGACGATGCAGCTCGCCGATAACGTCAAGCGCTGGCATGGCGACGGCCGGCCGGTGGCCTTCGTGATCGGCGGTACCGACGGGCTGGACCCGCAGGTCAAGAAGCGCGCCGACCAGCTCTTGCAGCTCTCCGCGCTGACGCTGCCGCACGGCATGGTGCGCGTGCTGCTGGCCGAGCAGCTCTACCGCGCGGTGTCGATCCTGAACAATCATCCCTACCATCGCGAATAGATACCCGTATGGCTATCAGCTGGTGGCCAATCAAGTGAAATGGCTGTGGCCATATACCCTGCATCATCTTCGCAAGGCGAATCAGGCATGACTCAACCCCAACTCTATCTGGCTTCCGGCAGCCCACGCCGGCGCGAGCTGCTGGCGCAGCTGGGCGTGACCTTTGACATCATCCGCGCCGACATCGACGAAACGCCGCTGCCCGGCGAAGGCGTCGAGGCCTATGTGCTGCGGCTGGCGCGCGAGAAGGCGCTGGCCGGCTGGCGCGCGGCGGGCGAACCGGCGCTGCCGGTGCTCGGCGCCGACACCACCGTCGCGCATGACGGGCGCATTCTCGGCAAACCGGCCGACGCGGCCGATGCCGTGGCCATGCTGCGCGACCTGTCAGGCAGCACGCACGCGGTGCTCACCGCCGTGGCGCTGTGCGTGGGCGGCGAGGTCGAGGTGACGCTGTCAACGAGTGCGGTGCGCTTCATGCCGCTGACCGATGCGCAGATCGCCGCCTATGTCGCCAGCGGCGAGCCGCTGGACAAGGCCGGCGCCTATGGCATCCAGGGCTGGGGAGGTTTGTTTGTGAGCTGGATGGACGGCAGTTTTACCGGCGTGATGGGCCTGCCGGTGCATGAAACCGCACAGCTGCTAGCCCGGCACGGTCTCGGCCATCTGGCCTGAGGGCCTTGCACCGGCTTCCCGGCGCAGGCGCTGCCCGTGCAGTTCGCGGGCCACGCGGTCAACGATGTGGCCGGTATTGCCTTCTTCGCGCCAGTTGCGCGCCAGCAGCGCCCACGGCGCCGGATCGTGCTGGCGCAGCTGGCGGATTTCCCGCAGCGCCAGCCGGCTCGCGCCACAGCAGGCCAGCGCCACCGCGCAGCGATTGCGCTGGTGCAGCGTGGCCGGGCCGATCACATACTGGCTGGCGCCCAGCGAGCGGCGATAGAGTCGCAGGACTTCCTCGCGCACTTCGGGACGGCGGGCATAGTCGAGGCGTTGCGTCAGGCTCATGTCGCGCATGAGCAGCAAATGCGCATACACCGGCAGCAGGTTCAGGCCATCGCCGCGCGGGCTGCGTCTTTGCATCTTGCGGGCGAATTCGAACAGCTGGCTCTCAGTGCCGCGCCGCGCATAGGCTTCCAGCATGGCGACCTGCCCCCAGTAATGCCGGGAGGCCAGCCGGCGCAACGCCGTACAGCGGTCTTCCAGCGTGGCCAGATCCAGGCCCTGTTCGCTGCCGACCACGATGCCGAGGCAAAACAGTTCCGGATTGCCGGGATCAAGCTGCTGGGCCTTGCGCAGGCTGCGTTCCGCCTCCTGCAGGCTGCCATGCTGCTCCAGCGCATTGCTCTGGCTGCGCGCCGTGTGCAGGTGGGCGGCGGCCTCGGCCAGGAGCGCGGGCGGCGAGGCCTGCAGCAGCACCCAGTCTTCGACCAGTTTCAGCTCTTCGCCGAGGGCCAGATAGGCGGGGTGCTGCAGATCCGCAGGCAGGCGCAGCAGCAACTGTTCCAGTTCGCCGAAGCGTTGCTTGTGCAGCAGCGCCAGCAATTGCTGGATGCGCGCATCGGCGCCCTGTGCCGGCGTGCGCGGGCCAAAGCCGATGCGGTCGAGCAGTCTGGATACCGGGGTCAGCAATCGCTTCATGGTCCTGTCCTTGGCGCGGTTCTGGAGCAAGATTAGCGAGGGCTGATGCTTTCGGCAACCGGGTGAAACAACAAGGCCATGCCGCGGGCATGGCCTTGTCGCGCGCCGTGGCGGCTCAGTCGTCGCGGGTCAGCACTTCCAGCAGCTCGATTTCGAAGATCAGGTTCGAGTGCGGCTTGATGTGCGCACCGATTTGCCGCTCGCCATAGGCCAGATGGCTGGGCACCAGCAGGCGGCGCTTGCCGCCGACCTGCATGCCCATCAGCCCCTGATCCCAGCCCTTGATCACGCGGCCGGTGCCGATCACGCACTGGAAGGGCTTGCCGCGCGCGTGCGAGGAATCGAACTCGGTGCCGTCTTCCAGCCAGCCGGTGTAGTGCGCGGTGATCAGCGCACCCTTGACCGCGGCCTTGCCCGTGCCGGTTTGCAGGTCGAAGACCTGCAGTTCGCCCGTCATCGCATCACTCATCGCGATCAGGCCGCGTCGCTGGTGCCGGACAGCAGCTGCTGCAGCTCGCCGTTGCCGAACAGCTCGCGCATGATGTCCGAGCCACCGATGAATTCGCCCTTGATGTAGAGCTGCGGAATGGTTGGCCAGTTGGCGTAGTCCTTGATGCCCTGGCGGATTTCCGGGTTTTCCAGCACGTTGATCGCCACGAACTGCGCATTGCAGTTTTTCAGGATCTGCACGGCGCCGGCGGAGAAACCGCACTGCGGGAAGGTCGGCGTGCCCTTCATGAACAGCACGACCGGGTTTTCGGTAACGGTTTGATGAATGAATTCCTGGGCGGTCATGGCCTTCTCGCTTGCAAAAATGGGGGGATAAAAGTTGAGCAAATTACTCGGATAAATTGTAAGACAGATGCCTCAGGCTCGGCAATCGTCCGGACGAACGAGCTGCCCCAGGCTGACGCGATCGTTGCTGCCCAGATCGCGTCGCGTGGCGACCGCCGCAAAGCCGGCCTCGTGCAGCAGGGTGCGGCAGGCGGCGCCCTGGTCGTGGCCGTGTTCCAGCAGCAGCCAGCCGCCGGGCACCAGATGAGCGGGCGCTGCGGCGACAATCGCGCGCAGATGGCTCAGGCCGTCACCGTGATCGGTGAGCGCGCCGCGCGGTTCGAAGCGCAGATCGCCCTGCTGCAGGTGCGGATCGTGCTGGTCGATGTACGGCGGGTTGCTGACGATGAGATCGAAGCATTGCCCGGCGAGCGCCGCATACCAGTCGGACTCGTGGAACTGCACGCTGGCGCCCAGCCTGCGGGCGTTATCCATCGCGACGGCCAGCGCGTCCGGCGAGACATCGACGGCGCTGACGAAGAGATCCGGACGCTCAAGCTTGAGCGTGACCGGAATGCAGCCGGAGCCGGTGCCCAGGTCGACGACGCGCGCGGCGGGCGGCGCCAGTTCCAGCGCCAGCTCGACCAGCAGTTCGGTATCGGGGCGCGGAATCAGCACGGCGGGGGAGACCGCAAATTCGCGGCCATAGAATTCGCGCGTGCCAACCAGATAGGCGACCGGCTCGCCGGCGCGGCGGCGCGCGCTCAGCGCCGCGAAGGCGGCCGCGTGTGCCGCGCTCGCCATCTCGTCGCCATGGGCGATCAGCCAGGCACGGTTCTGCCGGCAGACATGCAGCAACAGCACCTGGGCATCGATGCGCTCCAGTCCGCTGTCACGCAGCAATTGCTGGTAAGTGGGAATTGGCTGGTTCAATGGGTATCTTCATGCAGGTCAATTCAAAAAAAAGGCTTGAGCGGCATGGGTCTGCGGGTATTCTGCGCCTCACGCCTCACGCCTCACGCCTCACGCCTCACGCCTCACGCCTCACGCCTCACGCCTCACGCCTCACGCGTCTTCACGAAGGCCTCACGCGTCCTTTCGCTGGCCTCATTCGCCCTCTCGAAAGGCCTCATTCGTCCTCTCGAAAGGCCACACGCGTCATCACAGCACATAGCGCGCGAGATCGACATTCCCTGCAATATTGCCAAGCTTTTCCTCGACAAAGGCCGCGTCGATGTTCACGACGCCGCTGCGCGCATCGAAGGAAATGTCCTCCAGCAGTTTTTCCATGACCGTGTGCAGCCGGCGCGCACCGATATTCTCGGTGCTTTCATTCACCTGCCAGGCCATTTCGGCCAGCCGCCGGATGCCGGCATCGGTAAAGCTCAGCGTCACGCCTTCGGTTGCCAGCAGCGCTTCGTACTGGCGCGTCAGGCAGGCGTCGGTGGCGGTGAGAATGCGCACAAAATCATCCACCGTCAGCGAGGTCAGCTCCACGCGAATCGGGAAGCGACCCTGCAGCTCCGGAATCAGGTCGGACGGCTTGGCCAGGTGGAAGGCCCCGGACGCCACGAACAGGATGTGGTCGGTTTTCACCATGCCGTACTTGGTCGACACCGTCGTGCCCTCGACCAGCGGCAGCAGGTCGCGCTGCACGCCCTGGCGGCTGACTTCGCCACCGCTGCCCTCGGCGCGCGTGGTGACCTTGTCGATTTCGTCGATGAAGACGATGCCGTGCTGCTCGACCACGCGCAGCGCCTCGGCCTTGGCGTCGTCTTCATTGACCAGCTTGGCGGCCTCCTCGTCGCTCAGCTGCTTGAGCGCGTCCTTCACTTTCAGCTTCTGCGACTTTTTCTTGTCGGCAAACGCGCCCTTGAACATGCTCTGGATCTGGCTGGAGAAATCCTCCATGCCCGGCGGGCCGAACACCTCCATGCTGGGCGCACTGGCGGCAACGTCGATTTCGATTTCCTTGTCGTCGAACTTGCCTTCCCTGAGCATCTTGCGGAATTTCTGCCGTGTTTCGCTTTGCCCCTCGTCGGCATTCACGCTGCCATAGCTGGGCGCCGGCGGCGGCAGCAGCACATCGAGCACGCGCTCTTCGGCCAGCTCTTCGGCGCGGATGCGGTTCTGCTTCATCAGCCGGTCGCGCACCTGCTTCATGGCGATTTCCATCAGGTCGCGGATGATGCTGTCGACGTCCTTGCCGACGTAGCCAACCTCGGTGAACTTGGTCGCCTCGACCTTGATGAAAGGGGCGTCGGCCAGCTTTGCCAGCCGCCGGGCGATTTCGGTCTTGCCCACGCCGGTCGGGCCGATCATCAGGATGTTCTTCGGGGTGATTTCCTGGCGCAGCGGCTCAGCCACCTGCTGGCGGCGCCAGCGGTTCCTCAGCGCAATGGCGACGGCCTTCTTGGCGTCGCGCTGGCCAACGATATGCTTGTCGAGTTCGTGAACGATTTCCTGCGGCGTCATCTGGCTCATTGCCCTGCCTCATGTGGGATGCGTGGATTATTCAGCGCAGATCGGGGCCGTTCCGCCGGATTTAAAGGGCGGGCGTGGCAACAGCGACTCGTTTTTCTGCGCGCCGTTTGGGGAAACGGTGTCAGCCGTTCTAAACTGCTCAGTACGTGTGGCCTTGGCCCAAGCTAGGAAAGACCGGAGTAAGTATGGCAGCGCAGGATGACGATTGGCTTGAAGACGACACCGATGACGCAGGCACGGTGGCCCAGCTCGAGCCCTGGAATGTGCTGGTCGTCGATGACGAGCCGGATATCCATCACGTCACGCGGCTGGCGCTGACCAATATTTCCTTCCTCGGCCGCCCGCTGAACATCCTGTCCTGCTATTCCGGCCGCGAGGCCATTGCCATCCTCAAGGAACGCCATGACATCGCGCTGATGCTGCTCGATGTGGTGATGGAAACCGAAGACGCCGGCCTGAAGGTCGCGCGCATCATCCGCGAAGAGCTGCACAACCACTGCATCCGCATCATCCTGCGCACCGGTCAGCCCGGCGTTGCGCCCGAGCGCCATGTCATCGAGTCTTACGACATCAACGACTACAAGGCCAAGACCGAGCTGACGCGCGACAAGCTCTACACGGCCGTGCTGGGCACGCTGCGCTCCTACAACGACATCATGACCATCGAACACCAGCGCCGGATTCTGGAGGCGAACCGGCGCGGGCTGATCAAGGTGGTCGAGGCGTCCACCACCATTTTCCGCCAGCAGTCCATCCAGCAGTTCGCCCAGGGCGTGCTCGAGCAGCTGCAGGCCCTGCTGTTCTTCGAGCAGGAAGCACTGTTTGTCGTCGTCAATGGCGGCATGACCGCGCTGACGCACGACGACAAGGTCAAGGTGATGTACGCCACCGGCGGTTATCAGAACTACTGCGGCAAGGAGCTGGACGACGCGGCGCTGCTGCGTTTCAAGCCCTCGATCGACGAAGCCATCGCCGGCAAGCGCACCGTGTATGCCCCCGATCATTTCGTCGGTTTCTTCCAGGCGCCGCACGGCCCGGTCAATCTGCTGATCATCGACGGCCCGGTGGCGCTGTCGCATCCCGATGCCGACCTGATCGAGCTGTTCTGCAAGAACGTCGCGATCGCCTATGAAAACCTGATGCTGACCAAGGAAATCGAGGATACGCAGCGCAGCATCATTTACCAGCTCTCCGAGGTGGTCGAAAGCCGCTCGACCGACACCGGCAAGCACATCCACCGCATGGCCGAATTTGCCTATGTGCTGGCCCGCGAGCTGGGGCTGGACGAGCAGGAAGCGCAGATCATCAAGGCGGCGAGCCCCCTGCACGACATTGGCAAGGTCGGCATTCCCGATCGCGTGCTCAACAAGCCCGGCCGGCTGGACGAGGAAGAGCGCAAGATCATGGACACCCATGCCGAGCTGGGCTACCGCATGCTCAAGGACGCCAAGCCGCGCATTCTCAGGATGGCCGCGACGATTGCGCACGAGCATCACGAAAAATGGGACGGCAGCGGTTACCCGCGTGGTCTGAAGGGCGAAGACATCCATATCGCCGGGCGCATCATCGCGCTGGCCGATGTGTTCGACGCGCTGACGCACGCGCGCTGCTACAAGCCGGCCTGGCCGCCCGCGGACGTGATCAAGACCATTGATGAGGGCAGCGGCACGCATTTCGATCCGCGCGTGGTCGAGGCCTTCCTGCGCAGCCTGCCGGCCTTCGAGGCCATCGTCGAGCAGTATCAGGACAGCGACCCGGTCTGAGCCTCGCGCTTGTGCATTGTGAAACAGGCCGGCTTCTGCCGGCCTGTGACATTTGTGCGTACAATCCTGCGTTTGACGCCCATTTTTGCGGATTTGCCATGGCTTCCGAATACCTGCAACGCATCCTCACCGCCCGTGTTTACGACGTCGCCATCGAGTCGCCGCTGGACATCGCGCCGAACCTGTCGCGCCGCATCGGCAACACCGTGCTGCTCAAGCGCGAGGACATGCAGCCGGTATTCAGCTTCAAGCTGCGCGGGGCCTACAACCGCATGGTCAAGCTCTCGCGCGCCGAGCTGGATCGCGGCGTGGTGGCCGCTTCCGCCGGCAACCATGCGCAGGGCGTGGCCATGTCGGCGCAGGCGCTGAAATGCCGCGCCATCATCGTCATGCCGGCCACCGCGCCGCGCATCAAGGTGGACGCCGTCAGCCGCCGTGGCGCCGAGGTCGTGCTCGTCGGCGACTCGTATTCCGATTGCTATGCCCATGCGGTCAAGCTGGCCGAGGAAGAAGGCATGACCTTCGTCCACCCCTACGACGATCCGGACGTGATCGCCGGCCAGGGCACCATCGGCATGGAGCTCTTGATGCAGCACCCCGATCCGCTCGATGCGATCTTCATCCCGGTCGGCGGCGGTGGCCTGCTCGCTGGCGTGGCCGCCTACATCAAGGCGCTGCGCCCCGAAGTGAAGATCATCGGCGTCGAGCCGACCGACGCCAACGCGATGTATCTGTCGCTGAAGCTGGGCAACCGCGTCAATCTGCCGCAGGTCGGCATCTTTGCCGACGGCGTGGCGGTGAAGCAGGTTGGCGAGGAAACCTTCCGCCTGTGCCAGGACCTCGTCGACGATGTGGTGCTGGTCGATACCGACGCCATGTGCGCGGCGATCAAGGATGTGTTTGAAGACACCCGTTCGATTCTCGAACCGGCCGGGGCGCTGGCCATTGCCGGAGCCAAGGCCTGGGCGGCGCGCGAGGGCGTGCAGGGCAAGACGCTGGTGGCGATTGCCTCGGGCGCCAACATGAATTTCGACCGCCTGCGCTATGTGGCCGAGCAGGCGGAAATGGGCGAGCAGCGCGAAGCCATCGTCGCGGTCACCATCCCCGAGCGTCCCGGCAGCTTCAAGACCTTCTGCGAGCTGATCGGTGCGCGCAACATCACCGAGTTCAACTACCGCTATTCCAGCGCCGAGGCTGCGCACGTCTTCGTGGGTCTCTCGGTGCAGAATCGCCATGAAATCGTCGAGCTGATCGAAAAGCTCGCCAGCGCGGGCCTGGCCGCCATCGACCTGTCCGACAACGAGCTGGCCAAGCTGCACATCCGTCACCTGGTCGGCGGGCGCGCGCCACAGGTCACGCACGAACGTCTGCTGCGCTTCGAATTCCCCGAGCGCCCGGGCGCCCTGATGGCCTTCCTGAATGGCATGAATGTCGGCTGGAACATCAGCCTCTTCCATTACCGCAACCACGGCGCCGATTATGGCCGCGTGCTGGTCGGCATCCAGGTGCCGGACAGCGACGACGCGCAGTTCGCCGAATTCCTGCAGGCCATCGGCTACCCGTGGTGGGACGAAAGCGACAATCCGGCTTACCAGCTCTTTCTTGGTGACTGAGGGGTATTGCCCTGCAGCCAAATATGGATAATGGCTGTAGTCATATACCCAATAAAAACCCGCCGAGCCCGGCGGGTTTTTTATGGTTTACACCTGTCCCACCCGCGGCAGCGCCAGCCCCTCGGCGTCGAACAGCATGGTGTGTTCCTGCGGGAAGACGATGTGGATCGCGTCGCCATACTTCAGCCCGGTCATGTGTCCCGGCAGCTTCATGCACAGGATTTCGTGGATTCCCGGAATCTCGATATAGGCCAGCACGATGTCGCCCAGATGCTCGATCAGGTCGACGCGCGCCGGCAGCGCATCCGGCGTGCCGGCTTCGACCAGACGGATGTGCTCGGAACGCACGCCCATGGTCACCTTGTCGCCGACCCTGGCCGTGCTGGCGTCAACGGCCGCACGCACGGTCAGCCCCTTGGGCAGCTTGACGGTGGCCTCGGAACCGGATGCCGCCACCACTTCGGCCTCCAGCAGGTTCATCTTCGGCGAACCGAGGAAGCCGGCCACGAACAGGTTGGACGGGTTGTCATACATGTCGAGCGGCGTGCCCACCTGCTGGATCAGACCAGCGTGGAACACCACGATGCGGTCGGCCAGGGTCATCGCTTCCACCTGATCGTGCGTCACGTAGATCATGGTGGTCTTCAGCTCCTGGTGCAGCTTGGAGAGTTCGACACGCATGTTCAGACGCAGCGCGGCATCCAGGTTGGACAGCGGTTCGTCGAACAGGAAGACCTTCGGATTGCGCACGATGGCACGGCCGATGGCCACACGCTGGCGCTGGCCACCGGACAGGGCCTTGGGCTTGCGCTCCAGCAGATGGGTGATTTCCAGGATTTCGGCAGCCTTTTTCACGCGCTCGTCGATTTCCGCCTTCGGCGTGCCGGCGAGTTTCAGGGCAAAGCCCATGTTTTCGGCGCAGGACATATGCGGATACAGGGCGTAGGACTGGAACACCATCGCGATGCCGCGCTTGGA
>NZ_ATZJ01000026.1 GCF_000428145.1 Chitinilyticum litopenaei DSM 21440 | reverse complement strand
GTTGCGTAACTATGGCATGACGGCGTCGATGAGTCGCAAGGGCAACTGCTGGGACAATGCGCCGATGGAGAGTTTTTTCAACAGCCTGAAAAACGAGCGCGTGTTCCACCGGCGCTACGCGACCCGGTCGGCAGCCAAGGCAGATCTCTTTGATTACATCGAGGTGTTTTACAATCGCAAGCGCCGGCATTCGTCGCTGAATTACGAATCACCGGCAACCCATTACGCAGCCTGGCTGGAGCGAGAAAAGCTGGCCGCATAACCGCTACCTTGGTAGCCGGAAAGCGCGGGTAACCTCACCTGGCCAATACTGTTAAGCAACACTTGAGGAATTTGGTACTAGCAACACCAGACAACTGGCGCGAAAAATTCTCAAAATTGGCATCTATATAAAAACGCCTGATTACGCGAATCACCCCTGCATGGGCCGTGCGGTCATCGGTCTTCAATTGCTTGGCGGAAAGAAGCAAGTAGGTGCCAATAGCTCAGCGTATTCGTACACATGAACAATCGGGCGATATGATCCAGCCACCTGCTCAGTCATCCAGCGCCGCCAGCACCACATCCAGCCGCTCAAGCGTCACCTCGTGCAGCAGCTCGCCGCCGACAATCTTCACATTCGGCCCGCGCTCGCAGTTGCCCAGACAGCCCATAGGAAAAACATCGGCCAGCCTGCCGGCACTCGCCAGGCGGTCGCGCAGGGCGGTCAGCAGCTGCGGGCTGCCGAGGGCGGCGCAGGAGGGCTGGCCCTTGAGGCGGCGATGCACGCAGATGCCGATACGTGCAATGGGCGTGGTGGTTTCGTTCATGGGCGCAGCATAAAGAATCCGCACCAAAACAAACAGCCCCGCTGTGCGGGGCTGTTTTGTGCAGCACAGGGCTGCAGGACACGAGCCTTGCGGCTCTGGCACTCAGGCGCGCTTCTTGAATTCGCCGGTGCGGGTGTCGATTTCGATCTTGTCGCCGATTTCGATGAAGGCGGCAACCTGGATCTGGGTTTCGGTGCCAACCAGCTTGGCCGGCTTCATGACCTTGCCCGAGGTGTCGCCGCGTACGGCCGGCTCGGTGTACTCGACTTCGCGGACGATGGTGGTCGGCAGCTCGACGGAAATGGCCTTGCCGTCGTAGAAGGTCACTTCGCACTGGTCTTCCATGCCGTCAACGATGAAGGCAGCGGTGTCGCCGAGGTTTTCGGCTTCGACTTCGTACTGGTTGAATTCGGCATCCATGAACACGAACATCGGGTCGGCGAAGTAGGAGTAGGTGCACTCCTTCTTGTCGAGCACGATGACGTCGAACTTGTCGTCGGCCTTGAAGACGTTTTCCGATGCGGAATCGGTCAGCAGATTCTTCATCTTCATCTTGACGACGGCGGCGTTGCGGCCGGACTTGTTGTATTCGGTCTTTTGCACAACCAGCGGCTGGCCATCAACCATGATCACGTTACCAGCGCGAACTTCCTGAGCGGTCTTCATTACTTGGATTCCTGTTGCTGCACGAGCAGATTAGACGATAAAAAACGCGCGATTATACCTTGCCCGCGACGAAGCTGACCAGATTCGCCGCCAGATTTCCGTGTTGCGCCAGTTGCTTAGCCCAGCCACGCGCATGCAGGGCCAGGTCGGGCCAGGCGGCAAGCCAGGCGCGCCAGACGGCCGGATCGGCCAGCCCGGCATTCCAGGCGGCGAGCGCGGCAGCCTGGGCGGTGGCGGCCGGTGCGGGACACTCGGCCAGATAGACGGTCTGCCAGGCGGCCAGCTTGTCCAGATGCGCGTCCTCGCTCTGGTGATAGATATGCCAGATCAGCGGCTTGCCGGCCCACTGGGCGCGCACGAAGCTGTCTTCCCCGCGCACGAAGTTGGCGTCGCAACTCCACAGCAAGCGGTCGTAATCGTCCTGTGCCAGCATGGGCAGCGCGATGAGCTGCAGGCTGCCGGCTTGCCAGCAGGCACCCGGCGCCAGATACCCGCCAACATATTCACCCAGATCCTTTTCCAGCAATGACTCGGGGACGTATACCCGGCTTATCTGCTCATCATCCCGCAGCGCATCCAGCAAGCCCGGCAGGGCGCGGTTCGGGTAGGCGAACAGCGAAATCCGCCGATGCGCCGCGGCGCCGGGAAGCGGCCATTGCGCCAGAAAGCGTGCGGCATCGTCGGCCTGCCAGCGCGCGCACTCGCTCTGCTGGCGCTGCGACTGCAAAAGGCCGCCCGTGCCGGCGACAAAGCCGGGGAAGAAGAAAAACTTCTGCAGGCCCTGCCCTTGCGGCGAACCCAGGCCATGGCAGCCCGTCACCCAGTCTTCGGCGCTGAGGTATTCGAGATTGATCCAGCAGCGCGTGCTGCCCGGCATGGCAGCCCGGTAGCTGACGGGCAACTCGCAGGCAAACGCCTCGATCACGACGTCGGCCGGACGTACGAGGGGAAAGGCGTCGACCCAGTGGCCAACGGTAATGCCGCCCAGCTGCTGGCTGGCGGCACCGGCGTCGACTGCGGGGGCGATGCGGGCAAAACTTGCCAGATCGTCCACCCACAGGCGCACGACCAGACCATGCTCGTCGGCCAGCTGGCGCGCCAGCCGCCAGCACACGCCGATGTCGCCGTAGTTGTCGACCACGCGACAGAAAATGTCCCAGTGCGGGCTGGCAGCCTGAGTCATCACTTCAGCACAATCCCTGATTAAAAAATGGCAGTGCAATCAGCACAACACGCTGATTTTGTTCCTACCCCAGGCAGCGTCATTCCCGCGCAAGCGGGAAGCCGGTTCGCGCAGCAAACTCAACTCTGGCTCTGGATGCCCGCCTGCGCGGGCATGACGATAAGGCATTTCTGAAAGCAGAGAGACTTCATCAGGAAAACCAAGGGCACAGCCTGCGCTGGCTGTGCCCTGGCCGCCCGCAAACCGGCGTCAGTCCGCCTGCTGGCGGCCGACCGGGAAGTAGCGCAAGCCGGCTTCGGCCACCCGCTTCGGTTCATAAAGGTTGCGGCCGTCAAACAGTACCGGCTGCTTCAGCGCGGCCTTGATTTCACTGAAATCGGGGCTGCGGAATTCCTTCCATTCGGTGACGATCACCAGGGCATCGGCATTGGCCAGCGCGCCCTTGGGCGAGGTGGCGTAACTCAGGCCGGCCAGTTCGCCAAAACTGCGCTGCGCCTCCTTCATGGCGACCGGGTCGTAGGCCGTCACCGTGGCGCCGCGGGCCAGCAGGCCGTCGATGATCACGCGGCTGGGTGCTTCACGCATATCGTCGGTGTTGGGCTTGAACGCCAGCCCCCACAGCGCGAAATGGCGGCCGGCCAGGTTTTCACCGAATTCGCGCACGATCTTGGCGATCAGCACGGCCTTCTGCGCGTCATTGGCCTCCTCGACGGCACTGAGGATGCGTAGCGTGTGGCCATGTTCACGGCCGGTGCGCACCAGCGCCTGCACATCCTTCGGAAAGCAGGAGCCGCCATAGCCCACGCCCGGATAAAGGAAGTGGTAACCGATGCGCGGGTCGGCGCCGATGCCGCGGCGCACGTTCTCGATGTCGGCGCCCAGCGTCTCGGCCAGATTGGCCAGCTCGTTCATGAAGGAAATGCGCGTGGCCAGCATGGCATTGGCCGCGTACTTGGTCAGCTCGGCCGAGCGCACGTCCATGTAGAGAATGCGGTCGTGGTTGCGGGTGAATGGCGCGTAGATCGCGCCCATCAGATCCTTGGCGGTTTCATCGTCGGCGCCGATGACGATGCGGTCGGGCCGCATGAAATCTTCGATAGCCGCGCCTTCCTTCAGGAATTCGGGGTTGGAGACCACACTGAAACTGCTGCGCAGATTGCGTGCATCCAGTTCTTCCTGGATGGCGGCACGCACCTTGTCGGCGGTGCCAACCGGCACGGTCGACTTGTCGACCACCACCTTGTAATCGGTCATCAGCCGGCCGATCGTGCGCGCGGCGGCCACCACATACTGCAGATCGGCCGAGCCGTCCTCATCGGGCGGCGTGCCCACGGCGATGAACTGCAGCGTGCCGTGCGCCACCGACTCGGCCACATCGGTGGTAAAGCGCAGGCGACCGGCCTCGACATTGCGCTTCACCATTTCCTCCAGCCCCGGTTCGTAGATCGGGATGCCGCCTTCCTGCAGGATGCGGATTTTTTCCGGGTCCACATCCAGACACAAAACATCATTGCCAAATTCGGCCAAACAGGTGCCGGTAACCAGACCGACGTAGCCGGTGCCGATAACGGTGATGCGCATGCCTTAGTCCTTTTGAAAGTGCCCCGGGCTCGACGGCCGGGTCAGACCGCAAAGCGTGATTCTAACGCGTCATGCTGCTTTTCCGTGAAGGAAAGCCCGCATCGGCCACCGTGGCCGCGCCTGCCTGCTGTCGATCACGTCCGCGCCGATAAAAAAACCAGCCTTGCGGCTGGTTGTTCTGGCCGTTCAGTCGGGCTGATACGGATAGGGTTTTTGCTCGACGCGCGAGGCGTTGTTGCGCGCGCGCTCGTCAAGATCGATCGGCGCCTTGTCCCACAAGAGGCCGCGGCCTTCGACCTGGCCGGCGGCCACATCCGGGTTTTGCTGCAGATAGGACTGCATGAACTGGGTGAATTCGGAAACGTATTGCGAATCGGCAAGCAGCGGCATGACGGACATCCAGAAGTTCGGTTGATTTTGCGCCGGATTATACCGGCAAAGACGGAAAACCAGCCACAGCGACAGCGGGGCCGGGGCCCCTCTGCCGGCCTGGCGGCATCAGCCTGCCAGCGCCTCTTCCAGCACGGCGATGAAGCGGGCGTTTTCCGCCTCGGTGCCGATCGACACCCGCAGGGTATTGGGCAGGTTGTAGCCACCGAGCGGGCGCACGATCACGCCGCGCTCCAGCATGAAGCGGTTCAGCAAGGCCGCATCGCCGACGTGGAAGGCAATGAAATTGCCATGACTGGGAATGAACGGCACTTCCAGTCGCTGGAAGGCGGCCACCAGCTGCGCCATGCCGGCCTTGTTCACCGCCACGGTTTCGCGCAGGAAGTCCAGATCATCCAGCGCGGCGGTCGCGGCGGCCAGCGCCAGACTGTTGACGTTGAACGGCTGGCGCACGCGGTTGAGCAGATCGGCGACCTCGGGCGAAGCCAGCCCGAAACCGACACGCAGGCCGGCCAGACCGTAGGCCTTGGAGAAGGTGCGCACGACGATCAGATTGGGGAACTGCTTCAGCCACAGGATGGAATCGCTGCGCTTCTCCGCCGGCAGGTATTCGGTGTAGGCCTCGTCGAGCACCACCAGCACGTTCTTCGGGCACAGCTCGAGGAACTCCAGCAGGTCGCCGGGGCGCGCCAGCGTGCCGGTCGGGTTGTTCGGGTTGGCGATCCAGACAATCTTGGTGTCCGGACGGATCGCTGCGCGCATGGCGGTGAGATCGTGGCCGTAATCGTCGGCGCGCACCTGGATGCCGGTCGCGCCGACCGCCTGCACCGCCAGCGGGTAGACGGCGAAGGCGTATTGCGAAAACACCGACGAATCGCCAGCCTGCAAAAAGGCGCGGGCGATCAGCTCGAGCACGTCGTTCGAGCCGTTGCCCAGCACAATCTGGTCGAGTCCGACGCCGAACTTCTTCGCGATCTTGCTTTTCAGCTCGAAGCCGTTGCCGTCCGGGTACAGCGCCAGCGTCGCGAGTTCGGCTTCCACCGCCGCGCGCGCCTTCGGGCTCATCCCCAGCGGGTTTTCATTGGAGGCCAGCTTGACGATGCCGGCGGGGTCAAGATTCAGCTCGCGCGCCAGTTCGGAAGTCGGCTTGCCGGGCTGATAGGGCGCGATGGCGCGGATATGTTCGGGGGCCAGCGCAGACAATTCGGACAATTCGGGCATTTCTCTTCCAGTAACGGGGTATATGGCTACAGCCATTCAGAATCAATGGGTATGGAGCGATACATCACATGAGCCTTGATGTTTCAGCTCCGGGGCGCGCTTGCTCGCGAGCAACAGAACTTCGCGAGCAAGCTCGCTCCCACAGCAATCAGGTGCGATTGCGGAGCTCTTCGTTTTCCCAGTCCCCTTCGCGGGACGGTCGCGCGGCGAGCATGTCGAGCAGCTTGCCGTGCTGGCTGGAAATCTGCAGGGCGTTGAGTTCGGTTTCGCGCACAAAACCGTCGGCCGCGACCTTGTTCAGGAACATCAGCAGGCCGTCGTAAAAGCCGTTGACGTTCAAGAGCCCGATCGGCTTGCCATGCAGACCGATCTGCGCCCAGGTCAGGATTTCGAACAGCTCGTCAAAGGTGCCCAGCCCGCCGGGCAAGGCGATGAAGGCATCGGCCAGCTCGGCCATGCGCGCCTTGCGCGTGTGCATGGAGTCGACGACGATCAGGTCGGTGCAGGCCGCGTAGGCCAGCTCGCGCATGACCATGAATTGCGGAATCACGCCGATCACCTCGCCACCGGCGTCGAGCGCGGCGCTGGCCACTTCGCCCATCAGCCCGACATTGCCGCCGCCATACACCAGCGTGAGGCCGCGACCGGCCAGGGCGCGCCCCAGTTCGCGCGCGGCTTCGGCATGCGCCGGGTCATTCCCGATGCGCGAACCGCAGAATACTGCGACTTTTTTCATGCTTCGCTCCTTGGCTTGCTTGCCACCGCGCTGGAAAAGCCGTCAAGCGCGGCGCAGTGAAAATCGATTTCCGCCAAACTGCACCATGTATATGGTCAGAACCAATCTGGAGAAAGGGCTTCAGACAAATACCCCATGAACCGCACAGCCACTCAGATCACCGCCAGCGGATAGGCACCAAGCACCTTCACAAAGGCGGCGGTATTGCGCAGGCCGGTCAGTGCGGCCTGCAGCTTCGCTTCCTGTACATGCCCTTCAACATCCACGAAGAACACGTATTCCCACAAACCGGTGCGGCTGGGGCGTGACTCGAACTTCGTCATCGAAACGCCATTGCTGGCCAGCGGCTCGACCAGCTCGGCCAGGGCGCCGGGACGATTCGGTGCGGAGATCACCAGCGAGGTCTTGTCGCGCCCCGAAGGCACGGTGTCCTGATAGCCCAGCACCAGAAAGCGTGTGGTGTTGTTCGGCTCGTCCTCGATGTTCTGCGCCAGCTTCAGCAGGCCGAACTTCTCGGCCGCCGCGTCGCCGGCAATCGCCGCACACTCGGCATCCAGGCTCGCCAGTCGCGCGGCTTCGGCATTGCTCGCGACCGAAACGCGCTCGACATCGGCCGGCAGATTCTTGTTCAGCCATTCGTGGCATTGCGCGAGGCTTTGCGCGTGCGAATACACGCGCTTGATGCCGGCCAGCCCTTCGGTGGCGCGCAGCAGGTGATGATGGATGCGCAGCACCACTTCGCCACAGATTTTCAGCGGGCTGGTCACCATCAGATCCAGCGTGCGCCCCACCGCGCCCTCGGTGGAGTTTTCCACCGGTGCGACGACATAATCGGCGGTCCGCGCTTCAACCGTGCGGAAGGCTTCGTCGATGGACGCGCAGGCCAGCGTGCTCGCCGCATGGCCGAAATGCTTGATCGCGGCGGCCTGGCTGAACGTCCCCTCGGGGCCGAGGAAGGCGATGGTCAGCGGGCGCTCCAGCGCCAGACAGGCCGACATGATCTCGCGGAACAGCCGCGCGACGGTTTCGTCCGGCAGCGGGCCTTCGTTGAGCTCCTTGATGCGCGTGAGCACCTGTGCTTCGCGCTCGGGGCGGTAGACAATGCCGCCGCCCTTGATCTCGCCGATGGTGTGCGCGTGCTTCGCGCGCTGGTTCAGTAGGTGCAGCACCTGCGCGTCGATGGCATCGATGGCGTCGCGGTGTACTCTAAGCAGATCGTCACTCATGGTTTAACTTGAAACCCTAAAAAACGAACCACAGAGACACAGAGACCACAGAGAACATCCATTCCCATGTTTTCTCCGTGCCCTCTGTGCCTCTGTGGTGAATTGGTTTTAAAAGCTGGTTTTAGCCGTGGCGGCGGGCGAAATCGGCCATGTAGGCGACCAGCGCCTGCACGCCTTCCAGCGGCATCGCGTTATAGATCGAGGCGCGCATGCCGCCGACGCTGCGGTGGCCCTTGAGCTGCACCAGCCCGGCGGCTTCCGCGCCCTTGAGGAAGTCGGCATCCAGCGCCGCGTCCTTCAGCCAGAACGGCACATTCATGCGCGAGCGGGCCGCGCCCGACACCGGCGCGCGGTAAAAGCCATCGGAGTTGTCGATGGCGTCGTACACCAGCGCGGCCTTGGTGGCATTGTGCCGGGCCATGGCTTCGAGGCCGCCGTTCTTTTGCAGCCACTTGAACACCAGGCCGGCGACATAGATCGCGAAGCTCGGCGGCGTGTTGTAGAGCGAACCGGCGTCGGCGTGCGTCTTGTAATTGAGCATGGTCGGCACATCGGCACGCGCGTGGCCGATGAGGTCATCACGGATGATGGCGATGGTCATTCCCGACGGGCCGATGTTCTTCTGCGCGCCGGCGTAGATCAGGCCGTAGTGGCTGACATCCAGCGGCTGCGAGAGGATGTTCGAGGACATGTCGCAGATCAGCGGGATGTCCTTGCCGGCAAAGGAGGACTGCGGGATGAAGGGGAATTCGACGCCGCCTATGGTTTCGTTCGAGCAGTAGTGCAGGTATCTGGCATCGGCCGAGCGCTGCCAGCCCGCTTCGTCGGGGACATAGCTGAAGTTGCGGTCTTCGCTGCTGGCGACGATGTTCACGTTCGCGTAGCGCTGCGCTTCCTTGATGGCGGTTTTCGACCAGCTGCCGGTATTGACGTAATCGACGGTATCGCCGGGCCGGGTGAGGTTCAGCGGAATCATGCCGAACTGGAAATGCGCGCCGCCCTGCAGGAACAGCACCTTGTAATTGGCGGGAATGCCCAGCACCGCGCGCAGATCGGCCTCGGCCTCAGCAATGATCTGGGTGAACTCCGGTCCGCGATGGCTCATTTCCATCACGGACATGCCGGAACCGTGCCAGTCGGTCAGTTCCTGCTGCACCTGCAGCAAGACGTCACGGGGCAAAACGGCCGGGCCGGAGCTGAAATTGTATGTCGTCATCAAGGGCATCCCACGGGCAGAAAAAACACAAGCCGGTACGTTGCGGCTTACCCGTATTGTGCCGTTTTTCGGGGCATTCAGGCGAGCAGAAAATGTGCGCGCGCCTGGGCAATCGGCCGCGCCGGGTCGTCCTGCCAGGCGCTCATCAGCACATTGGCGATGCGCTTGCCCTGGCGCACGATCTCGCAACGCGCCCAGGTATCCAGGGGCTTGCCCGAGCGCAGGTAGTCGATGGAAAAATCCACCACCTTGGGCAACTCGAACGCTTCACGCGCCCACAGGAGGTGCATCACGGCCGCGTTTTCCAGAAAGCCGCCGATCACCCCGCCGTGCAGCGCCGGCAGCTGCACATTGCCGATATTCGCCTCCCGGTATGGCAGCAGAAACAGTGGCTCGCCGTCCTCCCCGGCCCGCGCACGGATACCCAGCAGCGCGGCGTAGGGAATGCGCGCCTGCAGCAGCTGATCGAGCTCGGCGATCGAATTGACCTGCCAGTGCGGACTCATAGCGCCCCCGCCACTGCAGCCGGCACCGGCGTGCGCGCGAACGTCGCCACGCCATGCGCAACCGGACGCTGCGGCTCGTCCTGATAGGCCGTGGCGCGCGTGAAGGCAATATGGTCGGTCAGCCGGTAGCACTCGGCCTCGCAATACAGCGTCGCATCGGGACGCGCCGGACGCAGGTAGTCGATGCGCAGATCGAGCGTGGCGAGCGACTCGACGGCATCCAGCAGGGTAAAAATCGACGCCGCGCTGCTGGTATCGATCAGGCTGGTCACCACCCCGCCATGCAGCACGCGGGTCAGCGGGTTGCCGATCAGCGCCTCGCGAAACGGCAGCGCCAGCACGACCCTGCCCCGCGACGCGGCCCGCAGCTGCAGGCCCAGCGCGCGGCAATGCGGCATGGCCATGAACCACGGCGAGACGCGCTCGAAAAACTCCGGACTGCTTACCGGCAACCACATGGCTACCTCCAAAAACAAACCTGATTATGTCTCTGCTTCAGAATCGTCATTCCCGCGTACGCGGGAGTCCAGATGAGGGTGTGAAATCAAGCTTTGCTCTGGATGCCCGCCTTCGCGGGCATGACGAAAAAAGGGTTTCCGAAAGAAAGACACAATCAGGAAAACAAAAGGGGTATTGGCCTGCAACTTAATCACTGATTAGGCTACAGGCCAATACCCCATTTACCGTAGGCAATGCCGACCGGCTTATTCGGCCGTCGGCTCCAGCGCATCGGCATCACCGGCCTCTGCACTGCCATCTTCGTCGGATTCCGGCTCGCAGACCTTTTCCAGACCGGAGAGGAACTCGCCCTCGTCCAGGTTGATCAGGCGCACGCCTTGCGCGGAACGCCCGGTCTCGCGGATTTCCGCCACCTTGGTACGGATCAGCACGCCACCGGTGGTAATCAGCATGACGTCATCGCTTTCTTCCACCAGGCTCGCCGCCACCAGCTTGAAGCCGGTTTTTTCCGTCAGATCCATCGCGATCACGCCCTGCGTGCCACGGCTGGTGAGGCGGAAATCGGCTACCGTGGTGCGCTTGCCATAGCCGCCATTGCTGGCGGTCAGCACCATCTGCGTCTCCGACGTGGACACCAGCAGCGCAATGACCTGCTGGCCGTCTTCCAGCTTCATGCCGCGCACGCCGCCGGCGGTACGGCCCATGGGGCGCACGCCGCCTTCATCCGGATGTTCGTTGAAGCGCACCGACTTGCCGGCATCCGAGAACAGCATGATCTGGTCGTTGCCAGAAGTGATCGCCACGCTCACCAGACGATCGCCCTCGTCCAGCTTCACCGCAATGATGCCGGCGGTGCGCGGACGCGAGAAGGCCTTCAGCGGCGTCTTCTTCACGGTGCCGTTGGCGGTACACATGAAGATGAACGGACCATTGGCCTTTTCATCGAATTCGGCGTCGTCATCGAGCTCCGGCGCATCGTGATCGGTGAAGGCCTTCACCGGCAGGATGGCGCTGATCTTCTCGCCATCTTCCAGCGGCAGCAGATTGTTGATCGGCTTGCCACGGCTGGCGCGTCCACCCTGCGGCAGCGCATACACCTTGAGCCAGTACACGCGGCCGCGACTGGAGAAGCACAGGATGTAATCGTGGGTGTTGGCGACGAAGAGCTGGTCGATGAAATCATCGTCCTTGGTCGCCGCCGCCTGCTTGCCGCGCCCGCCACGCTTTTGCGCGCGGTATTCGTCGGTCGGCATGGCCTTCATGTAGCCGCCATGCGTCAGCGTCACCACCATGTCCTGCGGGGTGATCAGGTCTTCGATGCTGATGTCGTCGCCATGCAGCACGATTTCCGAACGGCGGGCGTCGCCATAGTTGAGCTTCACTTCCGCCAGTTCGTCGGCAATGATCTGCGTGACGCGGGCGGGATTGGCGAGGATATCGAGCAGGTCGATGATCTTCGCCATGATGTCCTTGTATTCGCCAACGATCTTGTCCTGCTCGAGACCGGTAAGGCGCTGCAGGCGCAATTCCAGGATCGCCTGCGCCTGGGCTTCCGACAGACGGTAACCATCGGCCGAGAGGCCAAATTCGGCCCCCAGATCATCGGGGCGCGAGGCGGCGATATCGGTGCGCGAGAGCATGTCTTCAACCAGCTCCGAGCGCCATACGCGCCCCATCAGGGCGGTCTTGGCTTCCGGCGGCGTGGCTGCGGCCTTGATCAGCGCGATGATTTCGTCGACATTGGACAGCGCGACGGCCAGACCTTCGAGGATGTGGCCGCGCTCGCGCGCCTTTCTGAGTTCGAACACCGTGCGGCGGGTAACAACCTCGCGGCGGTGCTTGAGGAAGCTTTCCAGCACCTGCTTGAGATTCAGCAGACGCGGCTGGCCATCAACCAGCGCCACCATATTGATGCCGAAGCTGTCCTGCAGCTGGGTCTGCTTGAACAGATTGTTCAGCACCACATCGGGCATTTCATTGCGCTTGAGCTCGATCACCACGCGCATGCCGGATTTGTCCGACTCGTCGCGGATTTCCGAAATGCCTTCCAGCGATTTTTCGCGCACCAGTTCGGCCATGCGCTCGAGCAGTCGCGCCTTGTTCACCTGATAAGGCAGCTCGTCGACGATGATGGCCTGGCGGTCACCATTCTTGCCGCAGTCTTCAAAGTGTGTCCGCGCGCGCATCACCACACGGCCACGGCCGGTGCGGTAGCCTTCGCGCACGCCATGAATGCCGTAAATAATGCCGGCGGTGGGGAAATCGGGGGCCGGGATGAAGTCGATCAGCTCGTCGACACTCAGCTCCGGGTTATCCAGCAAGGCCAGCGCGCCATTGATGACCTCGCCGATATTGTGCGGCGGAATATTGGTCGCCATGCCCACCGCGATGCCGGACGAGCCGTTGATCAGCAGGTTGGGAATACGGGTCGGCAGGACGGTAGGCTCGAGTTCCTTCTCGTCGTAGTTTGGCGTGAAATCGACGGTTTCCTTGTCGATGTCGGCCAGCAGTTCGCTGCTCACCTTTTCCAGCCGGCACTCGGTGTAACGATAGGCCGCCGCATTGTCGCCGTCGATGGAACCAAAGTTGCCCTGACCGTCGATCAGCGTGTAGCGCAGCGAGAAATCCTGCGCCATGCGCACCAGCGCCTCGTAGGCTGCATAGTCGCCATGCGGGTGATACTTACCCAGCACATCGCCGATCACCCGCGCGCATTTCACATAGGGGCGATTCCAGACATTGTTGCTTTCATGCATGGCAAACAGAATGCGCCGATGAACGGGCTTGAGGCCGTCACGGACATCCGGCAGCGCCCGACCGACGATGACGCTCATTGCGTAATCGAGGTAAGAACGACGCATCTCCTCTTCGAGGCTGACCGGCAGGGTTTCTTTGGCAAACAGGTGTTCGGACATGGGTGGGCGACTTGGTTCGTTGAACTTGCTATGCTTTAAGCAGGCAAGCTGCTTGAGTAACCTAGCATCTTACCATGCCTTAAGGTTCTGGCTGTTTATTGCTGGGCACTCCGTATTTTTCACGCAGCTTGCGTTTGCCATAAATCATGTAACAGACCTAAAATCGGAACTGTGGAATATTGGGACGTGCGGTCAGAGCCGCCAGTTGCTTGAAAAGAAAGCGGCAAACCGGTATTCCGTAGTACGTGCATGAAATACAAATCAACTCTCTCGGAGAACAAAGTCATGTTGAAGCAAACACTCACGACCCTGGCTCTGGTGGCTGCGTTCGGCGTTGCCGGCACTGCTGCCGCTGCTACCGACGCATACGTTACCAACGGCACCAACGTTAACGCCGAAAATCCGGAAGGCGTGGTAAAGAACGGCAAGGGCGAATGCTGGCAAACCGGCTCCTGGAGCGCTGCCAAGGTAGTCAAGGGTTGCCCGGGCTGGGTTGAGCCGGTAGCAGCCAAGCCGGTTGAAACCAAGCCGGCTCCGGCTCCGGCACCGGCTCCGCAGCCGGTTGTAACCACCAAGAAGTTCGTACTGAAGTCCGACGTGCTGTTCGACTTCAACAAGGCCACCCTGAAGCCGGAAGGCAAGGACGCCCTGGACAAGCTGGTTGAAGAGATCAAGGGCATGGCCGGCACCAAGGATGGCTCCGCCATCGTCGTAGGTCACACCGACCGTCTGGGTTCCGACAAGTACAACCAGGCTCTGTCCGAGCGTCGCGCCAACACCGTTCGCGATTATCTGATCGCCAAGGGTGCACCGGCCGACAAGATGACCGTTGAAGGCCGCGGCGAAAGCCAGCCGGTAACCGGCGACACTTGCAACAAGATCAAGGCTCGCGCCAAGCTGATCGAATGCCTGCAAGCTGACCGTCGCGTTGAAATCGAAGTGAAGGGCACTCAGGAAATCGTTGAGCAGAAGTAATTCTGTCCCTTGCTGGAAAGGCCCCGCCCTGCGGGGCCTTTTTCATTGCTGTTTCAGCGGAATCAATCCGCCCCCATCCGGTCGAAGCCCATCCAATCGCGACAATCCAGGCAATGCCCATGCGACATACCACTCTTGCCACCCTCTGCGGATTAGGTCTGGCCCTGATCAGCACCATCGCTCATGCCGGCCCCAGCGCCGATCTGCAGCGCTACCTGACTGATACCCAGTCGCTGCGCGGCGAATTCCAGCAAGTCGTCACCCAGCGCTCCGGCAAGGTCCAGCGCTCCAGCGGCACTCTCGTCATCGCCAAGCCGGGCAAGTTCCGCTGGGAATACCTCAAGCCCTACCAGCAGCTGCTGCTTGGCGACGGCAAGCAGGTCACGCTGTACGACGCCGACCTCATGCAGGTCACGATCAAACCGCAAGGCAAGCTGCTTGATGCAAGCCCGGCCGCACTGCTCGCCGGCCAGGCCGATCTGGCCAGCCGCTACACGCTGAAAGAGCTGCCAGAGAAAGACCAGCTGCAGTGGGTCGAGCTGACCCCGAAGCAGCCAGACCAGAGCTTCGAGCGTGCCCGCATCGGACTCGACAAGGCTGGCGTCAAGGCGATGGAGCTGGATGACCACTTCAACCAGACCACCCGCATCAGCTTCGACAAGCTTGAGCGCAACCCCAAACTTGCCGTCGACATCTTCAATTTCACCATCCCGGCTGGCGCCGACGTGATCCGTGAGTAAAGACCTCTTCAGCAGCACACCGCCCGCACATCAGCCCCTGGCCGAACTGCTGCGCCCGCAGGTCATTGGCGACGTGGTCGGCCAGGATCACCTGCTCGGCAGCGGCAAGCCGCTGGCGCTGGCGCTGGCAGCCGGCCAGCCGCACTCCATGCTGCTGTGGGGGCCGCCCGGCGTAGGCAAAACCACACTGGCGCGCCTGCTGGCGCGCGCCTTTGGCTGCGAAATGCTGGCCCTGTCCGCCGTGTTTTCCGGCGTAAAGGATATCCGCGCCGCGATGGACGAGGCGGAGATGAATCGCCAGCGCGGTTTGCGCACCATGCTGTTTGTCGACGAAGTACACCGTTTCAACAAGGCCCAGCAGGATGCCTTCCTGCCCTACGT
The DNA here is from genome assembly GCF_000428145.1 of Chitinilyticum litopenaei DSM 21440. Taxonomy (GTDB): domain Bacteria; phylum Pseudomonadota; class Gammaproteobacteria; order Burkholderiales; family Chitinibacteraceae; genus Chitinilyticum; species Chitinilyticum litopenaei. The sequence continues at coordinate 38,839 of NZ_ATZJ01000026.1, read as the reverse complement.
CGAATCCGGGCTGGTCACCTTCATCGGCGCCACTACCGAGAACCCCTCCTTCGAAGTCAACGCCGCGCTGCTGTCACGCGCGCAGGTCTATGTGCTGAAGGCACTGGACGATGCCTCGCTCGGCCTGCTGGTCGCACGCGCGCTCGAGCGCCACCATCCGGAGCTGGCCTTCACCGACGACGGCATCGCCTCACTGATCGGTCTGGCCGACGGCGACGCACGCCGGCTGCTCAATCTGGTCGAGCAGGCCGCCAATGCCGCCCGGGCCAGCAGCCGCAACGAGCTCGATGCGGCATTTCTCAATGAGGCGCTGTCGCTGAACAACCGTCGCTTCGACAAGGGCGGCGACAATTTCTACGACCAGATCTCCGCGCTGCACAAATCGGTGCGCGGCTCAAACCCCGATGCCGCGCTGTACTGGTTTTGCCGCATGATCGACGGCGGGGCTGACGCGCGCTATCTCGCGCGCCGCATCGTGCGCATGGCCTGGGAAGACATCGGCCTGGCCGATCCGCGCGCGATGCAGCTCTGCAACGACGCGGCGACCACCTATGAGCGTCTGGGCAGTCCCGAGGGCGAGCTGGCGCTGGCGCAGGCGGTGATCTATCTGGCCGTCGCCCCCAAATCCAATGCCGGCTACATGGCGCACAAGCAGGCCATGGCACTGGTCGGCAAGGACAAATCGCGCCCGGTGCCCGAGCACCTGCGCAATGCGCCAACGCGGCTGATGAAGGAACTCGGCTATGGCAAACTTTACCGCTACGCGCACGACGAGCCGGAAGCCTATGCCGCCGGCGAAACCTACCTGCCCGAAGGACTTGAAGGCACACGTTTTTACGAGCCGACCCCGCGCGGACTGGAAGGGAAAATCGCCGAGAAACTGCGGCACCTGTCCGAGCTGGACGCCCTCTGGCGCAATGAAAACGGCAAATCCTGAGTTCCCGACCCCGCCCTGTGCGGGGTTGTTATTTTTCACGGCTTGCTATTCGCACCACACGACTTGAAGTCGCCGCAGCCCCGGTCCACAATGCAGCAATCGTTTAGTGATTTTAATAATTTACTAAACACCACTTCCACGGACTGCTGCCATGACCATCTACGCTCTGCTCGACCCGGCCTTCCCTGCTCCGCATCCACTGCCCGACACACTGCCAGACCAGTGGCAAGCCCTGAATGCCAGGCAGCTGGCCACAGCACTGACTCAGGCCAAAGCCGGCAGCGTGTATGTGCACCTTTACGGCAGCGCTTTTCCCCGCGCCGCCTGGCCGGCACTGAAGCAGTTTCTGGCGCAAGGCGGCAACCTTGTCAGCCTCGGGCGCACGCCATTCGGGCTGCCGGTTGATGAGCATGGGCAGACCACGGCGCAGGCCGCGCTGTTTCGCGAACTCGACATTCACGAAATCCAGCATGTCGATTGCGGCGCGGCAACACAGCTGAAATCATCCGCCCTGCATCCCTGGCTGGATGGCCAGCTGGCCTGCCTGTCGGCGCAAGCCGCGACCGACGGTTTCGTGCTGATGCCGACCAAGGATAAGGATCAGCCGCTGGATTCCGGCTCGGCCGGGCCGATGGATGCGCGGATTGTGCCGCTGGCCAGCGCCGTCAATGCGCAAGGCCATGCGATTGCCAGCCCGGTGGTGATGATCGAGCGCCTGCGCGGTGCCATGGCCGGATCGCGGCAGATGTTCGTGAATGTCGAGCCGACTGCGGCCTTCTGGCAGAACGGCGGCATGGCCATGCTCGATACCCTGACCAAGTACGCCGCGCATGGCGTGACCGAGTGGTGGCTGAAGCCCGATTTTGCCTGCTACGAGCCCGGCGAAGTTGCCACGCTGACGCTGCAGGGCGAGGCGCTCGGCACCACCCGCGGCCAGCGCTGGACAGCTCGGATCACCACCACGTATGGCCTTGAAGCCCTTGATGAACGAGAGCTGCAGCTCGATACCCTGCAGGATGGCCCGATCTCGAAACGCTTTACCCTGCCCTACCCGATCCGGGCCGGCCGCTATGCAATCAGTGCAACACTCACCAGCGACGCCGGGGAAGTCATCAAACTGGAACAGGGCTTCTGGGGGCGTGACGCCGAGCTGCTGGCGCGCGGCACGCGACTGAAGGCCGGGCGCGATTATTTCGAGCGCGATGGCCAGGTGATGCCGGTGGTCGGCATGACCTATATGGCGAGTGATGTGCACCGCAAATTCCTGCAGCTGCCCAATGTGGCGGTGTGGGATGCCGATATGGCCACGCTGGCTGGCATGGGCGTCAATTACCTGCGCACCGGCATCTGGAGTGCCTGGCGGCAGCTGATGTTTGTCGACGGCCATGCCAGCGAGGCGCTGCTGCGCGCAATCGACGCCTTTATCCTTACCTGCGCCAGCCATGACCTGGAGTGCTGCTTCACCTTCTTCGCCTTCACGCCGGAGGCCTGGGAAGGCAGCAACCCTTACCTCGATCCGCGCAGCCGTGCTGCGCAGAAGCGCTTCATCCGCAGCGTGGTGGCGCGCCACACCGATACCAAACGCGTGCACTGGGATCTGATCAACGAGCCGTCGCTGTTTGACCCCGAGCGCATTTTTGTCGGCCCGCGCACGCTGCACGACAAGCACGAAAACCAGGCCTTCCGCGACTGGCTGCGCGCGCGCAATCCGGACATTGCGCACTGGCAGGCCGCCTGGGACATGAGCCCGGCCAAACTGCCGGACTTTTCCGCCATCCGCCCGCCGCAGCCGGAGAAAATCGGCTTCAACACCACCGAAATCGCCCCGAAGCAGCACGGCCTCTGGCTCGATTACGCGCTGTTCACGCAAAGCGCACACCGCGACTGGGCCGCCGATCTGGCCGCCAGTATCCGCGAGCTGGTTCCCGATGTGCTGGTCTGCGTGGGCCAGGACGAGGCGCTTGGCCAGCAACGCCCGCATGCGTTCTTTTATGCCGATGCGGTCGATTACACCACCGTGCACAGCTGGTGGCTGAACGACGCGCTGGGCTGGGACAGCCTGTTCAGCAAGACGCCGCACAAGCCGAATCTGGTGCAGGAGACCGGCATCATGCACGTCGAGCGCCCGAATGGCCGCTCGCGCCGCGGTGAAGTCGAGCTGATGCAGTTGCTGGAGCGCAAATACGCGTACTCCTACGCCTATGGCAACGCCGGCGCGGTGCACTGGATCTGGAACATCAACTATCACATGGACAATATCAACGAGTCGCACATCGGCGCCTGCCGCTCCGACGGCTCGCAGAAACCCGAGGCCGAGATCACCGCCGCCTTTGGCGATTTCTTTGGCAAGGTCAGGGTATTGCTCCAGAACCGTGAACTGCCAAAGGCCGCCGTTGTATACCCGTTCACCAATGACTACAGCAACCGCCGTACCACCCTGGATGCAACGCAAGCGCTGGTACGCCAGTTTGGCTTCGAGCTGGGCGTCAATCTACAAGCAGTTTCCGATCACGATCTCTCTTGCCTGATGAGCGCACCGCCGCAACTGCTGCTCCTGCCCTGCCCGTTCAATCTGGACGACGGCTGCTGGGCGCAAATTGCCGCGCTGCTCGATGCACATCCGGTGACGCTGCTGCTGACCGGCCCGGCGACGCTTGACCGATATTTCAATGCCACCGCGCGCGCGCCGTTTGACCAAGCCAGCATCCGCAACCTCAGCCGCGAAGAACCGTGCGATATCGCCGGTAAAACATTGCGCGCCACCTTTGCCGGCGAAGCGATTGCCCGCATCGAAACGGGCATCGCAGCCGATGGCGAAACGGCGCTGTTGCAGCGCATCCCCTTCGGCCAAGGACGTCGTGGCCAGATTCTGTGGCACCCGCTGCCGCTGGAGCTGAATGCCAATCCTGCAGCCTTGAACACGCTGTACCGTGAAGCGCTGCATGCCGCCAATCTCACCGCCGACTTCATCTGGCAGGGCGAAGCGCCGATGGGCGTCTTCCTGCACGCGCAGCATTTCGCCGGCCACACGCTGTGGATCGCGATCAGCGAAACCAGCCGCGACCAGCTGCTGCAGTTCAGCGACCCGCGCAGTGGCCGGCACTATCAAACGCAGCTCGCCGCCGGCCGTGCGCAGCTGTGGCTGACCGACGCCAGCGGAAGCATCGTCGCCAGCCTGCGCGATCATCCGGTCACCCGGCTGTAAGACCGGTTCACCACAGAAACACAGAGAAACCCTTTCAACGCAGAGACGCAGAGAAAGGCAAGGCAAGATGAAGGGTATGTAAACCGTAGGATGGGTTGAGCCCGTCAAGGGCGATACCCATCGGAATGGCTTGTGATGGGTATCGCTGCGCTCAACCCATCCTACCGCCGGCCAGCCCTCCTGCCGCCGAACAAGAGTCGAAGAGGAACAAGCAAGTGAACCACCGCCCCGCCACCCCGCGCTTCCAGTCCATCGCCGTCGAGGCGACCATTGCCACGGTGTCTGCACGCATCACGGATGCGAAGCTGCGGGCGCTGTTTGCCAACTGCTACCCGAACACGCTCGACACCACCGTCTTCCACCGCGACGACGAACAAGGCCGGCCGGATACCTTTGTGATTACCGGCGACATCCACGCGCTGTGGTTGCGCGACAGCACCGCGCAGGTGTGGCCCTACCTGCCGCTGGCGGCAGATGACGCGGCACTCGCACGCATGATCGCTGGCCTCGTGCGCCGGCAGACGCACTGCATCCTGATCGACCCGTATGCCAACGCCTTCAACGACGGCCCCGGTGACAGCGAGTGGAAGACGGACCACACCGAGATGAAGCCCGAACTACACGAGCGCAAGTGGGAGCTGGATTCGCTGTGCTACGCCATCCGCCTCGCGCACGGCTACTGGCAGGCAACACGCGACTCTGACGTATTCAATGCGGGCGTGTTCGATGCGGATGTTTTCGATCAGGACTGGCTGGCCGCGATGGAGCTGGCGGTAGCCACAATGATTGCCCAGCAGCGCAAGGCCGGCCCCGGCCCATACCGCTTTGCGCGCACCACGCACTGGCAATCGGACACGCTGCCGTGCAATGGCTGGGGCAACCCGCTGAAGCCCGTTGGCCTGATCGCGTCGATGTTCCGGCCTTCGGATGATGCCTGCGTGTTTCCGTTCCTGGTGCCATCCAACCACTTTGCCGTCGTCAGCCTGCACCAGCTGGCCGACTTGCTCGACCAGCATTATCCCGGCCACCCGCTGGCCGCCCGCAGCCGCGCACTGGCCGACGAGGTGGATGCGGCTCTGCATGAACACGCCATCGTCATCCACCCGGAATACGGCCGCATCTGGGCCTACGAGGTCGACGGCTTTGGCAATGCGCTGCTGATGGATGACGCGAATGTGCCGAGTCTGCTTTCGCTACCGTATCTGGGTGCATGCACTGAGGATGATGAGGTCTACGCCAATACCCGCCGTTTTGCGCTCTCCGGTTCGAACCCCTGGCACTTCCGCAGCAGCGACGGGCGCATCAGCGGCATCGGCAGCCCGCACACACTGGTTCCGCGCATCTGGCCGATGAGCATCATCCTGCGCGCGCTGACCAGCCGCGACGCCGGCGAAATTCGCGAGTGCCTCACGATGCTGGTCAACAGCGATGGCGGCAGCGGGCTGATGCATGAATCCTTCATGCCGGACGATCCCTCTGATTTCACCCGCGCCTGGTTTGCCTGGGCGAATACGCTGTTTGGCGAGCTGGTGCTGAAGGTGGCGCAGGAGCAGCCGGCGCTGCTCAGCGAACACTATGCGCGGGAGGGTGTATGAGCATCAGCCTGCGCGAACTTGCCGATGCCGCCGGCGTGTCGGTCGGCACCGCCTCGCGCGCGCTCAAGCATCAGGGCGGCGTGTCGGAGGCGACGCGGCAGAAAGTCATCGCGCTGGCCGCAGCACTGGGTTACGACAGGGAACGCCTGCAACGAGAGCCGCTGCGCCGCGTGCTGCTGCTGGTGCACCACACCCACGCCACGGCAGCGACGTCGCCCTTCTACGCGGCCATTATCGCCGGCGCACAGACGGCCTGCGACAAACAGGGTATTGCCCTGCAGCCTTTCACCACAAACGCCTCTGGCTCGATACGTCGCCAGATCATGCAGCAGGAACCCGACGCCATCCTGTGCGCCGGCTTTATCGAGCCGGATGTTCTTGAAGTAATCAAGGCGCTGGGCAAACCGCTGGCGCTGATCGACACCAGCGCACCGGGGCTGCCTGGCGTGAACCCGGACAACCAGGAAGGCGCACGCCAGATGACCGCCGCGCTGATCCGCGCGGGGCGGCAGCGCATCGCCTTTCTGTCCGGTTCGCTGGCGCACCACTCGATCCGCCTGCGCGAGCGCGGCTACCGGCAGGCCCTGTTTGCGGCCGGACGACTGGCCGACCCGGCACTGGAAGCGCTGATTGCCCCGGGGGTGGAGCTGGCGCGCGGCACGGAAACCGCGCTGGCCGAGCTGCTGGCACTGCCGGAGCGGCCCGATGCCATCGTCGCCTTCAACGACGCCTGCGCGCTGATCTTGCTGGCCGCTTGCCGGCAGCGCGGCCTGCGCGTGCCGGAAGACATCGCCATTGCCGGCTTTGACGACATTCCGGCCGCAGCCCCGGCCGGGCTGTCCACCGTGCAGGTGGACAAGGCCGCGCTGGGCGCAGCCGGTGTCGCGGCGCTGCTGGCCGCAGCCGAGCACCTCCCCGCATCCGAAACCCTGCATCCTGTCCGGCTGTTGCTGCGATCCAGCACCGGCCCCCATTGCCAAGGAGACCCCCATGCACCTGCCTGATTTCCGCAATCCGCAAACCCTGCTGGCCCACGTGCGCCACACGATGGCCTTCTACCATCCGCGTGCGATTGACGAAAGCGGCGGCTTCTACCACTTCTTCAAGGATGACGGCACGGTGTACGACGCACACACCCGCCATCTGGTCAGCAGCACGCGCTTTGTTTTCAACTATGCGATGGCGTACAGGCACTTCGGCGGTGACGAGTATCTGGCCGGTGTGAAGCACGGGCTGGACTTCCTGCGCCGCGTGCACCGCGACCCGGCTACCGGCGGCTATGCCTGGCAACTGCAATGGCAGGACGGCGTGAAAACCGTCGATGACGTGACCAACCACTGCTACGGGCTGGCCTTCGTGGTGCTGGCCTACGCGCATGGCGTGATGGCCGGCGTGCCGGAAGCCAAAGCCTGGCTGGAAGAAACCTGGCTGCTGATGGAAGCGCATTTCTGGGAACCGGATTACGGCCTGTATGCCGACGAAGCCACCGCAGACTGGCAGCTCAAACCCTACCGCGGCCAGAATGCGAACATGCACGCCTGCGAAGCAATGCTCACGGCCTTTAAAGCCACCGGCGACGTGAAATACCTCGACCGTGCCGAGCTGCTGGCGAACAACATCGCCAACCGCCAGGCCGCGCTGGCGAACGGCATGATGTGGGAACACTACCACCGCGACTGGTCGGTGGACTGGGATTACAACCGCGACGACAAGACCAACATTTTCCGCCCCTGGGGCTACCAGCCCGGCCATCTGGCCGAGTGGGCGAAGCTGCTGCTGATTCTGGAGCGCCACCGCCCGCTACCCTGGCTGTTGCCGCGCGCGGAAGAATTGTTCACCACCGCGCTGCAGAAAGCCTGGGATGCCGAGCATGGTGGCCTGTATTACGGCTTCGGCCCACAGGATGAAATCTGCGACAGCGACAAGTATTTCTGGGTGCAGGCGGAAAGCCTCGCCGCCGCCGCGCTGCTCGCCAAACGCACCGGGAAACCGGAATACTGGCATGACTACCAGCGGCTGTGGGCGTATTCATGGGAACACTTCGTCGATCACCAGCACGGCGGCTGGTGGCGTATCCTGCGGTCGGACAACAGCAAATACAGCGACGAGAAAAGCCCCGCCGGCAAGGTCGATTACCACACGATGGGAGCGTGTTACGAAGCGCTGAATGCCTTGTGAGGGAGCTGTCCGTTAAGTAGCCGATTGATTTCGGCCCTCCCCAAACACAAAACTCGGAGTCAAGACTGGATGAGCACAGTCAAGTACAAAATTCCTGAAAACTGGATCAACACCTATCTGGCCCCCCGTTATCCGGACTTGGTAGCACCATTTCGCGAAGCGGCCGACATTACGCTCAGCGCCCTGCAAAATGGCCAGCTTGATAACTCCGAGTTGGCCACACTGCTCACGTACGCCGCCAGCCCGAAAAGCATACTGGCTGAGAATGTGGTCGAAATGCTGGGAAAACTGGCAAACGCATTTCCATCCGCACAAGAGGCGATTGCGGAGATGGCCACCAGTAAAAAGCAGGCGATGCGCAGCAAAGCCTTGATGGCTTTGCAATTTCTTGCTCCCGGCCCCTTGCACGAGCAGATTTACGCCAACGCATTGCGCGATACAAGCAAAACGATTCGCGCCACTGCGGCGCAAGTCATTCAGAAAAGCAACTTGAAGACACTCCTCCCCGTCCTTGCTGCCGCCATCGAATGCGAAAGCGATGAAGAAATTCGCTCCTGGCTGAATGACTCGCACAGCATTCTGCGTGATGGTTATTGCCTGAAAAAGATCATCGAAGAACAGATTGTCTGGGTTACTTATCAGGATGCAAACGGTTCACGAAGCAAGTCATTCAGCACTGACAGCCATGCACATGAACTCGAAGCCTGGGTCAGGCTCATGACCAGCCAGCGGAGTCCCAGAACATGAATACAAGCACGACCTTCCCCCGCTTCATTGCCGCCGGCGAGGCGCTCACCGACCTGATCCGTGGCGACGGCGACGCCTGGCACGCCAAGGTCGGCGGCGCGACCTGGAACGTCGCCCGCGTGATGGCGAAACTCGGCATCCCCAGCGCCTTTGCCGGCGCGGTCAGCCGCGATTGCTTTGGTGATGAACTGGTGGAGGCGAGCCGCGCGGCGGGGCTTGATCTGCGCTTTCTGCAGCAGAACGCGCACTCGCCACTGCTCGCCGTCGTGCACCAGACCAATCCGCCGGCCTACTTTTTCGTCGGTGACGACAGCGCCGACCTGCACTTCGACCCGGCGCAGCTACCCGCCGGCTGGCTGAGCCGGGACATCTGGCTGCATTTTGGCGGCATCAGTCTGGCCCGCCCCAGACTGGCAAACACCTTGCTGCAGCTCGCGCGCGACGCGCGCGCAATCGGCGCGAAAATCAGCTTCGACCCGAATTTCCGCGTGCTGATGAACGAGGACTACGACCCGGTGCTGCGGGAAATGGCGCAGCTTGCCGACGTGATCAAGGTGTCCGACGAAGACCTGCGCGGGCTGTTCAGAACGGACGACGAAGCGGCGGCCTTTGCCACACTGCGCAGCTGGAATCCGCAGGCGCTGTATCTCTATACGCGCGGCGCAGCCGGCGCGAGCCTCTATCACGGTGACGCACACTGGCAGCAGACGCCGCCGCAGATGAAGGTTGTCGATACCGTCGGCGCGGGCGACGCCAGCATGGGCGGGCTGATCTGGAGCCTGATGCAGCACCCGCAAGCCGACGGTGCCACCCACCTGCGCCACGCCGTTGCCGCCGGCAGCCTGGCATGCACCAGGGCCGGCGCCAATCCGCCGGAGGCAGCGGAGCTGTGCGAACTCTATAAAGTACTATCGGCGACACTGCTGCAAACTGGTTGATTGCAACATATTTGGTGACTCAACATGCAAACTGACGAACTATTCCTGAAAGGCGATGAGCTCTACGAGAAGGGGGATTTCGCTGGTGCATTCGCAGCCTTCATGCAGGCTGCAATGGAGGGGGACACATCTTGTATGCTGCGTGTAGCAGTAATGTATACATGCGGAGAAGGTGTCAATTGCGATTATGACAAAGCTATTGAGTGGGAACTTAAAGCTGTAGAAGGCGGGGAGATTTCCGCACTCGTCAATTTAGGGATTTCATTCCGGATTAAAGGCGACATCAGAAAAGCCAAACATTGGTTTGAGCGCGCCATTGAGTCCGGAGATGGAAGCGGTGCGTTGGAGTTAGCAAAACTGTATCTGGTTAGTCCTAAAGAAAACGAAAGAACAATCGAATATTTGAAACTCGCCATCAGTAGCAAAAATATGTGTGAGGTCGAGGTTGAAGAGGCACAAAAACTACTGAGCGAGCTAGAAGCTTGAATCGGAAAGATACGCCCAAAGCAAGTAGCACCCTCTTGAACACGAATCGTATTGCGCAGCCTGCCCTCCCCCCCGGCCAGACTGCGCGCCCCCTTTGTGCTTGGTGTAGAATCTGCCTTTTGCTTATTCATCCGAGCCCGCCATGCTGGACATCAACCAACTGCGCCATGACCTCGACGGCGTTGCCGCCCGTCTCAAGACCCGCAAATTCGACCTCGACACCGCCGCCTTCGCGGCGCTGGAAGCCGAGCGCAAAACCCTGCAGACCAAGACCCAGGAACTGCAGGCCCAGCGCAACAGCGTGTCCAAGTCCATCGGGCAGGCCAAGGCCAAGGGCGAAGATGTGGCGCCCATCATGGCGCAGGTGGAAAACCTGAAAAGTGAACTCGCTGCCAGCGAAACCGCACTTTCTGATCTGCAGGGCAAGATGGAAGCGCTGCTGGCCGCCATCCCGAATGTTCCGATGGATGCGGTGCCGGTCGGCAAGGACGAAAGCGAGAACCGGGAAATCCTGCGCTGGGGCACGCCGCGCGTCTTCGATTTCGAGGTAAAGGATCACGTCGATCTGGGCGCACCGCTGGGGCTGGATTTCGAAACCGGTGCAAAACTCTCCGGTGCACGCTTTACCGTACTGAAGAGCCACATCGCCAGGCTGCACCGTGCACTGGCGCAGTTCATGCTGAACACGCACAGCAATGAACACGGCTACGAAGAGGTCTACACGCCGTATCTGGTCAACGCGGCCAGCATGCATGGCACCGGCCAGCTGCCGAAGTTCGAGGAAGATCTCTTCAAGGTGCCGCACAACGACAGCGCGCTGTACCTGATCCCGACCGCCGAAGTGTCGGTGACCAACTTCGTGCGCGACACCATCCTGAAGGCGGACGAGCTGCCGCTGAAGTTCACCGCGCACACCCCGTGTTTCCGCTCCGAGGCCGGCGCCTATGGCCGTGACGTGCGCGGCATGATCCGCCAGCACCAGTTCGACAAGGTGGAACTGGTGCAGATTGTCCATCCGGAAAAGTCGGCCGAGGCGCTGGAAGAACTCACCGGCCACGCCGAACGCATCCTGCAGCTGCTGGAGCTGCCGTATCGCAAGGTACTGCTGTGCACCGGCGACATGGGTTTCTCCAGCCAGATGACCTACGACCTGGAAGTGTGGCTGCCGGCGCAGAACACCTACCGCGAAATTTCCAGCTGCTCGAACATGGGCGCTTTCCAGGCCCGCCGCATGCAGGCGCGCTTCAAGAACGAAGCGGGCAAGAACGAGCTGGTGCACACGCTGAACGGCTCCGGCCTCGCCGTCGGCCGCACGCTGGTCGCCGTACTGGAAAACTACCAGAACGCCGATGGCTCGATCACCGTGCCGACGGTGCTGCGCCCCTATCTGGGCGGCGTGGAAACGCTGAGCGCGTAAGCGGATTCAGCACAACAAAAAGGCGCACCGGGTGGTGCGCCTTTTTGTTTCTGTGCTTGCGGGATGTCACGGCGCAAAGTCTGCTGCGATTTCGCGCTGCCGTACCTACGGCTGGATCAAATCGATCATTGCCGGCCAAGCAGGCTAACGGATACCGATATTTTTCCGATAGTAGTTGAAAACCTCCATTGAGCAACCGCCATAATTCGGGAACTTCCATTGCAAATCGCCTCCGGCATTCCACCAGGTCGGTTCGCCCTGGAAGGATTTGCGCACCTCATCACCAAGCACGATCAAGTGCGTGGACTCACGAATTGGTTTGCCATTTTTGTCGGGGCGCCTGAAACGGTTGGCTCCATCCCGTTGATCAGCAAGCACAGAGAAAAATGCAAGGCTTTTCTTGCCAAGCCCCTCACTCAAAGCCCCTCTGTTTTGGCAAATGTCGGCAAAGTCAGACGTATCGGCATTAATCATATGCAAGCTGACTTCACTTCCTTTGGCGGATTCGGGATAAACCTGCCGCCCCTGCACCTGAAACACATACCGCATCTCCTTCCCTTCTCGCCGACGATTGCAATGCGATTTCAACTCGTCACTAGTGCGAATCAAGGAAGTGGACAACTCTTCATCCAGTGCAAGGATTGCAACAATCTCTCCCTGAATAATCGCCTCGATCCATTCATTAATAAAAACCCCAACCTGCTCATTACCTTTCATAATTTCACCGCCAGAATTACCACAAATCTGAACTTTTCCCATCGCAGTCATCGGCGGAAAAACCAGCGCCAGACCAACAAACAATCTGCAAATCAATCCCATGAATTTTCCCTGAATCAAAAAAACCGCGAAGCGGGGAAGCGGCGCATCCCGCCAACACACAGCCTCGCCACACTACCCAAGCCCTGACGGCTGGATTACAGTAGCCAGTGTACCCGCCCGACGGCGCGGCAGGAACGATCCGGCCGCCTCGCGGCTCTAAGCGTTAAGCGCGCCGCGCGGGTGATCGACGAAGGAGATGCGCATGTCTGTTCTGGCTTGGTGGCTGGTGACCGCTCTGGTGCTGGCCGGTCTGGAAATGGCGACGGGGACGTTCTACCTGCTGGCGCTCGCCGTGGGCATCCTGCCCGGTGCGCTGGCGGCATGGCTGGGCGGCGATCTGGCGCTGCAGCTCATCGTCGCCGCGATCGGCTGCCTGATCAGCCTGTATGTCATCCGCCGCTGGAAAAGCCGGCTGATTCCGCTGCAGGCCCAGCGCGTCGAGGACATCGGCGAGCGCGTGCAGATCGAAAGCTGGCTCGATGAAACGCATGCGCGCATCCATTATCGCGGCACGCAGTGGGATGCGGTGCTGGCGGCAGGCGAGTCGCGTGACGACACGGTGGCGCAGTATTACATCGTGGCCCGCAATGGCGTGCACTTCACCGTCAGCCGGCATGCACAGCCGAAAATACCCACAAACCCATAGCACTCAAACCATTTCACAGCATTGGCTTCATCCATATACCCATAGAAAGGCCTGCCAAGGCCATTACGGAGGTGTCTGATGTACGCGTTTCCGATTGCGCTTTTCCTGCTGGTGGTGATCTTCATCGCCAAGACCTTCAAGATCGTGCCGCAGCAAAATGCGTGGGTGGTCGAGCGGCTGGGTCGCTTTCATGCGGTGCTGCAGCCGGGGCTGAACATCGTCATTCCCTTTATCGACCGCATCGCCTACAAGCACAGCCTGAAGGAAGTGCCGCTGGATGTGCCCAGCCAGATCTGCATCACGCGTGACAACACCCAGCTGCAGGTGGACGGCATTCTGTACTTCCAGGTGATGAACCCGGAGCAGGCGTCGTACGGCACCAGCGACTACGTGCTGGCCATCACCCAGCTGGCGCAGACCACCTTGCGCTCGGTGGTCGGCAAGCTGGAACTGGACAAGACGTTTGAAGAGCGCGACGAGATCAACCGCGCGGTGGTCTCGGCACTGGACGAAGCCGCCACCAGCTGGGGCGTGAAGGTGCTGCGCTATGAAATCAAGGATCTGACGCCGCCGAAGGAAATCCTGCACGCCATGCAGCAACAGATCACCGCCGAGCGCGAGAAGCGCGCGCGCATCGCGCAATCGGAAGGCGTGCGCCAAGAGCAGATCAACCTGGCCAACGGCCAGCGCGAGGCGGCGATCCAGCGCTCGCAGGGCGATATGCAGGCGGCCATCAACGAATCCGAAGGCGAAAAGCAGGCGGCGATCAACCGCGCGACCGGCGACGCCGAGGCGATCCGCCTGATGGCGCTGGCCAATGCCGAGGCCATCGCCCGCATTGCGGCCGCCATCGGCAACCAGGGCGGGCTGGAGGCGATCAATCTGAAGGTCGCCGAGCAGTATGTCGCGGCGTTCGCCAACATCGCCAAGGAAGGCAATACCGTGCTGCTGCCGCAGAATGTCGGCGATGTCGCCGGCCTGGTGGCAACCGCCATGAATGTGGTGAAGGCCGCCAGACCTGCCTGATTTTTTCCGGCAAGCCGGCTGCGCAGCTTCTAAAAAGTAAGTCGATACCTGCAAACAAGGGAGAACCTGAGAATGGCAGAACAGAAATTCCGTCTGGTCACGCGCAGCGATTTTGATGGTCTGGTGTGTGCGGTACTGCTGAACGAGCTGGAACTGATCGACGACATCCTCTTCGTGCATCCGAAGGACATGCAGGATGGCAAGATCGCGATCTCCGCGCGCGACATCACCACCAACCTGCCCTACGTGGCCGGCGCGCATCTGGCTTTTGACCATCACCTGTCGGAAACCATCCGCAATACCGGGGACAACAAGAACCACATCATCGACCCGGCAGCCCCGTCGGCCGCGCGCGTGGTGTACGACTATTACGGCGGCGCCGAGCGCTTTCCGAACATCAGCACCGAGATGATGGAGGCCGTGGACAAGGGCGATTCGGCCAATTTCAGCCGCGAGGAAATCCTCAACCCGGAAGGCTGGGTGCTGCTGAACTATCTGATGGATGCACGCACGGGGCTGGGGCGCTTCCGCGAATTCCGCATCAGCAATTACGCGCTGATGATGGATCTGATCCAGTACTGCCGCAATCACGGCATCGACGACATCCTGGCGCTGCCGGACGTGAAGGAGCGCGTCGAACTCTACTTCGAGCACTCGGCGGCGGCCAAGGAACAGCTGCAGCGCTGCAGCCGCATCTACGACAATCTGGTGGTGCTGGACCTGCGCGAGGAGGAAACCATCTACGCCACCAACCGCTTCATGGTGTATGCGCTCTTCCCGCAGTGCAATATCTCCATCCACGTGCTGTGGGGCGTGCAGAAGCAGAACACCGTGTTTGCCACCGGCAAATCCATCCTCAACCGCTCCTCGCAAACCAATATCGGCGAGCTGATGCTGAAATACGGCGGCGGCGGCCATGAAAATGCCGGCACCTGCCAGGTCAGCAATGAGCAGGCGCCCGAGGTATTGCGTGAATTGATATTGACCATAACGGCTGACGGCTGATACCCGACGCTGTATCTATGCAGGAAATAAAAAACCGCCGAAATGCATCCGGCGGTTTTTTGTTGCCTGCGCGCTTGTCCGCACGGCAGGATCAGGGGAAGGCCAGACCCTGCCTGTCGTGCGCGCCAGCAGCGCCCCACTCCAGCGCGTGGTGGGGCAAGGCCGGCAAGGCCAGCGCTTCGGCCAGTTGCCCCAGCGCCACGATGCGATGACCACTGGCCAGCCAGCCTGTCAGCAACTCCCGCAGCGCAGCCAGCGCGGACGGCTGCAGGCAGGATTCGGCGTCCAGCTGCATGACGGCATAACGGCCTTCCGGCCACTGCGCGCTGTCACGCAAGAGCTGCTCGCGCTCACTGGCTGAGCCGGCCAGCAGCGCAAAATCGGGCTGATTGACCGGCAGGGCCATGCACTGCACCGCTTCGCCATCGGCCACCGGCCAGAAGGGCTGCTCGCCACGGCAGGCCGAGACCCAGGCCATTCCCTTGCGCTGCAGCAGACGGTAAGCCGTGCGGTTCATGTGATTGGCGGGTGCGGCAAACAGCTCGGCCTGACGCCCGAAGGCCTGCTGGAACAGTGCCTGCGCCTCGTCCAGCTCGGCCAGAATGGCGGACTCGGGCAGGAAGCGCGTCCTGACCAGTCGCCGCCAGCGCACGGACGACGGCGGCATCAGACCGCATTCCAGCCCCGACGCGGCCAGCCTGGCCAGCACATCGCGTCCCTTGCGCGCCAGCAAGGGCGCAGGCCAGCAGCGGCCATATGCCAGCGCCGACCAGCCCAGCATGCGCCGCTGACGCCAGCTTGCCGACCACTCGCGCCCGGAGCAGTCGCGACCCAGCGCCACGCAAACGCTGGCTCCAGCCTCCAGCTCGTGCAGCAGATCCAGCAGCAAGGGCAAGGCGCGATTCAGGCCGGCAAGATGGGTGACGTCGATACGAAGGGCAATGGCGGTCATGACGGGAGGCGGGCAAATGTGGATTCACCCCTGCCTTAAGCGCAGGGCGCGCTAGCTTACCACGCCCGCTGCAGGCGCTGCGCAGACTCAGCGCAGCACATCAAGAATGGCCAGACCAAGTTCATAAAGCGCACCGCGCTGCACCTCGTGACAGCGCATGACACGCACGCGCGCTGCCATGGGCTGGCGACTGGCGCCCCCCGCGGCCGGCGGCATGACATACACTTCGAATTCTTCCTGCGGGCGCGGTACATAGCTGGTGCGTATCGTCAGCCCCTGCACACTGAGATCGGTGCAGTCGCCATAATACGAGATGCCCAGATCCGGAAAACGCAGCTTGACCTTGCAATTGACCGGAACGCGCAAAGCGCTGCGCTGATCCTGCGGGGACATGCCGGGGTTGCTGCGCTTCATAGCCTTCTATACTCCTCTTGCCAGGCGCAAATCATAGCGCCAGCTCGGGCCGAGGTACATCAGCAAACACTGAATTTCGTCGGATTGCCAGCCGCAGGCCCGAGGCGCCGGTCATCATTCATGTAAAAACAAGGGACTAGGCATTTCCACAAAGATTTTTCAGCTTTCTCCTTGACGCACCCGGGGCCGCGTGATTAAATGCGCCCCTCTTCAGACGAAGGGTTGTTAGCTCAGTTGGTAGAGCGTCTGCCTTACAAGCAGAATGTCGGCGGTTCGATCCCGTCACAACCCACCAGTTCTTCTAGAAGAAACCGCTGCGGAGCGGTAGTTCAGTTGGTTAGAATACCGGCCTGTCACGCCGGGGGTCGCGGGTTCGAGCCCCGTCCGCTCCGCCAGCATCACAGCAGTAAATTTGGCAACACCCAGTGGGTTGTTAGCTCAGTTGGTAGAGCGTCTGCCTTACAAGCAGAATGTCGGCGGTTCGATCCCGTCACAACCCACCACCATTGCAAAGTGGCAGTTCAATTGGCGTAGGTTATCAATTGATTGCAATGATGCCTGGTGAAAGCTTGTACCGCTGCGGAGCGGTAGTTCAGTTGGTTAGAATACCGGCCTGTCACGCCGGGGGTCGCGGGTTCGAGCCCCGTCCGCTCCGCCAGCAACACAGCAGTAAACCAGCAATACCTCACATGGGTTGTTAGCTCAGTTGGTAGAGCGTCTGCCTTACAAGCAGAATGTCGGCGGTTCGATCCCGTCACAACCCACCACCGCTGCAGAGCGGCAGTTCAGTTGGCATAGGTTAGCCAACTTGCACTCCTGCAATGTACGCGTCAATTTGTTAGTACCGCTGCGGAGCGGTAGTTCAGTTGGTTAGAATACCGGCCTGTCACGCCGGGGGTCGCGGGTTCGAGCCCCGTCCGCTCCGCCACTTCCTTCCCCACGTCTTTGTTGCACTCCGGCCACGAAAAACCCGGGCACGCGTATTGTTGCATCCGGTTTGCGGTTACACTCGCACTTACCGTCAACATCAGCGTTTTCGACAGGGATTGAACAATGGCCGTAACGGCTCACGGAAAACCGGCAGCGCCCCCCTGGTATTTGCGTCCCACCTGCATTGCCAACATGGCCGGCGGCCTTTTCATGCTGGCCGCCCTGCTGTTCCTGATCGCCGAAATTCCCCTGCTGAGTTACGCCGCCCTTGCCATCGGGATTGCCGCCAATCTGTTTGCCCTCAACCACGAACGCACGCGCCGCCAGGGCAGACTCCCGGCAACCCAGACGCAAACAATTTCCGCATTCACGCCGCCGCCCGGGCATGGCGAACTGCTCGCCGACATCCCCGACCTGCTCTGGCTCATCGAAGGCAGCAACCGCACCATCACCCCCCTCAACAAGGGACGCCTGGAGCACCACCCAAGCGGCGGCGGCGACAAGGACAGGCTCAGCAGCATTCTGCCCAGCCGTGCCTCGCGCCTCTATCTGGAAGCGCTGATCGCGCTGCACAGCGACAATACCCCGCAGCGCTTCGAATACCAGCTGGGCCAGGATGGCGAGCAGAATACCTACGAGGCCCGCCTGATCCCACTGGCCAACAGCCGCTGCCTGGCGATCATCCGCGACATCAGCCACATCAAGGCCATGGAAGAGGCGCTGTTTCACCAGCAACTGTTTGTGCACCAGATCATCGACGCCAGCCCGTCACTGGTCTTCGTGCGCGACCGGCATGGCCGCTTCCTGCTGGTCAATCGCGCAACGCAATCTGCACTGGGCCACGAACTGCTGGTGCAGTCGCACATGGCCTGGATGGATCCGGACCGTCCGTTTGCCAGTGGCGACGAGGAAGTACTCGCGCAGCAGCGCACCGTGCGCGTACTGGACCAGTGGACCATGCCCAACGGTCAGGTGCACTGGTTCGACGTCACCAAGCAGCCGCTGGTGCGCGATGATGAAACCTACATTCTCAATATCGCCATCGACATCACCCACCTCAAGGCCGCCGAAACCGCACTGGCCAGCGGCGACAGCCTGCTGCACGCCATGGCCGATGCCCTGCCTCACCCTTTCCTGCTGATCGAGAACGGCGGCATCGAATTCGCCAACTATGCCGCCTGCAATCTGCTGGGGCTGACGCCCGGCGAGCTGATCGGCGAACCGCTGGAAGCCATCAGCAGCAACGCCGCCAGCCTGCTCGACGGCGAAGGCCCGACCCGGCTCGACCGCCACAATGCCGCCAGCCTGCCCTGCACGGTCCACGCCGTCGAACGCGCTGCGCAGGCAGCCCACCTGATCGTGCTCGGGAGCACCTGAGCCCGCATGCTAGAATCCCGGGCTTGGTATCGCACACAAGCCCCGCCCGATGTCCCGAATCCCCGCCGCACTGCAACAGCAACTGAAAGACTGCCAGAGCCAGGACCGCCAGCCCTTGCAGCGCTTGGCGCGCAACCTTGCCGAGCGCATCGCCCGCAAGCAGCCGGCCGACCGCCTGCAAGCCCAGCTCGACGAGCAGCTTGCCCAGTCACTGGCGAAAACCCGCCGGCGCCGCGAGCAACTGCCGCGTCCCCAGTTTGACGACGCCCTGCCGGTCAACCAGAAGAAGGATGATCTGCTGGCCGCGATTGCCGCCAACCAGGTGGTCATTGTCTGCGGGGAAACCGGCTCGGGGAAAACCACCCAGCTGCCCAAACTCTGCCTCGAACTCGGTCGTGGCGTACACGGCCTGATCGGTCATACGCAGCCAAGGCGGCTGGCTGCGCGCTCGGTCGCGCAACGCATCGCCGAAGAACTGCACAGCGAACCCGGACAGCTGGTCGGCTACAAGGTGCGCTTCACCGACCGCACCGGCCCCAACAGCTACATCAAGCTGATGACCGACGGCATCCTGCTCGCCGAAACGCTGTCGGACAAATTTCTCGCCGCCTATGACACGCTGATCGTCGACGAGGCGCACGAACGCAGCCTGAACATCGACTTCCTGCTGGGCTACCTCAAGCAGTTGCTGCCGCGCCGACCGGACCTCAAGGTCATCATCACCTCGGCGACCATTGATGCGGAGCGTTTCAGCAAACACTTCGGTGGCGCGCCGGTCATCGAAGTATCGGGACGCACCTACCCGGTGGAAGTGCGCTACGCGCCACTGCAGGCCCGCGACGAGGATGACGCCGAAATCGAAATGGAAGAAGCGGTGGTCAACGCCGTCGAAAACCTGTGGGCGCGAGACGGCAATGGCGATGTGCTGGTCTTCCTGCCCGGCGAGCGCGAGATCCGCGAAACCGCCGAAGAGCTCAGAAAGGCCAAGCTGCGCGACGCCGAAATTCTGCCGCTGTTTGCCCGGCTGTCCAATGAAGACCAGCAGCGCATCTTCCGCCGCAGCAACGGCCGGCGCATCGTGCTGGCGACCAATGTCGCCGAAACCTCGCTGACCGTCCCCGGCATCCGCTACGTGATCGATACCGGCCTGGCGCGCGTGAACCGCTACAGCCCGCGCGCCAAGGTCGAGCAGCTGCAGGTCGAGAAAATCAGCCAGGCCTCGGCCAACCAGCGCGCGGGCCGCTGCGGCCGCGTGGCGTCGGGCATTTGCGTGCGCCTGTATGGCGAAGACGACTTCAAGGCACGCGCCGCGTTTACCGATCCGGAAATCGTGCGCTCCAGCCTGGCGGCGGTCATCCTGCGCATGGCGGCGCTGAAGCTCGGCCGCGTCGACGACTTTCCCTTCCTCGAAGCGCCTTCGGGCCGCCTGATTGCCGACGGGTATGCCCAGCTGCGCGAACTGGGCGCTGTCGATGAGAGCGATACCCTGACGCACACTGGCGAGCAGCTGGCGCGCCTGCCGGTCGACCCGCGCCTTGGGCGCATGCTGCTGGCAGGCCAGGAGCAGCACTGCCTGGCCGAAATCCTCATCATTGCCAGCGGCCTTTCGGTGCAGGACCCGCGCGAGCGCCCCTTCGACGCCCGCGAGGCGGCCGATCGCGCCCAGCAGAAATTCCGCGACGAGAAATCCGATTTCCTCGCCTATCTGCACTTGTGGCAATGGTTTGAGAAGGAAAGCAGCGAGAAGGCCTCGAACCGCCAGCTGGTGCAGCGCTGCCACGAACACTTCCTCTCCTGGCTGCGCCTACGGGAATGGCGCGACCTGCATCGCCAACTCGCGGACATCGTCGATGACATCGGCTGGCAACTGAACCAGAAGCCCGGCACCTATGAACAGGTGCACAAGGCGCTGTTGACCGGGCTGTTGGGCCAGCTGGGCATGAAATCGACCGAGTCGGACGAATACCTCGGCGCGCGCGGCATCAAGTTCCACATTTTCCCCGGCACCGGCCTGAAAAAGGCCAGACCGAAATGGGTGGTGGCCGGTGAACTGGTCGAAACCAGCAAGCTGTTTGCCCGCACCGTTGCCGCCATCGAGCCGGAATGGGTGGAAACCCTCGCGCCGCATCTGGTCAAGCGCCAGTAT
Source organism: Chitinilyticum litopenaei DSM 21440 (assembly GCF_000428145.1). GTDB lineage: Bacteria > Pseudomonadota > Gammaproteobacteria > Burkholderiales > Chitinibacteraceae > Chitinilyticum > Chitinilyticum litopenaei. Next base: position 18,021 of record NZ_ATZJ01000026.1, on the reverse strand, counting down.
TTCGACCCGCACTGGGAAAAGGACCAGGCCCAGGTGGTCGCCAGCGAGCGCGTCACGCTGTATGGCCTGCCCATCGTCAACCGGCGCCGCGTGCATTACGGCAGCATCGATCCGGCCGCGGCGCGCGAATGCTTCATCCGCGAAGGGCTGGTGCAATTCAATCTGAAAACCCAGGGCAAGTTCAATGACCACAATCTGGCCCTGCTGCTGGACGTCGAAGAACTGGAGCACAAGGCTCGCCGGCAGGATGTGCTGGTCGACGAAGAAGCACTGTTCCGCTTTTTCGATGCACGCATTCCCGCCGACATCGTCAATGGCGCCGGCTTCGAAGCCTGGCGGCGCGAGGCGGAAAAGACCACGCCGAAACTGCTGTTTCTGACGCGCGACGACCTGATGCTGCACAGCGCGCAGACGGTCACCGAGGAGCAATATCCGGAAATCTTCAAGCTCGCCGACGCGAAACTGAAGCTGGCCTACCGCTTCGAACCCGGCCATGCGCTGGATGGCGTGACGCTCACGCTACCGCTGCACCTCTTGAACCGCGTCAATCACGCGACCTTCGACTGGCTGGTGCCCGGCATGCTGCGCGAAAAAATCACCCTGCTGATCAAGGCGCTGCCCAAGCCGCTGCGCCGTCAGTGCGTGCCGGTGCCCGAATTCGCCACGCGCATGCTGGGCGAACTGGAACAGGCCAGCCGCGAAGAGCCCTTGCTGCCGCAGCTCGCGCAGGCCGTTACGCGCGGCATCGGCCAGCCAGTCTCGGCCGACGACTTTGCCGGCGCCGAGCTGCCCGCGCACCTGCGCATGAATTTCCGCATCATTGATGATGCGGGTCAGGAGCTGGCGCAAGGCCGCGATCTGATCGCACTGCGCGCCCAGCTGGGCGAAGCCGCGCAGCTGACCTTCCGCGACGCCGGTGACGACACGACGGGCATCGAGAAAACCGGCATCGTAAAATGGGATTTCGGCGACCTGCCCGCCAAACTGAACTTCCGGCGCAACGGCCGCAACATGACGGGCTTCCCGGCACTGGTGCCCGCAGACGAAGTACTGGCCATCCAGCTCTTTGACACCGAACACGCCGCACTCGCCGCCCATCGCGCCGGCGTAGTGAAACTGCTGCAGCTGGAATTGAAGGAGCACCTGAAACAGCTGCCGAAAAGCCTGCCGAACTTCAGCCAGCATGCCATCGCGTTGCGCGCCCTGGGCAATGCCGACCAGCTGCTGGACGACCTGCTGGCCTGCATCTGCAATCGGGCCTTCCTCGGCGAGGACGAGCCGCCGCGCCGCAAGAAGGATTTCGACGAACAGAAAAACCGCGCCAAGGTGCGGCTGCCCTCGGTGCGCGACGCGGCACTCGCCACGCTCGCCGCGGTCGCCAGTGAATTCATGCCGGTCTCCGGCCTGATTGCCAAATCAGGGGTATTAAGCCACGAGCTAAAGCAGCAAATGACTGCAACCATATACCCTGGCTTTATGCAGCAAACCCCCTGGGAGCAGCTGCCACGCCTGCCACTGTATCTGCAGGCGATGCGCATCCGTCTGGAAAAGCGGGTCGCCAACCCGGCGCGCGATGCCCAGCGCGGCGCCGAAGTCGCCGCCCTGTGGCAACGCTGGGAAGACGAGCTCGCCAAATGGCAGCGCGAAGGGCGCGACACAGCGCCACTGCTGCCGTTCCGCTGGATGCTGGAGGAGCTGCGCATCTCGCTGTTTGCCCAGGAACTGCGCACCCCCTACCCGGTCTCAGTGAAGCGCCTGAACAAGGTCTGGGATGAGCTCACGCGCCGCTAAGCCGGCAAGCCGCCTCGCCCGTCACGGCAGGGGGCCGGTGTGTGATGCCGGCAACAGGCAGCCTCCCGGCCGGGCGATCTGGTGCAGATTACCGCCCGGCACGGCTTGCCGGCTTGACACTACAGCCGCATAATCAGCGCTCATTCTTCAGGCGGACCCGATGAAGTTTCTGTTTGAACTCTTTCCGATCTTGCTGTTCTTTGGCGCCTATACGGTCACCAAGGACATGTATATCGCCACGGGCACGGCCATCGTCGCCACCCTGGCCCAGGTTGCCTACAGCTGGCTGCGCCACCGCAAGGTGGAAACCATGCTGTGGATCAACCTTGCCCTGATCAGCGTGCTCGGTGGTGCCACCATCCTGCTGCACAACAGCACTTTCATTTACTGGAAACCGACCGCGCTGTACGCGCTGTTCTGTGCCGTACTGCTGGGCGCCTGGTATCTGAAGGGCCTCAACCTGATCCGCAAGATGATGGGCGCCCAGCTCAGCATTCCCGACGCGATCTGGCTGCGTCTGCTGTGGGCCTGGGCACTGTTTTTTGCCGGCATGGCGGTGCTCAACCTGCTGGTGGCCTTCCATCTTCCCGCCGCATTCTGGCAAAGCTTCGAGACATTCAGCAGCTGCGCTCCCGCTGCCTGTGATCAGTTGCGCGAAGCGCTGTGGGTCAAATTCAAGGTGTTCGGCACGCTGGGCCTGACCATCCTGTTCGTGATCGCCCAGAGCATCTATCTGGCCCGCCACATTACCGAAACCGACGAGGCACTGGCGCAGGCCAAGGCCGACTGACATCCCGGATCATCCATGCCCCTTTACAGCATCATCGGCACCGACGTGGCCAACTCGCTGGCCCAGCGCCAGGCCAGCCGTCCGGCACACCTCGCGCGCCTGCAGGCCCTGCAAGATGCCGGCCGCCTCGTGCTGGCCGGCCCCTTCCCCGCCATCGACAGCAGCGACCCCGGCCCGGCCGGCTTTTCCGGCAGCCTGATCGTCGCCGAATTCGCCTCGCTTGCCGAAGCGCAGGCCTGGGCCGCTGCCGACCCCTACCGCAGCTGCGGCGTCTACGCCGACGTGATCGTCAAGCCGTTCAAGCAGGTTTTCCCCTGACATGACGCTGGAAGACGAAATCCGTACCCGCCTGGCGCCGCTGGCAGCCCAGGAGCTGCTGATCGAGGACGACAGCGCTGCCCACGCCGGCCATGCCGGCAATGGCGGCGGCGGTCATTTCAATCTGCTGCTGGTGTCGTCGGCCTTTGCTGGCCAGCGCCTGCTGGACCGGCACCGCATGGTCAAGGATCTCCTCAAGGATCTGATGCCGCACCGCATTCACGCACTCAGCATCCGGGCGCTGACCCCGGACGAGTTCTAACCCACCCAGGCCCTGCCTGAGCGCAATACAAAGGAAACTGCATGTTTACGCAAAAACGTATTTCCCTCGCCCTTGCTGGCGGCCTGCTGGCCCTGAGCACCACCGGCTTTGCCGCCGTCGCCACCGTCAATGGCGTGGCCATTCCGGACAGCCGCATGAATGCGGTCATCAAGCAACTGACCCAGCGCGGCCAAAAGGACAGCCCGGAACTGCGCACACGCATCAAGGAAAAGCTGATCCAGGAAGAAATTCTGGCGCAGGAAGCGCAAAAGCGCGGCATCGACAAGAGCGCCGACTACCTGAGCGGCATGGAACTGGCCAAGCAGCAACTGCTGGTCGGCGCACTGATCAACGATTACATGAGCAAGGCTCAGGTGAGCGATGCCGACGTGAAGGCCGAATACGACAAGATGAAGGCCAGCGCCAGCGGCAAGGTATTCAAGGCCCGCCACATTCTGGTGAAGGATGAAGCCGAAGCCAACGCGATCCTGGCCGAGCTGAAAAAGGGCAAGAAGTTCGAAGATCTGGCCAAGAGCAAGTCCATCGACAAGACCAGCGCGACTCAGGGCGGCGAGCTGAACGGCCCGCAGGGCGACTGGGTCAACCCGCAGCTGTTCGTGAAGGAATTCGCCGACGCCCTGGCCGCCATGGGCAAGGGCCAGATCAGCAAGGCGCCGGTCAAGTCGCAGTTTGGCTTCCACATCATCAAGGTTGATGACGTGCGCGAAAACAAGGCGCCGGAATTCAAGGACGTGAAGGACCAGATCAAGCAGCAAATGCAGCAGCAAGCCGTGCAAAAGCAGATCGACGAGCTGAGCAAGAAAGCCAAGGTTGAATAAACCGGCCCAGGCCAGCCTAAACCCCGCCCCGGCGGGGTTTTTCTTTGTGCGTCAGCAGCGGCGTGCAAAAAAAACCGCCGCGTAAAGACGCGGCGGAAATTACCACTGGAGATACACGAAGCATCAGCTTGCGTAACGTATTCTGCGCGGATTGCCCGCAAGCGTCCTTGACCGCGCTCAACAATGCGCAGCGGGTGGAACAATCAGCATGAAATATGGGGAAGGTGGCGAGCCCGACCCCCGGCACTGGCATCAAAAGCTGTGGCTGCTTCCTTCCGGACCTGACCAGGTTCACCTTCTAGCCATGCGGGGAGACCCGCCGTCGAAGCCGCTGCGCAAGGCAACGTCAATGAGAACGGGACTATACCACGACCACGCCCCGGAAGGAATGCCCGCAGCCGCAGATCAGCCTGTCTGCCAGAGCTGCCGCAGCTCGGCAGCATCACGACTGGTGGACAGCAGCACATGCAGCTGGGCCAGGCAGGCCGGCGCCCCCAGCCGTCCCGCCGGCAACGCGCCAAGCTCTGCCAGCAGGCTACCCGCCTGGTAACGCCCCAGCTGTACTTCGCCGGACAGGCACTGGCTGCAGGCCACCAGAGGAATGCCCCCCGCCAGTTCACGCAACACCACCGCCAGCGCCGGATCGTCGGGCAGGTTGCCAGTGCCATAACATTCCAGCAGCAGGGCATCCGGCGGATCATGGCGCAGCGCCGCAGCGAGCCAGGCGGCCGAGCCGGGATACAGGCGCACAGCCAGCACCCGCAAGGTCGGATCCAGCGCCCTCACACGCAGGGGCGCAGGGTGCGGCATCACCTCCGCCAGCGGAGACACCGGGGCATTAGGGGCAGCAAAGGCGTCATCGGCATCGGCCGCCACCTTGTGCACATGACGCCCCGGCAGCAGCTTGCCACCAAAGGCCAGCCAGACGCCCGCCTGCCCCGCCAGCGCACTTTCCAGCGCCAAACGGACATTCGCCGGTGCATCACTGCCCTCTTGCCCCCATGGACGCTGCGAACCGGTCAGCACCACCGGCCGCGCCAGGCCATCCAGCAGGAAACTGAGGGCCGCCGCCGTATAGGCCATCGTATCAGTGCCGTGCAGCACGAGCACCGCATCATGCTCAGCCAGCGCGGTAGCCACGCGACAGGCAATTGCATGCCAGTCGGCCGGCAGCATGCAGGAGGAGTCGAGCAGCTCGGGCAAGGCAGCAAAACTCAGCGCACAACCAAGCGCCCCGGCCTCGGTGGCAAGGCGCTCGGCCATGCCATCCGGAGCGGGGCGCAAGCCGTCGGCCCCAGGAACGCAACCGATGGTGCCACCGGTATAAAGACAGAAGACCCGCTGCATGCCCCATCCTTTTTGCCAGGCTGAAAATGAAAAAGCCGGCTTGCGCCGGCTTCTCATTGTACTGCAGTTCACATCAGTTATCGTGGCGTCCCCACGGGGATTCGAACCCCGGTTATCGCCGTGAAAGGGCGGTGTCCTAGGCCTCTAGACGATGGGGACATACAGAAACTGCCTGTGTGTCAAAGTGGTGGAGGTAAACGGGATCGAACCGATGACCTCTTGCATGCCATGCAAGCGCTCTCCCAACTGAGCTATACCCCCACGATTGTTCTGGCCTGTCCTGCGTCTTGCGTCTTGCTGCGACGCCGGACTAATTTGGCGTCCCCACGGGGATTCGAACCCCGGTTATCGCCGTGAAAGGGCGGTGTCCTAGGCCTCTAGACGATGGGGACAAAACTGTGCTGCCAACAATCAAAAGCAACGCAATCTGTGTAATTTGGTCTTGGTGGAGGTAAACGGGATCGAACCGATGACCTCTTGCATGCCATGCAAGCGCTCTCCCAACTGAGCTATACCCCCGACAAGAGCTGCGCATGATAGAGGGTGATTAAACCCCTGTCAAGCACGCGCCCTCATTTTTTTCACCGGATCATCAAACCGGCTTCCACCAGTCCGGATCGTAGGTGAAGTCATCCTTGTCCGCCGTGCTTTGCGGGAAGTTCTGCTTCAGTACGCGCAGCGCATCATCACGCAGGGTGGCCATGCCAAGCCTGTCATAGGACTGCACCATCATGCCCAGCGCCATTTCGACCTGCTTGGTGTTGGGGAAATTGCTGACCACGGCGGCGCTGCGGTTGGCGGCAGCCAGATAGGCACCACGCTTGAAGTAGTAGCGCGCCACGTGCAGCTCATACTTGGCCAGCACGCCGATCAGGTAGCGCATGCGGATTTCGCCGTCACTGGCGTACTTGCTTTCCGGATAACGCGTCAGCAGCTCGCGGAAGGCGGCATAGGACTCGCGCGCGGCCTGCGGATCGCGCTGCGACATGTCCTGCGGTACGGCCATCGACAGGAACCCCTGGCGGTCATTGAAATTCACCAGGCCCTTCAGATAGAGCGCGTAATCCATGCTCGGGTGCGCCGGATTTTGCTTGATGAAGCGGTCGATGGCGGCCAGCGCCAGCACCGGGTCTTCATCCTTGTAGTGGTTGAAGGCCATTTCCAGCTGGGCCTGCTGGGCGTAGCGGCCATAGGGATAGCGGGCCTCGAGCTTTTCCAGCAGCTTGTTCGATTCGACCCAGTTCCGCGCGGCCTGCTCGGACTTGGCTTCATTGAAAATCTTGTCGGCCGTCCAGCCACGGGTCTTGTCTTCCTCCTGCACGGGGGTCGACGAGCAGGCGGTGATCAGCGCAAGGGCACAAGCGGACAGCAGGAAACGCGGTAGAATGGTTCTCATGATGCATCCTGATTACGAACTCGACGATTATAGCGAGATAGTTGACCGCCGTGTCCTTGCTGTTCCGGCCGACTGCGCCGGCATGCGGCTGGACGCCGCGCTGGCGCAACTGCTCCCCGATTTTTCCCGCAGCCGGCTTGCCCAGTGGATCAAGGACGGTCAGGTCACGGTCGACGGCCAGACCGTCACCACCCCGAAGCACAAACTCTGGGGCGGCGAGGCGCTCAGCGTGGACGCCCGCCCCGATCCCGACGAAATTGCCTTCCAGCCGGAAGACATCCCGCTCGACGTCCTGTATGCGGACAGCGCCATCCTGATCATCAACAAGCCCGCCGGCCTCGTCGTGCACCCCGGCAGCGGCAACTGGTCGGGCACCCTGCTCAATGCCCTGCTGTTTCACTATCCCGAACTCAAAAGCGTGCCGCGCGCCGGCATCGTGCACCGGCTCGACAAGGACACCAGCGGCCTGATGGTGGTGGCGCGCACGCTGGCCGCGCAAAACCATCTGGTCCAGCAACTGCAGGCCCGCACCGTCAAGCGGCACTATCTGGCCGTCGCGCAGGGGGCGATTGCCAGCGACGGCACCGTCGATGCCCCGATCGGCCGCCACCTGCGCGACCGCGTGAAAATGGCGGTGGTGCACGGCGGCAAACCCGCCGTCACGCATTACCGCGTCCTGGAGCGCTTCAGTGCGCACACGCTGGTCGAATGCCAGCTGGAGACCGGGCGCACCCACCAGATTCGCGTGCACATGGCCCACATCGGTCATCCACTGGCCGCCGACTCGACCTACAACGCCCGGCCGGTCAAGGTTTCTCCCGAGGTGGAACTGGCGCTGGACGACTTCCAGCGCCAGGCGCTGCACGCCAGAAAGCTGGCGCTCGTGCACCCGGAAAGCGGCAAGACCATGCAGTGGAAAGCGCCCATCCCGCAGGATTTTGAAAACCTGCTCGCCGCGCTGCGCTTTGACGCCCATCCCGATGACGAAGGCGACGACGACTGGGACGACGAAGACGACGATCATGACTGCGAAATCATCTATGTCCGTGACTGAAGCCGGCCTGCTCGTTCCCGACTGGCCCGCGCCCGCCTGCGTGCGCGCGCTGCAGACCACGCGACTGGGCGGCATCAGCCCGCCGCCCTACGCCAGCCTCAACCTGGGTACGCATGTCGGTGACGCAGCGGCCCACGTCGCCGCCAACCGCGCCCTGCTGGCCCGCCACCTGCCAAGCGAGCCGGCCTGGCTGAATCAGGTGCATGGCACGGCAGTCATGAATATTGCGGGTATGCAGCCACAGCCCAATGCTGACGCAAGCTTCAGCCGCATCCCCAATACTGTATGCGCCATCATGACGGCCGATTGCCTGCCGGTGCTGTTCTGCGACCGCGCCGGTACGGTGGTCGCCGGCGCGCATGCCGGCTGGCGCGGCCTGTGCAATGGCGTTCTGGAAGCCACCGTCGCCGCAATGCAGACCGCAGCGGGCGACATCCTCGCCTGGCTCGGGCCCGCCATCGGGCCGGATGCCTTTGAAGTCGGCAGCGAGGTACGCGATGCCTTCATGGCGCATGACGCCAACGCCGCCGCCGCCTTCCGGCCGGCAGCCACGCCAGGCAAATGGCTGGCCGACATCTACCTGCTTGCGCGCCAGCGCCTGAATGCCGCCGGCATCCGTGCCATTTACGGCGGCGGCCTGTGCACGGTCAGCGACAGCGAACGCTTCTTCTCCTACCGTCGCGACCAGCAAACCGGCAGGATGGCCAGTCTGATCTGGCTCGCGGACTGAGCACAGCACAACAAGCCACGACGGGTATGTAGCTACAACCCTTTGAAGTGAATGGCTGCGTGGCAATACCCATCAGGCAGGCACACCAACAAGCACCCACCCCGCACATGACTGACACTGTGTTTGCGCGAGACCAGCGCACTCCGTATGCTTGCCGGCATTGCGAATTCACACGGCACGGCCAGCATGAACGATACAGCACAGCCAACCCCATCCCCGCACGAACAGGCGGAAGCCCTTTTCCAGCAGGCACTGGCTCTTGACCACGACGGTGCCAGTCCAACCGATCTTGCCGAAGCAGCAAAACTGTATGAGCAGGCTGCGGAGCTGGGGCATCCTGCCGCAATGTTCAATCTGGCGCTGATGCATCAATCCGGCCAACTTGGTAAACCCAATTACCGAAAAGCCGAAGAATTTTACAAACAGGCGATCAAGCAAGGCCATGCAGCCTCTATGTTCAACTTGGCCTCGCTATATCATGACGGCCGACTTGGCGAACCGGATTACATACAAGCTGCAAAACTGTATGAATTAGCAATTGAACAAAACCTGCCTGAAGCGATGGTTGGTATTGCTTTTATGTACATTCGCGGTGAACTTGGGAAACCAGACTACCCCAAAGCAGAAGAACGACTCTTACAAGCTATCGACCTTGGTAACACCCTAGCCATGCTGAACTTGGCCCTGCTCTACAAGAGTGGTGCACTGGGTGACAAGCGTTTGGACAAGGCACAATACTGGTTTGCCAAAGCACATGAAGCTGGAGACCCGCATGCGCATCTGTACTTTTCCAACCAACTCATTTCGGACACAGGCAACCAGCTGCAACAGGCCGGCGTTACCCAGGAACTATGCAGCGAACTTCAAGACGCACTCGACAAACTGGAATTTGTTTTTTTTACCATCCGCGAAGAACATCGAGTCAAGAAAGCAATTCCACTGTCGCACTTCACGCGCTGGGAAGCCATAGAAAGCATCCTGAGCGTCGACCCAAACGGACAGCCTAAGCCTGGCGGCAACTGCTTGCGCCAGTACCATGTCGATTACATGAACGACCCCACCGAAGGGCGTCGACTGCTTGAAGTCAAACCCAAGGCGGTTGCATTAGAGGAAGAGCATCAAACAGCAAAAACCAGCGCAAAACTGAAAACACTAATCGACCGCCACTATCATTCGCAATTCGACTATTGCCCTGACAGTATCAGCATCCTGCCTTCCGTTTTCGTCACGTCGCTCACCAAAGAATCGGACCGGCTGGACCTGTGGCGCGCTTACGGCCGTGACGGCGACGGATTTTGCCTAACCTTCACACCAAACATGAGTGAGCAGGATGCTTTACGCACGATGCTAAGCCGAGCCAATCACGAAGCCTTTTTGTCGCAAAGCACAAACGGCGATACACAATCCAGAACACCCAGCGAGCCAGCCCATGATCAGCCACCACCGCTGTATGAAATCCGCTATGGCGACAAGGAAATCGCTGCAACACTGAAACGGCTCGCAGCGCCCATCGAACGCGTCGAGCAACTGCGAGACCAACTCGACAACCAGGCGCTGAAAAACCGCGTGTCGTCGTGCATGGCGGCGATCCTGCTGGAGCTGCTCTACCTGTACAAGGACGAGCAGTATTCGACCGAGAAGGAAGTGCGCGCGCTGCGGGTGCTGCACATTGGCGACCCGCGCATCAAGGCCGACGAGCGCCACCCCGGCTGCCTGTATTGCGAAACGCCGCCGTTCTTGTTCAGTAGCGGCAAGACCGAAGTCATCGTCGGCCCCAAGGTTGCACAGCCGATGGCGGCGCTGTGGAATATCCGCTGGCGGCTGAACAAGCTGGGCTACGCCCGACAGGCCAGCGTGCGGCGCTCCGGAGTAAGCTACCGCTAGCCACGCGGCCACCCAGCCTGAAACACCGTCAAACGCCACCAAGTTGCATTTTGCGGTAAACTTCGCCCCTCCCCGTCGCTGACCATCAAATTGCCATGTCAACCTTAAGCTGGATCGTCTTCGTCACCCTCGCCGGCAGCCTGCTGAGCGTGGTCACCGCCGCGCTGCTGGCCTACTCGGCACGGCCGAGCTGGATTCCGAAGCTGGTCAGCTTTGCCGTCGGCGCGCTGCTGGCCGCGGCCTTCCTGGAAATCCTGCCGCACGCCTTTGGCGAGCACGACCATGCCGAAGCGTCGGCAGCGCATGCAACACTGGCACCGGCTTCGGCGCCCGCCGCGGCCCATGACAACCATGAGCACGAGCACGACGGGCATGAGCACGAGCACGCGGCAGAAACACCCGCCGCAGCGCCAGTCGCCGAGCACGCGCCGCACTCAGGCGAAGCCGCCAGCGAACGCCCCTCGGCCGCCGCGATTTCGATGACGCTGCTGGCCGGCATCCTGGCGTTTTTCATCCTGGAAAAGCTGGTGATCTGGCGGCATTGCCACCACGAGCAATGCGAGGAGCTCGAGCCACACGAACACAGCCACGGTCATGGCCACGACCATGGGCACGGCCGCGCCGGGGTGATGATCATCGTCGGCGATACCTTCCACAACTTCCTCGACGGCGCGCTGATCGCCGCCGCTTTCATGACCGACACCTCGGTCGGCATTGCCACGGCGGCGGCCATCATCGCGCACGAAATCCCGCAGGAAGTCGGCGATTTCATCGTGCTGCTGCACTCGGGTTACAGCAAGGCGCGCGCGCTGCTGTTCAACCTGCTGTCCTCACTGGCCGCACTGGCCGGCGCCCTGCTGGCCTGGTGGTCGCTGCACTTTGTCGAACACCTGCAGCCCTATCTGCTGGCCATCGGCGCCGCGAGCATGATCTACGTCGCCATCGCCGACCTGATCCCCGGCCTGCACAAGCGTCCGCAGCTGCGTGACACCGCCCAGCAGGTGCTGCTGATTCTGGCCGGCGTCGCACTGATCGCCCTGCCGCACTTTCTGCTGCCACACTGATACCGCCAGACCCATAGCTACATAACCAATTGCAAGCATGGGCTTGCTCGACACACCCAAGCCTAAACGGGCACACACCCGTGCAAACGCAAGGCTTTGGTGGCGCCGGCCAGGCGGATAGGGACAAACCTGCATGGCCGTCGCCTGCCGCCTGCGGTATACCTGCTGCGACCGCGCCGGCACCATCCGGCCGCGCGGAATGGCCGGGAGAGGAGCGCATCGTGTCCGAGCAAATTCTGCTGGTAAGCCAGCTGCTGCAGCAAACCTGCGTGTTCCTGGTCATTGCCTGGCTGCTGTCCAAGACACCGCTGTTCACGCCGCTGATGCAGGTGACCATCCGCCTGCCGCACAAGCTGACCTGCTATGTGGCCTTTTCGGCCTTCTGCATTCTCGGCACCTATCTGGGCCTGAAGGTCGGCGAATCGATTGCCAATATCCGCGCGATTGGCGCCGTGCTCGGCGGCCTCTTGGGCGGGCCATCGGTCGGGCTGGCCGTCGGCCTCACCGGCGGCCTGCATCGCTACAGCCTGGGCGGCCCCACCGACCTGGCCTGCATGATTTCGACCATTGCCGAGGGACTCTTGGGCGGGCTGATCCACCGCGCGCTGATCCGCCGCGGCCGTGTCGACCTGCTGTTCCAGCCGCTGCTGGTCGGCGTGGTGGCGCTGGCGGCGGAAATCCTGCAGATGCTGATCATCCTGGCCGTCACCCGGCCGTATGCCACCGCCTTCGCCGTGGTGGACAGCGTGGCGCTGCCGATGCTCACCGCCAACAGCATTGGCGCGGCGATGTTCATGCGCCTGCTGCTCGACCGCCGCGCCATGCTGGAAAAATACTCGAACGCCTTTTCGGCGCACGCGCTGCGCATTGCCGCGCGCACCGAAGGCCTGCTGCGCGCCGGTTTCAACGAGGCCAATTCGCTGAAGGTGGCACGCATCATTTACGAGGAAACCGGCGTCGGCGCGGTGGCGATCACCGACCGAGACAAGCTTCTGGCCTTTACCGGCACCGGCGCCGACCACCATCTGCCGGGCACGCTGATTGCCTCGCCGCACACGCTGGAGGCCATTCGCGACAATCGCGTTGTCCATGCCGACGGCAACGAGGTGGCCTATACCTGCTCGATCCATCCCGAATGCCGGCTGGGCTCGACGCTGGTGATTCCGCTGCAGGATGCCGACGACCAGGTGATCGGCACGATCAAGCTCTACGAACCCAAGGGACGGCTTTTTGCGCGGCTGAACCGCACGCTGGGCGAAGGCATCGCCAGGCTGCTGTCGCGCCAGATCCTCACCGGGCGCATCGACGCACAGCGCGCGCTGCTGGCGCAAAGCGAGATCAAGCTGCTGCATGCGCAGGTCAACCCGCATTTCCTCTTTAACGCGCTCAACACCATCAACGCCGTGATCCGCCTCGACCCCGACCGCGCGCGCGGGCTGGTGCAGCACCTGTCGACCTTTTTCCGCAAGAACCTCAAGCGCCCCGAGGAAACGGTGACGCTGGCCGACGAAATCGACCATGTGAACGCCTATCTGCAAATCGAGCTGGCGCGCTTTGGCGAGCGCCTCAAGGTCGACATCGACCTGCCCTACATCTACGCCCAGGTACGCCTGCCGGCCTTTTCGCTGCAGCCGCTGGTGGAAAACGCCATCAAGCACGGCACGGCGCACCTCTTGGGCACCGGCCACATCCGCCTGTTTGCCGAGCCGGGCAAGCAGGCGGATACGCTGCTCGTGCATGTCGAGGACAATGCCGGCCTGTTCACCGCGCGCCAGGCGAGCGACGGCATGGGCATGGGGCTGGTCGACAAGCGCCTGAAGGCGCGCTTCGGCCCCGGGTTCGGCCTGCTCGTCGCCAGCGAAACCGAGCGCTATACCCGCATCACGCTGACCCTGCCGCTGAGCGAGGAGACCGCCCATGCAAGCCCTGCTGGTTGACGACGAACCGCTGGCGCGCGCCGAGCTGCGCGCCCTGCTGGCCGCCCACCCGGATGTCACGATTGCCGCCGAGGCCGGCAACGCCATCGAGGGCATGCAGCTGATCAACCGGCTGAACCCGGACGTGATCTTCCTCGACATCCAGATGCCGAAGATCACCGGGATCGAGCTCGTCAGCATGTTCGACCCCGAACACATGCCGCGCATCGTTTTTGTCACCGCCTTCGACGAACACGCGATCCGCGCGTTCGACGCGCACGCCTTCGATTATCTGCTCAAGCCTGTCGAGCCCGAGCGCCTGGCCCGAACGCTGGCGCGCCTGCGCCGCGCGCAGTCATCCGCGGTTCCCGACTACCGGCCGCTGATCGAATTGCAGCCCTTGCAGCAGCTGCCCTGCCACGGGCATAACCGCATCGTGCTGCTGCCGCTGGCCGACGTCGAATCGGTGACGGCCAGGCTGTCGGGGATTTACCTCGTCGACACATCCGGCAACGAGCACTTCACCGAGCTGACGCTGAAAACCCTGGAAGAGCGCACGCCGCTGTTGCGCTGCCACCGCCAGCACCTGGTCAACCCGCAGGCCATCGCCGAAATCAGGCTCGTCGACGGCGGCGGCGCCGAGCTGCTCACACGCCACGGCCGCTGCGTGCCGGTAAGCCGGCGCTTTCTCAAGCCGCTGAAGGATGCCCTTGGGGTATAGCCGGCCAACCATTCAAGCCATTTGGCTACAGGGCAATACCCGGCACATCGCCGCCACGCCTGTCGCCAACCACTCGACCAGATTCCGCAGCAAAACCCCAGGCAAGCACGGCGGCGGCGCACTTAGTCCGGTGTCGCCTCGGCCGGCGCGGCCTGTGCATCGTTCTTCTTGCGCGCTTCGCGCAGCGCCGCCATCAATTCCGGCATATGCGCGGCAACACGCTTGTTGGCAATGTCGGAGCCAGCCTTCATCAAGGCCGGCATGCGCTCGATGACCTTTTTCCCGATCGGGCTGCGATAGAAGTCGAGCACGGCATCCAGCTCGCTGGCCGTGAAATTGTCGGCATAGAGGCTGACCAGCTCCGGCTGCAGGCTGTCATAGCTCATGTGCCTGGCCAGAAACTCGCGGATCACCGGCACAAAGGGCGCCATTTCCGGATTGCTTGCCAGGCCGCTTTGCATAGAATCTTCCAGCGCGGCATCCATCAGACGGCGCATGTCGAGCATCTCGATCAGCTCGGTCGCCTTTTGCCGTGAGTCGGGCTCTGCGGCGTAAACCGGCACAGCCAGTACCGCAGCAGCCAGAAGCAGGGACAGGGTCAATTTTTTCATACACGTTACCAATAAGTAAAAATCGCGTAATTATTTCAGATTCAGACTGAACTTCCCAGCATCATCCCCGCACTGCGGCAACCGCTCGGGGCGTTTTCCGCACCGCTCGCCACGCCAGAGCGCCGCTCACCGGCATGCACCCGCGCTTGCCAAGACCAGCCGCTTAGCATTACCCCGTTATCAATCCCTAACGAGGTTTGCCATGAACCCGATCAAGCAATGGGGCGTGTGGCTGGCGGTGGCGCTGGTCGGTGCGTTCTCCTTTGCCATGCTGGCGCTGTCGCGCGGCGAGCATGTCAATGCGGTGTGGCTGGTGCTGGCGGCGGTGAGCTGCTATTCGATTGCCTACCGCTTCTATTCCAAATTCATCGCCGAAAAGGTATTCGAGCTCGACGACACCCGCGCCACGCCGGCCGTGCGCCGCAACGATGGTCTGGACTATGTGCCGACCAACAAGTGGGTGCTGTTCGGCCATCACTTCGCCGCGATTGCCGGCGCTGGCCCCTTGGTCGGCCCGATTCTGGCCGCGCAGATGGGCTTCCTGCCGGGGACGATCTGGATTCTGGTCGGCGTGATGCTGGCCGGCGCCGTGCAGGATTTCCTGATCCTGTTCATCTCCAGCCGGCGCGATGGCCGCAGCCTGGGCGAAATGGCCAAGCAGGAACTCGGGCCGGTGGCCGGCGTGATCGTCATGCTGGGCGCGCTGGGCGTGATGGTGATCATCCTGTCCGCACTCGCGCTGGTGGTCGTGAAGGCGCTGGCCGAAAGCCCGTGGGGCGTGTTCTCGATTGCCGCGACGATTCCCATTGCGCTGTTCATGGGCGTCTACATGCGCTTCATCCGCCCGGGCCGCATCGGTGAAATTTCGATTATCGGCTTCGTGCTGATGATGCTCGCCATCGTCTACGGCGAAAACATCGCCGCCAGCCCGACCTGGGGGCCCTTCTTCACCATGACCGGCCCGCAGCTGACCATCGCGCTGGTGATCTACGGTTTCATCGCGTCCGTGCTGCCCGTGTGGCTGCTGCTGGCGCCGCGCGACTATCTGTCGACCTTCCTGAAGATCGGCGTAATTGCCGGCCTGGCCGTCGGCATCGTGTTTGCCGCACCGGAAATGAAGATGCCGGCGATCACCCAGTTCATCGACGGCAGCGGCCCGGTGTTCTCGGGCTCGCTATTCCCCTTCCTCTTCATCACCATCGCCTGCGGCGCGATTTCCGGTTTCCACGCGCTGGTGTCGTCCGGCACCACGCCGAAGCTGGTCGAGAAGGAAAGCCATATGCGCGTGATCGGCTATGGCTCGATGCTGTGCGAATCGTTTGTCGCCATCATGGCGCTGATCTGTGCGTCGGTGCTTGATCCGGGCGTGTATTTCGCGATGAACGCGCCGGCCGCAGTGATCGGCAAGACGGTGGAAAGCGCCGCGCAGGTGATCAACGGCTGGGGCTTTGTCGTCACGCCGGAAATGCTCAGCCAGATGGCCAAGGACGTCGGCGAGCATTCCATCCTGTCGCGCGCCGGCGGTGCGCCGACCTTTGCCGTGGGCATGTCGCACATCATCGCCGACATCTTCAACAGCCGCGCAATGATGGGCTTCTGGTACCACTTCGCCATCCTGTTCGAAGCGCTGTTCATCCTCACCGCGGTCGATGCCGGCACGCGTGCTTGCCGCTTCATGGTGCAGGACACCGTCGGCGTGGTGATTCCGGGCGTGGCGAAAAGTCATTCCTGGACCGGCAACCTGATCGGCACCGCGGTGGCGGTCTCCGGCTGGGGCTTCTTTGTCTACCAGGGCGTCACCGACCCGCTGGGCGGCATCAACACGCTGTGGCCGCTGTTCGGTATCGGCAACCAGATGCTCGCCGCGATGGCGCTGCTGCTGGGTACCGTGGTGCTGTTCAAGATGAAGAAGGAGCGCTACGCCTGGGTGACGCTGCTGCCCACCGCCTGGTTGTTTATCACGTCGATGACAGCCGGCTGGCAGAAGATCTTCCATGACAATCCGAAAATCGGCTTCCTCGCGCAGGCCAAACGCTTCGGCAATGCGATTCAGGAGGGCACGCTGCTGGCGCCGGCCAAGAGCATCGCCGACATGGAACGCATCGTCTTCAATAACCAGATCAACGCGGTGCTGTGCGGTTTCTTCATGCTGGTGGCCGTGACCATGCTGATTGCCACCATCGTGCACATCCGGAAGGCGCTGGCCCACGCCCATCCGACCGTGCACGAAATCGGCGCCGATGCCGTTGCCGAGGGCAGCCGTGCTTGACCTGAGCTTCCTGCTCCCGGAGTCCGCCCGCAGCACGCGGGTGGCTCCGGCCAGCGACGAGGCACTGCAGGATGCGTATGACCGCTACGTGGCCGAACAGCGGGCAACGAATCCCTACGGTGTACTGATGAGTGCGGAAGATTTCCGGCGCTACAGTCTGGGCTCCGACTGGTTCAGCGATCTGAAAGACACAGCGAAAAAGGTCGTGCAGACCTGCCGCCTGATGGTGGGCATCCACGATTACGAGTACTACGTTGATCACATGCGCAGCCAGCACCCGGGCGCCACGCCGTTCACACGCGAGGAGTTTTACCGCTATTGTCTGGATGCGCGCTTTCCCGGCGCGGGCAATGTCAACAAGTGTCCGTGCTGATTTGCCAGGGCTGGAATGCCGTTCACTGCAGCCAAGCCATAGCCGCACCTGATTATTGATCCGGCCCTGTGATGTTGTAACAATCCCCCGGCAAAGCCGGGGGCTTTCGTAATGTGAGCCGCTCAAAGCGGCTAAATGGTGGCGCTAACGCGCCCCAATCAAATGCCACCCAAGGTGGCAAGCCCTATGACCACAGCTGCAACTGCTCCAGCCTCTGGTCCTCTTTTTCCTGATTCTTGATGTATTCCCGAATCATCGTCTCATCACGACCCACCGTTGAGACAAAGTAGCCTCTGGCCCAGAAATGTTGCCCGACGAAATTACGCTTGCGCTCCCCATACACCCGCGCAAGATGAATCGCACTCTTGCCCTTCATGTACCCGACTACCTGCGACACCGCGAATTTCGGTGGAATCGATAACAGCATGTGCACATGATCCGGCATCAGATGCCCTTCCAGCACCCGGCTTTCCTTCTGCTCTGCCAGCTTCCGGAAAATTTCTCCGAGATGCTGCCTGAGTTGTACGTACAGCACCTTCCTGCGGCACTTGGGAATGAAGACCACGTGGTATTTACACTCCCAGCGGCTGTGGCTTAGGCTTTCGAAGTCGTCCATCTTTGATACTCCTCTTAAGTGTGCTTGGCGGCTCACAAAG
>NZ_ATZJ01000025.1 GCF_000428145.1 Chitinilyticum litopenaei DSM 21440 | reverse complement strand
ATCCCGGGCAAGTTGAAGGCGATGCGCAGCAACATCAAGCGCTTCATTCTGCCGCCACGTCGCAGCGAGCGGCGCTATCCGCGCACAGTGAAGATGAGCAAAACCCGTTACCCAGTCAAGAAAAATGCCGCTCAGGCTTAACTGAGCGGCATTGCCGCAATTGCGGGGCTTTTGTCTGGCGATGCCCAAAGGAGGTACTACTGATCGGCAAACCTGCTCGGCACGCACCCCACGGGGCGCCACTGTGCGGGACGCCGCGCGCAACACGCTCAGTCAGCCGCGTCTCGCCGCCTCACGCCTCAGGCATCCGTGTCCGTCTTGCGGTCTGCCGCCGTTCTGGCGGCTGGCGGCATCGCGGTTTCAACGATTTCATTGAACAACCAGCCCTTGGCCAGCGAATAAAACAGCGCCAGCAGCGTCGGACCTAGGAAGACGCCAAGGATGCCCATCGAAATGGCTCCGCCCAGCACCCCGAACAGAATCAGGGCGAAAGGCAGATTGCTGTTCTTGCCGATCAGCAGCGGCTTGACGACATTATCCGCGCTGCCAACGATCCCCACCATCCAGACCGCCAGGAAAATGGCCCAGCCCGTTTCGCCGTTGTGATACAGCCAGCCGGCCACCGGCAAGCCCAGCAAGGCCGGACCGCCAGGAACCACCGAGAGGAAACAGCTGGCAAAACCGAAGGTTGCCGCATTGGGCACGCCGGCGATCAGATAACCGACGTAGGCCAGCGCCCCCTGTACCAGCGCCGTGCCGACAAAGCCGTTGACCACGCCACGGATCGAAGAGCCGGCGATGCCAAGCAGCTCGTCGCCACGCGGGCCGGCCAGCTTGCCCATCAGGGCCACCAGCCATTTGCGCACGGTTTCCCCTTCCAAATAGAAGACCAGTGCGATGGCAAAGCTGAGCGCCAGCTCCACCACACCCCGGCCCAGCGCCGCCAGGATGCCGAGCAGGAAATGCGCGACCGGCGAGGCATACTCGCGAATCCGGGCCAGCAGCTCGGTGTCGCCCTGCCCCAGCAGACTCCAGTAGTGATCGATGTTCGCCCCCACCCAGGGCAGCTTGACCAGCCATGCCGGCAGGGCCGGCCAGCCATGCGCGAAGGCGTCACGCACCTTGACGACCAGCATGCCTGCCTGCTCGACAAACTGGCTGCCGCCGATCAGCAGCGGCAGCAACAGCAAACCGGTCAGCGCCGCCAGCATCAGCAGCGCCGCCAGCAGACGCTGGCCACGACACAAACGCAACAGGAAACGGTAAGGCGCCCATGTGGCGATGACCAGAATGGCGGCCCACAGGATGGGCCCAAGAAACGGCTTCATCACCAGAAATGCCATGCTGCACAGCAAGACAATGGCGCTGAGCCCAAAGAAGGGTGTAATCAATTCGGAAGTACGGATACGCATGCGTCACTCGCCCATGAAATATTGACGCAAGCATAGCGGATATGACCGGGCGACGCTGCCCGGCCCGCGTTACAGATGGTCGAAGCCGAACAAGCGAAGCCCGAACGAATCAGACTGCGCCATGACGGGCAAGCCGCCTGGCGCGTTGCAGCATTTCCCCCAGCAAAAAAGCGATCTGCCGGCGGGCCAGCGGTTCGGACACCTCGCAAAACCGCCGCGCCAGCACATCGTGCATGTCACGCACCAGCAGGAACAGAATCTCCTTTTCTTCCAGCGATGCACGCGGCAGATAAGCGTGGATTTCGTCGACGAGCTGGTCGGCCAGTTCTTCGGGATAGCGGGCCGGAGCAGTAAGAATACGATCGTACAGGCGCACTCCGATCACACCCATAGCCAGCAGTTGCAAAGCCATTATGCACTCCCATGCGGCAACGATTTCAATCTAGGAACACTGCCGCTTGCTGCCATTGCCATCCGTCGAGCGGCACGCAGGCAAGCATGGCGTCGCAAAGCGGTCTAGCAGGGTGTTGCACCAACCGGATTTCCGACCGGCATCCCGACGTCAAGCAGCGGGCTGCGGACAATGCCTGGCACAAATCACTGCCTGCAAAATCAGCGACTTGGTTTTTGGTTTTCCTGCATTTTTCCCGGCTTCGCAGTGAAAGCGGGCCACAAGCTGTCGTTCACCAGCCCGCTAAGGTGTTGCAGTTATCGCACTGCAACATAAAGCGCCGTATAACTCAGTAGATAACGATGACTACATCTGGAGAAGCAAATCATGTGCGGGATTGTCGGCGCCATTTCCGATCGCAACGTCGTACCCATGCTGCTGGCCGGGCTGGAGCTGCTGGAGTATCGCGGTTACGACTCAAGCGGTCTTGGGCTTATGGGCGAAAACGGCCTTGCACGCATTCGCGTCAAGGGCCGCGTCAGCGAGCTGGCCAGCGCCAGCGCCAATGCCACGGCCAAAGCCGGCATTGCCCATACGCGCTGGGCCACGCACGGAGAACCCAGCGAGGCCAATGCCCACCCGCATCTGGGTGGCGACAGCATTCTGGTCGTGCACAACGGCATCATTGAAAACCACGCACTGATCCGCGCCCAGCTGCTTACCGCCGGCTACACCTTCACCTCGGAAACCGATACCGAGGTCATCGCCCACCTGATCCACGCCGAGCTGCAGCACTGCGGGCATGTGCTGCCGGCCATCCAGGCCGCACTGCAAAGACTGGAAGGCGCCTACGCGCTGGGCATCATCAGCCAGCACGAACCGGACACGCTGTATTGCGTGCGCCGTGGCAGCCCGCTGGTGATCGGCAGCGGCTTCAATGAATACTTCTTCGCCTCCGACATCGCCGCGCTCTTGCCCTTCACGCAACGCATCACGCATCTGGAAGAAGGCGACATCGCCCGCATCAGCCGCGAGCACTGCCAGATCATCGACAGCACGGGCCAGCCTGTGCAACGTCTGTGCCGCACCGTCGACCTGAGTCCCGAATCAACCGACCTGGGCCACTACCGCCATTTCATGCAGAAGGAAATGTTCGAACAGCCGGCCGCGCTGGCCAGCACCGTCGAACGCGCCCTGCAGCTGGGCTTTCATCCCGCGCTCTTCGGCCCGCAGGCCGAGGCGCTGTTCCAGGGCGTGCAGCACATCCGCATCCTCGCCTGCGGCTCGAGCTATCACGCCGGACTCGTGGCCCGCTACTGGATCGAGGAAATGACCGACCTGCCCGTCAGCGTCGACATCGCCAGCGAATATCGTTACCGGCTGGCGCGCGAGCCAGCAGGCACGCTGATCGTCGCCATCTCGCAGTCGGGCGAAACCGCCGACCTGCTCGCCGCCGTGCGCGCCGCGCGCGAGCGCGGCCAGGTCACCGTGCTGGCGATCTGCAATGTCCAGCATTCGTCGCTGACACGCGAAGCCGACCTGCTGGCGCTCACCTACGCCGGCATCGAAATCGGCGTCGCCTCGACCAAGGCCTTCACCACCCAGCTGGCGCTGCTCTTCACGCTGGCCGCCACACTGGCCCAGCAACACGAGCGTCTGGATCGTCATACCCTGCAGGAGTACCAGCACCTGCTCGGCAGGCTTCCTCAGTTCTGCAGCGATACCCTTGCCCTTGAACCGGAAATCGCCAAATGGGCGCATGAACTCAGCCATGCCGACCACGCCCTGTTTCTTGGCCGCCACCTGCTCTACCCGATCGCGCTTGAAGGCGCGCTCAAGCTCAAGGAAATTGCCTACATCCATGCCGAAGGCTACGCCGCCGGCGAGCTCAAGCACGGCCCGCTGGCGCTCGTCGACGAAACGATGCCGGTGATCGTCTGCCTGCGCCACGACCGGCTCACCGACAAAGTGCTGAGCAATCTGCGCGAAGTGGAAGCGCGTGGCGGCCAGATCTACCTGATTGCCGAGCCCGGCTGCACTGAACACGCCAGCTTTGCGCACCGCGTACTCACCATCCCGGCCAGCGGCGAGCTGGCGCCGCTGCTGATGACCTTGCCACTGCAGCTGCTCGCCTACCACAACGCCTGCCGCAAGGGCACCGACGTCGACAAGCCGCGCAATCTGGCCAAGAGCGTGACGGTGGAGTGAGGCAATCAGGAGTGCCGAAGAATGTGATCAGGTCAAACAAAGTTTTTACAGACTGACCCAGTAAAAGGCTATGTACCCAAACCGTGTTGTGATCTTGAATTCGTCATTCCGGCACAGGCCGGAATCCAGGGATTCCGGATAAAAATGCACTCTGGGTACCGGCTTTGACCGTAGGGAATCCCCGTGGGACGCCGGTATGACGAAGTGGTTTCTCATGTTTCTGTGACACAACATCGTTCTGGGACATAGCCTTATTGATCCGGCCCTCAGAAATTTCCGTAGGAGCGAACTTGCTCTCGCGAAGCGTTGCTGATCGCGAGCAAGCACGCACCTACGAGTGAAAACACCAGAGGGTCGGATCAATAATTAACCCCATACCTCACCCAGTGCCTCGGCCTGTTGCAACACAGTCTGTACAGCCTCGTCCTGGCCGTCAGGCGGATATTTGTATTTGCGCAGGATGCGCTTGACCATGATGCGCAGTCTGGCGCGCACGCTTTCGCGCTGCGACCAGTCAACGCTGATGTTGGCGCGCAGATTTTCGGTCAGCTCGTGGGCGATTTTCTTCAGCGTTTCGTCGCCCAGCTCCAGCACGGCCGCCTCGTTGTTGGCCAGTGCGTCGTAGAACTTCACCTCGTCATCCGACAGGCCCAGCGCTTCGCCCCGCCCTGCTGCGTCGCGAAATTTCCTGGCCATGTCGACCAGTTCTTCCATCACCTGCGCGGTTTCGATGCTGCGGTTCTGATAGCGCTTGACCACATTGGCCAGCAATTCGGAGAACTTCTTCTGCTGGATCACGTTGCTGGCGAACTTGCTGCGGATTTCGCCTTCCAGCAGGCGCTCCAGCAGTTCCACGGCCAGGTTCTTCTCCGGCAGGTTGCGCACCTCGGCCAGAAACTCGTCATCCAGCAGGCCGATATTGGGCTTTTCCAGCCCGACCGCATCGAAAATATCCACCACCTCATCACTGACCACGGCCTGGCCGATGATCTGGCGAATGGCGAGGTCGCGCTCTTCGTCGGTGCGCTTCTTGTCGGACAACTCGCGTTTGGTCAGCAGCACCTTCACCGCCTGCAGGAAGGCCACTTCCTCGCGCACCGCCTTCGCTTCATCCAGCGTGCAGCACAGGCTGAAGGCCTTGCTCATTTGCAGTGCAGTATCGGCAAAGCGCTTCTTGCCGTCCTTCTGGCCGAGCACATGGTTGGCCGCGCCGGCCAGCAGCTTGTGGCCGCCGGTAGCAAAACCGCTGTAGTCAAAACCATGCAGCAGCGCCCGCAGCACATCGAGCTTTTCTTCAAGAATCGACCACGCTTCCGCCGCATCGACGGTGGGTTTGCCGCGCCCATTGCTGGCGGTGTATTCCTTCAGTGCGGCCTTCAGCTCGTTGGCAATGCCGATGTAATCCACCACCAGCCCGCCCTGCTTGTCACGGAACACGCGGTTGACGCGGGCGATGGCCTGCATCAGGTTGTGGCCTTTCATCGGCTTGTCCACATACAGCGTATGCACGCAGGGCGCGTCGAAGCCGGTCAGCCACATGTCGCGCACAATCACCAGCTGCAGCGGGTCATCCGGGTCCTTGAAGCGCTTTTCCAGACGCTTTTTCACCTGCTTCGGGTAGACGTGCGGGCGCAGCAAGGGCTTGTCGCTGGCCGAGCCGGTCATCACGATTTTCATCGCGCCCTTTTCCGGGTCGTCGTCATGCCAGTCTGGACGCAGTTCGCGGATGGCGTTGTACAGATGCACGCAGATGTCGCGGCTCATGGCCACCACCATCGCCTTGCCGCGCTGCGCCTGCTGGCGTTCCTCGAAATGCGCCACCAGATCGGCCGCCACCTGCCTGATGCGCGGATCGGCGCCGACGATCTTTTCCAGCGCGGCCCATTTCGATTTCAGTTTCGATTGCTGGCCTTCTTCCTCGTCCTCGGCCAGCTCGTCTACCTCATCGTCGATCTGCGGCAGCTCGTCTTCCTTCAGGCGCAACTTGGCCAGCCGCGACTCATAGTAGATGGCCACCGTCGCGCCATCTTCCTTGGCCTGCTGCATGTCATAGATGTGGATGTAGTCGCCGAACACCGCGCGGGTGTCGCGGTCTTCGCTGGAAACCGGCGTGCCGGTGAACGCCACAAAGGTCGCGTTCGGCAGTGCATCGCGCAGATGCTGGGCGTAGCCCACCTGATAGGTGCTGGCCAGATATTGCCCGCTGGCATCCTGGGCGGTGTTTTTAGGGGTATCCGGCTGCTTGCGTTCTTTCAGCTTGGCTTCAAAGCCATACTGGGTACGGTGTGCTTCATCGGCAATCACCACGATATTGTGCCGATCAGACAGCACGGGGAAGCTGTCCTCATCCGCGCCGGGGGCGAATTTCTGGATGGTGGCAAAGATAATGCCGCCAGACGGGCGGTTCGCCAGCTTGGCGCGCAAATCCTGCCGGGTTTCCACCTGCACCGGCTGCTCGCGCAGCAAATCCTGCGCCAGCGAAAACACGCCGAACAGCTGACCATCCAGATCGTTGCGGTCGGTAAGCACCACAATGGTCGGGTTTTCCATTGCCGCCTCGCGCATCACGCGGGCGGCAAAGCAGGTCATGGTGATGCTCTTGCCACTGCCCTGCGTGTGCCACACCACGCCGCCCTTGCCCTTGCGGCTACCAATCACATCGGTGCGCGAGGCCGCCACCACCTGGCCGATGGCCGAGCGCACCGCGTGGAACTGGTGATAGCCGGCAATTTTCTTGATCAGCGTGCCGTCGTCTTCAAACAGCACGAAGTAGCGCAGGTAATCGAGCAGATACGCCGGCGCGAACACACCGCGAATCATCGTTTCCAGCTCGTTGAATTCACCCAGCGGATCGAGGTTCACCCCGTCGATGGTGCGCCACTGCATGTAGCGCTCAGCATTGCTGGACAGCGACCCCATGCGCGCCTGGCTGCCGTCGGAAATCACCAGAATCTCGTTGTACTGGAACACATCGGGGATCTGTTCCTTGTAGGTCTGAATCTGGTCAAAGGCCTTCCAGATGTCGGCATTTTCGTCGGCAGGGTTTTTCAGCTCCAGCAACACCAGCGGCAGGCCATTCACGAACAGGATGATGTCCGGCCGGCGTGACTGCTTCGCCCCTTTCAGGGTGTACTGGTTGATCGCCAGAAATTCGTTAGCGCCGGCGCTGTTTTCCCAGTCAAGCAGCCGGGCGAAGTCGCCGCGCGTCTCGCCATCCTTCTGGTAGCTCACCGGCACACCGTTGACCAGCAGACCGTGGAAATGCCGGTTGGCAGACAGCAGCGCCGGAATGCCGAGGTCCAGCACCTGCTGCAGCGCATCTTCGCGTGCAACAAGTGGCAACTGCGGGTTGAGGCGGGCAATGGCAGTACGCAGGCGCTCCACCAGCAGCGGCTGGCTGTAGTCGGTACGCTCCGGCGTATCCCCATCGGGGGCAATGTCATAGCCACAGACATGGCGATAGCCTGTTTCCACCAGCCAGCTTAGGGCTTCCTGTTCCAGTTGGTCTTCGGTCATTCACGCCTCCCAGCGCCGCCCGGGTTTGCCAATAAATACAAATCAGAGTTCAACCGTCATGCCGGCGCAGGCCGGCATCCAAACGGCGCATTCAAGTCAAGCAGCTGGATTCCGGCCTGCGCCGGAATGACGTACGCTCAATGCAGACCGCTCTTGCCCTTGTACGCCTGTGCCAGCAGCTGCTCGATCAATGCCTGCCTGGCATCGTCTTCCTGCGGATTCATTACTTCTGCATGCTGCAGCAGCACTTCCGCCATGTCCTGCCGCTTGGCCATTCGCAGCCGTTCGCGCACCTGCTGCACAGTGGACTCGTCCATCCCGGCAAAATCACGCAGCGCCGCACACAGCATTTCTTCGCCCGGATAGAAATAATCACTGCCGCGCGCGCGGCGCAGCATGCGGTTCATATCCTCATCGAACCAGGCAGCCTGCTCCTCATCTTCCGGCAGGCCACCGTTATCCTCGACAGCGCCTCGGCAGCAATGCACCACCTCGTTGATGTGCGTCTGCACGCTGCGGTCACTGCCGGAGCGGAAGGCGAAGCGCTGATGGGCCTTGATCAAACAATCCACCATCGCATTCAGCTGTGTCTCGTCCAGCGCCGACACATCCTGTGCCAGCCAGAGCAGATGATTGACCAGCCGTTCCCAGAACAACCGGATCAGCGTTTCACCATCACCCTTCTTGATGCCCCAGAAGATCATCACAAAGCGCGTTTCGGCCTGCATCGCCACCAGCACGTTCTGGCGGGCAATCTTCACCGCATGCAGCTGCCACACCCACGGCGGGTCATCCGGCGGCATGGGCCGATCATCCACCCACGATTCGGTCACACCCTTGCGGGTCGCAGTCAAAGCCTCGGTCGCGTCTTTGGTGCACTGGAACAGCAGCATGTCAATCGTCCTCGTCTTCTGCATGGTCGGCCAGCAACTCAGCGGCCAATTCAGCTTCAATGGCGGCAATGCTCGGCAGGCTCTGCTCCAGCGTTTCCGGCAAATCCCGCAACAGCTGGTATTCGGCGACGCCGATGGGTTTATCGATGCCGGACAGCGCATATTCCGCCACCAGCCGGTTCTGCTGCTTGCACAGCAAGAGGCCAATCGTCGGCTTGTCGTCGGGCGCCTTGATTTGCGCATCGACCGCAGCCAGATAGAAGTTCAGCTGCCCGGCGTGCTCGGGCTTGAAGGCCGCCGCTTTCAGCTCGACAACCACATAGCATTTCAGCCGCGTGTGGTAGAACAGCAGGTCGATGAAGAACTCATCGCCCGCCACCTCCAGCCGGTATTGCCGCCCCACAAACGCAAAGCCCGCGCCCAGCTCCAGCAGAAAGCGCGTGATATGCCGCACCAGGCCCTCTTCGATATCGCGCTCGTGCGCCTCATTGCCCAGGCCGAGAAAGTCGAACAGATACGGGTCTTTCAGCGTTTCCTGCGCCAGCGCCGATTCCCCCGCCGGCAGCCGGGCGACAAAATTGCTCACCGCCGCGCCCTGGCGCTGACGCAGCCGGTTTTTGATGTTCAGCTCCAGCGTGCTGCGTGACCAGCCCTGCGCCACCGCTTGCGACGCATACCACTCGCGCTCGGCCGCATCGTCCAGCTTGGTCAACAGCGTCACGATATGGAACCACGGCAATTGGTCAGCAGGCTGCTGACCAAATTGACCATCCGGGCAGCGCTCGGCAAAAAAGCGCATGTATTTCAGGTTCGAGGCCGACCAGCCGCGCATTTCGGGGAAGGCATCTTTCAAATCCCGCGCCAGCCGCTCGACCACCTTGGCGCCCCAGCCCTGCACCTGCTGTCGCTGCAAAATTTCCCGCCCGATGCGCGCATACAGCGCCACCAGCTCGGCATTCACCGCCAGCGCCGCCCGCTGGCGCGCCTGCTGAATGTCCACCTTCAGCTGCCGCAACCAGTCCGCGTAGCCATCGGGAGTCACCATGGTCAGCTCCGTCATTGCACCACCTCATCCAGCGCGGCTTCGGGCAGGCGGAGGGTGCCTGCGATGAGGCGATTGGTAGGGTGGGTTAGCCGCGCGGCGCTGCTTATTCTTGAGCAAATGTATATCGCGGCGTCCCGCAAGGGGATTTGCTGCGCGGCATAACCCACCGGAACGCTGCGGGGCAATATACCCACCATACTATGCTTTCGTAGCCATTGATTGGCAATGGCCGCATGAATATACCCTATAAACATCACACCACCTCCACCAGCGCTGCTTCGGCTTCGGGCAGGCGGAGCTGGCTGGAGATGGGGCGAATTGTAGGGTGGGTTAGCCGCGCGGCGGCGTAACCCACCGGAGCTACGCGGATAAATGACGGCTTAACTTGGTACATGGCATGGTGGGTTACGGCGTTCCGCCTAACCCACCCTACGAAAAACCGCATCATTACACCACCTCCGCCAGTGCAGCTTCAGCTTCGGGCAGGCGGAGCTGGCCGGAGATGAGGCGATTTGTAGGGTGGGTTAGCCGCGCGGCGATGCTCATTTTTGAGCAAATGTATGTCACGGCGTAACCCACCGGGACGCTGCGGGGCAATATACCAACCAGCCTATGCAGTCGTAGCCATTGATAATAAATGGCTGCATCAATATACCCTAGATGGTGGGTTACGGCGTTCCGCCTAACCCACCCTACGAAAAACCGCATCATCACACCACCTCCGTAAGCTGTGCTTCGGCTTCAGGGAGGCGGAGCTGGCCGGAGATGAGGCGTGGCAGTAGCGTGTCGCGCAGGGTGGCGAGGGTTTGGGCTTGTTTTTCATTTTCGACTAAGCGGTCGAATAATGGTTGAGCCACATTTACAAACGCCTCAATCACTTCCACAGGCGGCAAGACCAGCTCAATCGGGCGGAAGGCCTTTTTGCTAATCTCCATAAAAGTCGAGCCGTTTGCACGGTTTTTAATGACTTCCATGTTTTGGCGGCACCAGAACAGCATATAGAGCGGTGGCAAACGGCCTCCGGGTGGCATCGCAATGTAGCCTTGATTAATTGCCAGCGGAATTTGAGCGATTGCCAGATAGCCAATCGGGGCGCGCGACGACATCAGCAGGGAGCCTGTGGGCAGCAGACCAGAACTAATTTTGGCCAGTCCTTTTTCAGACACTTTCCGCTCTGTATCCAGCAACACCGGCGTATTAAGCCCTGACAGGTCTTTTGGCGAAGTCCAAGCTACCTCTGCCGGATTCCAGAACTCATCATTTTTGGTATCAGGGGTTGCGCCACCCACAGTTTCCACCGCATCGGCAATCGTGCCCCATGCCCACCCCTCCGGCACCGGGCCTTGTGGGGAAGCGGTGAAGGTGGCGGGGAAGAGGGTTTGTAGCTCGGGGGGGAGCGTGGCGGTTTGGGTGCCGGTGTTGGCGTGGACGGGATCGAAATCGACAAACCACGACTTGAACAGCGCCTGCGCCATCGCCTCCAGCGTCGCATTGGTCTCGCGCAACAGCGCAATCCGGTCGTCGAGGGCACGCAATACGCTCGCGATGTTTTTTTGAGATGCAAGAGATAATGCAGGTATTTTTAAATCTCCAATTTCTTGAAGATTGAAATTTGGTTGTGCTGACTGTGAAGCAGAACGCAATACCCAATCACGACAAGCTGGGGACTGCAATGCGTAGTGAATAAAGTATGGGTCGGCCACTTGTTCATTTAGCGAGATAATGCCGACAGCTTGATTTGTATTCGCAGGCAAATGCTCAGGCAACACTACTGCCGTTTTTCCCAAATAGACACCGGCCATTGAAAATAAAACGTTGCCGGCGCAAAGCTGAGAGCGCGCAAGTTTGCTATGCGTCTCTGAGTCAATGTATGCAAATTTGGATACATCAATCGAACCATCCGCTGTAATTGATTCAGATTTGATGTAATTGATGCCATGCTCGACGAAACCCTGGCCTTTTGTAGGGGTTGTTCCCTTCGTTATACGAACACTTAGGTCACGAAGTCGAATCCACTCATACTCAGCCCCGTAGGGCGCAATTACCGAAGGTATTGCGCCACAAGCCTTATCAGCAGAAGACTTCAGAGCCATACCCCCATCCGGCGCATTGCCGCTGCGCGGCAAATGCGACTTACCCATTTGCATCTCAGAACTCATACCCCAGCCCTCCCAGTTTCTGGCGGATTAGCTGGTCGAGTTCTGCGCCTTTGGCCATTTGTTCGCCGAGCTTTTCGGTGAGTGCGGTCATTTTGGTGGCAAAGTCTTCGTCGTTGTCTTCCACTTCCTCCGCGCCAACGTAGCGCCCCGGGGTGAGTACGTGGCCGTGTTCGGCGATTTCAGCGAGCTTCACGCTGCGGCAGAAGCCGGCAACATCCTGGTAAACCAGGTTTTCCTCCCCGGCCGCAAGCGGCACTTGGGCCTGCGGCCCGGCGCGCCATGCCAATACGGTATTGGCGATGCGGGCAATACCCTCGTCGTCGAGTTCGCATTGCACACGCGAAATCATTTTGCCGAGTTTGCGCGCGTCGATGAAGAGCACTTCGCCCTGGCGGGTGGTTTTGGTCTTAGATAGGAACCACAGGCAGGCAGGAATTTGGGTGTTGAAAAACAGCTGGCCGGGCAGCGCAATCATCACTTCGACCACGTCGGCATCGACCATGGCGCGGCGGATGTCGCCCTCGCTGTTCTGGCTGGACGACATCGAGCCGTTGGCCAGCACAATGCCCGCGCGGCCAGTGGGTTTGAGGTGGTAGAGCATGTGTTGCAGCCACGCGTAGTTGGCGTTGCCTTGCGGCGGCGTGCCATACACCCAGCGCGAATCGCCTTCCAGGCTGCCATGCCACCAGTCGCTGATATTGAACGGCGGGTTGGCGAGGATGTAGTCGGCGCGCAGGTCGGGGTGCTGGTTTTTGGTGAAGGTGTCACCCGGCTCCCGGCCGAGATTGAAGTCGATGCCGCGAATGGCGAGGTTCATCGCCGCCAAGCGCCAGGTGGTGGGGTTGGATTCCTGCCCGTAAATCGACACATCGCCCAGCTTGCCGCCGTGCGCTTCGATGAATTTTTCCGACTGCACAAACATGCCGCCCGAGCCGCAGCACGGGTCGTAGACCTTGCCCTGATGCGGGTCGAGAACAGAAACCAGCGTTTTGACGATGGATTGCGGCGTGTAGAACTGCCCGCCCTTTTTGCCCTCGGCGCTGGCGAACTGGCCGAGGAAGTATTCGTACACCTGGCCAAGAATGTCGCGGGCGATGGTCTGGTCTTCGCCGAAGCCGATGGTGGAAATCAGATCGACCAGCTCGCCCAGCTTGCCATCCGGTAGCGGGGCGCGGGCGTAGCGCTTGTCGAGAATGCCTTTCAGACGCGGGTTGTCGGCTTCGATCAGCGCCAGCGCGTCGTCGATGCGTTTGCCGATATCGGCCTGCTTGGCATTGGCGCGGAGTGCTTCCCAGCGCGCGGCTTCGGGCACCCAGAATACGTTGACTTCGCGGTAGTAATCGCGCTCTTCCAGCTCCTCGGCGAGCATTTCGTCATCGCAATCGTGCAGGAAGTAATCGTCGGCCTCGTCCTGAAAACGGCGGGTGAGCTCTTCACGCCGCGCCTGGAAGGTGTCGGAGACAAACTTGAGGAAAATGAGGCCGAGCACGAGGTGCTTGTATTCGGCGGCGTCCACATTCGCGCGCAGCTTGTCGGCGGCGGCCCAGAGGGTTTTCTTGATGTCGTCGAGCATGATTTCTTCTTTGACTTGGGGCTTGTTGCAGGCTGTCGGCAAGTATATCGCGAGGGCGCGCGGCCGGGATGGCGAATGCCCGCGGGTGCCCATCCCCGCCTGTTGCGGCCCGGTGAGTTCCGGCAGTTGCCCGAGGGCGCACAGGGCGCCAGCCTGCTAGACTGGTCGCCTTTACCTCCTGGCCGGCCGCGCGCCGCACCCCACCGTGCTCAATCTCATCTGGATCGCCTTCATCCTCGTCGGTTTTCTGGCTGCGCTGGCGCAGGCGCTGCAGGGCGATCTGGCGGTGTTTTCCCGCGTGCTCACCGGGCTGTTCGAGTCGGCCAAGACCGGTTTCGAGGTGTCGCTGAGCCTGGTCGGCGTGATGAGCCTGTGGCTGGGCATCATGAAGATCGGCGAGCGCGGCGGCGTCATCCAGCTTGGTGGTCGCCTGCTTGCCCCCTTCTTCCGCCGCATTTTCCCGGATATTCCGCCCGGTCATCCGGCCAGCGGCAGCATCGTCATGAATTTTTCCGCCAACATGCTGGGGCTCGACAACGCGGCGACGCCGCTGGGGCTCAAGGCCATGCGCGAGCTGCAGGACATCAATCCGCAGCAGGATACGGCGAGCAACCCGATGATCATGTTCCTGGTGCTCAATACCGCGGGCATCACGCTGATCCCGACCTCGGTGATTGCGGTTCGCACGGCCCTGGCGGCCAAGCAGGGCCTCGTCGGTTTCAACGCAGCGGACATTTTCCTGCCCACGCTGCTGGCGACCTTCGTGTCGTTCACGGCCGGCCTGATTGCCGTGGCCGCCTGGCAGCGCATCAATCTCTTCTGCCGCCCGGTGCTGGTCTTTTTCGCCGGCTTCGGCGCGCTGCTGGCGGCGCTCTATGCCTGGCTGCACGGCATGCCGGCCGAGCAGATGGCGCAAATGATCGGCCTGCTCGGCAGCGGGCTGATCGTGCTGATCATCGGCGCTTTCATCGCGGCCGCTGCCATACGGCGCGTCAATGCCTACGAGGCCTTCGTCGAAGGCGCGAAGGAAGGCTTCGGCGTTGCCGTGCAGATCATTCCCTACCTGGTCGCCATGCTGATCGCGATTTCGGTCTTTCGCACGACGGGCTGCATGAATTACCTGATCGACGCCATTGGCGCCGTCGCCGCCGCTGCCGGGCTGAACACCGATTTCGTCCCGGCGCTGCCGGTTGGACTGATGAAGATCCTCAGCGGCAGTGGCGCGCGCGGGCTGATGGTCGACGTGATGAGCACTTACGGCGTCGATTCCTTCCAGGGCAAGCTCGCCGCCATCATCCAGGGCTCGACCGAAACCACCTTCTATGTGCTGGCCGTCTACTTCGGCAGCGTGAACATCGTCAAGACGCGTTATGCAGTAGCCTGCGGCCTGATCGCCGATGCCGTCGGGCTGGTCGCGGCCATCGCCATCGCCTATGCCTTCTATCACTGAAATCAGCCGGCGCGAACACCATCCTCCCCCACTTGCGCTGCGCACCAAGGAGAACAGCATGAGCATTCTTGAACGCATTGCGCTGCGCGATGCCGATCTGGGCGACGGCCTGATCGTGCGGCGTGCGCTGCCCACCCGCCAGCGGCGCATGATTGGCGCCTGGTGTTTTCTGGATCACATCGGTCCGGTTGATTTCGCACCGGGCGCCGGGCTGCATGTCGGCGCGCATCCGCATATCGGCCTGCAGACCTTCACCTGGATGATCGAAGGCGAATTGCTGCATCGCGACAGTCTGGGCTCCGAGCGGCTGATCCGCCCCGGGCAGGTCAACCTGATGACCGCAGGCCGGGGGGTGGTGCACACCGAAGACACGCCAGCAGGAAACGCCCGACTGCATGCCGCGCAACTGTGGATAGCCCTGCCGCCGGAACTGGCCGACATGCCGCCGGCCTTTGCGCACTATGCCGAGGTGCCGGTTCGCGAAGAGGGCGGGGTGCGCCTGGCCTTGCTGGCGGGACGCTACGGGGAGCTGAATGCCCCGGCCAGCGTGCACAGCCCGCTGCAGGGTTTCGAGCTGGCCGGCACGCAGGGCGGCACCATCGCGAT
This sequence comes from Chitinilyticum litopenaei DSM 21440, assembly GCF_000428145.1. GTDB lineage: Bacteria > Pseudomonadota > Gammaproteobacteria > Burkholderiales > Chitinibacteraceae > Chitinilyticum > Chitinilyticum litopenaei. Next base: position 39,833 of record NZ_ATZJ01000025.1, on the reverse strand, counting down.
GACGCTGGAGCCCGGTTTTGAATACGGCCTCCTGCCGCTGTCGGGCCGGATGCGGCTTGGCGATGACGTGTTGAATGACGGGGAATTCGTCTATCTGGGCAGCGGCAATACGGCGCTGTCACTCACGCTGGCCGCCGGCGCCAGCGCCCTGCTGCTGGGCGGCCAGCCTTTCGCCGAGCCGGTGACGATGTGGTGGAATTTTGTCGGACACGACCGGGCCGCCATCAGCCAGGCCCAGCACGACTGGGAGAATGGCGCGGCGCGCTTTGGACCGGTCGGCGATGGCAGTGCGCCACGCCTGAGCGCTCCGCCACTGCCCTGGGCGTGATGGCGGCATGCTACCGCTGCATGCACGGCGGGGCTGCCGTGGCAGCCCCGCCGTGTTGGCCGACAAGTGCTTACCAGACGTATTTCAGCGAGGTCATCACGCTGCGGCCTTCGCCGAAGTAGCAGTAGTTCTCGCCGTAGCAGGCCGCCACATAGTCCTTGTCGAACAGGTTGTTGGCGCTCAGCTGCAATGAAACGCCTTTCATGCCCTCGATCCACTTGCCCAGCTCGACACTGGCCGAGAGGTCAAACAGCGTCGTGGACGGCACGGCCATCGTGTTGGCGATGTCGGCCCAGCTCTTGCCGATGTGGCGCACGCCCAGGCCCAGCCGGGTGCCGGCGGCCGGCGTCAGGTTCAGCCAGGCCGAGGCCAGCTGTTCGGGCGACTGGCGCGGGCGCTTGCCTTCGCTGCCGTCCGCGCCATTGCGGATTTCCATGTCGTTGCGCGTGTAAGCGGCATGCAGCGTGACGTACTTGCCCAGATCAAGCACGGCTTCCAGTTCGAGGCCGCGCGACTGCACCGTGCCCACCGGCTCGAAATGCGAGGCGCCGGGCACCATGCGGGCAACGTGTTCCTGATCGAGGTCGTAGAGCGCGGCGGTCAGCAGCAGGCCGGCATGCGGCTGGTACTTCACCCCGCCTTCCAGCTGGCGGCCGCGCGTGGGGCGCAGCACCTGGCCGTCGATGTCGGTATTGCTGCTCGGGTCGAAGGATTCGCTGTAGCTCAGATAGGGCGCGATGCCGTTGTCAAAGCGATAAAGCACGCCCAGGCGGCGGCTCCATTCGCCGCCGCTCCAGGTGGTGGTCGTCCCCGCGTCGGGGTCGTGCACCGAGGTATTGGCACGGTCATAGCGCGCACCGGCGGTGAAGCGCCAGCCGCCCAGCGCAATCTGGTCCTGCAGGTAAAAGCCGGTCTGGCGGAACTTGCGCACCCAGTTCATGCGCGCCGTGTCGCTGATGGCGTCGTTGCCGTAGACCGGATTGAAGGCATCGATATTGCCCACCGTGCCCCAACCCCAGAAGCCCTCGTTCTTGCGGTCCTGATAGTCGATGCCCAGCACCAGTTCGTGCAGCCAGTCACCGGTCATGACTGCGCCCTGCAGGCGGGTATCGACCGCCAGCCCTTTCAACTTCTCCTCCGAGAAGGAATACCCCCGATAAAGCTCGCTATCGTCCGCCCAGCCGGCCTGGTAGAACTGCTCCAGATCCATGTCGGAGCTGGTGTAGCGCAGGTTCTGGCGCACTTCCCAGGCCGGGGTGAAGCGGTGGGCGAACTGGTAACCCAGCATGCGCTGGCTGCGGTCGAACTGGTCGTGATCCGGTTCGCCATCGAAAAACTCGCGGCGGATTTTCCGGCCGGCGTGCTCGCTGACCGAGCCTTCATAGGGCGTGCCACTGTGAAACCCGCCCTCCGGGTCATTCTGCAGATAGGCCTGCAGCAGCAGCGCCGTATCCTTGTCGGGCTGCCACAGCAGTTGCGGCATGATGGCCAGGCGTTTTTCCTCGGCGTAGTCCTGCATGCTGTCGCCCTGCTTGCCGATGCCAGTCAGCCGCACGCTGACGGTATCGCTCAGGCCGCCAGCCAGGTCGAAGGCCAGCGCCCGCTGGGCATCGCTGCCGACGTCGACGCGCACTTCGCTGTGGCGGGCATGCTGCGGCTGCTTGCTGGTCAGCGCCACCATGCCACCCGGCGCGGCATTGCCATACAGCACCGAGATCGGGCCGCGCACCAGTTCGACGCGTTCGACAAAGTAGGGGTCGACCGCGAAGGCGCTGAAGCTGCCGGCATCGGACATCAGGCGCAGGCCATCGAGCACGGTATTGGCCATGCTGGTGTCGACAAAGCCGCGCAGCGCCACATAGTCATAGCGCGTGGCATTGCCGAAGAGGCCGGCGTAGGCGCCCGGCGAATAGTTGAGCGCCTCGACGATGGTCGACGGCATCTGCGCCTCGATTTGTGCGCGGGTCACCACGCTGACCGACTGCGCCAGCTCGCCCAGCGTGGTCGTGGTCTTGGTCGCCACGCGGCTGTCGCCGGCCGACCAGTTGCTTGCGTTGGCGGGCGCCCGGGCGGCGTCGCCGGCGACCACGTCCACCTCGGGAAGAATCACCGCGTCGCTGGCGTGCGCCATGGCGCCAGCCAGCGACAGGCCGGCCAGCCACAGGGCGCGGGCGAGTGGGGTGCGTACAAATCCAGCAGCTTTCATTTGATCCTCATCGTTGATCCAGGCTCTGTTGATCAGAACCCGGGCTTGCTAAACCGTGACGGATTTCACCGTCCTGACGAAGATCAAATGATAACGGTATTGATAACCATTGTCATTACCGTTTATGATGCGCCGCGTCATCACCGTGCGGCCCCCACCAGGCTGACGCGGCGTGAGCACTCTGGAGAAGCGCATGCACGACACGATCCACGACTTCATCGGCATTGGCCTGGGCCCCTTCAATCTTGGGCTGGCAGCCCTTTCGGTCCCCCTTGGCGGCGTGAATGCGCTGTTCCTCGACATGGCCGACGGCTTCAACTGGCACCCCGGCATGCTGCTGGACGACGCAACGCTGCAAACCTCCTTCATCGCCGATCTGGTCACGCTGGCCGACCCGACCAGCCCTTACAGCTTTCTGAATTACGCCAAGCAGGCCGGCCGGCTGTACGCCTTCTACATCAAGGAAGATTTTTTCCTGCTGCGCCAGGAATACAACCAGTACTGCCAGTGGGTCGCCGCGCAACTGCCCAATCTGCGCTTCCGGCAGTTTGTCGAGCTGGCGCGCTATGACGAGGCACGCGGCTGCTATGTGCTGAGCTGCCTGTGCACGCGCACCGGCCGCGTCAGCCAGTATCTGGCGCGCAAGCTGGTGCTGGGCACCGGCACCAAGCCGCAGCTGCCGCGCTGCTGCGACGGCGTGCCGGTGGTGCACAGCGGGCAGTACCTGCAGCACCGGGCCGGGCTGCAGCAGAAAAGGGCGATTGCCGTCGTCGGCAGCGGGCAGAGCGCCGCCGAGATCTACCTCGACCTGCTGAAAGACGCGCCCCGCCATGGTTATCGCGTCGACTGGATCACCCGCTCGCCGCGCTTTTTCCCGCTGGAGTACACCAAGCTCACGCTGGAAATGACCTCGCCCGACTACATCGACTACTTCCACGCCCTGCCCGCTGGCGTGCGGGACCCACTGCTCGCCGCGCAAAAGGGCCTCTACAAGGGCATCAACCGCACACTGATCAATGCGATCTACGACGAGCTGTATCGCCAGAGCCTCGCCGGCCCGCCGCCGTCGACGCTGCTGAGCAATACCGAAATGACCGCGCTGCGGCATGACCCCTACCGCGACGGCTACACGCTGGCGCTGCACCATCACGAAACCGGCCAGACCAGCGATTACCGCTGCGAGGCGCTGGTCGTGGCCAGCGGCTATGGCTATCAGGAACCCGCCTTTCTGCAAGGCCTCCAGCAGCGCATTGCACGCGATGCCGAGGGCCGGCTGGCCGTGCGGCGCAATTACAGCATCGACACGCAAGGCCGGGAGCTCTTCGTGCAGAACGCCGAGCTGCATACCCATGGGCTGGCTGCCCCCGACCTGACCATGGCCTGCCATCGCAATTCGGTGATCCTGCGCGAAATCCTCGGTCATGCGCCCTACCCGATCGAGGAGCGCGTCGCCTTCCAGACCTTCGGCATGCCGCAGCATGCGCGCCAGGAGGCGGCATGGGCCTGACATACTGGCTGATCGCCATGACGGCGGTGGCGGTCGTGGCCGACACCATGCTGCTGCCGTTTTACCCGCAGTATTTCGCCGAGCGCTTTGGCGTGACCGATCCCGAGCATATCGGCCTCTACACGGCGGCAATCTGCCTGGTGGCCATGCTGTCGCTGCCCATGTGGGCCCGGCTGGTGCGTCCCGGCGGCACGCTGCGGCTCTTGCTGTGGACGCAGGTTGGCGCAGGGCTCTTGTGCATCGCCTGCAGCCTCACCGACAGCCTCTGGGTGTTCTGGGCGCTGTCGCTGGCGATGATCGTGTTCAAGGCCAGCTATCTGCTCATTTATCCCTATCTGATGGAGGGCGTGGCCGATACCGACCATGCCCACACCATCGGGCTCTTGTCCATCGTCGTGCATTTCGGCCATATCGCCGGGGCAGTGCTGGGCGGCATGGTGCTGGCCTACTGGCCGCTGCAGCACGCCTTCCTGCTGATGGCGGTGGGCGATGTCGTGCAGATCGCCGTCTGCGCCGGGCTGATCCGGGCCGGCCTTGAGCGCCCCGCCGCCGCGCAGTCCACGCCGCCCGCCGGGCCGCTGCGCACTTCGCCGGGCATTCATGCGCTGGGCCTGCTCATGCTGGTGTTTTATTTCAGCGAATACCAGATCGTGCCCTTCTTCGTCGAGTACTGGAAACAGATCGCCCCGGGGCACGGCGTGCAGCTGGCGTCGTGGGTTTACGCGATTCCGGCCGGGATGGGCCTGATCGCCCTGTGGTTCAACCATCGCATTGCCCGTGGCGACTGGGCGCGCGGCATGCCCTTGTGCCTGCTGCTGGGGCTGGCCGGGCTGCTGCTGCAGGGCTGCGGCCAGCCGGCCTGGGTGCTGCTGGGCCGGGTGATGTTCGGCTGGGCCTCGTTCCAGCTGACCGTGCGGCTGGATGCGCTGATTTTCGAGCGCAGCACGCCGGCGGCCTACGCCCACGATTACAGCAAGATCAACATTTACCAGAACGTCGGCGTGCTGCTGTCCTACTACGGCGCCGGCTGGCTGGTCGGCAGCACCGGCCTGGCCGCGCCATTCTGGCTGGCGGCGGGCGGCTTCGTGCTGACGCTGCTGCTGCTGCCGCTGCTCAATGCTTCCCCACGCCCCCTCGCCCGGAGTACCGCCGATGTCCTGCCCTGATCCGCAGCGCGCCCTTGCCGCGCCCTTCCAGCATACAGTCACCGGTATTGGCCGCTTTCTCATTCAGCCGTTGAGGCGTGAAGACATACCCCTGATTCATGCTTGGGTCACCGCGCCGCGCGCCAGTTTCTGGGGCATGCAGGGCCAGACACTGGAGCAGGTCGCCGCCGTTTACCACGCGCAGATCGATTCGCCGCACCAGGCGCCCTGCCTCGCCTACTGCAACGGCGAGCCGGCCTTCCTGCTGGAAAGCTACGACCCGGCGCACGACGAGCTGGCTACGCACTACCAGGTACTGCCCGGCGATCGCGGCATGCACTTTCTGGTCGCCCCTGCCCCGGGCAAGCCGGTGCACGGCTTCACCCGCGCGGTGATGGACAGCATTCTCGCCTGGCTGTTCAGCGACCCGCTGACAACGCGCATCGTCGTCGAGCCGGATGTCTGCAACGAGAAGATCCACCCGCTCAACCGCGCCGCCGGCTTTGAATACCTGCGCACGCTCGAACTCTCCTACAAGACCGCCTGGTTTGCCGTGTGCACGCGTCAGGCCTATCTCAGGCACGCCCTTCCCCAAACCCTCCCGCAACCCTGCACGGAGACCTTTGCATGACCGCCCGCCTCCCCCATCCCCTGCCCGCCGACTGCCCGCACCTCAACCCCGCCGTCTGGAGCAAGGTCAACCGCCTGCTGGTGCGCAAGGCGCTCAGCGAATTCGCCCATGAAAGCCTGCTGCAGCCGGTGGAAACCGCCGCCGGCCGCTTCGTCGTGTTCAGCGATGACGCACGGATTGCCTACCACTTTGCCGCCGAGCGCCTGCCACTGAATCACTGGTCGATTCCCGCGGCATCGATCCGCAAGGAGGTCGCTGGTGTCGAGCAGCCGCTGGACGCGCTGCAATTCATGATCGAACTGCGCGCTACGCTGAAACTGCCAGACCATGTACTGCCGGTGTACCTGGATGAAATCAGCGCCACGCTGTACGGCAGCGCGTTCAAGCACGACCGGATCGCACCGAGCGCCGCCGAGCTGATCGACGCGGACTTCCAGACCGTGGAAACCGCGATGACCGAGGGCCATCCCTGCTTTGTCGCCAACAACGGCCGGCTGGGCTTTTCGGCCAGCGACTATCGCGCCTATGCGCCGGAAGCCGCGCAGCCTTTCCAGGTCGTCTGGCTGGCCGTGCACAGGGATCGCGCGACGCTGTCGATTTCCGCCGGACTCGATTACACCCAGCTGCTCGCCGAAGAACTGGGCGCCGAGCTGCTGGCGCGCTTTGGCGCGCGACTGGCGGAGCTGGGCCTGAACCGTGACGACTACCTGCTGATGCCGGCGCACCCCTGGCAGTGGCAGAACAAGCTGGCCATGGCCTTTGCTGCGGAAGTCGCCAATCGCCAGATCGTGTTTCTGGGCGCGAGCGACGACCATTACCTGGCGCAGCAGTCGATCCGCACCTTCTTCAATATCAGCGCCCCGCACAAGCGCTACGTGAAGACCGCGCTGTCGATCCTGAACATGGGCTTCATGCGCGGCCTGTCGCCCTACTACATGCTGGCGACGCCGGCGATCAACGACTGGGTGTACGCGCTGGTCGAGGCCGACGCCTACCTGCAGCAGCAGGGTTTTCACATCCTGCGCGAAGTGGCGGCGATCGGTTACCGCAACCCCTACTACGAAGCGGCGATCAAGGAAAACAACGCCTACAAGAAGATGTTCTCGGCCTTGTGGCGCGAATGCCCGCTGCAGCACGTCGGCGACGGTGAAAAACTGATGACGATGACGGCGCTGGTGCATCTGGACAACGACGGCCGCGCGCTGGTGGCCGAGCTGATCCGCGCGTCGGGCGTGTCGGCCGATCGCTGGGTGGATGGCTATCTGGACGCCTATTTCGCGCCGCTGCTGCACTGCTTCTACCGCCACGACATGATCTTCATGCCGCACGGCGAGAACCTGATCATGGTGATGAAGAATCATCGCCCGGTGCGCGTGCTGATGAAGGACATCGCCGAAGAGGTTGCCGTGCTCAACCCGGCCGTGGCATTGCCGGAGGTGGCGCAGCGCATCTCGACCCACATCCCGGACGACATGAAGACGCTGTGCCTGTTCATTGATGTCTTTGACGGCTATCTGCGCCATCTGGCCGCCATTCTCGATGCGCAGTGCAACTACCGCGCCGAACGCTTCTGGCACGCCGTGGCGCGCTGCACGCACCGCTACCAGAGCGAGCATCCGGAACTTGCCGGCCAGTTTGCCCGTTATGACCTGTTCGCCGCCGACTTCGAACATTCGTGCCTGAACCGCCTGCAAATGGCCAACAACCAGCACATGCTCAACCTCGAAGATCCGGCGGGCAGCCTGCAGATGGCTGGCCGGCTCGCCAACCCGCTGGCCACCTGGCGCGATCCGGCCAGCGTCGCGCCCGTGGCGGATTGACAGCGCGGATTGCAGCCAGGCATGAGCACCACGCAGGAACAGCTGTTCAGCACGCTCGCCGGCATCCTGCCGGCGCTGCAGGGGCGGCTTGCGCCGGCAGCGGCGGCGCAAAGCGATTTGCCCGCCCGGCTGCTCGCCCACTGGCGGACTGCCCAGCCGCAAGCCGGCCGCATCTACTGGGCGGCGCGCAGCTGGAGCATGCTGATCTGGCAGCCAGCCTACCTGTCGGTGCTGGCGGTGCATTGCGGCCAGGCCGCGCTGCCGCTGGCCGGCCTGCAACAGGATGTGCACGGCGGTGGCACGGCGGGCTTTGCCCTGCCCGCCAGCCAGCCCGCGAGCGGCGAGACGGCGCGGCTGATCGCCGCTGCGGCGGCAGCGCTGCTGGCCTATCAGGACGAACAGCTGCCGCTGCTGCAGTCCGCCCAGCCCTATTCGGCCTATCAGGCCAGCTGCCTCACCGTCGATTGCGTGCTCAGCGCGCTGCAGCTCGCCAGCAGCACGCTGGGCTGGGACAGCCGCACGGAACTTGCCTGGATGGAAGTCTGGCTGGCCGCGCTGCGCCTGCCGCGCCACGGCCGGCTGATGGCGGTGGAACTACCCGATGGCCAGTGCCGGACCGCGCTGGACCGCAAGGGTTGCTGTCAGCATTTCCGCATTCCCGGCGCCGAGGCCTGCAGCAGCTGCCCGCGCTGGCCGGCTGCGGAACGGTTGCAGCGCATACGCCAGGAGCTGCAAGCCAGCGATTGATCCTGCTGCCACTCTCAGCTCCCGCACAAATTCAATGCCAACAAAAAACAACCTGATTAGCAAGACCCTTCGGCTTTCTGGCCGTCATTCCGGCGAAGGCCGGAATCCAGAAGGGTTAACGAAACGTTTGCAGTCTGGATGCCGGCCTTCGCCGGCATGACGGGCTGTTGGTGAATGCTTGCCGAGGCTGCTTTTCAGTCAGCAAAAACAAACAGGTATATCACCGGAGCCATTCACTAAAAAGGGCTGCACGGCAATACCCCATGCAGCATCACACACATTGCATTACGGAACCGCATGTACCAGATCGATTCGCTGCAGGTCGTCCGCCAGGGGCGCACGCTGCTCGACATTCCCCGCCTGAGCCTGCCGGCACAGGGCCTGACCGTCATCCTTGGCCATAACGGCTCGGGCAAGTCCACGCTGATGAAACTGCTGGCCGGGCAAGCGGCGCCGGACCGCGGCTCGGTGCTGCTCGATGGCCGGCCGCTGGCCGCCTATCGCCCGCGCGAGCTGGCCCGGCGCGTGGCCTATATGCCGCAGCAGATTCCGCAAACGCACATGCTGGCGGTACGCGAACTGGTCGAGCTGGGGCGCTTTGCCTGGCGCGGCTGGCTGCAGCGCTGGCGGCACGATGATCGCCGGCTTGTGCAACAGGCGCTGCGCGAAACCGGTGTCGAGCATCTGGCCCGGCATTGCCTGGACGAAATCTCCGGCGGCGAGCGCCAGCGCGCCTGGCTGGCCATGCTGCTGGCGCAGGGCTCGCCGCTGCTGCTGCTGGATGAGCCCAGTTCGGCACTCGATCTGGCGCACCAGTACGGCATGCTGCAGCTGCTGCGCGGCCTGGCCGATCGCCACGCCTGTGCGGTGATCGCCATCCTGCACGACCTCAATCTGGCGCTGCGCCACGCCGACCGCATCATTGCCCTGCAGCGCGGCGCAATCTGGTTCGACGGCAGCCCGGCCGGGCTGCTGGCGCATCCGCGTCTGGCCGAGCTCTACGGCATCGAGCTCGACATCGTGCATCGGGCCGGCAAGCACCCCGTGGCGGTGGTGGCATGAGCACGCGCTTGAAACGTGCGGCACACCCCGTGATCGTGGCTCGGGCGGTGCTCGACATCCTCATGGGCTGTCTGACTGCTGTGCTTGCTGTGCTCCGGCCTGGCGGCGCTGACGGGGGTTCGCCACGCCCGAGACACGCGCGGCGGCACGCGACGCTGCCGCTGCTGGCCGGCGCCGGCCTGCTGCTGGGCTTTGTCCACCTGCAGATCGATACGCCGCTGACGCTGGGCGAACAGTGGCGCACGCTGCAAGGGCTTGCCCCGCAGTCGGTCGATGCGCTCGTTTACCTGCATGCGCGCTGGCCGCGCCTGCTGATGGCGCTCGTGCTGGGTGCGGCGCTGGCCCTGTCCGGCAGCCTGCTGCAGCAGCTGACGCGCAATCCGCTGGTGTCGCCGATGACGCTGGGCAGCTCGGCCGGCGCCTGGTGCGCCATCGTGCTGGGCGGACTGCTGCTGCCGGCCGCCTGGCGCCTGCCCGTCGAGGTGCTGGCGCTGGGCGGCAGCCTGCTGGCGCTGCTGCTGGTGGCCGCGCTGGTCGGCTGGCGGCAGATGCACGGACTGGCGGCGATTCTGGCCGGCACGGCGGTCAATCTGCTGCTGGGCAGCGTGGCCAGTATCGCCGTGATGATGAACGACCAGTACAGCCGTTCGCTGCTGGTCTGGGGTGCGGGCGATCTGGCGCAGAACGACTGGTACTGGCTGACCTGGCTGTGGCCGCGCCTGCTGCCTGCCTGCCTGCTGCTGCCGCTGCTGCTGCGGCCCCTGCGGCTGATGCAGCTGGGCAGCGATGCGGCGGCGGCAGCCGGGCTGAATGTGGGCCGGCTCACCCTGATCGTCAGCCTGCTGGCGCTGTGGCTGAGCGGCCTCGCCATCAGTGCGGTGGGGCTGATCGGTTTTGTCAGCCTCCTGGCACCCAATCTGGCGCGGCTGTGCGGCGCGCACCGACCCGGCGCCAATCTGCTGTATTCGGCCGTGCTGGGCGCGCTGGCGCTGCTGGCGGCCGATGCGCTGGCGCTGTATGCCTCGGCTCGCCTGCCCGACAGCCTGCCCAGCAGTGCGGCGGTCGGCCTGATCGGCGCACCGGCGATGATCTGGCTGTGCCTGCGGCAAAGGCTGGTCGGCGGCCAGGCCGGCGAGGCGCCCGGCGGTCCGCGCCGCCAGCCCCTGCCGCTCCCCGTCTGGATCGCGCTGTGCCTCGCGCTGCTGGCATTCAGCGCGCTGTGCGGTCGCGATGCCTGGGGAAACTGGATGCTGGCCTGGCCGGATAGCGGTCTGTGGGCACTGCGCTGGCCGCGGCTGCTGGCGGCCTGTGCCGCGGGAGCCGGGCTGGCGATTGCCGGCGTCATCCTGCAGCGGCTGCTGAACAATCCGCTGGCAAGTCCGGATCTGCTGGGCATTTCCTCGGGCGCCAGCCTGGGCATGCTGGCCGGGCTGGCCTTCGCGCCAGACCTCTCGCCCCATCTCTTCGCCACACTGGGCGCGGCCGTGATCCTGCTGGCGCTGGGCTGGCTCGCGCCGCGCCATGCACCGGCCCGGCTGATCCTGCTGGGCGTGGCGCTGTCGTCCCTGCTGGAGGCGGTGCTGCAGTTCGTGCTGGCCCAGGGCAACAACGACAGCTTCCGCCTGCTGAACTGGCTGGCGGGCTCGACCTATCACAGCACTCCGGCGCAGGCCCTGTGGCTGCTGGCGCTGGTCATCGTCTTCGGCGCACTGGCCGGGCTGGCCTCACGGGTGCTGCTGCTGTTCGCCATCGGCGAAGCCAATGCACGCTCGGGCGGGCTGGATACCGCAGCAGCGCGGCTGGGCCTGCTGCTGCTGGTGGGGCTGATCAGCGTGGCCATCAGCAGCCAGTTCGGCCCCATGGCCTTTATCGGGCTGGTCTTGCCGCAACTGGCCAGCCTGCTCGGCGCGCGCCGTCCGCAAGCACAGCTGCTGCTCGCCGCCTTGCTCGGCACGGCCGCGCTGGCGCTGGCCGACTGGGCCGGGCGCACCCTGATTTTCCCGGCCCAGCTGCCCGTGGGCGCGCTGGCCTCCGTCGCCTGCGGCGCCCTGCTCTTGCTGGCCGTTCTCAAACACCGCCGGATCTGACGCCATGCACCTGCTTGTCCTGATCGTTTTCTCCTGCCTGCTGGGCCTGCCCGGCTTGTCCTTCGCGCAATCGCCGCGCGTGATCGCGCTAAGCTGGGAAGCCAGCGAATACCTGCTGGCACTCGGCGTGACGCCGCTGGCGATTGCTGACCGCGACGATTACCGCCACTGGGTGGTCGAGCCGCCACTGCCGGCCGGTGTGCTCGACGCCGGCAGCCGCCTGGAGCCGAATCTGGAGCGCATTCATGCGCTCAAGCCCGAGCTGATCATCATCAACCCGGCGCTGGCCGGGATGCAGCCCACGCTGCAGCGCATCGCACCGACGCTGCTGCTCGATGCCTTTCGCGCTGATCACGACAATGCACAGCAGGCCGAACGCCTGCAGCGCCAGCTGGCGCAGCGGCTGGGGCGCCTGGCGCAGCATGAGGCCTTCCTGCGCGCGCAGCAGCAAAAGCTGGCGCGCCTGCGCGCGGCGCTGCTGGCACGGCACGGCGCGACCGCGCCAGCGGTCTGCATCGTGCGCTTCGCCTCGGCGACCAGCTTCTGGGCCTATGGCGAGAACTCACTGCCGCAGGCCGCGCTGCAGGCGCTGGGGCTGCGCAATGCCTGCCCGCAGCCCCGTTCGGCCTGGGGAGCGCGGCTGCGCAAGATTCCCGACCTGCAGCAAGTCGGCGCGGGCACGCTGCTGCATGTACCGCCCTTTGACCAGCAGGCGCAGCTGGCGCGCAGCCCGCTGTGGCAATCGCTGGAGGTCGTGAAAGCCGGGCGCTTTCATGCGATGGCCCCGGTGTGGACCAATGGCGGCCTGTATTCGATCGGCCGGCTGGCCGAAGCGATTACTGCAGCGCTCGCCACCCCGTAAACAGCCCGTCACCAGGCGGCAAGACAGGCACCGGGCCACCCGTCAGACAACTGGCGGACAGGACTTGCGGGCGGCCCGCCAGCAGGAATACTCACAATTCCAGCCCGAGTCCGAATCGATTATGATGGCGGCCACTCCTGCTTCCCCGCCCGAAGCACGGCAAGCGGCCACATCGGGCCGGCTGCCGCAGCCCAGGAACCCCGCCCCCATCATGAGCACGACCGCCTCCGCCGACATCGACCAGCTCCTGCTTCAGTCGCGCGAACTGGCGTTTGCCAATCCGCAGGATGCACTGCGCCTGGCGCAGCAGGCCGCGCAGCAGGCCGAACAGGGCCGTGCCTACCGCGAGCTGATCGCCGCACAGATCCAGGTCATGGGCCTGCTCTTCAATCTGGGCAATCTGCACGAAGGCGGCGAATGGCTGATGAAAGCGCTCACCGTCGCCGAAACCCACGACCTGCACCCTGAACACGGCTATCTGCTGGTGCAGCTGGGCATCCTGCATTACACCCTGGGCGAAAACGAGGAAGCGCTGGACTACTGGACCGACTGCCTGGATTACAGCAACCCGCTGTTCAGCAACGCGGCGCGCATCAACGCGCACATCGGCACCGGCCAGATTTACTACGCCTACGGGCAGTATGCCGATGCCCTGCGCCATCACCATCAGGCCCGGGCGCTGCTGCGTGCCGACATCGCCGCCGACCTGCGGGCCGCCGTGCTGATCAATCTGGCCGCCGACTGCAACCAGCTGGACGACTTCGCAGGCATGGCCGAGGCGCTGGACGAGGCCGAGCGCATCACCCGCGCCAGCGGCCACCTCAATTACCTGGGGGAAGTCTGTTACTACCAGACGCTGCTGGCGCTGGCGCGCAATGACCCGGCGACCGCCAGCCGCTACGCCGCCGAGGGCGCGAGCATGCGCAATATCTGTGTCTGGAGCGAAATCAGCAACCTCATCGCCCAGGCACAGATCAGACGGCTGGCCGGCGACAGCGCGGGCGCGCTGCAAATCCTGCTGACCGCGCTGGAGCGTTCGGAAGCGACGCGCTGCGACCATCACCTTTTCCTGGTCTACCGCCAGGTGGCGGCGCTCTGCCACGAGCTGGGCGACTTCACGCAAAGCGCCCACTACCACCGGCTGTATCAGGAACAGTCGCAGAAGGTGACCACGGCCAGCGTACTGGCCAAGCTAGCCATCCTCGAAGCAAAGTTGCACGCACAGAACAAACCCTGAGCCGGCGACCGGCAAAACGCGCAGGCGGCGGGCAAGACTGCTATGCTGGTCCCCTGACCCATCCGCCTCATTCCGGCATGACCCAGATCGCAGACCTCGACCGCCTGATTGCGCGCGCCCGCAAGCTCACGCACTCGCATTGTGCCGAGTCGCTGGCGCTGGCTGCCCAGGCGGCGGAAAGCGCCGCGGCGCTGAGCGACGCCGCCCGCCAGGCGCAGGCGCTGTGTGCGCTGGCAGTGGCCTACTTCATGCTCGGCAATACCGAGCAAAGCTTTGCCAGCCTCGCCAGGGTGCGCGAACTCGCGGACAGCGCCGCAATCGGCACGGCCGAAGGCGACGCCGTGCAGCTCACCGCCCGCAATCTCTATACGCAGGGCGAATACGCGCAGGCGCGCGAATACTGGCAACGCTGCCTGACCATGCCGGACGACGCCATCACGCTGGAAGACCGCGTGCTCGCGCACATTGGCCTGGGCCAGCTCTATTACGCGCACGAGCATTATGAAACAGCGCTGGCGCACCACCAGGAAGCCGAAGAGCTCGCCGCCAGCTCGGCCGACTATCACCTGCAAAGCGGCATCCTGATCAATATCGCCGCCGACCTGATCCAGCTCGGCCGCCACCAGGACGCGCATGCGGTGCTCAAGGATGCGCTGCCGCTGGTGCGCGCCGACCAGAACTACGAATACGAAGCCGAAATTTACTCGCACATCGCCACGCTGCAGCTCAAGCAGGGCGAGCATGACAAGGCGCGCATGACGGTCATGGTGGCGCTGAAGATCAACCGCCTGCACGCCAAGCAATGGGCCGAGGCCACCAATCTGGTGCTGCTGGCGCGCTGCTATCTGGCCGGGCGCGACTTCGCCCATGCCCGCGACCTGCTCAGGCAGGGACAGTCGCTGGCCAGCGCGCTGAATGCCCAGCACCTGCTGCTGACCATCCTGGGCTGCCGCATCGAGCTGGCGCAGCAGGAAAACGATCTGGACGAAGTGGCGCGGCTGCGCACGCGTCACGAGCAGCTGCGCCAGTCGCTACTGGCCGCCGGCAATGACGAAGCGCTGCACACGATGGAATTGCGCTTCGAAACTGCCTGATACCCAGCACCGTGTAGCCCTGCAGCCAAACCAGAGACTAGGGTTTACCCGTATACCCATTATTGCAGTCCACGAACCCGCCTGCACGCCGCATTCTGACCGCATAGGCGACGCCCCGCGCGGGCGCCAGTAGCGGGAAACAACAGCGCGGAAAATGCGACCTGCCCTGCCGCAACGCAAGAAGCCCACACGAAATTTGCACCTTTTGCCACGGCAAATTCCTTTAAAATCCGGTTTTGCACCATTCTTCCCCCCCGGATTGCCTGCCATGACCGAACAAAGCGTCATTCTTGAGCATACGCACGACCGACTGCGCGAAATTCCGTACAACTACACCTCGTTCTCCGATCGCGAAATCGTGATCCGCCTGCTGGGCGAGGAAACCTGGCGGGTGCTGGACCAGCTGCGCCAGGAGCGCAAGACGGGTCGTTCCGCACGCATGCTGTTCGAAGTGCTGGGCGACATCTGGGTGGTGAAGCGCAATCCCTATCTGCAGGACGACCTGCTCGACAATCCCAAGCGCCTGCAGCTGCTTGTCGACGCCATGCATCACCGCCTGGCCGAAATCGAGAAGCGCCGCCAGGACAACGAGCGCGTCGGCATCCTGATCGCGCGCACGCGCCAGGCCGTCGACGCCTTCGAGCGCGAATTCCGCGACATCGGCAGCCTGCGCAAGAAGGTGATGAAGCGCATGGGTGCCATCACCCGCCGCGACAACATCTGCTTCGACGGTCTGGCGCGCGTGTCGCACGTCACCGACGCCACCGACTGGCGCGTCGAATACCCGTTTGTGGTGCTCAACCCCGATACCGAAGAGGAAATGGCGCCGCTGGTGGCCGCCTGTATCGAGCTGGGGCTGACCGTGATTCCGCGCGGCGGCGGCACCGGCTACACCGGCGGCGCCGTGCCGCTCACGCCGATGTCGGCCGTCATCAATACCGAAAAGCTCGACCGCCACAACGGCGTGGAAATGCGCCAGATTCCGGGGGTCGATCATGAGGTCGCCACCATCCAGTGCGGCGCCGGCGTGGTGACGCGCCGCGTGATGGAAGCCGCCGAGGAAGTGGGCCTGGTGTTTGCCGTCGACCCGACCTCGGCCGACGCCTCGTGCATCGGCGGCAATGTGGCGATGAACGCCGGCGGCAAGAAGGCCGTGCTGTGGGGCACCGCGCTCGACAACCTGGTCAGCTGGAAAATGGTCGACCCGGACGGCAACTGGAAATTCATCGAGCGCATGGATCACAACCTCGGCAAGATCCATGACGCCGAATTCGCCACTTTCCGCGTCACCACCTATAAACCGGATGGCAAGACGCAGCTCAGCGAAGACATGCTGCAGGTGCCCGGCAGCCAGTTCCGCAAGACGGGGCTGGGCAAGGACGTCACCGACAAATTCCTCGCCGGCCTGCCCGGCGTGCAGAAGGAAGGCACCGACGGCCTGATCACCAGCGCGCGCTTCATCCTGCACCGCCTGCCGGCGCACACGCGCACGGTGTGCCTGGAATTCTTCGGCA
Source organism: Chitinilyticum litopenaei DSM 21440 (assembly GCF_000428145.1). Taxonomy (GTDB): domain Bacteria; phylum Pseudomonadota; class Gammaproteobacteria; order Burkholderiales; family Chitinibacteraceae; genus Chitinilyticum; species Chitinilyticum litopenaei. Next base: position 23,593 of record NZ_ATZJ01000025.1, on the reverse strand, counting down.
CCGTCGCGCAGGCGACGCCGGCCATCGTCGAAATCAAGGATTATCTGGATGCCCACCCGGCCGTGCAGCTCGCCGGGCTGGAGCATCTGGACTGGCGCTATGTGCGCGCCGTCGGTTACGCGACCAAGGCCAAGTCCAAGGGCCGCCCGAAAATGGTGCTGATCGCCGACATCGTTTCGGACGACGAGAACGCGGTGGGCGAAGCCGCCAGCCATGTGGTGCGGCTGGCGAACGCCCGCGTCGGCGAAGGCTTCATCGCCGTCACCGCCGACGCGCGCAAGAAATTCTGGCTGGATCGCGCGCGCACCGCGGCGATCGCCAAGCACACCAATGCCTTCAAGATCAACGAGGACGTGGTGATTCCGCTGCCGCGCCTGGGCGATTATTCGGACGCCATCGAGCGCATCAATATCGAGCTGTCGATCGGCAACAAGCTGGAGCTGCTCGACGCCTTCACCGAGTTCTTTGCGCAGGGCCGGCTGCCCATCGACGCGGCCGATGCCCCGGTCGGCCACGACGTGCTGATCGGCGACCGCCGCGAAACCGCGCTGCAGCTCATTGCCCGCACCCGCGCGCACTGGCAGTGGATACGCGACAACCTGGATGCGGCCTTCGAGCTATACACCACCGCGTATCCGGATGCACCCCTTGAGCGTGAATTCTCGCAGGAAGATACCCCGCAAAGCGTTTTCCACGCCATGCGCGACTTCATCCTGCGCATGAGCTGGAAGCGCGAGCTGCAGGCCGAGCTGGAAACGCTGTTTGCCGGGCGTACCGACAAGCCGATTCTCGATGCCATCGCCGCCATCCACCAGAAGGTGCTCAAGGGCCGCACCTGGGTGGCGCTGCACATGCACGCCGGTGACGGCAATGTGCACACCAATATCCCGGTGAACTCCGACGACTACGAGATGCTGCAGCGCGCCCACCATGCCGTCGCGCGCATCATGGCCGTCGCGCGCGAGCTCAACGGCGTGATTTCCGGCGAGCACGGCATCGGCATCACCAAGTACGAGTTCCTGACCCGCGAGGAACTCGCGCCCTTCGAAGCCTACAAGCAGAAGGTCGATCCGCACGGCCGCTTCAACAAGGGCAAGCTGCTGCCGGGCTCGGACCTCGCCAACGCCTACACGCCGTCGTTCTCGCTGCTGGGCGCGGAATCGCTGATCCTCGAGCAATCCGACATCGGCTCGATCTCGAACATGGTCAAGGACTGCCTGCGCTGCGGCAAGTGCAAGCCGGTGTGCACGACGCACGTGCCGCGCGCGAATCTGCTGTACTCGCCACGCAACAAGATTCTGGCGACCGGCCTCTTGACCGAAGCCTTCCTGTACGAGGAGCAGACGCGCCGGGGTATCTCGCTCAAACACTTCGAGGAACTGGGCGACGTGGCGGACCATTGCACGGTATGCCACCGCTGCGTGAATCCCTGTCCGGTGAAGATCGACTTCGGCGATGTGTCGGTGGCCATGCGCAACTTCCTGAGAAAGGAAGGCAAGAAGAAGTTCAACCCGACCACCGCGATGGCGATGGGCTTTTTGACGCTGAAGGACCCGGCGACGATCAAGCTGATCCGCAAGGTCAGCATCGAGTGGGCGTACAAGGCGCAGCGCCTGGGCTACCAGCTGGGCAAGCGCTTCGGCCTGACCAGGTCCGTGCTCAGGCAACCGCCGGCGACCACCGGCGGGAAGCCGCCGGTGAAGACGCAGATCATCCACTTCATCAACAAGCCCATGCCGGGCAAGCTGCCGAAGAAGACCGCGCGCGCGCTGCTGGACATCGAGGACGATACCGTCATTCCGGTGATCCGCAATCCGCGTGCGGCAGAGGACAGCGAAGCGGTGTTCTACTTCCCGGGCTGCGGCTCGGAGCGCCTGTTCAGCCAGGTGGGGCTGGCCACGCAGGCCATGCTCTGGCATGTCGGCACCACCACGGTGCTGCCGCCGGGCTATCTGTGCTGCGGCTATCCGCAGGCGTCGGCGGGGTATGACGACAAGGCCGACAAGATCACCATGGAAAACCGCGTGCAGTTCCACCGGCTGGCCAACACGCTGAACTACCTCGACATCAAGACAGTGATCGTGTCCTGTGGCACCTGCATGGACCAGCTGCAGAAGTATCGCTTTGAAGAGATCTTCCCCGGCTGCCGCCTGCTCGACATCCACGAATACCTGCTGGAAAAGGATGTGAAGCTCGCCGGCGTGCAAGGCGTGCAGTACATGTACCACGAGCCCTGCCACACCCCGATGAAGACCATCAAGGGCGTGGATGCCGCGCAGCAGCTGATGGGCCAGCGCGTCGACCTCAACGACCGCTGCTGCGGCGAATCCGGTTCGTTCGGTGTGTCGCAACCGCACATCGCCACGCAGGTGCGGTTCCGCAAGCAGGAAGAAATGGAGAAAGGCGCGGCGAAGCTGCGTGCGGCCTCGGGTGGCCAGGATGAGGTGAAGATCCTGACCTCCTGCCCGGCCTGCCTGATGGGCCTGCAGCGCTACGATGATGACGCCAATACCACGGCCGATTACATCGTCGTGGAAATGGCCAAGCACATTCTCGGCGAAAACTGGATGCCGGAGTATGTGGAACAGGCGCGCAGCGGCGGCATCGAGCGCGTGCTGCTCTGATCTCGTGACTCCCCGAGCACAACGGGCCGCATTGCGGCCCGTTGTGCCATCCGGCCGGCCCCGCATTCGCAACTTACTGTTTCACCTTATTGGGATGCAGCCTATCCTCGGGTATGACTGTTGCTCCGGCTCTCAGAAGTTTGAATTTCCGTAGGAGCGAGCTTGCTCGCGAAGCGTTGCCGATCGCGAGCAAGCTCGCTCCTACGCATGAGACCATCAGGGCGGCCGGATCAATAGGCCGGCAAAACGGCACCGCCGGCATGAGATAAAATATAATCGTTCACTAATGCAACCCCGCACTGGCCACCACGAAGGCCCGTGCGCCACGGGAATCGCCTGAATGACTAGCAACTGCCCCCTCTGCACGCAAAGTGGCGGAGAAGTGCTCTGGGAAAACGAATTCTGCCGCGTGGTGCTGGCCGACGAGCCCGACTATCCCGGTTTCTGCCGGGTCATCCACAAGCAGCATGTAGCCGAAATGACCGATCTGCCTGCGCCCGAGCGCGATGCGCTGATGCAGGTGGTTTATGCCGTTGAAGCCGCGCAGCGCGCGGTGCTGCAACCGGACAAGATCAATCTGGCCAGCCTTGGCAATGTGGTTCCCCATCTGCACTGGCATGTGATCCCGCGCTGGCAGGACGACCGGCACTTCCCGGCCCCGGTCTGGGCCACGCCAAGCCGCCCCGGGCGGCATGAGCCGCCAGCGGCAGCGCTGGCGCACTTGCGCAGCGCACTGCAGGAACTGGCGCCATGAGCGGTCTGCTGAGCTTTCTGCCCGCGCGCGGCACGGCCGATCCGCCCTTTGCCGATGCCCGCGCCGCCCGCGAATGGCTGAAGCTGCTGCCACTGATCAACACGCCGGTCGCGCACGCCGAGCTGCTGGAAGCCATTTCCGGCATGAACCGCAGCCGGCTGGGCGCGCTCGACAGCCTGAAAACGCTGGAGCAGTTCCGCGACACCGTGCACCAGATCCAGGACAACTGGCAAACCACCTTTCTGGGCAAACCGCTGCCGCTCAACCCGGGCGAGCGCTCGCACTGGCAGCATTTCGTCGATCTGTGGAACGCCATGGCCGACGGCTATGCGCGCTGCTGGCGCGCTGCGGCCGAAGGCGATGCCGGCGTCGGCCAGTATCAGGCACTGCTGGCCGGGCGCAGCCTGTATTACCGCCTGCGCATGCACTACGCCCACGCCCTCGTGCATCGCAGTCCGCCACAAGCCGGCTGGGACATCCTGTTTGCCTACTACAAGCTGATCATGCAACAGGGCCTCGCGCAGGAGCGCTTTCGCGACAGCCTTAGCGCGGCCAGCGGCACCAGCCATTGCGAAAGCCTCTTCATCCAGGCCCTGCTGTTTGCCGCCGGCAATCCACAGCAGCTGAGCACCCGCCAGCAGCAATGGCTGCATCCGGTACTGGAAAACCTCGCGCCGCGCACCAGCCTTGGCACGCAGGCGGCGGCGCCCGAAGGCCATCAGCCGCTCAGCATCGACCTCGATCACCCCTCTCCGCCGCTGCGCCGCCCGCCAGCAGATGGCCAGAGCAGCCTCGCCATCGACACACTGCAGCTGGCGCAATCGCTGATCAAGCGCATCAAGCTCTTGCGCCAGGGGGAAGCGCCACAGCAACTCGGCCTGGGCAGCACGCTCTCTACCGAAGCGGCCGAGCAGCTGCTGCGCGAACTCTACAAGCACTGGTGCGAACACCCCGGCGAGCGCAAGCTGGGCCGCAAGCCGCAACAGGCCGAGCTGCAGGTAGCCGGCGGCGGCATCGGCAACCAGCATCGCTGGCTGGCCCAGGGGCTTTACGCACCGCCCGCCGTGCCGCAAAAAGCGCTGGGCAATCGCGACATGCTCGACATCCAGATGTTCGGCAAAACCACCACGCGCTTCACCGCGCCGGTGCTGCAGGCTCCGGAGCTGGAAAACTGGTCGCTGGTCGACGAGTCGGTGCTGGGCCTGCGCATGGAACGCGGCATCGCCGGCACCCGCCTGCAGTTGCAGCAATTGCTCACACTGACACTGGACGGCCAGCGCTTCTGCGGCTCGATACGCTGGCTGGAAATCGGCGACGAGAAAATCCTGGCCGGCGTGCGACTGCTGCCGGGCCTGCCCGCCGCCGCCGCCGTGCGCGCCATCGATGCCGTGCGTCTGGGACAGGAGCACTATACCGATGCACTGCGCCTGCCGCCCATGCCGGCACTGAAGGAGCCGGCCTCGCTGCTGCTGCCGCCTGGCTGGTTCCGTCAGGGGCGGGTGCTGGAATTGTGGGATGGCCAGGCCCAGCACAAGGTACGGCTGCAAAGCCTGCTGGAGCGCGGCAGCGACTTCGAGCGCGCGCACTTTGTCCCGGCCGGGACATAACACCACTCCGGAACAAAAGCACAGGGTATTTGCCTGCAGCCTATACACTCAAATGGCTAAAGACCAATACCCCAAGAAAACCGCCAAGCTGAAAGCCATTCCGCCGGGCATTCAAACCCTGCTCATCAGGCCGGCGAATCTGGAAAAAGAGATACCTGATTAGCAAGACTTCTCAGCAAAACCCAAATCAACCACAGAGACACAGAGAACACAGAGAAAAACCGGAGCACGTCCAAGCAATTCTCAGTGTTTTGTTTCCTCTGTGCCCTCTGTGTCTCTGTGGTTCAATAGGTTTGCTGATTAGAAAGCTGTCTCAGCAAGCATTCACCAACAGCCCGTCATGCCGGCGAAGGCCGGCATCCAGACTGCAAACGTGTCGTTAACCCCTCTGGATTCCGGCCTTCGCCGGAATGACGGCAAGAAAGCTGAAGAGTCTTGCTAATCAGAATAGGTTTTGTGGTTTGCTGAGAAGGGTTTCTAATCAGGAAGAGATATGCCTGCGCCGGCTCAGCCCTGCAGCCCCGCCAGTTTCAGCAGCGCCGCCTCGTCGACACTGTCGATCTGCGCGGGCTCGAGGAAGCGCTGGGCGTAATCCAGCCAGACCCGCTCGCGCACGAAGATCTCGAACAGGTCCGGATCTATGTGGCCATCGGCCACCATGCGCGCCAGAATGGTCAGCGCCAGCGACAGCTTCATGCCGTCCTTGTAGGGGCGATCACGCGCAGTCAGCGCCTCGAACACGTCGGCAATCCCCATGACACGGGCCTGCACACTCATCTGCTCGCGCGTCAGCCCGCGCGGATAGCCCTTGCCATCCATGCGCTCGTGATGGCCGCCGGCGTATTCGGGCACATTCTGCAGATGCTTGGGCCAGGGCAGGCTTTCCAGCATCTCGATGGTGACTTCGATGTGATGATTGATGATCTGCCGCTCGGCATCGGTGAGCGTGCCCTTGCGAATACCCAGGTTCAGCAGCTCGTCACCGCTGAGGAAGGGTTCGTCCACGCCTTGCGGCGTGCACCAGCGGTAAGCGGCAATATGGTGCAGGCGCGCGATGTGCTCGTCACTCATGAATTCGCCGCCGATATTGCAGCGCTTGAGAAAGGCCAGATCGTCGGCGTACTGGGCCAGCAGGCCGGCGTGCGCGGCGTGGCTGAGTTCACCCTTGAGCAGGGCGATTTCGGCGTCGCGCTTGAGCACCTCGAAGCGCGTTTCGATCAGGCCGATGCGGTCGTAAATCGTCTGCAGCTTGGTGGCCTTGTCGACCACATGCACCGGCGTGGTGACCTTGCCGCAATCGTGCAAAAGGCCGGCGATGCGCAGCTCGTAGCGGTCCTTCTCCGTCATGGTGAAGCCCGCCAGCGGGCCGTAGCCGGCGCGATTGACGGCCTCGGCCAGCAGCATCGTCAGCTCGGGGACGCGCTGGCAGTGCCCGCCGGTATAGGGGGACTTGTCGTCAATCGCCAGGTTGATCAGCTGGATGAAGGATTCGAACAGCACCTGCAGCGATTCGATCAGCGCGCGATTGGTCAGCGCAATCGCCGCCTGCGAGGCCAGTGATTCGACCAGATGCTGGTCTTCGGCATCGAAGGGCACCGGTTCATCCTCGACATCCAGCGCATTGATCAGCTGCAGCACGCCGATGATTTCGCGCTCGTGATTTTTCAGCGGCACCGTCAGAAAGGATTTCGAGCGATAGCCATTGGCGGCATCAAAGGCGCGCGTGCCGGAAAAATCGTAACCCTCGGCCGTGTAGGCATCATCGATATTGATCGTGCGGTCTTCCAGCACGCAGCAGGCCACCACATTGTTGCGATTGGGACTGCCGTCGGCGTGGTACAGCGGCACCGGCTTCATCGGTGGCGGCTTGCCGGTGGTGCCGCCCAGCGCGACGCCAAGCCGGTCGGTCATGACAATCTCGAAATGCAGCTCGCCATCGCGCACGCGGTAGAGCGTGCCGGCATCGGCATCGACCAGCGACTTGGCCGCGACCAGGATGGCTTCGGTCAGACTGTTGATATCGGTTTCGCCGGATAGCGCGATCCCGATGGCATTGAGTTTTTCCAGCCGCTCGCGCAGCGCACGCTTGCTCAACATGGGCGTGGTTCCTTATTTGATGCAGACCGCGCGGATCTGCGCCATGTCGGTGATGCCGGCGAGCACCTTGACGATGCCGTCCTGCTTCAGCGTGGTCATGCCCTCTTCCAGCGCCAGCTCGAGAATCTGCGCAACGCGCGCACGCTCCTGAACCAGCTGCTTGACGCCATCGCTGCCGACCAGCAACTCGTGCAGCCCAACCCGTCCCTTGTAACCGGTGGTCGCACATTCGGGGCAACCCTTGGCGCGATAGAGCGTAACCTTGCCATCCTTGCCGTAAAGCTGCAGCCAGCGCTCGTACAGGCGGTCGGCCAGGCCATGCGGGTCAGCCTGCCAGCTCGGCGTTTTCAGCAATTCCTCGGTGTATTCCGACACCATCTGCATCAGCTCGGTTTCGCTGGCCTCGTAGGCTTCCTTGCACTTGCACAGCCGTCGCGCCAGACGCTGCGCGAGAATACCCAGCAGCGCATCGGCGAAATTGAACGGGTCCATGCCCATGTCGAGCAGGCGGATGACGGACTCGGGCGCGCTATTGGTGTGCAGCGTCGCCAGTACCAGGTGACCGGTGAGCGAAGCCTCGATGCCGGTGCCTGCCGTCTCGGCATCGCGCATTTCGCCCACCATGATGATGTCGGGGTCGGCGCGCAGAAAGGCGCGCATCACGCTGGCAAAGGTCAGCCCGGCCTTGGGGTTGACCTGCACCTGGCGCAAGCCCTTCTGGGTGATTTCCACCGGGTCTTCGGCGGTCCAGATCTTGGTTTCCGGCGTATTGAGGTGCTTGAGCACCGAATGCAGCGTGGTGGTTTTGCCCGAACCGGTCGGGCCGCACACGAAGAAAAGGCCGTAGGGCTTGCTGATGACGCTCTTGAGCGCCGCCAGATTGGCGTCGGACAGCGCCAGCTTGTCCAGCGGCAGTGGCTCGCCGGCCGACAGGATACGCATGACCACGTCTTCGACACCGCCGGCGGTGGGAATGGTCGCCACGCGCAGCTCGATGTCGAGATCGGGCACGAATTTCTTCAGCTTGATCTTGCCGTCCTGCGGCTTGCGGCGCTCGGCAATGTCGAGGTCGCACATGATCTTCAGCCGCGTGACCAGCGGACTGCGGTAGCTGGACGGGATGTCGCGGTAGAACATCAGATTGCCGTCGCGCCGGAAGCGGATCTGCGTTTTCTCGCGTCCCGGATAGGGTTCGATATGGATGTCGGACGCCCCCTTGCGGTAGGCCTCGACGATGATCTGGTTGGCCAGCTGCACGACCTCGTTGTCCTGCGCGGCGGACATCGCCGCCGAGACTTCCTCCTGCACCGCCTCGTCTTCGGCCAGCTCAAGCTGCACGGCTTCGTTGACGGCCATGTCGCCAAACCAGGCCGCCAGCGTCTGCTGGAACTCGTTGCGCGTCGTGACCAGAAACTGCAGCTTGCGTCCTTCGAACCATTGCTGCGGCGCCATGCCGGCGCGCGCGAACTCCGGATCGGGCGACATAATGCGCACGCCGCCCTGCTCGTCTTCGCCCAGCGGCAGCCATTGCTGGGACTGCAGGTTTTCGCGGCGCAGGCGGGCCAGCAGCTCGACCGGCTTGTCGAGGCCGGGCTCAAAGGCGGTATAGGGCACGCGGTAGAAGGCGGCGAGTGCCGCGCCGATTTGCGCCGGCGTCACGCCATAGCCTTCGGCCAGCACCAGCTCGATATCGCGCTGGGTGCGCTGGGCCTCCTTGATGGCGACCTGGAAGGCCGCCGGGCTGATCAGCCCTTCATTGAGCAGCTGGTGATAGCGGTGCTTGGGTACGAAGGGATACGCCGACTGCTGGCGCTGGCGCAGCGCGACGGCCAGTGTTTCGGCCAGCATTTTCACGCCGTCGATGCGGCTTTGCGCAAAGGGGCCACCATCCTGGCAATTGATGAGCTGGATTACGCCGGTCAGCGTGCCGTCGCTGGCCTGCACGATGGGCGCCACCAGCATTTCGCGCGTGCGAAAGCCGGTGCGCTGGTCCACCGCCTGCAGGAACTGCAGCGTGGGCGAGAGCTTTTGCAGAGCGGCCTCGTCGTAGACGTCGGCCAGATTGAGCAACTCCTTGTGATTGGCGACAAAGCCGGCAATGCTGCGGTCGTTGATCGGCACCCGCAGCTCTTTCACCCCTTCCAGGCCGGTCTTGATGCGCGCGATCAGCTCGCGCCCGTCAGCACTGGCGACATAGAGCGTGACGCGCTCGGCGGCAAAGACCGCACAGATTTCCTGCCCCAGCTCGGTCAGGATTTCATCAAGGCGGCCACTGGCGTGGATGCGGGTGGTCAGCGCCTGCAGGGCGCGCAAAAAGGCCAGATCGCTGGCAGGGAAAGGCACGCTCATGCTCGCCTCATGGACCGGGTTGAAAGGGGGAAGACTAGAACTCGATGGTTTCGCCCTGCAGCAGCGGGCGAATCGAATGGCGGCTGTCCAGTGCGCGGATTTCGCGCAGCGTGCGGCCACTGTCGGCTGGCTTGAGATGGGTGATCAGCACTTCGGTTTCGCACTGGAGGCCCTGCAGCTCGTGCGCCAGCGTTGCGGGACACAGGTGCTTGGCCTGTGCGGCAAGTTCGGCTTCATGATTGGCAAAGGCGGTTTCGATGATCAGGCCCCGCAAGCGCGGTATGGCGTTGACCGCAGCCCAGAACTCGGCACCACCCACGGTATCACCACTATAGACCAGCGAACTTTCCGGGCTGTCGAGCCGGTAGCCGATGGCCGGAATGGTATGGATGGCCGGCAGTGGCGACACCGATACCCCATCCAGTGTCACCGTAGAGCCAAGGCTGATTGACTGATAGCGAAGGATACCCTCCTCAGCCGAGGGAATCTTGCTGAAATCCGGCCACAGATGCCAGTTGAACAGATGCTGCCTGAGCACGGCAATCGTTTCCGGCAGGCCATACACGGTCACCGGCGCCTTGCGGGCGCTGAACACCGTATCGAGCAGCATGGGCAGGCAGGCCACATGATCAAGGTGGGCGTGACTCAGAAAGACATGATCAATGGCGCACAGCTCGCTGTAATTGAGCTCGCCCACCCCGGTGCCGGCGTCGATGAGCACATGCTGGCCCAGCAGAAAGGCCGTGGTGCGGTTGCTGCCGCCGATGCCGCCGCTGCAGCCCAGTACCCTCAATTCCATGCCCTGCTCCTCACTGGCCAAGCTGGAAGGCCATTTGCACCCCCAGCAAATCGATCACATCGCCGTTCCTGAGCACGCGGCTGTGCAGGCCCAGATCCAGGCCATTGACCAGCGGCCGGCGCTCGCCCTCGACATGCATCAGCAGGTAGCCCTTGGGCTGGCGGGTGATCATCGCCACCTGCACACCGGCCTTGCCCAGCGTGGTCGCCGGCTTGTCCAGCTGCAGCACCTGCCCGGTCTGGCGGCCGCTGATGACGCGCATGGACGCCGGCGGCAGCGCGGGCGCAGCCCGCTCCGGAATGGTCGGCACCGTCGCCACATTGCCCATGGCCACCGCGGACGCCGGTGCTTCGCCGGAAGCAAGACGCGCCAGCCCGGATGGCACATCCAGCCCGGGGCTTTCGCCGGCGCTGTCAAACAGCAGGTGATAGCGGCCGATGCGGATGGTATCGCCGTCGCGCAGCACATGACGCACGACGGGTTCGCCGTTGACGCGCGTGCCATTGGTGCTTTCCAGATCGGTGAGCACATAGCCGCCATCGTGCTTTTCAATGGCGGCATGCACGCCGGAAATGGCGCGATGGGCGATCTGGATGTCATTGCCGGGGCGGCGGCCGATCAGCACGCGCGGGCGCGTGAGGCGGAATTCCTTGATGACGTTTCCTTCGCGACTGAGCAGCAACTTGGCCATGGTAAAAGTTCATTCCAGAAATACGGGGGTCGCGGGGTCAGCCAAACCAGCCGGTCATGCGCTGCCACCACGGGTTGTCAACCGAAAAGTCCCGCTTCACGCGGGCCAGCAATACCGAGATATTATCGCGTCCGCCCATGATATTGGCCTGATCGACCAGCGTTTGCGCGGTCAGCCCCAGATCGACGGACAACATCGCCAGCAGCTGGGCGATGTCGTCGTCGTCGAGCATGTCGGTCAGGCCGTCGGAGCAGGCCAGATAAATGTCGTCCGGGCGCACCTCATACTCGCAGACCTCGCCCTCGACATAGGGCGCGATGCCGACTGCGCGGGTCAGCAGATTCTTGTCGGCGGCAAAGCGCGCATCCTCGGCCTTCACGAGGCCGGCGTCGATGCGCTCCTGCAGCAGCGAATGATCGCGCGTCAGCTGTTCCAGCATGCCGTCACGAAAGCGGTACAGGCGCGAATCGCCAACATGCAGCACCGAAACCCGATTGTTGTAAAACAGCGCGGCCACCACGGTGGTGCCCATGCCGGCGCAATGCGGTTGCGCGAGCGCGGTCTGGTAGATCATCGAATTGGCGCGATCCAGCGCCAGCAGCAGCATTTCCTGCGCCACGCATTTCAGGCTGCCGGCCGGCTTGATGTGCGGCGGCGTGGCGGACACCTGGGCGCGCATCACCTCGTTCATCACCTGCACGGCAATCAGGCTGGCGATTTCGCCGGCGTTATAGCCGCCCATGCCATCAGCCAGCAGCAAAAGCCCCAGCTCGCTGTCGTAGTCGATGGCGTCCTCATTATGCTCGCGCACCCGCCCGGGGTCGGACTGGCCCACCATCTCAAGCACCTGGGCGAGACTCGGCATTCGTGTTTCCTTTCAGCTGCGCTTCGAGGCGCGCCAGCGCCAGCGCAAATTGCGCCCCGCTCTGGAAGCGCTGCCGGGCATCTTTCTGCAAAGCCTTCATGATAATGGCGACCAGCGCCTTCGGCAGCTCCGGTCGGTACTGGCGTGGGTCTGTTGGCAACAGATTGGCGATGGCATACAGCAGATCAGCCAGCGAATCACCGCCAAACGGCAAGGCGCCGCTACTGAGCTGATAGAGCATGACACCCAGCGAATACAGGTCGGAACGGCCGTCGATATGCTGGCCGGCGAGCTGCTCGGGCGACATGAACGAGGGCGTACCCAGCACCATCCCGGTGCGGGTGCGGCTGGCATCGGTCAGACGGGCGATGCCGAAGTCGGTCACTTTCACCTTGCGGGTGACCGGATCGTACAGCACATTGCCGGGCTTGACGTCGCGATGCACCACCTGATGCTTGTGGGCATACTCCAGCGCCAGCGCCACCTGGCGGACGATGGCCAGCACCTCCTCCAGCGGCAGCAGATTGTCCGGCCGCGCGTTCGCCTCCAGTGGTGCCCCGGCCAGCAGTTCCATGGCGATATAGGCCAGCCCGTCGGCCTCGCCGGCGTCGTAAAGCGTAACGATATTCGGATGGCTCAGGCGCCCGGCGGTTTCCGCCTCGCGAAAAAAACGCTCGCGGGCATCGGCCAGCATCTCGCCGTCAAATTCTTCGGCCAGCGCCATGGTCTTGATGGCGAGCTGGCGCCCCAGCGCCGGATCGACCCCGAGATAGACCGAGCCCATGGCGCCGCGCCCCAGCACCTTCTCCAGCCGGTAACGGCCCAGTGTCGCCGGCATGCCGGTAGCCGTGGGCGCAACAGCGACGACCGGCGCGGGCTGCGCAGCCGGTGCCGCGCCAGCTATCGGCAAGCCCGGCAAGTCGGGCGCATGCTGCTGCAGAAAACGGTAGGCCGCATCGGCCTTGCTGCGCAGGCCGCGCGCCTCGAAACTGCGGGCCAGCGCCAGCAATTGCGCCTGCGCGGCGGCGTCGGGCGGTGTGGCAAGCAGGCGGGCCAGTTCGGCATCGGCCGGCACGCCGCCCGCCTGCACGCTGGCCGGCAGGCGGCGCCGCAGCCAGTTGCCGGCCAGCACCGCGCACAGCGGCAGCACCGGCAACCACAGCACATCCTCCAGCCACCACAGGACGGCGGCCAGCGCCGGCAGCAGCAAGAGAATCAGCATTTCCAGCAGACCCGCCATGGCCGGCCGGGCACGCGCATAGCACAGCAGCAAGGCCGGCAGCAGCAAGACCAGAGCGGCCAGACTTGCCGACAGCGCCCACGGAGCCTGCGGCACGGCGGCGCTGCCGGCGCTCGCCGCCAACAGCACGGCCATCAGGCCGGTCGCGCGCACGACCACACCCGGGTTTCCCGCAATTGCCATCACCACCTCTTGCTGATAATCGAAGCCAGTCGCAATCGTAGCAGTTCCGGCCTCCGGAGGCGGCATGTTCAGGGAATGTCGGCGTAAGCCATGCGACGCTGGATGATGGCCGTCTTGCGCAGCAGCTTGCGGTCGCTGCGATGCGTGTCGTAATAGCGCGGATTGGGCACCATCGCCGCCAGCTTGGCCGCCTGCGGCACACTGAGCCGCGCCGCCGGAGCCTTGTAGTAATGACGGGCTGCGGCCTCGATGCCGAACACGCCATTCCCCCACTCGATGACGTTCAGATAGATTTCCAGGATGCGCCGCTTGTCCAGCAGCGCTTCCAGCATCACCGTGATCACCGCCTCCTCGGCCTTGCGCCAGGGCGTGCGCTTACTCGACAGAAACAGGTTTTTCGCCAGCTGCTGGCTGATGGTCGAGCCACCAGCCACGATGCGGCCCTTCTTCTGGTTTTTCTCCCAGGCGATCTGGATCGCCTCCCAGTCAAAGCCGTCATGCTCCAGGAATTTGGCATCTTCGCTGGCGATCAGCGCCCGCTTGATATTGGGGGAAATGCGGTCGTATTCGACCCACTGATGGCGCAATTCCGCCTCCGGATTCTTGTCCTGCAGGCGCTCAAGCTGCTCCTCCATGAAGGAGGTTTCCGCGGGATTCACCCAGCGCCAGGCCAGCACGTGCCCGAAAATCCACAACAGCCAGAGCAGCGCCAGCAGCGTCACGGCCAGCAGGGCCTTGCGCAGATACCAGCCCGCCGTGCGCGGCGGTGATGCCTTGCCCCCCATTACAGCCCCCATACATTAGACCCCATACAGCCCTAACCCTTTGCCAAAAAGGGCCGCAATCCGATACCCATGATTACAACGCAGCTCGCAATTGCGCCAGCACCGGCGCCACATCGGGCCGCTTGCCCGTCCACAGCGCGAACGCTTCGGCCGCCTGACCGACGAGCATGCCCAGCCCGTCGACGCGTTGCCCGACTCCGGCTGCGGCAGCCTGCTGCAGGAAGGCCGTTTCGTCCTTGCCGTACATCATGTCGTAGGCCAGCGCGCCGGGCGCGAAGACGCTTGCCGGAATCGGCAGCGCTTCGCCGGCCAGACTGGCCGAGGTGGCGTTGATCAGCAGATCGAATTCGCCGGACAGCTCGGCAAAACCGCAGCCCAGCAACGGCACGCCAGCAGCCTTGCTGGCGAATTCCGCCATCAAGGCTTCCGCCCTGGCAGCGGTACGGTTGGCCAGCGTGATGCTCGCCGGCGCCTGCGCCACCAGGGGCAGCAGCACGCCGCGCGCCGCACCGCCCGCACCCAGCAGCAGCACGCGCTTGCCGGCGATGCCCGTGTGGCGCAGCACATCGGCAACCAGGCCGGCGCCGTCGGTGTTGTCGCCCAGAATGCGGCCATCTTCGAGCAACTGCAGGGTATTGACCGCCTGCGCGGCAGCAGCGCGCTCGCTCAGCATATCGGCCAGACGGCATGCCTCTTCCTTGAAGGGCACGGTGACATTCGCACCGCGACCACCGGCCGCGAAAAACGCGCGCACGCTGGCAGCAAAGCCATCCAGCGGGGCGAGCAATTTGTCATAGCGGAAATCGGCCAAGCCGAACTGGGCGGCAAAGGCGGCATGAATCTGTGGTGATTTGGAATGGGCAATCGGATTGCCGAACACGGCGTAGCGCATGAAGTTGGCCGGGCAAAATAAAAGCGGGAAGTTTACACCTCACACCTCACATCTCGTGCTGCAGAATTGTTTTCACACCGCGCTGATCGCGACGGCGCGCCATCCGTATCTATCCTCCTTCGGGTGCTTCGCGTACACCAGCACAGCAACCACGGTATCGACTTCCGGCGGGACCGTCTCAGCCATAAAAGGAGGGACAAAGGCATCATCGACAAAAGCGAATCCCTTGGGGTTCCTCTTCAAGTGACCGGTTGTCGCCTTGACATCAGCATCTGGACGAGGACCTGGTTCAACGGCGAAAAGGTCCCTTCGGCCTGTCTTGCGGTTTTCAGTTACCCGAAAACGAACGCCTTCGCCGACTTTGGGGGAGTGTGACCCGATCCAAGCGTCGCCGTCGATTCCAACCTCAAGGTCCCGATCAACAAAGACTTTTGCCCGCCTCTCATCTGCTGCCTCGCGGGTTACCAGACCCATCCCTGAATCGGTGCAGTCCCAGCAGGCCCCATCCGACCGAACCGAAACTTGAACAATTGCGTCACGATCTCTGTCCCGTTGCCTGCCGAGAACTAGCGTTACTGGATCTCCGATCTTGATATTCCTGCAACGAACGCCCGGGCCAACAATACTGACCGATGCACCATTGGATTCACGTATCGCAAAACGAGGAAGAGGCCGAGCCTTTCTTCCCGGTTCAGCATCCTTGGGCTGCTGCACGATCGCTCCCAAATAGGTCGCAGGTTTAACTTCCACAGAATCGAAACACAGTGCCAGTGCGTCCTGGGAATGGTGGGCATAGAAGTCACTTGCTCTTTCAGCTCCTTGTGCTGACGGGTCATACCAACTGCTGTTGATCAGGCCCTGAAGTTCCGCATCGATTCCCCAACCTTGTTCTTGCCGGAGCGATATCACCGACGCCAGTTCGCTGCTTGCCTGAGCAAACTCACCGCGTTCCGCCAACATCTGGGCAAGCTCACGGTGAACCTTCACAGTGAACTTGGGGTCTGAACCACATTCCAAGGCCCGGCACGCACACGCTAATGCGAGGTCTGGCTGCTCCTCTGAATACAGTCTCGCCGCCTCGGCCCATACCCAAAACTCATTTCTCTTCGCCTTGATGATTGGACCAAGAACTCCGACCGCCTCGGCATGGCGATGGGCGCGCCGCAGTAGATAAACTCTGTCCCAGTCCATCCATAGGGCGTCATCACCCTCGGCCACGGGTCGCACGCGGTCGATCCATTCAAGAGCAAGATCAATTTCCTCTTGGGCCGCATCAGGGAATGCCTTTATCCATTTCGCCAAGCCACGGGCGACTCCAAGGGCGATGGGCTGAAGACGATTTTCATCGAGTTGGTTGTACTGCCAGTCTTCCACACCGAGGCCGTCGAAGCCCACCCAACGAATAAACCCAGGGAAGAATGGGAAGTGCGGAGCGATCTTCGACAACTCGCGCAAGATATTGGATAGCGCGTTGTCTGGCCGGCGCTTCGGTTGCCGCGCGTAACGGCGTAACGCCTGATGAATTTGATTAACAACCGCGTTGGGGGCTGGCTGTCCTCCTTTGAGCTTGGAAACTATGAAAAACACATGGTTCTTGACCAAGCCATAGAAGGCCCAGTCAATTTGCGTCCGCAGTTTGAAGTCATTGGGATCGTCAGCAAGCTCTTGGAGACCAAGGTCAACAGCCTCTTGGAAACGCCCGGATTTACGGAGCGCTTGTACGTCTGCCCACGTCATTGGAAAACAGACCTTATCGTTTCAACAGACTCTGGGCTGCTGCACGTCAACGGGCGCAAGCTGGAAACGAGCCCCTGCTTGTCAAAGTTGATCTCAAGCCCGACTCGCTTATCCTGGCTGCGAGCAACCGTTATTGCCAAACGATACGAAGTCTCAGTGGCAGACACGACCTTCCATCCAATTTGATCCAAGCGCGACCGGGTAGATAGGAGCAAGGCGGCAGCCTCAGGTGAAAAGTCATTCGTCGCGAGGCATTCAAAGGCCACATCGGAAAGCAAACCCCAGTGCTCAGATTCCTTCACGTGCATGGCCGTGACGACATTTTTCCCGCTGTAGGCGATCCGAAGTAGGCAGTGTTCGCCCTGCGGGCCAGAAAGGTCATACTGCTCCTGGTAGGGGTGACAGGCCACTTTTACGACTCGCCAGCCAAACCGCTCTGCAGCGTTGACGATACGAAGCCAGATGGCGACAGACTTGAGAACATCTTTCGATTGGTCGAGCCCCTCGGGCAAGCTGCGCTGCTGATCTCTTTCGGACGCGATTCCGTTGGGCTGAAATACCCAACCCGCACCCACTGCGATCTCAGAAGTCACCTTGACAGCACCTGCTTTCCAAACAGCAGCGTCGAAGGGGTGGATATCCGTGAAATTCAATAAAACCAGTTCACGCTCGGCCACAGTGAGTGCCGAGTACAGCCAGCGGAAGAATCCTTCTGAGTGGCGGCCAGCGGCGTGATCGCAATTCAGGTAGCAAATCGGCTGTGACATGCCTTGGGCATGGTGAACCGTGGATGCATATCCATAACGGGCATAGGTGAAATCTGGCGCGGCTGGTGGCGGGGGCGGCACCTCTATTCCCTGAAGTGCTGCCTGCTTGCCGCCGAACGCTTTCTCTCTGTCGCGCTTTGCGGCATTTCGCCAGACGCTTTCGGCAACCGCCGTCTCTTTGTCCAACTCCGGCCTTTCCGCCCGCAAGAACTCCTCGAACACCTCAAGCTCAATCTCATCGCGACGATCGACCCTACACCTGAGGGAATGGAACTTGACCGGGCCGCTCTTTACCCAGCTCAACCCTTGTTGGTACACGGATCGTTTGCCGACGCTCGCGACCGTCAGGCGCCCGCCGGACTGCATGGCTACCCTTGAGCCGAATGCATCGCGCACATCAGGGCTCACGTAGACCTCCAGCAGGTCGCCCACCTCCATCGTGTCCAGGAGTTTCTTGCCGTGCAAGCGCTCACGAATCCACTGGGTCAATGCGTTGGCCTGGCCATGTGTCTCGGCCAGGTACCAGACTGAGCTTGGGTCTGCCTGGAAATGATCCACCATCTCATTGGCAGCATCCTTTTTATCAAGAACCCTGAATCCTTCATCGGTTTCCAATTCCAAGGCAGCAAATTTCTGGGCACGGATGGCGGTTACCAGCTTGACTGCGTTGGCCAGTTTGGCTGAACCACCTGTGGTGTCGATCAGTTGCGTCAGCTCTAGCGATTGGTGCTTCAGCTCACGTGAGTTCTGGAAGTCACCCGAAAGCACGGCACCCTCGCTGCCGTCGCGCTGAATCTGATACGGATCACCAAAGAAAACGACCTTCCGCGCTCCCTTGCCCAGCGCAGCGAAGTCGAAGAAATCCGACAACAACTGGCCGCTGCCATATTGTTTGCCGTCAGGGGTCGAGAATCTGGAGTTACTCAGCAAGTGGGCGTCGTCCAGAAGGTAGACGCAGTCGGCCTCGTCATCGCAGGCGCGCAACGGGATGACTTTGAGCTTCTTCTGTTCGGCCTCGCTTTCCGGTTCATCATCCCCGTTCACACTACCGGTGTAGAGATGCCCGTAGATGCTGTTGGACTCCACCTCAGCGCCATCGGCAAGGCGCCGATTAGGTTGCAGCACGATGGCCTGCTTTCCAGCCTTTTTAACGATCTCTGCTACCTCGACAAGCAAACGGCTCTTGCCGGTCGAAGTCATGCCCAGAACTGAAAAACTGACAGAGTCGTCCGCAGCGACGAAGCTGCTCAGGGTCTGCAACGCCTCACGTAGATGTCCGGTCAGCGGGGTACGCGCTTGGGGTTGCTCCGAACGCGAGTGAATATCGCGAACCTGTGGGCGACTGGAGGCCCATTCAATGGGCTGAACGCCCAGCCTGCGGACGATCTCCAGCGCTTCGTCGCGAGCAATCCTCAACTCGGGTGACGACAGGCCATCGAGCATGACGGCGCAGTTGGCCAAATCCGTCGGGTAGAACCAGGAGCGAACCTTGGATGGAAGTTCCAACTGATCCGTGATCCCCCCCGAGAAGATGACACCGGCAGAGATATGCCCCAGGTTGCGGCCGGACAGCAGCGCCTTGGATTGCAGCCAATCCAGAACGGAAAACTTGTTGTCACGCAGCTGCTGGTAGGGGTTGGCCTTCCGGCCGCCCTTGACTATCACGCCATCGGCCTGCCAAGGTCCGTTCTCAGTGCCGGTCAGCCTGCCGCCGTAATTCTTGAAGTCGGCCACGATGATGGCCGATGGCAGGATGCAGACCAAGTCGATTTCCGCACCGTTCCACATCGCGTTTGCAACGGCAATAATCCAGTCAGTACTGTCTGCCCAACGGTCTTCCAGCCGTTCCAGAAAGACCTGGAGCATCTGGTTTTCGTGCGTGCGGTTGGCCTTCTCGCCATGAATAAGGATGGTCATTGGCGCGATCCAGTGCTACCGAAACCAATCACCAGATCGAGGGTCGCAGGTATCGTCATATACTCACACCTCACCGGCATCAGCCCTGCACCCAGGGCAGGCCGGAGGCCTGCCAGCCGTTGTGCGCACCGCGATGCTGGGCGGCATCCTTGTCACCCTCGAAGCCTTCGAGAATGTTGTAGGCCTCGCTGTAGCCATTGGCGGCCGCCAGCGCGGCGGCATCATGGCTGCGCGCGCCGGAGCGGCACAGGAACAGCACGATGTTTTCCGGATCGACCCGGGTTTTCAGCTGCGTCAGGAAATCCGCATTGGGCTGCATGCCATGCTGCGGGTCCCAGCGCCGCCACTCGATCAGCTCGGCGCCCGGCACGATGCCCACCCACTGCCACTCGGCGCTGCTGCGCACGTCAACGATGCGCACGCTGGGCAAGGCCTGCGCCAGCGCATGGGCCTCGACGGGCGTGACGGCGCCCGAATAGGCGGTACCCAGCTGCTCGCCGCGCTGGCGGGCGCGCTGCAGGATGACATTGGCTTCACTCATGATTCGACTCCACGAAGGTTGGGTTCTGTTGACGTTTTGCTTGCGCACGCAAGCAAAACGTCAACAGAACCTGGCCCGGCTCGCCGGCAGGCGGCACACGGGTTCTCGGCACGTCCGATGCGGCGCGGCCTTGCTGAGCTGATTATCGCACGCCACCGCCAGCGGCCAAGCCCGGCCGGGCACGGCAAGCCGGCCAACGGCCATCACCAGTAACGCACCAATAAAGTGCACGAAAGCCCGAAAATGCACCATAAAAGCACAGACGAACGCACTACTGGAAACCGCCAATGTTGTGGCACAATGGTTTTCCTCTTTTTCGGGAACTGGCACGCTTCCTGCTTACTCCCAGCCCCGTATCGGGCAGGCCGCAAAGCCCCGCCAGTTTCCATTTACTTCCATCACCCGGAGAGACAAAGATGGCTGTTGCCGACGTTCTCAAGCTGATTCAGGAAAACGACATCAAGTTCGTGGACCTGCGTTTCACCGACACCATGGGCAAGGAACAGCACGTGACCGTGCCGTCCCACGTCGTTGACGAAGACTGGTTCGTCCACGGCCACGCCTTCGATGGCTCCTCCATCGCTGGCTGGAAGGGCATCCAGGCTTCCGACATGCTGCTGATGCCGGATGCGGACACCGCCAACATCGACCCGTTCTTCGACGAGCCGACCGTCATCCTGACCTGCGATGTGGTCGAGCCGGATACCGGCAAGGGCTACGACCGCGACCCGCGTTCCATCGCCAAGCGCGCTGAAGCCTATCTGAAGACTTCCGGCATCGGCGACACCGCCTATTTCGGTCCGGAACCCGAATTCTTCATCTTCGACAACGTCCGCTGGGGCGTTGACATGTCCGGCTGCTTCCTGAAGATCGGTTCCGAAGAAGGCGCCTGGGCGACCTCCGAAGAATTCGAAGGCGGCAACCTCGGCCACCGTCCGCGCGTCAAGGGCGGCTACTTCCCGGTTCCGCCGGTGGACAGCCACCAGGACATCCGCGCCACCATGGTGCTGATCCTGGAAGAACTGGGCGTACCGGTTGAAGTGTTCCACCACGAAGTGGCCAACGCCGGCCAGAACGAAATCGGCACCAAGTTCTCGACGCTCACCAAGCGCGCTGACTGGACCCAGATCCTGAAGTACGTGGTGCACAACGTGGCCAACCAGTACGGCAAGACTGCTACCTTCATGCCGAAGCCCATCGTTGGCGACAACGGTTCGGGCATGCACGTTCACCAGTCCATCTGGAAGGACGGCAAGAACCTGTTCGCAGGCAACGGCTATGCCGGTCTGTCCGAACTGGCCCTGTACTACATCGGCGGTATCATCAAGCACGCCAAGGCGCTGAATGCCATCACCAACCCGGGCACCAACTCCTACAAGCGTCTGGTTCCGCACTATGAAGCACCGGTGAAGCTGGCCTACTCCGCCAAGAACCGTTCCGCTTCCATCCGCATCCCGCACGTGGCTTCCGACAAGGGTCGCCGCATCGAAACCCGTTTCCCGGATCCGCTGTCCAATCCGTACCTGTGTTTCGCGGCCCTGCTGATGGCAGGTCTGGACGGTATCCAGAACAAGATCCACCCGGGCGATCCGGCCGACAAGAACCTGTACGACCTGCCGCCGGAAGAAGATGCCAAGATCCCGGCAGTCTGCGCGTCGCTGGACGAAGCACTGGCCGAACTGGACAAGGATCGCGAGTTCCTGACCCGTGGCGGTGTATTCAGCAACGAATGGATCGATGCCTACATCGACCTGAAGATGCAGGAAGTGAACCGCATCCGCATGACCACCCACCCGGTGGAATTCGACATGTACTACTCGCTGTAGTATCGCATGTAGTCCCGGCAAGTCCGGGATAGTCCACGGAACCCGCATAAAGCCTAGCTTGTGCGGGTTTTTTCTTCCCTGTACGTCCGCACACGTCCACCCAAAGCCATGAAAAAGTCCCCCCGTTTTTCCCCCCGTTTTAAACTGGCCTGCCGCCAACACAAAAAACGGGGGGACTTGTGAGCAAAAAACCAATCAAAACAGACCTTCAGGCAAAGAACGCCAAACCAGAGGCTAAGGACTATCAGCTTGCAGCCGGGGGTGGGTTGTTTCTCGTGGTGCGCAGCACTGGCGGCAAGTCTTGGGTGCTGGATTTTGTCTGCAATGGTGAGCGGCACCGGCAACGGCTGGGCAAGTACCCCGCCGTTTCTCTCGCCGAGGCGTGCCGGTTGCGTGATGCGGCCCGCAAGGTGGCCTCCCAAGGCGGCAACCCTGCCGAGCTGCTGACCCATGACGATTCCCGTACTGCCCTGCTGGATGGTAAAAGCGTCAGCGAGGCCAGCAAGATCAAAGCCGAGCAAGAGGCGTTCGTGATCGATGCGGCCCGGATGACCTTTGCCGAGGCAGCAGGGCGATATAAGGCCGGCTGGGTGAATCAGAAGTGGAAGAACCCGGACAAAGCCTATGCCACAGTACGGCTACACCTACTGCCCCAGCTTGGTGCGCTGGCTCTGGACGATATCACCGCGCCCGATCTGCGGGAGCTGCTCTATGCCATCCGGGAGCGACGCGGCGAACAGGCCGCGCTGCATGCGCATGGCTGGGCCTCCCGGATTTTCGCCTATGCCGTCGAGCATGACTGGTGCAATGTGAACCCGGCCCAAGCTATCAAGGCAGCCCGAATCGGCCAGAAGGGAAAGCGTGGCCGCTACCTGTCACTGCAGGAAATGCGCCGTTACCTTGCCTGCCTGTATCAGACGGACGGATACCGGGGTTACAAGCTGGCCCTGCACCTGCTGCTGATGCTGGCGCTGCGCAAGAACGAGCTGTGCGGTGCACACTGGTCTGAGTTTGACCTTGTTGCAGCCGAGTGGCTGATCCCGGCCTTCAGGATGAAAACCAAGAAAGAGCACCGGGTATTCCTGCCTGTACAGGCTGTAGCCATATTGGAAGAGTTGCGCCGGCTGGGGGGTGGTAGTGAATGGGTGATGCCGATGCCCACCAACCCAAAGCGCCCGATGAATGGCAACAATCTGGACGGCGTACAGCATGCAGCCCTGATTGCCGCGAAGATTGAGGATTACGTGATCCACGATCACAGGCACACGGCTAGCACGCAGATACGCGAGCAGGGTATCGAGCAGAACCCGGAGGTAATCGAAACCATCCTTAGCCATGCCATCCCCGGTATGGCCGGGGTGTACTCGCAAGCCGAATACAAGACGCAGCGACTGGCCGCCCTGCAGAAGTGGGCGGATTTTCTGGATTGGGTAATGAACGAGCAGACCGTGATTGCCGCCACCTTCCGAAAGATTGCGTAAGCGTATTTTGTAAGCAATCAACAGGGCCATTCGCCGGAATGCTCCGGGGGGGGTGACAAAACAAGGTGTAACAGGTGTAACGGTGTAACAGCCAATAAATACGCGGGTTCCAGCGTTACACCTTTTTTGGGGAAGGTGTAACAGGTGTAACAGCCAAAACAGCAAAAATCATATAAATCAATTACTTATTCCTTTGCGTGGTGCAGTGGGCAGCAAAAAAACGGCGCGGCGGGCCTTCCCTTGCCAGCCCATAACGCGGCGATTTTCCCGGTAAAGCTTACAGATTCGGCGCAAATTTGCGCGGGATATTGGCCGCCATTTTGCAGCATGTAAGCATTCGGGCAGCGCCAGCGCCCTGCACGTTTGCCACTTCCGCCCGGCGTGTCGGTGCTGCGCCCAGCGCCTGAAACTCTTGCCACTTCCGCCCGGCGTGTCGGT
>NZ_ATZJ01000024.1 GCF_000428145.1 Chitinilyticum litopenaei DSM 21440 | reverse complement strand
CCCGGCGGCGTCCCGAAAGCCCATGCTGTCGAGCATCTGCTTGAAGAGCACCAATCCGCCCCAGGCGGTGACCTCGCGGTTGCTGAAACTGATCGAAAACCCATCTCCCTGCAGCGGCAGCCCGGCCATGTCTACCTCTTATGTGGCTGATTCATGAAGGTTATTGCTAATGGAATCCATTAGAAATGCCCCGGCTTGATGCCGTAGCGAAGACCCACTGCCTTGCCGCAAGCTTGCCTCAAATGCTTGGGAAATGGCTAATGGATAATCTGGGTTGAATGTGGTCGAGCCCTGTCGCTGTTCCTGTCTTGGCGGCTGCATGCGCTGCACTGGGGCGCACAAACAAAATCGCCGTACCCTTTCGAGTACGGCGCCAATGGAGGAATGAAGAAGCTCTTGCAAAAACAAACTCCCTGAGCCGCGATCTGCCTGAGGAAGGAACAGATCTTGGCTGCGACGGAGGTCCCGCTCCGCCCATCGCTGTTTGTGCTCACAGATCGGTGTGACCACCCGGTGCGCCCGAACGGGGGACGGTGCTTTGTCCCGAGGCGAGCGCTGCTCAAGCCGTATTGCGTTTTGGGCACGGTGCCCGGTGCAGCGATGTGCGTAATGTAGTGATTCCATTCGCATGAACCCATACAGCGTTCACCCTAAGGTCATTGCCGCTCTGCAGCATATGCTGATTTTCTGTCTGAGTTTTCATGGGTATATTTACGTGGCCATTTATCCATAATGGCTTCGACTATATACGCTGCATGGTATTTGCAGATTCGCCTTGCTCTTCGCTGCACTGCACAGGGGGTTGGCCGATGAGCGGCAGGTTTTCGTGTGGTTTTCGTATTTTTTCGCGACGAAATCAGAGGAAAGCCAGACTTGCCGAGTAGGTAATCAGCCCCAGCCAGAATGCGGCCGTCAGTGCCAGGTAGCGCTGCATGAGCCGGCGTGTGCCATCGAGCCGCGCCGCCAGCGGACAATCGGGGCGCGGCGGACGTGCGAAGAGCTGTTGCAGATGGGCGTCCAGCGCCGGGCAGTCCGTCTGCTGGTGGCCCAGCAGGCGGAAGTAGCCGGCATCCAGCTGCAGGCGCCAGCCCAGCAGGGCCTGACTGGCCAGTACCAGCAAAAGCAGGGTCACTGCCGCCGGATGCGGTGCGGGCCAGACGATGCCTGCCAGCACGGCGGCCAGCAGGCTGGCCAGGCCCAGTGGCTGGCAGCTGGCCAGCGCGCTTGCCATCAGTAGCGCGGCTTCTGCATCCGCCCGTCGCACGGCTTCTTCATCTGCCTGCTCAGCATCCGGCATGGCCTCGCGCGGCGTCATGCGCGTGCCTCGCCGGCGAGCAGGGCCAGCCGGGACTGCACTTGCGGGGAGAAGCGGCTGTGCGGCCGGCGCGCGCGGATGCTGGCGCAGGCCGCAGCGGCGTCGTGCGCCAGTCCGCGCTGCAGCAGCCAGGCGGCGGCGACGGCGCTGCTGCGCGACAGGCCCAGCGCGCAATGCACCAGCACCGGCTGGCCAGGATGGGCCTGTACCAGCGCATCCAGCAGGCTGGCGGCTTCGCGCAGCTCGTGCGGCGCCGGCGCCAGCAGATCAAGCAGCGGGTACTGGCGGTAAGCGCAATCGGCATGCGCCAAGCGCGGGTACTCGGCGGTGAGGTCGAGCACGGCGGCAAAGCGCGTCTCGCGCGCGGCGGTGATCGGCCCAACCCACAGACCGGGTACGATCTCCTCAGCGCCGGGCAGGCGGCGCAGGAAATAGCCGCGGGTGATCACCGCGCCCCAGCGGTAGGGCGCGGTGAGCCAGCTGGCGGCAATGCGCAGGCGGCCTTCCACCTTCTGGAAGACCTGCGGGCCCAGCCCGGTGTAGGCCAGCGCGACCACCAGCAGCGCCGCCGCCGGCCACAGCAGCAGCCAGGCCCAGCCTTGCAAGATCAGCGCCAGTGCGGCAAAAGTGGCTGCGCCCAGCAGATAGCGGCCGGCCAGCTGGCGCGCGCGGCCCGCATCGGCGCTACGCCAGTGTCGCCAGCCGGCGGGCGGCATCGGCAGCAGCCAGCACACCAGCACGCCCATGGCGACGCCGGTGGGGATGTCGAGCACATGATGCTGCCAGGTGGTGAGCACCGACAGACCGATCAGCACGCACCACAGGTGCAGCAACGGCAGCCAGCGTGCCGGCAGATGCGCTGCAAAGCGCAGCCAGATGATGAAGAGCAGGCCGATATGCAGCGACGGGGCCTGGTTGAAGGGTTTGTCGAAGAGCCCGAGTGCTGCGAACAGCTGGCCGAACAGCCCGGCGACCTCGGGCCGGTCCCAGCCAAAGCGCAGCGGCCATAGCACGAAGCACAGCGACGAGAGCGCGGTCGCCAGCAGCAGCCGGCAGGCCTGCGTGCGGATCTCAAGGCGCGTCGTGCCGATCAGGATGGACACGCCGTACATCAGGTCGATCGACCAGTAGGGAATGATGGTCCACGGCCAGAAGGGAATCAGCGCGCGCTCCCAGGCAAAGGCGATATTGCCTACGGCATCGGCGGGCAGCGTCGCCGCATACGCGTTGGCCTGGCCGTAAAACAGGAAAAAACCGGGTGCGGCGATGGCCAGCCACAGCAGCGCATGGCCCCAGGGATGACGTGAAGTCGGTGTGGTCATGGCGGCTCCTGTCTGGCTGGCCGATGGGTATGGGCTTGCAGCCTTTTACTGGCTTGGGCTGTGTGGCAATGGGGTGCGATGTATTGATCAGCGTCAGCAGATTTCCGCACGCAGTTGCAGTTCGCTGCACAGCATCAGGTACTGGGTGATTTCGCTGCTGCGCACCAGCACGCACTGCCAGGGTTCCTCGGCATTCACCGGCTTGCCAAAGCTCGCCAGTGCAAACTGCGGGCCCAGGTCCTGCTGGATCAGCTTGAGCGCCTTGTCGGTTTTCAGGCCAGTCAATTCGTCCGGATCCAGCTCCAGCCCGTCGTCAAAGCTTTCCCAGACCTGCGCGTACAGCTCATCGAGTTCTGGCGCGCAGAACAGCAGGTCCGGCGGCAGCAGGTGGATCAGCACCCATTGCCACCGCGGCATGCCGGTGTCGGCCGTGTAGCCATACACATCGTACTTGGCCTGGTAATCGGCCGGATTGTCCCGCGCGGCCTCGACGGCGGCGACAATGGGGCGGGCATCGTCGGCGTCCATGAAGCCACCGGAAATCAGATTGATCAACTCATTGATGCTGGCGGCCATCGCGGTCTCCCTCAGATGGCTGCGACGCTGAAGCCCAGCGCGCTGGCCAGTTCGGCAAAGCGCGCCACTTTGGCGCTGCGCACCAGCACGGTCTGGCGGCGCGCGTCGACGGGCTGGGCGAAGTCGAGCAGCGTGTAGCTGGGCGCCAGCTCGGCGCGAATGTGCTGCAGCGCCGTGGCGTCGTCGAGGCCTGCCAGCGCCTCGGGGGCCAGGTCCAGCTCGTCTTCGCCAAAGGCGTCGGTGATTTCGGCGTAGATCGCTGCCGGCGTGCTGCCGCGAAACACCATGCCGCCTTCGAGCTGCTCGAGCAGCACCCATTGCCACAGCGGCATGGCCGCCTCACCCAGCCTGGCCTGGAAGGCGGGATAGCCGCTGGCGCTGTCCGCTGCCAGATAGGCGTCGGCATCGGCGGCGGCCTTGCCGACTTCCGCGCTCAGCGCGTCAAGGTCGGCGGCATCCAGGCCGCCGTCGGCGAGGATTTCAAACAGTTCGTGGATTTGCTGTTGCATTGCGGTAGTCCTTCATCATGTGCGGGTGGCGGCGCGGGGCCGCGGCTCGCGCGCAGCTTACGCGTTTTCGCGCGCTTGTGCAGCGGCGGGGGCGCTGGCGCGGCGCCGTGCCAGCGAGACGGTGAACACGCCCCATTCGTCGATGCGCTGTTCGAGCTTTTCAAAGCCGGCGGCTTCGACGAGCTGGTCCATTTCCTGCTGCGTGCGCCGGCGCATCACCCAGGCCTGGCCGTCCTTGTGGCTGGTGAGCGTGCGCGCGATCAGTTCGATCTGCGGGTGCCAGGGCTGGTTGGTGTAGACCAGATAGCCGCCTTCCGGCACGGCAGCCGCCAGGCCCGCCAGCGAGTCCTTGATCGGCGCATTTTCGGGGAACAGCTCATAGAGGCCGGACACCACGGCGATGGTCGGCTGCGGATCGAGTGTGGCGAGGCTCTCGCGGTCAAACGCATTGCCCTTGGCAAAGCGCGCGACGTGCTGCATGCCGCGGTCGATGATCATCTGCTGGCCGGCCTGCACATTGAGGTCGCTGTAGTCGCGCAGCAGGATGCTGGTAACCGGCAGGCGGTTTTTGGTGATGGCGTCCATGATGTAGCGGCCGTGGCCGGCGGCAATGTCGACGATGCGGATCTCGCGGCCTGCTTCGTCGAGCTGGCGGATGGCCTTGGCGATCAATTCTTCGAGATTGATCTTGCGCTGGCGGATGCCTTTCCAGCCGACGCTGTCGAGGTAGGCGCGGTCGCCCAGCTTGCCCAAGAGCGTCGTACCCCTGGCTTCGTTGCGGTACACGTAATCCAGCGTGCTGCCCGAATCGAAGCCGGTCTTCAGGCCCAGCTTCACGCCTTCCGACAGGCGTCCCAGCGTGGCGAGCGAGCGGCGGCTGATGCCGAACTGCCAGCGCTTCAGGCTGGTAATGGGCAACGGCTGCTGCAGGCTGGTGTATTCCTTGTGGGTGTAGCCCTCTTGGTCGGCGCGGGTCAGGTCGGGGCTGGCAATACCCTGTTCGACGCGGCGGATGAAGTTGCGGATCAGCACGAAAGCCTGTTCGCGGTTCAGTTCGCCCAGCGTGTCGTGATAGAAGCCCGGCAGTTCGTGCTTCTCCTTCACCTCGCTGCCCAGCTTGTCGTAGAAGGCATGCTGCGGGCCGTGGTGGACGACGAAATCGGCGCCGGAAATCAGCAGCTGGGTCGGCACGGTGATGGCGCCGGCGTCGGCAATCACCCGTTCCGCCGTTTCGTAGAGCGCCAGCAGGATGTTCACCGAAATCGGCCGGGTGATCAGCGGATCGTTGTTGTAACTGGCGATGCGCTCCGGGTCGTGCGTGAGGTATTTGGCCTTCACGTAGGAGTTGACGAAGAAGTTGCCGCGCAGCTTTTCCAGCAGCTTCAGCCCCGGCCGGGCGGCAGGAACGTAGAGTTTCACCTTGAACGCCGGCGCGGCGAGCACCAGCGCGCGGATCTTCGGTGCGTAGTCGTGCACCCAGGTGGCCGCCAGCACGGCGCCGACGCTTTGCGCGATGACGATGATCTCGTCCTGAGCGTAGCCGTATGTGTCGCCGATGTGCCGCACGAAGCAGTCGAGGTCGCGCACCGTGCTCCCCAGGCTGGGCGAGAAGCCGCGCGGGCCGTCGTTGCGGCCATGTCCGCGGCAATCCCAGGCAAAAAACGGCGTATCGGCAAGCCCCAGTTCATCGACGATGTGCTGCACGCGACCGGAATGCTCATGCCCGCGGTGCAGCAGCACGATGGCACGGCGCGGGGGCTGGGCGTCCGTGATGGCCGGCCAGTGGCGATAGAAAAGCGGGCTGTTGTCGAAGGTGGTGAAGCGGTTTTCGATGGCGCTGCGCATGCGGCGTTTACTCCTTGGTTGGGTATTGCCATAGGGACTAGTCCTGATAAGGGCTGGATGGCAATACCTTGTCACGCAATTGCAAGAGGCAATCACGCAATCCTTGCTTGAATGCCTGGCGGTTTTCCTGCCAGTGCTGCGCGCGGCCCACGGCCACGTCGACAAAGAAGGGCACCGGCAGCCACTGTCCACGCCCGAGCGCGCGGCCCAGGCCGTGCATGTAGACGGGAATGACTGGCGCGTCGCGAAACTCGCCGGCCAGGTGCCAGATGCCGGATTTCACCTCCGAGAGCACCTCCGGCTCGCCGCGCGTGCCTTCCGGAAACAGGATGAGGATGCGTCCGTCAGCCAGCGCGTCGCGGCAGCCGGCGAGCGGGTCGTCGCCCTTTTTGGTGCCGCGCTTGACCGGGATGATGCCGACCACCTGGGTGGCGAACCACGCCACCAGCGGGTTTGCCAGAAAGTAGTCGGCGGCGGCGGCCGGCTGGACGTTGCGGATCACCGCGAGCGGAAACAGTGCGTACAGCGTCAGGATGTCCAGATGGCTGTTGTGGTTCGCCACGACAATGGCCGGGCCGGTCAGTGGCAGGCGTTCCTGGTGGCGAATGGTCAGCCCCAGCCACAGCCTGACCACAGGACGGGCGACGAGCAGGACGAAAAGGACGCGCAGCCAGGGCATGATCAAGCTGGACAAAGCTTGGCGTTCACGTTGTTGGCCAGGTCGCTCTTGAATCTTTCCACATCTTTCTGAAATTTCATCCGTCCCGCGTCCCGGTATTCGATCAGATGCATGTAGGGCAACGGGGCGGCCAGAATCTTGTTCATGTAATCCAGCTCGGCAGGGTAAACACGCCATTGTTCTCCCCTGGGGTAGCTGTTTTCAGCCTGCCAGATTTCGAATTCTTCACAAAAGCTGGCATGTTTGGGCCGGGTAAGCTTGGCAAAGAAATCTTCGCCAAGCAGTCTGGCGCAGTGGTACAGACCATGAATCTCAATGGCAAAGCATTTTTCGACTTTCTTCATCAGATAGCCCCGTTTCTGATGGGCTAGGCAGAGTTGTTGCAGGTATTCGCTGGCGGCGTTGTCGTCGCGCTGCACCAGTGCAATGAAATACAGCACAACGTAGCGTTCCCACAGGGTGAGCTTGCCAATACCGTGGCCGGGTCTGCCTGTTTCGAGGAAGTGCTGTGCTTTGGCAATGGCTTCTGTTTGCAGATCATCCTGGCTGTAATAGATCACCTTCAGCAGGTTGACTGCATTCTCGGTGTAAAAATGACCTGCCGAGTGGGGCAGGGCCAGCGGAAAGAAATGGTCGATGATCCCAAAATCATTGCAGGCAAAGGCTGCCAG
Source organism: Chitinilyticum litopenaei DSM 21440 (assembly GCF_000428145.1). Lineage (GTDB taxonomy): Bacteria > Pseudomonadota > Gammaproteobacteria > Burkholderiales > Chitinibacteraceae > Chitinilyticum > Chitinilyticum litopenaei. The sequence goes on along the minus strand of NZ_ATZJ01000024.1, from coordinate 52,596 downwards.
TGCTTTGGGAAGAAGGCTGCAATGATCTGCGCTGCTAACAATGGTGGCAGAATCCAGCAGGTTGTGCCGCGCGTTTTGCCAGATGGCCTTGTTCAGCAAAGCGCAATCGTCTTGCTCAAAGGCCTGCAGGTAGGCAAATACGTTCAGATCACAGAGTAAACGTATATGAAGTGTGGTTTTGATTGTGCTGCCATCGATTTGGTCTGCCAGATGTTCTTTATGGATGTTGTGTTCCCAGACCAGTAATTCTTCATGGTTGCGTGGCGGGTAGTAATAGCCCCATTTCTTGAATGATTCTTCAGTGGCAGCCAGGTAGTGTTTCAGGTAGCTCTTGGTGATTTTCATGGTGGGTCTTGCCCTTAGAAGTACAGATAGCGCACGTAGTGGAAAAACAGCGGCGCGGTATAGGTCAGCGAATCGAGCCGGTCGAGGATGCCGCCGTGGCCGGGAAGCAGCGTTCCTGAATCCTTCACGCCGATGTCGCGCTTGACCGCCGAGATGACGACGTCGCCGATAAAGCCCGACACGCCGATCAGCAGGCCCGCCAGCGCGCAGTGCAGCAGGCTCATCGGTGTGAGCCAGGGGCCGATCAGGCAGGCGAGCAGCGTGGTGGTCGCCGCGCCGCCCAGAAAGCCGCCGACCGTCTTGTTCGGGCTGACCGTGGGGGCGATCTTGCGCCGGCCGGTGGCCTTGCCCCACAGGTATTGCGCGACATCGTTGCTTTGCGTGAGGGCGACCAGGAAGAACAGCAGCGACGCGCCGTGGCCGACCGGCGCGCGGTTGCTGACCTCGGGCAGGATGAGTAGCGCCGGCAGGTGCGAGAGGCTGAACACGGTAAGCATCAGCGCCCAGTGCAGGCTGGATGCCGCACGCAGGAAACCGCGGGTTTCGCCAATCAGCACCATGCGCATCGGCAGGATCAGGAAGGCGTAAACGGGGATGAAGATGATGAACATCCCGTACCAGTTCACGCCGAGCCAGAAATACTGGAAAGGGATGCTCATGTACGCCCAGAACAGCACCACATGATCGGCCTCGCGCGTGGCCGACAGCGTGAGGAATTCCTTGAAGGCCAGAAAGCTCACCAGTGCGAAGACCGTGAGCGCCAGTGCCTTGCTGCCCAGCAGCGTCAGCGCGAAGATCCCGACGATCCAGTACCAGGTGCGCACACGCTGCTCAAGTTCCAGCCAGTTCTTTTGCGGCTTGCGGCGCTTCAGCAGGGCGATGGTCAGCGAGGCGACCACCAGCAGCACGCCGACGACGGCCAGCCCCCAGCACAGCGGCGCGGGCAGGCTCGGATTGATCCAGTCATTGAGCATGGGCGACCTCGGCGAGCATGGCGCAGCAGCGCTTGATCACTGTCAGCGCGAGCAGAAGGCTGACCACGGCAAAGACCCACTCCGCGACGTGGGCCGCTGCCGGATGGAGTGCATAGGCCAGCGCGAAGGCGCCAAAGACCAAGGCCCGGTCGCTTTTGCCCATCGGTCCGTCGTAGCGGCGCGATGCGCCAAGCAGGGGGCCGAGCAGGCCGGCGAATTCGCTGAGCAGGGCGAGAAAAATGACGGCAAGCAGCCATGGGACGGCATCCGGGGCGATCAGCAGGAAGGGCAGGAAGAGCGCCGTGTCGGCAAGCACATCGCCAATTTCATTGAGAATCGCGCCCAGGGGTGACTGCTGGCCGAATTCGCGGGCCAGCATGCCGTCCATGGCATTGAGCGCCATGCGAACGAAGAGGAAGGCCGGGAGGATGAGCCAGGTCAGCGGCGTGCGGGCAAAAAACAGCAGAGCACCGACGGCGATGGACAGCAGCAGTGCCAGCAGTGTGATCTGGTTGGCGGTGACGCCCGCGCGTGCCAGCCCCGCCACCATGGGCCTTAAAAAATTCTGGAAGCGCGGCTTAAGCGAATAGATGGAAGGCATGACAGTACCCGGTCAGAAACTGAGCGGATTGAAGCATGCGCGCCGGCCTGCCGGCAATGCAGCAGGCCACTTTATGCCAGGAGGCTAAGCGAATGCGACACTGCGGCTCACCGCGTGAGCCGTGCGTGGCCTGGAGGTGAGAAAGTGAGCGTGCTCACTCCTCGTCAGGCTCGCACAACAGTGCGGCCTGCACGACCTGGCGGGTAAGGTGCGGCGCGAACAGTTCGATGAAGTCATAGGCGTAACCGCGCAGATAGGCATCCTTGCGCACACCGATGTGGGTGGTGGACTTTTCGAACAGATGGCTGGCGTCGATGGCCGCCAGGCCGTGATCGCGCTCGGGCTCGAAGGCCATGCCGGCCAGAATGCCAATGCCCAGCCCCAGGCCGACATAGGTCTTGATGACGTCGGAATCGATGGCGGTCAGCACCACATTGGGTTCCAGACCGGCATCCTCGAAGGCTCGATTGATCTTCGAGCGGCCGGTGAAGGCAAAGTCGTAGGTGATCAGCGGATGGGCGGCGACGTCGGCCAGGGTGATCGGGCGCTCCAGCTGCGTCAGCGGATGGCCTTCCTGTACGACGATGCAACGGTTCCAGTCGTAGCAGGACAGCATCGCCAGTTCACTGTAGTGATCGATGCCTTCGGTGGCGATGGCCAGGTCAGCCAGGCCTTCGACGACCATTTCGCTGATCTGGGTCGGGCTGCCCTGCTTGATCGACAGGCTGACCTTGGGATAGCGCTCCAGAAAGGCGTGCACGACCGGAGGCAGCGCATAGCGGGCCTGCGTGTGGGTGGTGGCGATGGTCAGGCTGCCCCCTTCGACGTTGACGAATTCTTCGCCGACACGCTTGAGGTTGCGTGCCTGCATCAGCATCTGTTCGGCGATGCGCAGGATTTCGCGTCCCGGCGCGGTGACGTCAACGACACGCTTGCCATTGCGGATGAAGATCTGCACGCCCAGTTCGTCTTCCAGCAGGCGGATCTGCTTGGAGATGCCGGGTTGCGAGGTGTGAAGCTTCTCGGCGGCTTCGGATACATTCAGGCCCTGCTTGGCGACTTCGACCAGGTAGCGTAATTGCTGCAATTTCATGGCGCGCTCCAAATAATCGGGGGCTATTAAGTTCTAACTTCTATTTATAAAGGATTATAAGGTTCCTTTGCTATCATTGTCATCCGGCCGCCCATTCGGGCGGTCTTGGTTTTCATTGGCAAGGCATACGGAATCGACATGGAATATGGCTACATCATTGCCGGCTTTGCCGTCAGCTTCATTGTCGGCATGACCGGTGTGGGCGGCGGTTCGCTGATGACGCCGCTGTTGCTGTGGATGGGGGTAACCCCGGGCACGGCCGTCGGGACCGATCTGCTGTATGCTGCCATCACCAAGGCCAGCGGCATTGTCGCGCATCAGCGCAACCGCAATATCGACTGGGGCATCACTGGCTGGCTGGCGCTGGGCAGTGTGCCGGCGGCGGCGATCACGGTCTGGGCGCTGCACGGCATCCATGCCGATACGCAGACGGTGAACATGGTCATCAAGCTGGCGCTGGGGCTGGCACTGCTGCTTACCGCAGTCGCCCTGGTCTGCAAGAAGGCGCTGCTGGCTTTTGCCCAGCGGCATGCCGCTGACTGGCTGAATCTGCCGCCAGGCAAGCTGAAGGTGGTCACGGTGCTGGTCGGCGTCGTGCTGGGTGTCATCGTGACGCTGTCGTCGATCGGTGCCGGTGCGCTGGGCACGCTGGCGCTGTTCCTGCTCTATCCCCTGCTGCAGACCAATCGCCTGGTGGGAACCGAAATCGCCCATGCCGTACCGTTGACGCTGGTGGCGGGTCTCGGGCATGCCGGTCTGGGTAATATCGATTGGGTATTGCTCGCTACCCTTTTGATTGGTTCGATTCCAGGCATATACCTGGGTAGTCAGCTCACTGGCCGCATTCCCGACCACTGGCTGCGCCCGGCGCTGGCCACCATGCTGGTCATTGTCGGCGTGTCGCTGGTCAAGCCCGCGCTGGCGGCGCTGGCCTGATCTCGCAATTGCGGGCATGATGCCGCGCATTCCCGATTTGAATTGTTTTTCCGGAGTTAACGCATGGACCTGCAAGCCAAACTCGACCAAACCCTGGACGTACTCCAGCAGATCGACCGCGATTTCAGTCCCGCCGTCTTCGCCAACTCCTTTGGCGCCGAAGACATGGTGCTGATGGATCTGATTGCCAGGCACAATCTGCATATCGCAGTGTTCTCGCTGGACACCGGGCGCCTGCCGGCCGAAACCTATGCGCTGATGCAGCAGGTGGCCGAACGCTATCCGGCGGCGCCGGTGCAGGTCTACTTTCCGGACACTGCCGCGACCGAGCAGTATGTCAACACGCACGGCATCAATGGCTTCTACCAGTCCATCGAGTTGCGCAAGGCCTGTTGCCATGTGCGCAAGATCGAGCCGCTGCAGCGCGCGCTCAAGGGCAAGAAAGCCTGGATTACCGGTCTGCGCCGCCAGCAGTCGCCCACGCGCACCGATTTGGGCTTTCGCGAATACGATGCCGGCAATGGCCTGGAGAAATTCAATCCGCTGATCGAGTGGACCGAAAAAGAAGTCTGGGCCTACATCAAGGAAAACAACGTTCCCTACAACGCCCTGCATGATCAGCATTACCCGTCGATCGGCTGTGCCCCCTGTACGCGCGCCATCGCCATGGGCGAGGATGTCCGTGCCGGGCGCTGGTGGTGGGAAGATCCCGAAAACAAGGAATGCGGCCTGCACGTCAAGCGCTGATCCCCGCACCACACAACGCCCGCTTTGCCGGGCGTTGTCGCTTTATCAGTATTTGTTGCATTTGCATTGATGCAGGTCGTTGACGCGAGGCTGGCGGCTGACTAGATTGGACGATTCCTTTATCGTGTGCGGGTTGTCTGCGCATAGAAAGACAGTCAAACAAGAATTTGCGGATTTGAGGCGTGTGAGGAGTAGTCCATGAGTGAAGTGAAATACCTGATTGGTGTCGATGGCGGCGGTACCGGTACCCGGATCGCGATTGCCGGATTGGATGGCGTCGAGCTGGTGCGTGCCGAAGCGGGGGCATCGGCGCTGGGGCAGGGCATCGACAAGGCTTGGACCAATATCACCGCAGCCATCAAGGATGGCTTTGCCAGGCTGGGTTTGGGTGACGTGCCATTTTCCCAGTGCGCGGTCGGTTTTGGTTTGTCCGGCGTGACCGTCAAGGCCTGGGCCGACGAGTTTGCTGGCAAAAACCCCGGTTTTGCCCGCATCGCGGTTGAAACCGACGGTTTTTCCACTCTGCTGGGTGCGCATAATGGCGAGCATGGCGGCATCATCGCCATCGGCACGGGCTCGATCGGCGAAGCCTGGCTGCCGGATGGTGCCCGCCTGGAAGTGGGGGGCTGGGGCTTTCCGACTTCGGATGAAGGGTCGGGCGCCTATCTCGGCCTCAAGGCCATCAACCACGTGCAGCGTCTGATGGATGGTCGTCGTGAGCTGACCGATTTCGGCCGCAAGCTGCTCTCGATCACCGGTGACACTCGCGAGAAGGTTTTCGAGTGGATGGGCAAGATGAAGCAGGGCGAATGCGCCTCGCTGTCGCCGGTGGTGGTCGAGTTCGGCGAAAGGGACGAGGTTGCCAAGTCCTTCCTGCTCGACGCTGGCCGTGAGGTTGAAATCATTGGCCAGGCTCTGCGCAAGACTGCACCGGAGCTGCCGCTGGCCATCTGTGGCGGTGGCTTGTCGGAAGCCTTGCGCCCCTATATTCCGGCGGGTTTTCTTGCCACAACCAGTCGCGCGCAGAAGGATTCCTGCGCCGGCGCACTGATCCTGATCCATCGCATCGCCAAAGCCTGATGGCAGGCATGACACCGGCTGTCGAGACCGAGCGCCTCGCCGTCTTGCGTCCCGATTTCGATAGCCCGGTCCCCCTGTATCTGCAACTCAGCGAGCGACTGGCGGCAGCCATTCATGCCGGTTTCTGGCGGGCCGACGAAGCCCTGCCATCCGAGCGGGCGCTGACCGAGTTGCTTGATGTCTCGCGCGTGACGGCGCGCAAGGCGCTGGATCTTCTGTGCGAGCGGGGCCTGATTTCCCGGCGTCACGGCTCGGGCACCTATGTCGCGCCACAGCTGGAATCCTTTCTGTCGCGTTACCGCACGGTTGAGCAAATGCTGGCGACGCGTGGCTTCCCGGTGCAGCCGGAAAAGCTGGAATGTCTGGCCGATCTGGCCGATCAGGACGAAATGCTGGCGCTGGGTCTGGCCGCGAATGCACGGGTCTGGCGCATCAAGCGCTGGTTTGTGGCTGGCGACGTTCCGTTTTTCTTCGAACGCGCCTCCCTGCCCGTAAGCATTCTGGATGAGGAATGCCCTGGTCGCGAAGGGGAGTGTCTGGATCGCTATCGGGCAAGTGTTGTACGGGTGATACAGAAAATTACAGCGGTGCCGGCGTCGCCAGCGCTGGCGGCCTGGTTTGGTCTGGGAGCCTGCGAGCCTCTGCTCTCGCTTGTGCAACAGGAATTTTCTTCGTCCGGACAGGTGGTTGTCTTTGCCGAACAGCTGTTTCGGGGGCGGGACTACAGTGTGCTCGCCGATCTGCGTAAATAAGGATTTGATATTACAGCGTTTATCCCCGCCCTCGCTTGAGCTGTTGTAGTTTTCGCGAGGGTGTGGGCGTGGCAGGGCTACAAGCCTGCATCGCTAGGCTGGTCGCCGGGTTGTCTCTTCCGGCAAGTCACGGCCGGCAAGCTTCGATGGCTTTGCTGACGATGTGCTTGCGCATTCATCCGACTGCCCGGATGTGCTGTTTGCGCTTGTTGGGAATTGCGGTAATCTCGCCGCGTAGGGTGTTTCACTGATTATTGTCGGGCAGACACGCTGGCGATCACAGCGCAAATTTCGATCACCAGCGGCCAAGTGTCCCGAAGAGACTCTTCTGCCCCGAAACACATTAATTTCTCGTTGACTTCAGGGAGTTGGCATGAATTTCAAGCGTTCCGTTCTTGCAGGTGCCGTGCTGTTTGCCGCATCGATGGTGACTGCACAGGCAGCCGAAAAGGTTAAGGTTGAATACTGGTCCAATAGTCTTTCGCCCAAGTTCGATGCGGTGATGAAAGACCTGACCGCGAAATTCAATGCCTCGCAAACCCAGGTTGAGGCCGTGTGGGTTGATGTGGGCTGGGATGCCTTCCAGGCGCGTGTGGTAACCGCAGTCGCTTCCGGCAAGGTGCCGGGTCTGGTTAATCTGCCCAAGCCGTGGATGGATGATTTCGCCCAGAAAAAGATGATCGTGCCGATCACCAAGGAAGCGGCTTCTTTCAAGAATGTCTACACCAAAGGCGCCCTGGCTGATGTGACCTACAACGGTCAGCAATATGGCCTGCCCTGGTATCAGGTCACTGGCGTACTGTTCTACAACAAGGATCTTTTCGCCAAGGCCGGCATCAAGGAAGCGCCGAAGAGCTTTGACCAGTTGCTCGCGGCCGCCAAGCAGGTAAAGGAAAAGACCGGTGTGACCGGCTTTGCGCCCAAGCTGCAGGATGGCTTTTCCGGCTGGTTCCTGTATGACGGTCTGCCGCTGCTGAAGGACAACAAGGCTGTCTTCAATAGTCCCGCTCACGTGAAGCTGCTTGAGAAGTTTGCCGCAGCCTACAAGGATGGCTCCATTCCGAAGGACGTCTTCAAGATGGGCTTCGAGGAGCAGATTGCTGCATACAACGCCGGCAAGATCGCCATGTTTGCCGAAGGCGCGCACGCGCTGAAGCGCACGCAAACCGACTCCAAGAAGATCTATGAAGCAACCGGCGTGGCCGGCTTCCCGCAGGGTGCGGGCAAGACGCCGTTTGGCGGCTTTCTGTTCCTGTGGTCGGTGCCGAAGGGCTTCAAGGATGTCGATGCCGCCGTCAAGCTGGGCCAGTTCCTGACCAATGACGAATCGCAGCTGGCGTTCGCCAAGGCGTCTTCCACCTTCCCGTCGACCAACAAGGCGCTGGATGATGCCTACTTCCAGGCTGGTGCCAAGTCCGCCGATCCGGTGCAACAGGCGACTGCCGTTGCCGCGACACACATCAAGGCTTCGCGTACGCTGACCATCTCCGGCCTGCCGGATGAAGCGGCAATGAACAAGAAGCTCAACGATGAAGTGGAGGCTGCCGTGACTGGTCGCAAGTCGGCCAAGGAAGCGCTGGATGCGGCCGTGGCAATGTGGAACGAAAAACTCGCAGCCAAGAAGTGAGTGCAAGGTAAGGAAGTGTGTCGCAAACTTGCACAGGTATGCGGCACATCAAGTTTTGTGACGGGAGTTTTCTGGTAGACTCGCGTCACAAATAAAATCCGCAAAGCCCCAAGGGCGGAAGTGGGTAGCAATACGCAAGGAAGCAATTCCTGCAATTTGTCGATAACTCAAGAGGAAGACAAAATGAAGCTGAAGAAGATGTTGACCGTTGGCGCTGCAGTGTTTGGCCTCGGCCTCGTTGCTGCACAAGCTCAAGCCGCTGACAAGGTCAAGCTCGAGTTCTGGACCATGAACCTCGCTCCGAAGTTCGAGCCGTACTTCAAGCAAGCCGTAACCAAGTTCAACGCCGCCAACCCGACTCTGGAAGCTGTATGGGTTGACATGAACTGGGATCAAATCCAGCCGAAGCTGATCGCCTCCCTGGCTGCTGGCAACCCGCCGGCCCTGGTTAACTTCAATGTACCCTGGGTTCACGAATTCGCTGCCCAAGGCAACATCATCCCGCTGGATCAATACCTCGGCGCTGACAAGGCTGTCTACAGCACCCAAGCCCTGGCTGACGTGACCATCAAGGGCAAGGTTTACGCCTTCCCGTGGTACAACTCCGTATCCATCATTGCGTACAACAAGGAAATCTTCGAAAAGGCTGGCGTGAAGGCTGACCAACTGAAGTCCTTCGACGCACTGCTGGCCGCAGCCAAGCAAATCAACGAGAAGACCGGCGTTGACGGTTTTGCTCCGAAGATGTCCGACCCGATCGGCATGTTCTACTACCTGGGCCTGCCGGTTGTTGAAAACGGCAAGGCTGTCTTCAACTCGCCGAAGCACGTAGCTGCCGTTCAGAAGTTTGCTGATCTGTACAAGGCTGGCGCCATGCCGAAGGACATCTTCAAGATGGCCTTCGAACAAGAAATTGCTGCCTTCAACAGCGGCAAGATCGCCATGATGACCACCGCTCCGCAAGCTCTGAAGCGCACCGAAACCGATGCCAAGGCTGTTTACGAGAAGACTGGCGTTACCCAGTTCCCGCTGGACGCAGGCAAGATGTCCTTCGGCGCCTGGATGATGGACTTCGTGATTCCGAAGGGCTTCAAGAACCCGGCTGACGCTGCCAAGCTCGGCAAGTTCCTGACTGGCGACGAACAGCAACTGCTGTTCTCCAAGGCTACCGAAACCACCTTCCCGACCACCAAGAAGGCTAACCTGGATCCGTACTTCCAGGCTGGTGCCAACAGCAAGGACGTGGTTGAACAGGCTCGTGCCGTAGCTGCCAAGTCCATGGACGGCGCTCGTACCCTGACTCTGGCCCCGGGAACACTGCCGGACGAAGCTGCCATGCAGAAGAAGCTGGCTGACGAGTTCCAGGCTGCCGTTGAAGGCCGCAAGCCGGTCAAGGCTGCTCTGGACGCTGCTGTTGCCGCTTGGAACGAGAAGCTCGCCAAGTAATAGTTAGTATTACTAGCTCGCTGCTCTAAAAACAGGGCCGTCTTTCGGCGGCCCTGTTCTATTTCCGACAAGATCAATAAAACACAGTCGAGTTACGCCGTGAAAAACTCCAGCAGTTACACCGCCGTTGCCTATCTGTTCTTGGCGCCAGCCTTGATCCTGATGGCCATCTTTACCTTCTGGCCGGTAGGTTACAACACCTATCTGGCGTTCCAGGATTATGCGATTGCCGATGGCACCGCAACCTGGAACGACTTTGCCCACTTCAAATACATTTACGAAGAAGAGCTGTTTCACAGTGCACTGAAAAACTCGCTGCTGTATCTGCTGGTTGTTCCGTGTATCCAGCTCGCCGCTCTGGTCATTGCCAAGCTTGTCAACAACAAGCTGCCGGGCATGACCTTCTTCCGTGCTACCTACTACATTCCCGTCATCACCGCCATCTCCGTGGCTGGCGTGGCCTGGGCATTCGTCTACAAGTATGACGGCATGCTCAACGGCTTCCTGACCTGGATCGGCCATGCACTCGGCATGCTGCAGGGCGAGTTCACCCGTGTCGAAATCGACTGGATCGGCAATCCCGACATCGCGATCTACTCCGTGATGGTCTTCACCTTCTGGAAGGGTCTGGGCTACTACATGGTGCTCTACCTTGCCGGCCTGCAAGCCATTCCGGCCGAGGTGGAAGAAGCGGCGATTCTCGATGGCGCCAATGCCTGGGACCGTTTCTGGAAGATCACCGTGCCCATGGTCAAGCCGACCATCCTGTTGTGCACGCTGCTGTCGACCATTGCCGCGATGAAGGCCTTCCAGGAAGTGATCGTGCTGACCAAGGGCCAGTCCGATACCTACACCGCGCTGTTCTATGTGTATGACCAGGCCTTCCGCAACTACAACTTTGGCCGTGCCGCTGCTGCCGGTCTGGTAGTGACCTTCTTCTGCATGATCCTGGCGATCATCCAGTTCCGTTTCTTCGGCGACAAGAAATAAAACAGCGAGGAATCCTGATCATGGCAATGAGTAAATCCGTACGACAAGCGCTGGGGCTGACCGGGCATTACGCCGGCTTGATTGCCTTTGCGATTTTCACCACCTTCCCGTTCGTTTGGGCGCTGTGCTCCGGTCTGTCCGTTGACGCCTCCAAAATGTACACCTTCCCGGCCGGTTTCTGGCCGCACGAACCGAGCTTCATGTGGTTCGAGCGTGTGTTCCAGGAAATGCCCTTCCTGACCTACCTGAAGAATTCGACCATCATGTCCTTCTTCACCATCATTGGTGTGGTGGCGATTTCGGTGCTAGCGGGTTATCCGCTGGCGCGCATGAAGTTCCCGGGTCGCGGTCTGATCTTCGTCGCCATCATCGCCACGATGATGCTGCCATCCGAAGTGGGTATCGTGCCGAACTTCATCACGCTCAAGCACTTCGGTGATTTCGGCAACTGGATTCAGGAAAGCATTGGCCTGGGTTCTGACTGGAATATGCGTGCGTGGATTGGTCTGGACAGCTATTTCGGCGCCATCGTGCCGAACTTCGCCGGCGCCTTCGGCATCTTCCTGATGAAGCAGGCCTTCGAAGCCATCCCGCAGGACCTGATCGACGCCGCCCGTGTGGATGGCGCGACCGAAATGCAGATCCTCTGGAAGGTCATGGTGCCGGTTACTGCTCCGTCGATCGCGGCACTGGCGATCTTCACGCTGGTGAACGCCTGGAACGACTACCTGTGGCCGTCCATCGTGATGACCTCCAAGGAAAAGCTGCCGCTGGCCGTGGGCGTGTTCAATGATCTGACCGGTCCGTTTGCGACCTCGGACAACATCCTGATGGCTGCGATTGTGATGACCGTAGTACCGGTGCTTGTCTTCTTTGCCTTCACCCAGCGCTACTTTATCTCCGGCATGGACGGCGCGGTGAAGTAAGCAGGTTACCTACAGAATCCAACACATATAAATAGCAAGGAATCGAAAATGGCTTCGGTTACACTCAAGAACATCAAGAAGAATTACACCAAGGACGTCACCGTCATCAAGAACGTGAGCCTGGACATCCAGGACGGCGAATTCGTCGTCTTCGTCGGCCCCTCGGGTTGCGGCAAGTCGACCATGCTGCGCATGATCGCCGGCCTGGAAGACATCACCGCCGGCGAACTCTACATCGGCGACACGCTGGCCAACGACGTGCACGCGTCCAAGCGCGGCATCGCGATGGTGTTCCAGTCCTACGCCCTGTATCCGCATATGTCCTGCGCCGAAAACATGGGCTTTGCCCTGAAACTCGCCGGCACGCCGAAGGCGGAAATCGACGAGCGCGTGAAAAAGGCCGCCGAAATCCTGGAAATCACCCACCTGCTGGAGCGCAAGCCCAAGGCCCTGTCCGGTGGCCAGCGCCAGCGCGTGGCCATCGGCCGTGCCATCGTGCGCAATCCGAAGGTCTTCCTGTTTGACGAGCCGCTGTCCAACCTGGATGCCGCCCTGCGTCTGAACATGCGTGTCGAACTCTCCAAGCTGCACCAGGAACTGAAGACCACCATGATCTACGTGACGCACGATCAGGTGGAAGCGATGACCCTGGCCGACCGCATCGTGGTCTTCCACGCCGGTCTGATCCAGCAGGTGGGCACGCCGCTCGACATGTATGACAACCCGTCCAACCTGTTCGTGGCCGGCTTCCTCGGTTCGCCAAAGATGAACCTGCTGGAAGCCGAAGTAGTGGCCGCCTCCGCCACGGAAGTCACCGTCAAGCTGCCCAAGGGTCTGCTGGTGCGTGCCGCGGTTGATGGCAGCAATGCCAAGGCTGGTGACAAGGTGACCATGGGCATTCGTGCCGAGCACATGCGCCTCGTCGAGGCCGGCACGCCGGACGCGCTGCCGGCGCGTGTCGACCTGATCGAGCATCTGGGCGACATCGTACTGGCCTACATCGAGATCCCGGGCATCAACCAGATCCTGTGCATGAAGCTGCCGGCTTCCATGACCAGCCTGAAGTATGGCGACGAGATCAACCTGGTCTTCCCGAAGGAAGAAACCATGCTGTTCGATGCCGAAGGTCTGGCCTTCAAGCGCATCCGCTAAGCGCTTTGCCCGACAGAACAAAAAACCCGCGCAAGCGGGTTTTTTGTTGGCTGCGAAGGAGTTCACGCTGCTCCTGCCTGGAGGGTATGTGGCCAGGGGCAATAATGGCATTGGCTTGTGTGCCAATACCCAAAGAAAAGCCGCAGGTTCTGCACTGCGGCTTTTCTGTTTTGCATGGCAGGATTCTGCTGCCATCTTGCTGCCATTGCGGCAGCACACAGCGAAAGACATCTGGCGCAGGTCTGCCCAACAGCATGCCGGCGCGTACCGGGATGGCTTGCGCGGATCAGTTGCGTTTCAGCATCCGTTACTGCTGAGCAGCAGGGGCGATCTTGCTGCGGATGAAGGCCTGTACCGCATGCACATCTGCTTCCAGAATGTCGCAGCGTTGCGGCAATTCTTCGATGCCGTGCAGGTGTTCCGGGCGGGACGGCGCGCGGCCCAATGCTTCGACCATGGTGGCCTCGAACTTGGCCGGCAGCGCGGTTTCCAGGATCACCATGGCGACCGCCGGATCACGGTGGGCCTTGGCAGCCTTGTAGCCATCGGCGGTGTGCGGGTCGATTTCCACGCCATATTTCTCGAACACTTCGCGGATGTGCGCGACGCGCTCAGTGTGACTGCTCTGCTCGGAAACAAAGCCGAAGACATTCTGCATGCGCTCGAAATCGGGCGAGGGCAGGGTAAAGCCTTCGCCCTTCTCGACGCTTTGCCACAGTTCGGCAAGCCGCTTGCTGTCGCGGCCGACCAGGTCGAACACGAAACGCTCCAGATTCGATGCCTTGGCGATGTCCATCGATGGGCTGGACGTTTCCAGCGTCTCCTGGATGGTGCGCGGGCGGTAGGCGCCGGTCTTGAAGAACTCGTCGAGCACGTCGTTTTCATTGGTGGCAACGACCAGTTTGCGGATCGGCAGGCCCATCTGGCGTGCGATGTGGCCGGCGCAGATATTGCCGAAGTTGCCGGATGGCACGCAGAAGTCCACCGGATCACCCACATTCTTGGCGACGGCAAAATAGCCCTTGAAGTAGTACACCACCTGCGCAACGATGCGGCCCCAGTTGATCGAGTTCACCGCACCAATCTTGTACTGCGCCTTGAATTCGGCGTCATTGTTGATCGCCTTGACGATGTCCTGGCACTGGTCGAAGAAGCTCTTCACCGCCAGATTGAAGATGTTCTTGTCCTGCAGGCTGTACATCTGCGCGCGCTGGAAGGGGCTCATCTTGCCGTGCGGGCTGAGCATGAACACGTTGACGCCCTTCTTGCCGCGCATCGCGTACTCGGCCGCGCTGCCGGTGTCGCCCGACGTTGCGCCGACGATGTTGACCTGCTCGCCGCGCACGCTCAGTACGTGTTCAAACAGGTTGCCCAGGAGCTGCATCGCCATGTCCTTGAACGCCAGTGTCGGGCCGTTGGAGAGTTCCTGGATATAAAGATTGTTCTCCAGCTTCAGCACCGGCGTGATTTCGCGGGCGACCAGCGGGTCACGGCCGTTGCAGTACACCTCGGCCGTGTAGGTCTTGTCGATCAGCTTTTGCAGCGTGGCGTGATCGATGTCGTCGACAAAATGATGGATGATGGCAAAGGCCAGATCACGGTATTCAAGGCTGGCCAGTTTCTTCAGTGCGTCGAGCGAGAAGTGCGGATAGATTTCCGGAATCGACAGGCCGCCATCGGGAGCCAGGCCGCCCAGCAGGATGTCGCTGAACGGAAGCGGGGCCATGCCGCCGCGGGTGGAGATGTAACGCATGGGTATGTGCCTGTAATGTAGGATGGGTGGAGGCCACAGGCCGATACCCATCATGGATGGTGTTGCAATGATGGGTATCGCTGCGCTCAACCCATCCTACGTGCTAAGCCATGTTGGGTGCGCAAATCTCGGATTTGCGCACGCGGGGCATCAATCAATTCGGTGCGCAAACCCCTGCGGGATTTGCACACCCTACGATATCGCGAATCAACCGAGGTGTTCGAGGCGCAGCTTCACCACCGGGCCGTTGATCGTTGCCAGCGCTTCGATCTTGGCGATGGCGGCATTGACGTGCTTCTCGATGGCCAGGTGCGTGACGATGATGATGTCGGTGCGGCCGGCTTCGCCCGCTTCCTTTTGCAGCATCGCGTCGACCGAAATGCCGCCATCAGCCAGGATGCGCGTCACATCGGCGAGCACGCCGGCCTGGTCCTGCGCGTTCAGGCGCAGGTAGTAGCAGGTCTCGATCTCGTCGACGGGCAGGATGGGCAGGTCGGCGAGCTTGCTCGGCTGGAAGGCCAGATGCGGCACGCGGTGTTCCGGGTCGGCGGTGTGCAGGCGGGTGATGTCAACCAGGTCGGCAATCACCGACGAAGCGGTCGGCTCGGCGCCGGCGCCCGGGCCGTAATACAGCGTCGCGCCGACGGCGTCGCCCTTGACCAGTACGGCGTTCATGACGCCATCGACATTGGCGATCAGGCGCTTTTGCGGGATCAGCGTCGGCGCCACGCGCAGCTCGATGCCGTTCGGGCGGCGGCGGGTCACGCCCAGCAGCTTGATGCGGTAGCCCAGCTCCATCGCGTACTTGATGTCGGTGGCGTCGAGCTTGCTGATGCCTTCGAGGTAAGCCTTGTCGAACTGCACCGGGATGCCGAAGGCAATCGCGCTCATGATGGTCAGCTTGTGCGCGGCGTCATGGCCTTCGATGTCAAACGTCGGGTCGGCTTCGGCGTAACCGAGGCGTTGCGCTTCCTTGAGCACGTCGGCAAACGCCGCGCCCTTGTCGCGCATCTCGGTCAGGATGAAGTTGGACGTGCCGTTGATGATGCCGGCCACCCATTCGATCTTGTTGGCGGTTAGCCCCTCGCGCAGCGCCTTGATGATGGGAATGCCGCCGGCGACGGCCGCTTCGAAGGCGACGATCACGCCCTTTTCCTGCGCGCGCGCGAAGATTTCGTTGCCGTATTCGGCAATCAGCTTCTTGTTGGCAGTGACCACGTGCTTGCCGTTCTCGATGGCCTTGAGCACGATCTCTTTCGCAATGGTCGTGCCGCCGATCAGTTCGACGACGATGTCGATCTCGGGATTGTTGACCACCGCCAGCGCATCGTCGACGACGGTGACATCCGGGCCGCAGACTTCACGCGCGCGTTCCAGGTCGCGGTTGGCGGCCATCTTGACCACAATCGGGCGACCGGCGCGGCGGGCGATTTCTTCCGCGTTGCGTTTGAGTACGGTTGCCGTGCCGCCGCCGACGGTGCCGACGCCACACAGGCCTACATAGATCGGTTTCATTGCTCGTTTCCTGATTGCCAGTGATGTTGATTGGATACGTTCTTGTGTATTGCTCTGACTGCTTTTATTAGTAAGGGCTCTGGAGGTATACCCTCAGGTGCCGTGGCGCTTGCGCCAGCCGTCCAGGAAGCGCGCGATGCGGGCAATGGCGTCCTGCAGGTCGTCGCCCTGCGGCAGGAAGACGACGCGGAAGTGGTCGGGCTGGTGCCAGTTGAAGCCGGTGCCTTGTACCAGCAGCACCTTTTCTTCCTGCAGCAGTTCCAGAATCAGCTGCTGGTCGTCGCTGACCGGATACAGCTTCGGGTCGAGTTTCGGGAACATGTACAGCGCCGCCTGCGGCTTGACGCAGCTCACGCCGGGAATGCTGGTCAGCAGTTCGTGCGCGATGTCGCGCTGGCGCGCCAGCCGCCCGCCCGGGCGTACCAGATCGTTGATGCTCTGGTAGCCGCCCAGCGCGGTCTGGATCGCATACTGCGCAGGGACATTGGCGCACAGGCGCATGGTCGAGAGGATGTTCAGCCCCTCGATGTAATCACGGGCGATCTTCTTGTTGCCGGAAACGACCATCCAGCCGGCGCGATAGCCGCAGGCACGGTAGTTTTTCGACAGGCCATTGAAGGTGACAAACAGCAGGTCGTCCGCCAGCGAGGCGATCGAGGTGTGCGTGCGCCCGTCGTAGAGCACCTTGTCGTAGATTTCATCGGCGAAAATGATCAGTTTGTGCTGGCGGGCAATCTCGATTAGCGCCAGCAGCATTTCGTCGGAGTACAGCGCGCCGGTCGGGTTGTTCGGGTTGATCAGCACCAGCGCGCGGGTGCGGTCGGTGATCTTGGCGCGGATGTCGTCCAGCGCCGGCATCCAGTCCTGCTGCTCGTCGCACAGGTAGTGGCGCGGCTTGCCACCGGCCAGGCTCACGGCGGCCGTCCACAGCGGGTAATCCGGCATCGGCACCAGCACTTCGTCGCCGTTGTTCAGCAGCGCCTGCATCGCCATCACGATCAGCTCGGACGCGCCATTGCCGATGTAGATGTCGTCCACCGTGACATCGGCAATGTTCTTTTCCTGCGTGTAATGCATGATGGCCTTGCGTGCCTGGAACAGGCCCTTGCTGTCCACATAGCCGGCAGCGGCCGGCAGGTTGCGGATCACGTCCTGCACCACTTCCTCCGGCGCGTCAAAGCCGAACGGCGCCAGGTTGCCGATATTGAGCTTGATGATGCGATGGCCGTCTTCTTCCATCTGCCGCGCTCGCTCCGGTACCGGGCCACGGATTTCGTAGCAGACGTTGAGCAGCTTGTTGGACTTCAGGATGGCTTCCATAAACGGCCTGGGGCTAAGGGTGGGGAAAACCCCATATTCTAGCGAAACTTGCCGGCCTTCGGCGGATGAATTGCGCTGATTCCCGTGGCCCGGGCTGGTAGAATCCGCCCTGTTTTTTATTGCCGCGAGAGACCGATGAAGCTGCACCAAAGCAAGGCTGGCAATCTGAACCAGTTCACCGCCTACGGCGACGATTTTGTCGAGGTCAACCAGCAACGCCACCATGGACCCGTGCTCGTGGCCAGCGCGGCTGTCGTGCCATGGTCGGCGCAGGCGCTGACTGCGCTCGGCCCCACCGAGATCGAAGCCATTCTGGCGCTGAATCCCGAGGTGGTGCTGATCGGCACCGGGAAAACGCTGCGTTTTGGCCATCCGGCCAGTTATGCCGCCCTCAGTGCCGCACGGATTGGCGTGGATTTTCTCGATAACGGCGCACTGTGCCGTACGTTCAACATCCTGTGCGCCGAAGGCCGGCAGGTGGTGGCGGCAGTGCTCTACGACTGACTTTACGCAGGGTATTGTTCTGCAGCTAAAGGCCTGCTGAGGTTGTGGGTCGATACCCGGCTAATTTTTGTTGCGGCCCTTCCGCAGTTCGGTTGCGCCTGCAAGTGCAGGCGCGCTGGTGTAGGTCGGCGCGGCAAGAAAAAACCCCCGCACAAGGCGGGGGCAAAGTGTCTGCCGTGAAAGCAGTTGATACTCGTGTCGGAGCGTCTCAGATGGCGCTCTGGCGCAGTTGCTCCAGAATCGCCGGGTTTTCCAGCGTGGAGGTGTCGGCGGTGATTTCCGCGCCCTTGGCGATGTCACGCAGCAGGCGGCGCATGATCTTGCCCGAGCGGGTTTTCGGCAGGTTGTCGCCAAAGCGGATTTCATCCGGCTGGGCGATCTTGCCGATTTCGTGGGCGACCCATTCGCGCAGTTCCTTGGCGATCTTCTTGGCGTCTTCGCCATCCGGGCGGCTGCTCTTGAGCACCACGTAGGCCACGACCGATTCGCCCTTGATGTCGTGCGGCTTGCCGACCACGGCGGCTTCGGCCACCAGCGGGTTGGCCACCAGTGCCGATTCGATTTCCATCGTGCCCAGGCGGTGACCGGAGACGTTCAGCACGTCGTCGATGCGGCCCATGATCCAGATGTAGCCGTTCTCGTCGCGGTGCGCGGAGTCGCCGGCCAGGTACAGCTTGCCGTTGTAGTCTTCCGGGAAGTAGGTCTTCTTGAAGCGCTCCGGGTCGCCCCAGATCGTGCGCACCATCGACGGCCACGGCTTGCTGATCACGAGGAAGCCGCCCTTGCCGGCTTCCACCGGTGCACCGGATTCATCGACGATGTCGGCGATGATGCCCGGCAGCGGCAGCGTGCATGAGCCCGGCTTGGTGGCGGCCGCGCCCGGCAGCGGCGCAATCATGTTGGCGCCGGTTTCGGTTTGCCACCAGGTGTCGACGATGGGGCAGCGACCGCCGCCGACCACTTCGTGATACCACATCCAGGCTTCCGGATTGATCGGCTCACCCACGGTGCCCAAGAGGCGCAGGCTGGACAGGTCGTAGTTCTTCGGCAGATCGCCGCCGAGCTTGATCAGCGAGCGGATGGCGGTCGGTGCGGTGTAGAATGTGGTGACCTTGTGCTTTTCGATCATTTGCCAGAAGCGCGAGGCATCCGGATAGGTCGGCACGCCTTCGAAGACCACTTGCGTCGCACCGATGCCCAGCGGGCCGTAGGCGATGTAGCTGTGGCCGGTGATCCAGCCCACATCGGCCGTGCACCAGTACACATCGCTTTCCTTGTAGTCGAATACCCACTTCATCGTTACCTGCGTGCCGAGGAAGTAGCCGGCGCTGCTGTGCTGCACGCCCTTGGGCTTGCCGGTGGAGCCGGAGGTGTAGAGGATGAACAGCGGATCTTCGGCATTCATCCATTCCGGCTCGCATTCACCAGCCTGATCCTTGATCAGCTCGTGCCACCAGATATTGCGGGCATCCCAGTGATCCGGCGCATTCTGCGTGCGCTGGAAGACCACAATTTTCTCGACGGAGTCGCAGCCGCCCAGGCCCATGGCTTCGTCGGTGATGGCCTTCAGCGGCGTGGTCTTGCCGCCACGCACGGTTTCGTTGGCGGTGATGACGATCTTGGCGGCGGCATCCTGGATGCGGTCGCGCAGCGCGCCGGCGGAGAAGCCGCCGAATACGACGGAGTGAATTGCGCCGATACGCGCGCAGGCCTGCATGGCGGTAATGGCTTCGACGCCGTGCGGCATGTAGATGACCACGCGGTCACCCTTCTTCACGCCCAGGCTCTTGAGGCCGTTGGCGAACTGGCAGACGCGGGTATAGAGCTCGCGATAGCTGACATGGGTAACGGCACCGTCGTCGGCTTCAAAGATGATCGCGGTCTTGTCGCCGTGCGCAGCCAGGTGGCGATCCAGACAGTTGTAGGAAACATTCATCTCGCCATCTTCAAACCACTTGAAGAACGGGGCATTGCTGTCGTTCAGTACCGTGGTGAAGGGCTTCTTCCAGCTCACCAGTTCGCGGGCCAGGTCGCCCCAGAAGCCGGCGTAGTCACTGTTGGCCTTATCGCACAGGGCGTTGTAACCGTCCATGCCGGATACATTGGCCTTGACGCGGAAATCGTCGCTCGGCGGGAAAAGGCGGTTTTCTTTCAGTACGGAATCGATAGTGCCCATGAGTGCTCCTTCTTGGCCAAACAGTAAGGATGAAATTGGTGAGCAAACTTTATGGGCGGGTCGGGTTTTTATCCAATTGTCTTTTCTGATGTGCCGAATCAGTGGCGCTGATTGTTGGCGCGCTGCGGCTTGCGCTGTCCTGAACTAAGCTCAACGGGCGAGCAACTTCGCGGTCTGCTGGACAATCCATGCTGGAACAATTGCTGAACACCATCGTTAATGCTCAAGCCGGCTTTCTGTCCGAAGGCGATGAGCAAAGCGTCTTCGACAATACTCTTGCCGATTTGCTGCATTTAACCGGCAGCGAGTACGGCTTCATTGGCGAAGTGCGTTACCTGGCTGGCGCGCCGCAGCTGGTCACGCATGCCATTACCAACATTGCCTGGAATGAGGCAACACGTGCGTTCTACGCCGAAAATGCGCCGCGTGGCCTGGTCTTTACCCGGCTTGATACGCTCTTTGGTGCGGTGCTGACCTCCGGCCAGGTGGTGATTGCCAACGATCCTGCCCACGATCCGCGACGGGGAGGGCTGCCCCCGGGGCATCCGCCGATGCTGGCATTCATGGGTTTGCCCATTCTCGCCGGGGATGAACTGGTCGGCATGATCGGTGTCGCCAATCGCCCCGGCGGCTATGAGGCAAATTGGCCGGATGACCTGCGTCCTTTGTTGCTGACGCTGGGCAACCTGATTTGCTATCGGCGGCTCAAGGCGGACCGTGAGTTGCTTGACGCACACCGGCAGCAGCAGCAACGCGCCCTGCGAGCCCTGAACCGCATTGCCGCGCTGACCGGAAATGATGAGCGCGAGCTCTTGCGCAAGGCGCTCAAGCTCGGGTGCGACTATTTTGGCTTGCCGATGGCCATCATCAGCAACATTCGGGGTGAGCTGTACCGCATCGATGTGCAGTACAGCGAGGGGAATGTGCTGCAGGATGGCATGGACTTTATGCTGGGCAAGACGTATTGCTCCATAGCCCTTGGTCACGATGATGTTTTGGCGATTACCCATATGGGTAATTCGGAGTATGCCCATCACCCCTGCTATGGCGAGTTCGGCCTGGAAACCTATATCGGCACACCATTGCGCGTGGCTGGCGAGGTAGTCGGCACGCTGAATTTTTCGGCCGCGCCGCCGCGAGCCCGGCCATTTGACGAGGCCGACATCGAGTTCGCACGTCTGATGGGGGGCTGGGTCAGTGCGGTGCTGGAACGTCTTGCCCAGCAGCGGGTGCGTGATGAGCTGCTGGCCCGTCTGCAAAAAATCGGTGACCTGCTGCCTGGCGTCATTTATCAGTTTCTGCTGCGCCCTGATGGTTCCAGCTGTTTTCCCTACGCCAGCGCAGGTATCGAGGAAGTCTATGGCGTCAAGCCGGCCGATGTGCGCGAGGACGCCAGTGCCGTCTTTGCCGTCTTGCACCCCGAGGATGTCGCAGCGGTAAGGGCCAGTATCGAGCGGTCCGTCAGCGCTCTGGAAACCTGGCACGCCGAATATCGGGTCAAGCATCCGCACAAGGGCACCATCTGGGTCGAGGGGATCGCCAAGCCGGAGCGCCAGCCCGATGGTGGTGTGCTCTGGCATGGTTTCATTGACGATATCAGTACTCGCAAACTGGCCGAAGAGAGGCTGCGCAGCAACGAGGCCGAGGCCCGCAAGCTGTCGCTGGCGCTGAGCCGTACGTCGAGCGCCGTGGTCATCGCCGATGCGGCAGGGCGGGTGCTCTGGGTCAACCCGGCCTTTGAGCGCATGACGGGCTATGCGCTGGACGAAGTGCGCGGGCAGGTGCCGGGCAGATTGCTGCAGGGCCCCCTGACAGACCCGCAGACGCGCGCCTATCTGTCGGAGCGGCTGGGCAGGGCGCAACCGTGCCGCGCAGAAATCATCAATTACCGCAAGGATGGCGCGCATTACTGGATTGCTCTCGAAATTGAGCCGCTGCACGATGAGGAGGGCAAGCTGCAATTCATCGCCGTCGAGAGCGACATTACCGACCGCAAGCGGGCGGAAATGGCCCTGCAGCATGAGCGCCAGCGCTTGCAGCAGATCATTGAAGCCACGCATATAGGCACCTGGGAATGGCACGTCCAGACGGGCGAGGTGCTGTTCAACGAGCGCTGGGCGGAAATCATCGGCTACACCCTTGACGAGCTGGCGCCGATCAGCATCGAGACCTGGCTCAAGCATGCCCATCCCGACGATCTGGCCGAGTCGGGGCGACTGCTGGAACAGCATTTTGCCGGTGAAACGCCTTACTATGATTGCGACTGCCGCATGCGGCACCGCAACGGCGAATGGATCTGGGTGCATGACCGTGGTCAGGTCGTCGAGCGCGATGCCGAGGGTAAGCCCTTGCGCATGACCGGCACTCATGAGGACATCACGCCCCGCAAGGTGCGGGAAGCCGAGCTGCAGGCAGCCCAGAATGCGGCCGAAGCGGCAAGCAAGGCCAAGAGCCAGTTTCTTGCCAATATGAGCCATGAAATTCGCACCCCCATGAATGGGGTGCTGGGCATGACCGGGCTATTGCTGGATACCGAGCTGACCGAACAGCAGCGCGAGTATGCGGAAACCATTCGGCAGAGTGGTGATGTCCTGCTGGGAGTCATCAACGACATCCTCGACTTCTCCAAGATCGAAGCCGGTCGCATGGAGCTGGAGCAGCTTGATTTCGATCTGCACGCCCTGCTTGACGGGGTGGCGGCCATCATGGCGCTGCGTCCGCGCGAGAAAGGCATCGCCCTCGCTTTTCAGTGTGCCGCAGACGTTCCGGTCTGGGTGCGTGGCGATCCCGGCCGCCTGCGGCAGGTGCTGATCAATCTTGTCGGCAATGCCATCAAGTTTACCGAGCGTGGTGGCGTGCAGGTCATTTGCAGCGTTCTTGAGCAGACTGACGCGGTCGTTCGCCTGCGATTTGCCGTGCGCGATAGCGGCATTGGCATTCCACCGGATAAGCTCCATCGCCTATTTGGCAGTTTTTCCCAGGTGGATGCCTCAACCACACGGCGCTTTGGCGGTACCGGTTTGGGGCTTGCCATCTGCAAGCAGCTGGTTGAGCTGATGGGGGGCGAAATTGCGGCAAGCAGCACCGAGGGGCTGGGCAGCGAGTTTGTTTTCGATGTGGCGCTGGTGCCAGTCAGGAATGTGGTGGCCGAGGCTTTGCCGCCGAAGCAGGGGGCCGTCAGTCAGCGTGTGTTACTGGTGGACGATAGCGAGTCGCAGCGTGAGTACCAGTCCTTGCTGTTGCGCAACTGGGGTGCTGACGTCGATTGCGCGCCAGGCGGAGTCGAGGCCCTCGCCATGATGCAGGCCGCGAGCCAGCGCGGCACGCACTATGGCATCTTGCTGATCGATATGTTCATGCCGGGGATGGATGGATTGGAGCTGGCGCGCGCCGTGCGCGCTGCCGATGGGCTGGGTGATCCGCTGCTGATCCTGCTGACGGCCGTGGGGGCTCGTGGTGATTCGCTGCAGGCCAGAGAGGCCGGGTTTTCGGGATATCTGAACAAGCCGCTGCAGGAGCAAGCCTGGCGTGCCGTACAGGAGCAGGCGCGTACGCGACCGCCGCATCCGGAATTCCTGACCCGCTACACCATTGCCGACCTGGCGCCGAGAGTCCTGCTGGCCGAAGACAATGCAGTAAACCGCTTGGTCGCGACGAAAATCCTGGAAAACCTCGGCTGTCGTGTGCAGGTTGCCGAACACGGCATTGCCGCCATTCAGGCGCTGGTCGATCAGGAATTTGACCTGGTCTTCATGGACATGCAGATGCCGGAGATGGATGGTGTCGAGGCGACTCGGCACATCCGGCTTGCCGATACGGGAGTCCGAGATCCGTCCATTCCCATCGTGGCCATGACGGCCAATGCCACCGCCGAAGACCGGCAGCACTGCCTGGCGGCGGGCATGAACGATTTCATCTCCAAGCCGGTAGCGGCGCCCCAACTGGAAGCCATGCTGCAAAAATGGCTGGGGCGTGCGGCCTGAGTCGCCCGGTCGGGATTGCCGGTGCCCGCGCTTTCAGGCGGGTGCGCAAGCGCGGTGTGGGTCGTTCTGGTGTGTTGTCCGGCTGGCTTCAGTATGGCGCGGGCCATGGGTATCTGCCTGTGGCCTTTTTATATGTTTGCTTCGGGCTTTATGGCCTGCCGGGTATGCCTTGTCCCTGCAGCTTCAGAAAGATCAGTGCGGCAAGTACCGCGTCATTGAGCGGGTCGTGCCGTGGCAGCTGCGGCAGCGCCAGCGTGGCGAGCATCGACTCCAGGCTCAGGTCCACATCCGGGCGGTAGGCATGCACCATGCGCGCGTAATACAGCGCCGATACCTCGATGCGCCGGTTGGGCAGCGACACGCCCAGCCAGGGGCGCAGCGCGCGGTCGATCACGGCCAGATCGAACTCCAGGTAATAGCCCAGCACCGGGCGCGGGCCGATGAAGTCGAGCAGCTGCGCCAGCGCCTCGCGCAGCGGCAGGCCGCCCGCCACGTCCTGCGTGCGCAGGCCGTGAATGGGAATGCTGCTGGCCGCGATCGGACCGCTGGGGCGCACCAGCAGCTGCAGGTGCCCGGACAGCGCGATGCGCCGACCGCAGACTTTTACCGCCGCGATGCTGAGGATTTCCGCGGTTCTGGGATCCAGGCTGCTCATCTCGCAGTCCAGGCTGACATACTCGCCGGGGGGCGGCGTGGCGACGAGTCCGGCAAAGCGCGGCTCGCGCAGGCGCGCCAGCCAGCGCTGCCGCTGCCAGCCGGCCAGCCAGTCGCCCAGCCGGCTCACAGCGCCCCCAGGCGGAAATGGTGGCGCAGCGCCAGCCGCAGGCGCTTGACGACGCCAAGGGCGTCCTTGAGCAGATCGCGCTCCAGCGTCGACAGCGTGCGCGGGTCGATCAGATTGTCGGCGCGCTGGCCGGCCGCTTCGAGGCGGATGCCGTGGCGCAGCTGCAGGCCCTGCAGATAGGCCAGCGCTTCGGCGACATCGCTGGCCAGCGCGTCGGGCAGCACCGGCAGCCCGCGCAGCTTTTCGATGCGCTGATAGGTATTGCTCTGCACGACTTTGTACTGAAGGGCCAGGCTGCGGATACCGTGCACGATGGGGAAGATGCCGCCCTTTTTCAGGTCAAGCAGCTCGCCATGCTCGCCAGCAGCGGTCACCAGCCGGGCAAAGAGCGACAGCGGTGGTTCGAATTGTTCGATGGGCCAGGCAAAGCGCGCCAGGAAGGCGTCGTTGTCGGCCAGCCAGCGCCGCAGATGCGCGTCCAGCCCGGCGTGGAGCGTGGCATTGCCGCACACCGGACGGGCGTCGATCCAGATCGCCAGTTGCAGCAGCTGCTCGCCGCTGGCTTCGCCGGTCCAGGCATTGATCTGGCGGCGAAAGTCGCTGACGCTGCGCCGCCATTGCGGGGTGTTGAGCATCACGCCGCCGGGGCAGGGCGGGTAGCCCATGGCGAGCAGTTCCGCCGTGAAGCGCTCGCAGACCTCGGCCAGCTGGGGATGGTCGTAGCCGTCGGCGACGATCAGCGCATTGTCCTGGTCGGTGCGCAGGATCTGCTCGCCGCGGCCTTCCGAGCCCAGCACCAGCAGGCAGACCTGTTCCAGCATGCCCGGCGGCGCCAGCAGGGTGAACAGGCGGCTCAGGAGTTTCTGGCGCAATTCGCTCACCAGCTCGGCGATCAGCGTCACCTTCATGCCGTTGCCGTGCAGCTGCACGACCAGCTGCGCCATGCTGGTGGCGGCGGCGCGCAGCTCGACCAGGCTGGTGGCGCGTTCGAGACTGCCGGTGACCGTGTGCGGGTTGTTGGCCAGGCAGGACAGCAGATCCACCTGTTCGAGAATGCCGCAAATCTCGCCCTGGCGCGTGACCAGCAGGCGCTGGATGGTGTGACGCACCATCAGCAGCATGGCCTGATGCAGGAAGTCGTCATCCTCGATGCCGATCAGGCCGTAATTGGCGTGCCACTCGACCGGTTCGGTGTGCGGGTCCAGACCGTCGATCACGAAATTGCGCAGATCGCTTTGCGTGAAGATGCCGGTGCCGCGCGCGCCGCGCACCAGTACCGCGGTGACGTGTTCCTGCTGCATGGTGCGCGCCGCGGTGATGACGGTGGCGTTGTGGTCCAGCCAGCAGGGCGGGCGGTAGGGGCACTGGCTGACGCGCAAGAGCATCAGCGCCGCCTGTTCCTGCCGGTAGGGCTTGTGCGCCAGCGTGGCCAGCCGGCGCGCGACATCGTCATAGAAAAATGCTGCGAACACGGCATTGCTGCGGGTGATGGCCAGAATCACCTCGCGGGGTATCTGCCAGAGTAGTGTGTCCTCCGTGGCTTGCAGGGCAATACCTGCTGTGCCGCTAACGAGTGCCCGGCTGTCGAACACGTCGTTCGCCGCATAGAACACCGTGCCGTGCTCGCCGCGCTCTTCGACCAGGCCCTTCATCACCACATAAAGCTGCGTCACTTCGTCGCCGGGGGCGAGGATGTCGCTGTGCGCCGGGTAGTAAAGGATGTCGAGTGCGTCGGCCACGTGCGCGCGTTCGGCGGGTGTCAGCGTGTCGAAGGGGGAATGGCTGAAATCGAAGTTGCTGCTCATGGTGCCTCCTTTTCCAGTCTAGCCCGGATGTTTCTTCAGGGCGCCCAATGCGACAACGCCCCGCAGGGCGGGGCGTTGTCGTGGTGCGGCGTAATGCTTAGTGCTTGGATGCGCCTTCCGCGCCAATGCCGGTCATCGAGCGGATGAATTGCGGCAGGAAGAGGGCGCGTTCCTTCTGTGCCTGTTCGCTGTTGTCCGTGATGGAGACCAGCCAGGTGGTGACAAAGGCCAGCGTCATCGAGAAGATGGCCGGGTTGCTGTAGGCAAACGGCGCGCTGCCCTTCGGATTGCCCAGCGTCACTTCCCACACGGCCGGGCCGAGGATGATGAGCACCACGGCCGAGATCAGGCCGAACAGGCCGCCGATCACCGCGCCGCGGGTGGTCAGCCCCTTCCAGAACATCGACAGGAACAGCACCGGGAAGTTGGCCGACGCGGCAATCGAGAAGGCCAGGCCGACCATGAAGGCGATGTTCTGCTTCTCGAACAGGATGCCCAGGAAGATGGCGACGACGCCCAGCCCCAGGGTGGTCATCTTCGAAACACGGATTTCATCGGCCTCGTTGGCCTTGCCCTTCTTGATCACGCTGGCGTAGAGATCGTGCGACACCGCCGAAGCGCCCGAGAGCGTCAGGCCGGCGACCACGGCGAGGATGGTGGCAAACGCCACGGCCGAGATGAAGCCGAGGAAGAAGTCGCCGCCGACCGCCTTGGAAAGATGCACCGCCGCCATGTTCGAGCCGCCGATCAGTCCGCCCTTGGCCGGATCGAGGAACTCGGGATTGGTGGCGACCAGCGTGATCGCGCCAAAGCCGATGATGAAGGTCAGGATATAGAAGTAACCGATGAAGCCGGTGGCGTAGAACACCGATTTGCGCGCTTCCTTGGCATCCTTCACGGTAAAGAAGCGCATCAGGATGTGCGGCAGGCCGGCGGTGCCGAACATCAGCGCCAGACCGAGCGAGATCGCGTCGATCGGGTTGGAGACCAACCCGCCCGGCGCCATGATGTTGACCTTCGCGGCGGCGGTGGCGGTCTTCGCGGCGGCTTCGGCGCTCGCAACGGCTGCCGAGGCATTCGGCGCATTGCTGGCGACGGCGGCAGCGGCCACTTCGGACGCGACCGCTGCCTTGGCGGCCAAGGCCTGGGCGGCTTGCTGCTTCACTTCCACGGCCTGGGCAAACATGGTTTCGAAGCTGAAGCCGCTGTGCTTGAGCACCATGAAGGCCATGAAGGATGCACCGGAGAGCAGCAGGATGGCCTTGATGATCTGCACCCAGGTGGTGGCCAGCATGCCGCCGAACATCACGTAGAGCACCATCAGGATGCCGACCAGAACCACGGCATAGGTGTAATCCATGCCGAACAGCAACTGGATCAGCTTACCGGCACCGACCATCTGTGCGATCAGGTAAAGGGCAACAACGACCAGCGTACCGGTGGCGGCAAAGCTGCGCACCGGAGTCTGGCCAAGGCGGTAGGAGGCCACGTCGGCGAAGGTGTACTTGCCGAGGTTGCGCAGGCGTTCGGCGACGAGGAAGGTGATCACCGGCCAGCCGACCAGAAAGCCGATCGAGTAGATCAGGCCGTCGTAGCCCTTGTCGAACACCATGGCGGAAATGCCGAGAAACGACGCGGCCGACATGTAGTCACCGGCGATCGCCAGGCCATTCTGGAAGCCGGTAATGCCGCCGCCGGCCGCGTAGAAGTCCTTGGCCGAGCGGGTGCGCCGCGCTGCCCAGTAGGTGATGCCCAGCGTGAAGGCGACGAAAATGAAAAACATGATGATCGCGTGCCAGTTCAGGTCACGCTTGGCGACGGCGCCGTCGATTGCGCCGGCGGCCCAGGTTGGGGCCGTGGCGCAGGCCAGCAATGCCGCCGCGCCCAGGGTGTGCAGGGATTTGCGCATCATTGCTTGGCCTCCTCGACCACTTCGCGGGTCAGACGGTCGAATTCGCTGTTGGCGCGGCGTGCGTAAATGCCGGTGATCACAAACGCCGACAGGATGATCAGGATGCCGACCGGAATGCCGACGGTGGTGACCGAACCTGCCGACAGCGGCGTGCCCAGCGTGGCGGGCGAGAAGGCGATCACCAGAATGAAGCCGTAGTAAATGACCAGCATGACAATGGCCAGCATCCAGGAGAAACCTCCCTTCTTGTGAACCAGTTCCCTGAATTTCGGATTCGACTGAATGCGCTCGACGAGTGCTTCATCCATGCCTGCTCTCCTTGTCCTCGATTGATTGGAATGGGTATGTCCAGCCACAAGGGGCTGTCGTGAGCAATGTATGAGAAGGCGCGGCCCGGAGGCTAATTGCAAATTCTGATGTGCGAAATCAAGCCGTCTTATGCCGTATTGCGCAGGCCTTACTTTTATTGGTGAAATCGCGTTTTTGTGACTACGTCTTTCCGGTGGGCGGCAAGACAGCCTAAGGTGAATGCCCTATCATAATGAGCATGGAAATCTACCAACTTCGCACATTCGTGACGGTGGCCCAGCAGGGGCACCTGACCCAGGCGGCCGAGTTGCTGCATCTGTCGCAGCCCGCCGTGACCGCACAAATCAAGGCGCTGGAAGAAGAGTTCGGCATGCCGTTGTTCGAGCGCTATCCGGGCGGCGTGCAGCTCACCGAGGCCGGCAAGCTCTTGCTCCCCGATGCCGAAAACATGCTGGCGCTGGCCAGAAATCTGTTGCACAAGGCCAAGGCGCTACAGGGCGAACCGCGCGGCAAGGTACGCATCGGCACCATCGGCGTGCCGGCACGCCTCAAGCTCGGGCCCTGGCTGGCGCTGCTGCGTCAGCGCCACCCCTTGCTGACCATGGAAACCACGCATGGCATTTCGGTCGGCATCCTGAATGAAGTGCGCAAGAAAACACTGGATGCGGGCTTCTATCTGGGGCGCAATCCCTATCAGAACGTCAATACGCTGCAGCTGAGCGAAATCGGGTTTTGCATCGCGCTGCCGCTGCAGCTGGCCGGTGCGCTGGCCAATGCGGACTGGAAGGAGCTGGGGCGCGCGCCCTGGCTGGGGGTGTCGCAGTTCTCCAGTCTGGCCGGCATCACGCAGGAGCTGTGGCGCAGCCACAATATCGCGCCGCTGAAGGTGGGTGAATTCGACGAGGAGGCCACGCTGCTCGAGCTGATCAAGGCGGGTGTCGGCGTTGCCGTGCTGGCCGAGCGCACCGCGCGCCGCTATGCCGCCGACGGCTCGATTGCGCTGTGGCGTGGCGGCGAGCTGGCCACGCGCGCGCCGCTGCAGTTCATCTATTCGGCCGAGCGCGAAAGCGATCCGCTGATCAGCATGTTGAAAGCCAGTTTGCGCCAGGTCTGGGATCTGCCTTGAGGCGGTGGGCGTGGCCTTGCAGCTAATGAGGCTTGGGTATTGCGCCCTGGCCTTTTTGTTTGCTTGCTTGTGGGCTGATGGGTATATGCGTATATTGGCCGTGGCCAGGCTTGCGCGGCTTGCGGGCAAATAAAAACCCCGCCGGAGCGGGGCTTTCGAGTATGGTCACCAGCCGCCGAATTACTTCAGCTTGGTTTCCTTGTAGATCACGTGCTTGCGGGCTACGGGATCGAACTTCTTGATTTCCATCTTTTCCGGCATGGTACGCTTGTTCTTGGTCGTGGTGTAGAAATGACCGGTACCAGCGGTGGATTCGAGCTTGATCTTGTCACGCATTTGGTTTTACCTCTGATTACAGTTCGCCGCGGGCGCGCAGATCGGCCAGCACAACATCGATGCCAACTTTATCGATGGTACGCAGTGCAGCATTGGATACGCGCAGGCGTACCCAGCGGTTTTCGCTCTCAACCCAGAAACGGCGCGATTGCAGGTTCGGGAGGAAGCGACGCTTGGTCTTGTTGTTGGCGTGGGAAACGTTATTCCCGGTCATCGGGCGCTTGCCGGTGACTTTACATACTCGTGCCATGATTGCTTTCCTGAAATTCTGAAGCTGGAAAAGTCGGCATTTATATCACAGCCGGGGCGAAGTCTTCAAGCACGATCTGCGCTTCCCTGTTGTTTTGCCGCATTTTTCCGTGCAAGTGTTGCGGA
Organism: Chitinilyticum litopenaei DSM 21440; assembly: GCF_000428145.1. GTDB lineage: Bacteria > Pseudomonadota > Gammaproteobacteria > Burkholderiales > Chitinibacteraceae > Chitinilyticum > Chitinilyticum litopenaei. The sequence goes on along the minus strand of NZ_ATZJ01000024.1, from coordinate 22,029 downwards.
TTGGCTTATTCCTGGCCCGGCACCAGTACCGTGCGGTTGCCGTTGGTTTCCATCGGGCTCACCAGCCCGGCGGCTTCCATCTGCTCGATCAGGCGCGCGGCGCGGTTGTAGCCGATCCTGAGCTGCCGCTGCACGCTGGAAATCGACGCACGCCGGCTTTTCAGCACGAAGGCGACGGCTTCGTCATACAGCGGGTCGTTCTCGTCACCACCTTCACTTCCGCCTGCAGCGCTGCCGCCGGCCGCCTCGGCGTCAAAGCCGCCATTGAGGATGCCGTCGACGTAATCCGGCTCGCCGAATTGCTTGAGGTACTCGACGACGTGGTGCACCTCGTCATCGGCCACAAAGGCGCCGTGCACGCGCTGCGGGTAGCCGGTGCCCGGCGGCAGGTAGAGCATGTCGCCCTGGCCCAGCAAGGCTTCCGCGCCCATCTGGTCGAGGATGGTGCGGCTGTCCACCTTGCTCGACACCTGGAAGGCAATCCGCGTCGGGATATTGGCCTTGATCAGGCCGGTGATCACGTCCACCGACGGCCGCTGCGTGGCGAGGATCAGGTGAATGCCGGCCGCGCGCGCCTTCTGCGCCAGCCGCGCGATCAATTCTTCGATCTTCTTGCCGGCGACCATCATCAGGTCGGCGAATTCATCGACCACCACCACGATGAAGGGCAGGTGTTCCAGTGGCTCGGGATTGTCCGGCGTCAGCGTGAACGGGTTGGTGAGCTTCTGGCCCAGCTTCTCGGCATCCTTGATCTTGGCGTTGTAGCCGGCGAGATTGCGCACGCCCAGATGGCTCATCAGCCGGTAGCGCTTTTCCATTTCGGCCACGCACCAGTTCAGCGCGTTGGCGGCGAGCTTCATGTCGGTGACCACCGGCGCCAAGAGGTGCGGGATGCCCTCATAGATCGACAGCTCCAGCATCTTCGGGTCGATCATGATGAAGCGCACTTCGTCCGGCGTGGCCTTGTAGAGCATCGACAGGATCATCGCATTCACGCCGACCGACTTGCCCGAGCCGGTGGTGCCGGCCACCAGCAGGTGCGGAGCTTTGGCCAGATCGGTGACGATGGGCTTGCCGGTGATGTCCTTGCCGAGCGCCAGCGTGAGCTTGGAGCCCTGGCCGTGGAAAGGTTCTGACGAGAGGATTTCGGACAGGCGGATCATCTGCCGGGTCGGGTTGGGCAGTTCCAGTCCCATGCAGGTCTTGCCCGGGATGGTTTCGACGACGCGGATCGACACGAGACCCAGCGCGCGCGCCAGATCCTTCATCAGATTGACGATCTGGCTGCCCTTGACGCCGACCGCAGGCTCGATTTCGTAGCGCGTGATGACCGGCCCCGGATAGGCGGCGATCACTTTCACATCGACATTGAAATCGGCAAGCTTGCGTTCGATCAGTTGCGAGGTGAATTCCAGCGTCTCCTTGCTGACCGATTCCTGTGCCGCTGGCGGTGCGGCCAGCAGTTTCAGCGAGGGCAGATCCGGGCTGCTGCCCAGCGGCAGGTCGTCGAACAGCATGGGCTGCACGGTCTTTTTCTGTGCTTCGGTAATGCGCTTTTCCTCGGCCTTGCTGACCGGCTTGGCCACCGGCACATCCGGTGGCGCCGGGGCGATGATCAGCGGGGCTTTTTCTTCCTGGCGTTTTTTCTCGACCGTCACCTTCTGGTCGCGCTGGCGCGCGGCTTCCTTGCCGATATGGCGATCACGCGCCGCCTGGACGCGGCGCGCCAGCCAGAGCGCCGTGCTTTCAAGGCCGGTGCCGAGCAGTTCCATCACGCGCAACCAGGACAGGCCCGTGAACAGCGAAATGCCGATGCAGAACACCACCACTGCGGCGAGTGTCGCGCCGCTGAAGCCCAGGCCATGCAGCAGCAGGCTCCCCAGCCAGTTGCCGAACATGCCGCCGGCAGCCTGGGGCAGCGGTGGCGTCAGGGTATGGAAGCGCAGCGCTTCAATGCTGGCGCTGGCGCCAAGAATGAACAGAAAGCCGGTGCAGGCCAGCAGGACGACCGGGCGTGGTGATTCGGAAATGCGGTCGATGCGGCGATAACCCCAGGCAATCGCGACGAAACAGAAGGGGATCCACCACCAGGCCGACATGCCGAACAGCGAGAGCAGGACGTCGGCAATCCAGGCGCCAAGCGCGCCGCCACGGTTGACGATATCGGGCGTGGTGGCGCTATGCGACCAGCCCGGATCGCCCGGATGATAGCTGGCCAGCACGATGAGCAGGTAGACCACGGCGGCGACCAGCAGCAGCCACCAGGATTCGCGCAGGATATTGGCCAGCTGCGGGGGGAGCGCGGCACGGCTTGAGGCATTGGCAACGTTTTTCTTGCGGAACAGGGCCATTAGCGGGCTGGCGCGAGGGAAGGAATCACAGGATTATACCGAGCCGCTTCGCTGCGGCCATAAAAACCATACGTCACCAGGTATCGCCCTGCAAATCTTTTTCGCCGTTGGTTATGGGGCAATACCCTGCCTGTTTCTGCGCCATCAGTGCTGCAGGTAGCCGGCCAGGCGGTTTTCCAGCAGGCGCGGGTTTTCGCCGTTGGCAATGCTGACCATGCCATCCATCAGCATTTCGCGGTAGGTGACTTCGCGCTGGATGTGCTGCTTGAGCTTGTTGGCGATCGGCAGGAAAAGCAGGTTGGCGATGCCCACGCCATAAATCGTTGCCACAAAGGCGACCGCGATGCCGGCGCCCAGCTTGGACGGATCGGTGAGGTTTTCCATGACGTGGATCAGGCCCATCACCGCGCCCAGAATGCCGAAGGTCGGCGAATAGCCGCCAGCCGATTCCCAGATGCGCGCACTGGCGCGTGCCTGCAGATCGAAGGCGTCGATCTCCAGCTCCAGCGCCTTGCGGATGGTTTCCGGCTCTGCGCCATCAACGACCATTTGCAGTGCGCGCTTGATGTAGGGGTCGGGCTCGCGGTTGATGAAGGCCTCCAGCGCCAGCAAGCCACCCCGGCGGGCCTGCTGCCCCCAGTTGGTGAGCACGCCCAGCAGGCGCCGGAAGTCATGCTGTGGCGGGATGAAAATCCACTTGAGCATGCGCAGCCCCGCCAGGAAGTGCCGGGGCTGGGTTTGCAGCATCACCGCGCCCGTCGTGCCGCCAATGACGATCAGGAAGGCCGTGAGCTGGATCAGCGACAGCAGGCTGCCGCCTTCCAGATACTGGCCGACGATGATGGCGGCAAGGCCGAGAATGATGCCGATGATGCTGATCTTGTCCATGGGGGCTACCGGTTGAGCCAGCCCTGAAGCCTGGCGCGCAGGCGGGCGACGGCCTGGCTGTGCAGCTGGCAGACGCGCGACTCGGTCACGCCGAGCACGGCGCCGATTTCCTTCAGGTTGAGTTCTTCGTCGTAATAGAGCGCCATCAGCAGCTGCTCGCGCTCGGGCAGCTGCGCAATCGCGTCGATCAGCTGCTGCTTGAAGCGCTGATCGCTGAGCATGTCCAGCGGATTGGCCTTGTCATCGGCTGCGTACTGGTCGAGCTGGTCGTTGTCCTCGTCGTCGGCGAAATCTTCGTAGTGCACCAGCTGATGGCCGCGTGCTTCGCTGAGCATGGCCTGGTAGTCGCTGAGCGCCACGCCCAGCGCCTCGGCGATCTCGCCCTCGCTGGCGGCGCGCCCGAGCTGGTGCTCGATGCGGTGTACGGTGCTTTCGATCTCGCGCATATTGCGGCGCGCCTGGCGTGACAGCCAGTCGGCGCTGCGCAGCTCGTCCAGCATGGCGCCGCGAATCCGTTGCGAGGCATAGGTTTCAAACTGCACGCCGGCCTCGGTGTCGAAATTGCGCGCGGCTTCCATCAGCCCCATCAGGCCGACCTGGATCAGGTCGTCCACGTCCACGCTGGCGGGCAGGCGCGTGATCATGTGATAGGCGATGCGGCGCACCAGCGGCATGTGCTGGCGAACGCGTTCGTCTTCACTGGCGGATTGGGTGCTGCGATAAAGGGAAAGTGCCTTGTGCGCCATGCGGGCCGTCGCAAGCGCCTTGCCGTCTTTTCGCTGCCGGGCAGGAAAAGGCGGCAAGCCGCATCTTGGATGTGAATCGTGCAAGCAGTGTAGCCGAGGATTCGGATCAGGGACTAGTGCGGGATACCGCCTCCGCCAGTTTGAGTTCAATTTCCCGCAATGCATCGGCCAGGGCAAGATCAAGCCCGGCCATGGCGCTGTCGGCCTGTGCGCTGGGCAGCGTGCGGCGGGTGGTGACGGGCCAGCGTGCAACAAGGCGCGGGCCGGACGTCTGCGATTGCCACAGCTCGAGTTCCAGCCCGACTACCGCCTGCGGCGACTTGGGCTCGCGTACATCGATGTAGAGCGCGTCCAGCCGCGGGCGCAACTGCCAGCGGGCATCGCTGCCACCCAGGCCAAAGCCCGCATCCTGCAGCCAGGCGGCCAGCCTTTGCCGGAGCTGCTGTGCGGGCGGCGCGTGAAAGACATGGTAGAAATCCTGCACATAGCGCTGCTCGCTCTCGCGATACACCAGCGCCCGTTCGCTGAAGGGCGCACCGCTGCCGGGCTCGGCGAGCTGCAGCGTCACGTTCCGGCTGGCGTGCTGCTCGCCGCGACTGGCGCCCAGCAGGTAGGCCTGTGCCGGCGCCGGAGGCGGGCGCAGGGCGCAGCCACCCAGGAGGGTGATGGCCAGCAGGGATGCGGCCAGCAGACGGAATGGAATGGTAAATGGGCGCATGGGGGCTTATCGCGGCGGCTGATAGGGTGGGGGCGGGTTGGCCAGCAGGCTGCCGGGGTAGCGGTTCAGCTGCTCGCTGAGCTGTTTGAGTTGCCCGCTGATGGCGTGCAGATTGTCCAGCGTGGTGCCCAGTTCGTCTTCGCGCCCGGCCAGCAAGCGGTCCAGGCGGCCCATGGTGCTGTCCAGGCGCTGGATGGCCGAATCCAGCTCGGGCTTGTCCAGCAGTTCGCGGGCGCGGCGGCTGGCGGCGGCCAGATCGGCTGGCGCCGCCTGCAGGGCCGGGTCGGCCAGCAGTGTTTGCAGGTGGCCGCTGGCCAGGCGCAGATCCTGCATGGCGGCGCTGCTGTCGCTGGCGATGCGGGCGACCGGCACTTTCTCGACTTCTGCCAGGATGCGATCAGCGCGCTGGGTCATGCGTTCCAGCGGCATCTGGTCGAGCTTGTTGTTCAGGGTTTTCAGCACGGTGTTCAGGTTGTCGACGGTTTCTTCCAGCGGCAGTTTCTGGATGCGCCCGAGAATGTCCTGCGTGCGCCCGACCAGCTGTTGCACCGTGCTGCGCGCCGAGGGGACATAGCTGTATTCGGGTGTCCAGTCCTTGGCCAGTGGCGGATTGGCGGCCGCGTCGAGGTAGTCGACCTCCAGATAGCTGGTGCCGGTCAGGCCTTGTGGTGTGATGCGGATGCGCAGGCCGCGGCCGATTTCGGTGGCCAGTCTGGACTTGGCCGCCGGCGTGTTGGCGAAAATCGGGTTGTTGACCTTGGCCAGGATGCGGACGTACTGGCGGCGATCCTGCGGCGGCAGTTGCTGCTGATAGACCTCGTAGCTGAAGCCCAGCTCGGTGACTTCGCCGATCACCACACCGCGAAAGCGCACCTTGGAGCCGACATCCAGCCCCTGTACCGATTCATCGAAATAGCTTTCCAGCATCACCGCGTCGCGTCCCAGCGTATTGCCGCCGATGATGATCATCAGCGCACCCAGGGCCAGCAGGGCGGCAAGGACGAAAAGGCCGAGCTTGAAGTGTGTGGCTTGTTCCATCGATCCTACCTGGCGGGCCGCTCGCGGGAGCTGCCCGGGTCGCATTGCTCCGCGGCAAGCGGAGAAGGTGTATGAAAACAAAGAGCGCGCGGCAAGGTGCCGGTCTTGCCCGGACCCGCTGCCGGCTGCTTATTGCGCGCGCGCAGGTGCTTCACGGCGAAAGAAGCCCGAGACCAGCGGGTCGGGATGCGTGGCCAGCTCGGCCGGGCTGCCGGTGGCAATGATACCTTGCACCGATCTGTCCAGCATAATCGCACGGTCGGCAATCGCATTGATGCTGGCCAGCTCGTGCGTGACGACGACAAAGGTCATGCCCTGGCTTGCCGCCAGCTCGCGGATCAGCTTGTCCAGTCCCGCCGAGGTGAGCGGATCCAGCCCGGCCGACGGTTCGTCGAGAAACAGGATTTGCGGGTCAAGGACCATGGCGCGGGCGATGGCCGCGCGTTTCTGCATGCCGCCCGACAGCTCGGCGGGAAAGAGTTCGGCAAAATCTTCCAGCCCCACCTGACGCAACTTCAGCCTGGCCAGGGTTTCGATGGCGCGGGCATCAAGCCGGGTGAAGGTTTCCAGTGGCAGGCGCACATTGTCCAGCACGCTCATGGAGCCGAACAGTGCGCCGGACTGGTACATGACGCCGATACGTCGCAGGATACGCTGGCGGGTAGTGCTCTGCGCCCCAACAAATTCATCACCCCCGATGCAGATACTCCCTGATGCTGGCGGGTAGAGCCCAATCAGGTGCTTGAGCAGCGTCGATTTGCCGCAGCCCGATCCGCCCAGGATGGCCAGCACTTCGCCGGCCGTCACGCTGAAGCTGACATCCTGCAGGATGGTGCGGCTGCCGTAGCGGCAAGTCAGGTCGCGCACGTCGATCAGGCTCATTTACCATCCCATCAGGTAGTAGACGACGGCAAACAGGCCGTCGGTAACCACCAGGGTCACCAGCATGTAAACCACGGCCCGGGTGGTGGCTTGCCCCACGGCGCTGGCGCCATTGCCGGCCGAGAGCCCAAAGAGGCAGCCAATGCCGGCGATTTCCAGGCCGTAAATGGCCGATTTGGCGATGCCGCTCACAAAATCGCTGACATCCACGGCGCTGGCGACCTGGTTCATGAAGGTGCTGAAGGGAATGCCAAAGCCCTTCATCACCAGTGCGCCGCCAAACAGGCCGATCAGCTCGGCAAACACCGTCAGTACCGGCGCCATCAGCGTGCAGGCGATCAGCCGCGGCAGCACCAGAAAGCGCAGGGGATCGATGCCGAAGGTGATCAGCGCATTGATTTCCTCGTTGACCTTCATCGTCCCCAGCTCGGCCGCATAGGCCGCACCGGTGCGCCCGGACAAGAGGATGGCCATCATCAGCGGGCTCAGTTCGCGGACCAGCGACAGGCCCAGCAGGTTGGCGACAAACACCTCGGCGCCAAACTGGCGCATCGGCAGCGCCGACTGGAAGGCGAGAATCACGCCCAGCAGCAGGGCAATCAGGCTGACGATGGGTAGCGCATTGGTGCCGGCATCGTTGCACAGGCGCCAGACTTCGCGCAGTCGCAGCGTGCGGGCCTGTGGCGCGACATTGCGCAGCGCCAGCAGCAGGGCGCCGACAAAGGCCACCTGGGTTTGCCAGAGCTCGATCAGTTGCGCCACGCGCCGCCCCAGCCGGCTGATGGCGTTCCCGGCCGGCGTGCTGCGTGCCTCGGGCAGGGGGCGTTGCGGCTGCAACTGGCTGAGCTTGCGCGCCAGTTCGTCCGGCAGGTCGGTAAAGCGGATGCCACCCTGTTGCAGTTCGAACAGCATGGCCGCGCCCGCGCCATCGCATTCGCGCAGGTCATGCAGGCTCAGCGCATCGCCCGCCTTGAGTTGCCTGCGCAATTGCGGCCAGAGCTCTTCCAGATCCTGCAGGCGCAGCGCGCCGCCCAGGCGCCAGATGCCCGGTCCTTCCTGCAAATGCCACTGCGGGGCGGTGCGGCCGTGTCTCATGCTTTTGCCGCCGGGTCGTCGTAACGGTCAAAACGCTGGCGGCTTGATTCGACCAGCCGGTAGACAAAACCGGCGGGCGAATCGGCCGGACTTGCCGGCGGCGCCCAGCGCAGCATGCTGTCGGCAAGCTGGCGAAACGCGATGCTGGCTTCGCTGTCCGGATAGGCATCCAGCACCGTCTGGCCCAGCCGGCCGGCGCGGGGAATGCCTTCATCCTCGGGGACAAAGCCGATCAGGCGCAGATTCAGGGCGTCGCCCAGGTAATGCAGGGCAACGGATTTCAGCCGGCGGAACAGTGCCGTTGCCTCGTCGAGGCTGTGCACGCGGTTGACGAGAATGCGGAAGTCGCGGCGGCCGTGCTCCTGGTTCAGCAGCTTGATGCTGGCGTAGCAGTCGGTCAGCGAGTCGGCACGATTGTTCATGACCAGCACCAGATCATCGGTGGCGACCGACAGGCTGGTGATGCCGTGCGAGGTGGATGGGCGCGAGTCGAGCAGGATGAAGTCGGCATGGCTGGTGAGCTGCTCGAATTCGGCGGCCAGCCAGCGCTGTTCCATGTCGTTCAGGCAGGCCAGCGCGGCAGGAGGTGTGGCGATGGGCAGTACGCCAAAGCCTTGCGCGCTGGTTTGCAGCAGATCGGGCAGGCTCACCAGTCTTTGCAGGACATGCTCCAGCCCCAGGTCCTGGCGCAGTCGCAGGCGCTGGGCTATGGCCTGCGGGCCCTTGAATTCGTCGAGGATCAGTACCTCGCGCTGGCGCTCGACCAGAGCGGCGGCCAGGTTGATGACGCAGCTGGTGGCGCCGGCCGAACCCAGGCTGCTGACAAAGCTGATGCTGCGGCTGTGCGACGGAGTGACCAGCTGTCGCAGCCCCGCTGCCTGGTCAATCTGCCGTCTAGCCATTGCCACCGCCCCAGTTCAGGCTGAAATCGCCGCCGCTGTCATGGGCGCCCATGTAGAGCGGGTATTCCTCGTTGTGCAGCTGGTAGACGCCGCTGTCCTGCTGGCCGCGGAACGCCCGGTCGATCAGATAGCCGGTGTTCGGCCGGTGCAGGTCTTCCGGAACGCGCTGGCCGTTGGTCACGAAATGCAGCGGCAGCTTGTGACGGATCGCCACATCGAGGCAGCCGCCCAGATTCATCGTTTCATCGAGCTTGGTCAGAATGCAGCCGACCAGCTGGCGGTTGCGGTAGCGCCGCGCCACATCGTCGAGCGTGGCCGACTGGGCGTTGGCCGACAGCAGCAGCAGCGTGCCGACATTGTCCTGGTTGAACAGTGCCAGCTGTTCGCTGATGCGGATGTCGCGCTGGCCCATGCCAACGGTATCGATCAGCACCAGATGGCAGTGCGCCAGCTCGCCCAGCGTCAGCTGCAGGTCGGTTTCATCCTTGATCTCGTGCACGGGTACGCTGAGGATGCGCCCGTAAATGCGCAGCTGGTCATGCGCGCCAATCCGGTAACTGTCGGTGGTCAGCAGGGCCACCGATTGCGGGCCGTGCGTCAGCGCGCAGCGCGCGGCCAGTTTGGCGACCGTGGTGGTTTTGCCCACGCCGGTGGGGCCGATCAGCGCGTAAATGCCGCCGCGCTGGATCAGGTCGTCCTGCGAGCCCACGCTGCCGATATTGTGTGCCAGCGCCGCTTTCACCCATTTGAGGCCCTGCTCCAGCGTCTGCCCCGAAGGCAGTTTGTCGATCAGCTGGCGCGACAGCGCCGGGCAGAAACCTGCGCCAAGCAGCTGGCGCAGGATTTCCAGCTTTTCCGGTGCATGCTTGGCCAGTTCACCCCAGGCCATGCCGGCGAGCTGGCTTTCCAGCAGGCCGCGCAGCATGCGCACTTCACGGGCGATGTCACTGACGGCTTCCGGGCTGACCCCCTGGGTATTGCCCTGGGGCCTAACCGTTTCGGGCTCTTCAAAGGTGAAGCGGGGGGGGGGTATGTGCGGCTGGCTGTCCGGTGGCGGCGGGTTGCGGCGCGGGCGCGGTGTTTCGGCAGGGGCAAAGGTGGCCGGCTCGACGACCGGGCGGCGATTGCTGCGCAGCACCGAGGGTGGCTCGCTGCCCACATCGTTGATGGTCGGCTCCTGATCGTCGTCGGCAATCGCGTAGGAGCGAGCCAGTGCGCGAGCTGCCGGCGCTTCGGTCTGCGCATTCTGCATCAGGCGTGCGCCATTCTGCGCGGCACGGGTAGCGGGCTTGGCCGGCGCGCTGACAGTCTGGATGCTGGTCAGCGCGGCCACGTCCGAGTCGGCCACGGCCATGATTTCGATGCCGCCTCCGGCCACCTGCCGGTTGGACAGGATGAGCGCGTCCGGGCCGAGTTCGTCGCGAACCTGCCGCAGGGCATCCCGTGTGCTTGCACCGAAGAATTTTTTTACCACCATGTCCGTGTATTGCTTGTCGCCCGTTTGCCCGCCGGCGCAAGGCCGGTTCGGGGGTCATCTTCTCCGGCCGTACCGGGGAAGGGGTATGAAAAGTCCTGATTGGCAAAACTGCCCGGCAAACCCCGGATTGTCTCAGGGATTTGCTGTCTCTGCGCCCTCTGTGTCACTGTGGTTCAAAAAGGTTTCTGACTCTTTGCCAGAAAGGCTTGCTGGTGCCGTGAAAAATCTGTGCCTGAACAGCATCCACCACCTGCGCGAGTCCCCGCGTGCGCCAGTGTCAGCGATTTTCCACAATTCTGCCATGTTCGCCTACGCTGGCGACAGCCAGAGCCGGCAATTGCCGGCTAGTGTTGTCGAATCGGTCAGCCCGCGCCCAGCAGGGCGACAATGCGTATTGTCTTGTTGTCCGGGATTTCGGTGTGCGCGATCACGCGCAAGCCCGGCACCGAGCGGCGCAGAAAGCGGCTCAGCATCGGACGCAGCTGGGCCGGGGTGATCAGCACCGGATTGATGCCCTGGTTTTCCACCTGCTCGGTGACGGAGCTGGCCTGCTGCAAGAGCCGCTCGGCAAGGCCGGGCTCCAGGCCGCCCTGGTTGCGGCCGCTGGCGGCCGAAAGCAGGATGTTCTCCAGTTGCGGTTCCAGCGCCACCACCTGCAATTCGTCCTCGCCCGGGAAAAGCTGGTGGACGATGGCGCGGCCCAGCGCAATCCGGACGGTCGAGGTGAGTTCTTCGACATCCTGGGTGCGGTGCATGTGTTCGCCCAGCGTTTCCAGAATGGTGCGCAGGTCGCGGATGTGCAGGCCTTCTTCCAGCAGGTTCTGCAGTACTTTCTGCAGCGTGCCGACTGGAATGACCTTGGGTACCAGATCCTCGACGAGTTTGGGGGACTCCTTGGCGAAGTGGTCGAGCAGGGCCTGGACTTCCTCGCGGCCCAGCAGTTCGGCGGCGTGGTTCTGCAGGGTGTTCGAGATGTGCGTGCCGACCACGGTGGCGGCATCGACCACGGTGTAGCCCATGGCCTGGGCCTGATCGCGCAGGCCGCCATCGATCCAGTAGGCCGGCAGGCCAAAGGTCGGATCCTTGGTGGGCGAGCCGTTCAGTGCGCCGCTGGCATTGCCCGGATTGATGGCCAGCCATTGGCCGGAATGCGCTTCGCCCTGGCCGATGTCCACGCCCTTGAGCTGGATGCGGTACTGGTTGGGTTTCAGCTCCAGGTTGTCGCGGATGTGCACGGCAGGTACCAGGAAGCCCAGATCCTGCGCCAGTTTCTTGCGGATGCCGCGAATGCGTCGCAACAGCTCGCCGTCCTGATTGCGGTCCACTAGCGGAATCAGCCGGTAACCGACTTCGAGGCCCAGCAGGTCGACCGTTTGCACATCCGCCCAGCTCACTTCCTGCAGAGGTGCCGCTTCGGGAGTCGCCGCGCCGACAGGACCGGGAGTGGCTCCCGGCGCGCTGGGGGGAGGCTTGAGCAGGGCCTGGCGGGCGCGTTGCTCTAGAGTCCAGGCGATGCCCGCCGCGATGGCCGCCATCAGCAGAAAGGCCAGGTGCGGCATGCCGGGAATCAGGCCCATGATGCCCATTACGGCAGCAGTAACATACATGACCTGCGGACGCATGAACATCTGGCCAAGAATCTGCTCGGACAGGTCCTGATCGGTGCCGACGCGCGAGACGACGATACCGGCTGCCACGGAAATGATCAGGCCGGGAATCTGGGCGACCAGACCATCGCCAATGGTCAGCATCGAGTAGGTCTTGGCGGCTTCGCCAAAGGCCAGATCGTGCTGCATCATGCCGATGATCAGGCCGCCGACCAGGTTGATGACCATGATCAGGATGCCGGCGATGGCATCGCCGCGCACGAATTTGGACGCACCATCCATGGAGCCGAAGAAGTCCGATTCCTGGGCGATTTCCGAGCGGCGCTTGCGGGCTTCCTCCTCGCCGATCAGGCCGGCGTTCAGGTCGGCGTCGATGGCCATCTGCTTGCCGGGCATCGCATCCAGGGCGAAGCGGGCGCTCACTTCGGCGATACGGCCCGCACCCTTGGTGATGACCATGAAGTTGATGATGGTGAGAATGACGAAGGCCACGATGCCGACCGTCATGTTGTCGCCGATCAGCACGTGGCCGAAGGCCTCGATCACCTTGCCGGCGGCGTCGCTGCCGGCGTGGCCTTCGGTGAGCACCAGTTTGGTCGAGGCCACGTTCAGCGACAGCCGCAAGAGCGTCGTCAGCAGCAGCACGGTCGGGAAGCTGGAAAACTCCAGCGGCTGGCGCGTGTAGAGGCTGACCATCAGCACGATGATCGACAGCGCGATATTGAAAGTGAAGAAGAAGTCCAGAACGAGCGGCGGCAATGGCAGCACCATCATGCCAAGGACCATCAGGATCAGGACGGGGCCGGCCAGCCGGCTCAGATTGATATTGCGCACTGCGGTTCGCTACTCGTGGATGGCTCGGGGGTTGCGATCAGTCGCTGGGTGCTTCGGGGTCAAGCTCCTGGGGAACAGGCAGCTCGTCGTTCAGCTGCGGCTCCACGCCGCCATAGCGGTGATAAAGGCGCAACTGATAGATGTAGGCGAGCACTTCGGCTGCGGCAGTATACAACGCGGCCGGAATTTCCGAGCCGAGATCCGCGTGGTGATACAAGGCCCGCGCAAAAGGAGGCGTGCGGATCACCGCCACCTTGTTCTCGCGGGCAATGTCGATGATGCGTTCGGCGAGCAGGAATGAGCCCTTGGCGACGACCTGCGGAGCGCGCATGTTTTCGGTATAGCGCAGGGCGACGGCATAGTGGGTCGGGTTGGTGACCACCACATCGGCCTTGGGGATTTCGGACATCATGCGCTTGCGGGCGGCTTCGCGTTGCAGCTGGCGGATGCGCCCCTTCACATGCGGGTCGCCTTCCGAATCCTTGGATTCCTGGCGCACCTCTTCCTTCGTCATGCGCAGGCCCTTGTAGTAATCCCAGATCTGATAGGGCACATCGATCAGCACGATGACGGCCATGGCGCCCACGACGCTGAGCAGGGTGAAGCGGATCATTTCCCACAGATAGAGAAAACTGCTGTCAGGCGGCATGGTCAGCAGCGCAATGAACTGTTCGCGTTCGATCCACAGTACATAGGTCGCCACCCCGCCGATGAGGCCGGACTTGAGGATAGTCTTGATCATCTCGACGAGGCTGCGCACGGACAGCATCCGTCCTATCCCGCTCAGCGGGTTCATGCGCGCGAAATTCGGCGTGAGCGATTCGAAGGTAAAAAGCCAGCCGCCGATCAGCAGTGGCGTGATGATGCCGGCCAGCGCGGTGGCGCCCAGGATGGGCAGAATGGCCATGATGGCCGCCTGCATGCTGGCCACAAAAAGCTCCAGCGCCGTTTTCGGGTTCTCCAGCAGCTCGCGCTTGAAGGAAAAGCTGGTTTGCAGCGTTTCCGCAAGCATGCGGTAGAGCTCGGAGCCTTGCATGAAAATCATCAGGATGCCGACCATCAGCGTCGCGAAGGTGGTCAGCTCCATCGAGCGGGGAACCTGCCCCTTCTTGCGGGCTTCTTCGAGCCGCCTTCCCGAGGGCTCTTCCGTGCGTTCCTGATCGGAATCTTCTGCCATGTGCGTGCTGTCGTCGTGTGGCGGAGGTGCTTGGCATCATACTTGCTTTGAAGTGGCCGTACCGCATTTTCGAGGTGAGCCATGACCGCAGCAGTGACTGCCCTTCCCAAACTGAATGCCTCGCCGGCCAAGGGCGCCGAGAGTCGTCCAGCTATCGCCGGGGGCTCGGGTGAGCCAGGCTCGCGTTTTGAGAATGTACTGGCCGAGCGCCAGCAGGGGCAGTCCGCGCCGGTCGCTGGTCCGGGCGCCGGTGAAAAGGCCGCTGCTGCCGCGACGGCCAGCGTTGAAGATGCTCCGGCAGAAACGGCGCTGACCCCCGAGCAGGCCGCCCTCCTTGCCGGACAACCCCTGCTGTTGCAGGCTGTTGCAGCCCATCTTGCCCAGGCCGCAGGCCTCGGTCAGCAGCACATGGAGTCGCAGGAAGGGCAGACGTTGCCGGCCGAGGCCGGGCTTGGCGAAACGTCACAACTGGCCACCATGCTGCTGCCGGCTGGGCAGCCGCTTGCCCTTGATCAGCAGCAGCCAGCAGGCCTCGTGCCTGCCGGGATTGCTGCGCAGGCAGCTGGTGTTGCGGGGGGGCGGCTTGGCGCCGAACAGGCCGATGCCGCCATCGTGGTGCCAGGAATGACGGCGCAGCTGCCCGATGCCCTGGCCCGTCCGGATCGCGAGCGCGGACAGGATTTGTCGGCAAGTTTTGCCGGCTTGCTGCAGGGCTTGCCGCAGGATGAGGACATCGAAGCGCTTGCCGGCGAGAAGCCGGGCAGTGGTTCCTTCGCCGTGACTACCCCCTTGTTGCAGGAGCACAAGAGCACGGCCTCCCAGGAGTCGGGACGGCCGCAGGCGCACATTCCCGAGCCCGTCGGCTCCGGGCGCTGGGGCGATGCGATTGCCCAGCGGGTCGGATTGATGCTGGGCAAGCAGGAGCAGCAGATCGACATGCAGCTCAATCCGCCGCATCTGGGGCCGATGGAAGTGCGGCTTAATCTCGGTGGTGAACAGGCCAGTGTTGTATTTACATCGCAGCACGCGGCTGTACGTGAAGCACTGGCTGCCGCCACGCCCAGGCTGACCGCGCTGCTGGCTGATCAGGGCATCCATCTGGTGGATGTGCAGGTGGCCAGCGACAGCCTTCAGCAACAGCAGCAACAACAGCAGCAGGCCGCCCAGCAGCAGGCTTCGCGGCAGGGCTCAGGCCATGAGCGGCACGCTCTTGCCTACGGCGCGCGCCTGGGGGGCGATGGCGGGGTGAGTGAAACGGTTCTGAGCGAAATGCGCGTCCCGGTGGCCCGCAGTGGAGTAAGTCTCTACGTCTGAACGGCTTCGCCGGCCTAGGCTTTACCTTAGCTTTCGCGCCTTAGTGCTTGTTTCGTGAAAATATTTGCTTTATAAACAACGAGCCGCATTAGCTTTTGCCGATGCGGCTCGTTTGCGTCCCGCTGCGGGTATAATCCGCCAGCCAGCAAGGCTGGATTTTTTCTCAGGTGAACCCATGTCCGAAGCCAAGGCAGAAGCCGCTGCCCCGTCCAAGAAAGGCAAATTGCTGCTGATCATCGTGATTGTCCTGCTTACCCTCTTGCTGGCCATGGGCGGCGCCTTGTTGTATTTCATCATGAAGCCGCCGGCCGACGGTGGTGCTGACGAGGCGGTTGCCGAGGCGCAGGCGCACGACGAGAAGAAGGAAAAGAAGAAGCCCAAGAAGAAGGAAGAGGGCGTGCCGCCCGTTTATGAAAAACTGCAGGCCGATCCCTTCACCGTGAACCTGTCCGGCGAAGGCGATTCCGTGTTGCAGGTCGAGATTTTTGTCGAGCTGGCCGACGAGACCGACAAGCAAAGGCTCAAGGAAATGCAGCCCAAGGTGCAGAGCGCCGTCATCCGCCTGATCGGCTCCAAGACGCTGGATGAAGTGCGCACGACCAAGGGGCAGGAAGATCTGGCCCGCCAGATTCGCGAGCAGATCAACCTCGTGCTGGAAGCCGAAGGCAAGGACGAGGGGGTGCTCAGCGTCAACTTCACTAAATATTTCTACCAATAGTCCGATCTAGCGGCTCAACACAGGGTTTTCGCGACAAGCTGGTGTCATGGCAGACGATATCCTTTCCCAGGAAGAGGTCGACGCGCTACTGCGCGGGGTGACCGGCGAAGAGGACGACGGCGACGAAGCTGTCGACACTTCGGCCGTCCGCGCCTATGACATCGGCCGCCAGGAACGCATTGTCCGCGGGCGGATGCCCACGCTTGAAATCATCAACGAGCGTTTTGCCCGCAATCTGCGCATCGCACTCTTCAATTTCATGCGCCGCAATGCCGAGATTTCCGTGGGCCCGGTGCGCGTGCAGAAGTACAGCGAATTCATCCGCAACCTGGTGGTGCCCACCAACCTCAACCTGATCCACATGAAGCCGCTGCGCGGCACCGGCTTGTTCATCTTTGACCCGGATTTCGTGTTTCTGGTTGTCGACAATCTCTTCGGTTCCGATGGCCGCTACCACGTACGCGTGGAGGGGCGTGATTTCACGCCGACCGAGCAGCGCATCATCCAGCGCCTGCTGGAGGTGGTGTTCGAGGAATACCAGAAGGCCTGGAAGCCGGTGTTCGAGTGCGAGTTTGCCTATGTGCGCTCGGAAATGAACACGCAGTTCGCCAATATCGCCACGCCCACCGAAGTCGTGGTTGCCTACACCTTCAAGATCGAGCTGGGCGCCGGCGGTGGCGATTTCCACGTGTGTTTCCCGTATTCGATGATCGAGCCGATCCGCGATACGCTCTACAGCACGATGCAGGCCGACCGCATCGAGGCCGACAACCGCTGGCTGTCGCTGCTCAAGAAGCAGGTGCAGAATGCCGAGGTCGATCTGGTCGCCAATCTGGGCAATGCCAACATCACGCTGGGCGACATTCTCAACCTCAAAGTTGGCGATGTCGTCTCGCTGGATATCCCCGAGGCCATCATCGCCGAGGTCGACGGCGTGCCGGTGCTCGAGTGCAAATATGGTATTCTCAACGGCCAATATGCACTGAAGGTCAACAAGATCCTGAGCACCAGCGAACTGCTGGGCGCCTCGGACGAGCCTGGCCCGGGAGACAACAATGGCTGAAGAAATTGGCGCGGGACAAGAAGACGCCGACTCCGTGATGGACGACTGGGCGGCCGCACTGGCCGAGCAGGAAGTTGCCGAAGCGGCTGCCGGCAGCAGCGCGCCGGAAGCGCAGGCCGCCAATATTTTCCAGAATTTCGACGCAACGCCGCCTGCCGGCAACCTGCCCAACAACATCGACATGATTCTCGACATCCCGGTCTCGCTGACCGTGGAGCTCGGGCGCACCAAGATCGCCATCCGCAGTCTGCTGCAGCTGGCGCAGGGCTCGGTGGTGGAGCTTGACGGCCTGGCCGGCGAGCCGATGGACGTGCTGGTCAACGGCTGCCTGATTGCCCAGGGCGAAGTCGTGGTCGTCAATGACAAGTTCGGTATCCGCCTTACCGACATCATCACCCCGGCGGAACGCATTCGCCGCCTGCACAAGTAATCATGCCCCGCATCATCCCCTTGCTGGCCGGCCTGCTGCTGCCGTGCGCTCCCGTGCTGGCCGCCGCGGCCTCCGGCATTCCCGCCGCCACGGCTGGCAGCGGTCTGGCCGCGCTGGCACAGGTGGCGCTGGCGCTGATTGTGGTGCTGGGCCTGATCGTGGTCGGCGCCTGGCTGATGCGGCGCTTTTCGCTGCTGCCGCGCGCGGCAGGCGGCCAGTTGCGCGTGGTGTCCGGCGTCATGGTCGGCACGCGCGAGCGTGTGGTCATCGTCGAGCTGCGCGACACCTGGCTGGTGCTGGGGGTGACTGGTGAACAGGTCAATCTGCTGCATACGCTGCCCAGACCTGCTGACGCCCCGGATGCGGCGGCGGCCATGCCGCCCTTTGCACAGTGGCTGCAGCAAGCCATCGCGCGGCGCAACGCCTCTGCGGCCACGGAGTCTTCCGATGCGCGCTAGGTGGCTACTGCTGGCAGGTATGGCGCTGCTGCCCTTGGCGGGCGCGGCCGATCCCGGCATACCCTTCATGAATGCCGCGCCGGGCGCTGCCGGTGGCACCAATTACAGCCTGCCCATCCAGACGCTGCTCTTCATCACCGCCCTGGGTTTCCTGCCGGCGGTACTGCTGATGATGACGGCGTTTACCCGCATCGTCATCGTGCTCTCGCTGCTGCGCCAGGCCATGGGCACGATGCAGTCGCCGCCCAATCAGGTGATCGTCGGGATGTCGCTCTTTCTGACGCTGTTCGTGATGGGGCCGGTGTTCGACAAGATTTATGTCGAGGCCTACCAGCCGTATTCCGAGCAGAAGATCAGTTTCAACGAGGCCATCGTCAAGGGCAGCGTGCCGCTGAAGGAATTCATGCTCAAGCAGACGCGGCAAAAGGATCTGGCCTTCTTTCTCGAAGTGTCCGGCTCGGCCAAGCCCAATGGTCCGGAAGATGTGAGCCTGAAGGTGCTGGTGCCGGCCTTTGTCACCAGCGAACTGAAAACGGCCTTCCAGATCGGCTTTCTGATCATGATTCCCTTCCTGATCATCGATCTGGTGGTCGCCAGCGTGCTGATGGGCATGGGTATGATGATGGTGTCACCGATGATCATCTCGCTGCCCTTCAAGCTGATGCTGTTCGTGCTGGTCGATGGCTGGACGCTGCTGATGGGCTCGCTCGTGCAAAGCTTCTATCTCAGCGGATAGTCACGCTCGCGCCGGTTTTACTATTGCGGGTATGTGCCTGGGGCCTATCTATGGTAAAGGCTCTGGCGATATACCCTGTTGGGTTATCTGGTTGTTCCCATTCTGAATCGAGCCTGGCATGAGTCCCGAAGCCGTCATCACCGTCGTGCAGCGTGCGCTGGAAGTGACCGTCCTCCTGGGCGGGCCGCTGCTCTTGGCCATGCTGGTTACCGGCCTGATCGTCAGCATTTTCCAGGCGGCCACGCAGATCAACGAAGCGACGTTGTCCTTCATCCCCAAGCTGCTGATTGCCTTTCTGGTGATGGTGCTGGCCGGGCCTTGGATGCTGGAAACCATCATGGATTACACCGTGCGCCTTTATCAGAGCATTCCGCAGCTGATCGGCTAGACCTTTTGCCGCGCGCGCGGCCGCGGCTTTTCCATCCATTCTTGCCGGTTTTGCCAGAAGTGTGGATCGCAGCGATCCGGCTTGCCGGCCGGCCGGAACCCACGGGAGGGGCATGTTCGAGTTTAGCGACGCGCAGATGAATGGCTGGCTGGTCATGTTCTGGTGGCCATTTCTGCGCATTTTCGGCTTGATGCTGGCCGACCCGGTGCTGTCGATGAAGGTGGTGTCGGTGCGCGTGCGCGTGGGGCTGGCCATCCTGATCGCCATCCTGGTCAGCGTGCAGCTGCACCCGAGCGCCGTCAGCGTGGAAATCGTCTCGCCGCTGGGCATCCTGCTCGCCGTGCGCGAGCTGGTGATCGGCATCGCGCTCGGCTTCATCATGCGCCTGATCTTCACCGGCATGGAAATGGCCGGCCACCTCACCGGCCTGCAGATGGGCCTGGGCTTCGCCACGCTCTACGATCCGCTGCACTCGACCAATACCGCCGTGCTGGCGCAGATCTACAGTCTGCTGACGCTGCTGATTTTTCTCGCGCTCGACGGCCACCTCATCGTGCTGCGCGCCGTGCTGGAGAGCTTTGTCACGCTGCCCATCGGCAGCCCGCCTGCGGGCTACGGCGCCTTCAAGCTGCTGGCCGATTACGGCGCCACGATTTTCCGCACCGGCGTGATGCTGTCGCTGCCGGTGCTGGCCGCGCTGCTGATCACCAACCTGGCGATTGGCGTCATGACGCGTGCGGCGCCGCAGCTCAATGTGTTTGCTGTCGGCTTCCCGCTGACGCTGGGCATTGGCCTGGTTGCCCTGCAGTTGTCGCTGCCCTACTTGCCGCAATTCATCGAGCGCATGCTGGCCGATTTCACTCGCCTGGCCACGCGGCTGCTGCCGCTGTTCGCCACGCCATGAGCGTCCGGCCGGCGTGTCAGCCGCATCCGGGCGATGGGCAGCGGCTATCGCCGGCATAGCCAGCGCTAATTCCCGACTGGTTTACTCGGGTATTGCCGGTCAGTTATACTGCTGCCCTGTTTCTGACTGGAGTTTCTGCCATGACCGTGGCGATTGCCGACGTACAAAGCACCCCGGACCAGCGCAATATTGCAATCAACAAGGTGGGCATCAAAGCCATCCGTCATCCGGTCAGGGTGGCCGATCGCAGCGAGGGCGTGCAGCACACGGTCGCCGTTTTCGACATGTATGTGTTCCTGCCCCAGCATTTCAAGGGCACGCACATGAGCCGCTTCGTGGAAATCCTCAACAGCCGCGAGCGCGAGATTTCCGTCGAATCGTTCGAGAGCATCCTGCGCGAGATGTGCGAGCGGCTGGAGGCCGAATCCGGCTATCTGGAAATGCGCTTCCCCTTCTTCGTCAACAAGGCCGCGCCGGTGTCCGGCGTGCAAAGCCTGATGGATTATGAGGTCACGCTGATCGGTGAAGTGAAGGACGGCCGCATCGAGCAGCGCCTGCGCGTGCTGGTGCCGGTGACCAGCCTCTGCCCGTGCTCGAAGAAGATTTCCGCGTATGGTGCGCACAATCAGCGCAGCCACGTGACCATCACCGCCACGCTGGGCGAGCAGGTGTGGATTGAAGACATTGTCGACCTGGTCGAAAAGCAGGCGTCCTGCGAGCTGTACGGCCTCTTGAAGCGTCCGGACGAAAAGTTCGTCACCGAGCGTGCGTATGACAATCCGAAGTTCGTCGAAGACATGGTGCGTGACGTTGCCGCCCAGCTCAATGCCGAGCCGCGCATCGTGGCCTACACGGTGGAAGCCGAGAATTTCGAATCCATCCATAACCATTCGGCCTATGCGCTGATCGAATGCGACAAGCGCAGCCAGTAACAAGCAATGGGTATATGGCTGCGGCCTTTTCTGGAAAAAGGCTGTAGCTTGATTCCCATCCGGGTATATCGATGTACATCCTGCTGATCGGCTATCTGTATGTGATCCTGATGTTCAGCGCCGCACTGGTGCCTGGCAAGGGCGTGGTCTATGCCCTGCTGGTGTTTGGCCTGTTGGGCTTCCTGCCGGCCTGGCTGCTGTTCTGGATCAAGCGGCGCGGCCAGATCGTGCGCCAGCGCAAGGCCGCAGAGCAACTCGCCGACGAGCCTGCCGCCGGCGAATCCGAGCCTGGAACGCGCAGCGAATAAGCCTGATTAGCAAGCCTTTTCAGCAAAACCCAAATCAACCACAGAGACACAGAGACACAGAGACACAGGGAGCGCAGAGAAAAGCGGGAGCACGTCATTGGCATTTCTCAGGGTTGTGCCTTCTCTGTGCCCTCTATGTCTATGTCTATGTCTATGTCTATGTGGTTCAATAGGTTTTGCCTGGTAGCTACCGCAGCAAAGTCCAGTTCGTCATTCCGGCGAAAGGGAATCCAGCTGCAAGGCCTGTTCGAGCGATGCTCTGGATACCGGCTTTCGCCGGTATGACGGCGTGCTGAGCTGGCTACCTATTGATCCGGCCTTCTGAAGTTTGAATTTTCGTGGGAGCGAGCTTGCTCGCGAAGCCCTGTTGATCGCGAGCAAGCTCGCTCCCACGACTTAAACAGGCAAGGGAAATCCCCCGGCTCTGCCGGGGTGGCAGTAGAAGTTTGACTTTTGCGGGAGTCGCCCATCAGTAACACTGCACTTTGTGAGCCGCCAAGCACACTTAAGAGGAGTATCAAAGATGGACGACTTCGAAAGCCTAAGCCACAGCCGCTGGGAGTGTAAATACCACGTGGTCTTCATTCCCAAGTGCCGCAGGAAGGTGCTGTACGTACAACTCAGGCAGCATCTCGGAGAAATTTTCCGGAAGCTGGCAGAGCAGAAGGAAAGCCGGGTGCTGGAAGGGCATCTGATGCCGGATCATGTGCACATGCTGTTATCGATTCCACCGAAATTCGCGGTGTCGCAGGTAGTCGGGTACATGAAGGGCAAGAGTGCGATTCATCTTGCGCGGGTGTATGGGGAGCGCAAGCGTAATTTCGTCGGGCAACATTTCTGGGCCAGAGGCTACTTTGTCTCAACGGTGGGTCGTGATGAGACGATGATTCGGGAATACATCAAGAATCAGGAAAAAGAGGACCAGAGGCTGGAGCAGTTGCAGCTGTGGTCATAGGGCTTGCCACCTTGGGTGGCATTTGATTGGGGCGCGTTAGCGCCACCATTTAGCCGCTTTGAGCGGCTCACATTACGAAAGCCCCCGGCTTTGCCGGGGGATTGTTAC
>NZ_ATZJ01000023.1 GCF_000428145.1 Chitinilyticum litopenaei DSM 21440 | reverse complement strand
ATTTTCCACCCCCCAACCAACACCAGCAGCAGGACGACGGGCTTTCTTTTCTTTCTCCGGCTGATTCCGGAAAATCTCCCTCTAGAACTCTAGACGCCAATAACCACGCGGGTTACAGCCGTTTTTCTGACTCTAGAACCCCCAGCCCTCTAGAGGGAGGAAAACCGCTGAAGGTCAATAACCATGCGGGTTCTAGAGTTCTAGAGGGAGAAACACCCCAAACAGCCGAGAGAAAAGAAAACAGCATCGAAATCGAGGGGGTGGACTATGAAATCTTCTGACCTGCTCGCCACCCTGACCGGCGCGGGTTTGTCGCTGGCGCTGTCCGATGATGGCGGCTTGAAGGTCAGCCCGCGCCCCACCCCGGAGCAGGCCGCGCTGATTCGTCAGCACAAGCCCGACCTGCTGGCCTACCTGCAAGGCTGTAAGGAAACACTGCGCCCACTGGTCGACATCCTGCCCGCCGTCACTACGCGGATTGCGCTGGCTGGCGCTGGCCTGCCCTTGCCGGAACCTGAGCCGCTGCCCGTCATCGAGCCGGAGGACGAAGCGGGGGGCGTGGGGGTATGGGTGGAGCCGGAGGGCTACGAGAACAGCGATGACTCGGCATGGGCTGATCTGTCCCCGATGCGCCGTCAGCAGCTCAGGCGGGCAAGGGGGAGGGCGAACATGCAGGCCACGCGGCAGGCCACTGCCGAGCGCAAGCAGGAAGCCGAGCAGATGCTGGGAGCCATGCATGCCAGCCTGTCCGACAGCACGCACAGGCTTTGCCGGCCCTGCCGGTTCGTGGATGTGGGCGAACTGCCGACCGGCACGCCCTGCCTGTTCCTGAGCATGGACGGGCAGGACGCACTGACCGGCAATTACCTGGCTGCCGTGTGGCTGGCCGGCAAGCGCCGCCGCATTGCCTACAAAGCGCTGAAGGAGATTGCCGCGTGCCGCTGACCGTGGGCGCTGGTATCCAGGGCGGCGGTTTCCAGTGAGGTTTCCACGGTTTCCACCCTCTACGCGCGCGAGGTGCTGATGGTGATTTCGGCTGGTACGCAGTGCGAAGTGCATCGTGTGCAGCAAATTCACTGCAAACCAAGCTCAACCCTAGCATTGCCAAGGGTTGGCGTTGAATGCGAAGGCAATAAGTACGCACTCGGTTCGCACCCCCTACGCGCGCGCGCGAGGCAGTGCGAAGCTGGGGGACTGCTGGCACGACGGTTTTCCGCCTGCTTTCCGGTAGTTACCGCCCTGTGTGACTGGTGCTGACCTATTACGCCAAGCACCGTGGCGGGTTTTTTGCGCGGGCAAGCCATCAATTCGACTGCTGACCCTCAAGCTGAGGGGTAAGGGTCATGGCCTGGGTGCAGCGAGATTGCAACGAGGCATGGCTAGGGTTAGCCAAGGATCAGGCGGTGCGGGGTGAGCTGGCAAAGGCGAAGAGAGAATGCGCCCCGAAAGGTAGGCCCCGGAAAAATCCGGGATTGAGTGGGTTGACTGGACGAACCCCACGTCAACCCCACAGTCGGGGCGCTTTGCCAATTTAGCAAGGGGCATCAAGGCCGGCAATGCGGCGATGTGCGCCGGGTGTGCGACGCTGTGCGAGGTGGGGGGGCGAGCAAATCGCACAGGAGAAACCCAGCCCTAGCGGCAAGGCGTGTATAAGCCCACGTATAAGCCCATCAATTCTCGGGGATGCAAAAACAAACGGGCTACAGCGATTTGCGTGTAATCCGTTGATTTTATTGGCGCACCCAGCAGGGATCGAACCTGCGACCTTCAGCTTCGGAAACTGACACTCTATCCAACTGAGCTATGGGTGCACACTGACAAGGCTGGCGATGTTAGCGTGTTTGCCGCGAGACGTCCACTGTCTTGGCGGTTTCTAGGCTGTCGGTTTCCCAGTATAATCGCCCGTTGCCACACAGGGGTATTTTGCCCCCGTAACGAATAATTCAACAGTTTAAAAGGGATGCAGCATGGGCGGTTCCAACGGAGCAGCGGGCAAAGGCCTCGGGGGCCTGATTCTGGTACTGGTAGCGGGCGTCGTGGCGCTGGGCTATCTGCTTTTCAAGGTGTTCACCTCCGGTAGCGGCGTTGATTTTTCTCGTCCGACGATGACCGCATCCGCCGTGAATGCCCGGATTGCCCAGGTCGGTACGGAAAAGGTGGTGGAAGGCGGCGCACCGGGCACTCGCTCTGGCCAGGCCGTGTATGAATCACTGTGTTTCTCCTGTCATGCCACGGGCGCCCAGGGCGCGCCGAAGTTTGAGGATGTGGCGGCCTGGAGTTCGCGCATCGCCAAGGGCTTTGACACACTGTCCAAGCATGCCATCGAAGGCTTCAATGCCATGCCGGCGCGTGGCGGCGGCGCGGACCTGACGGACGATGAAGTGAAGCGCGCCGTGGCTTTCATGGCCAACAAAGCGGGAGCCAGCTTTGAGGAGCCGAAAGTGGCTTCCGGCGCAGTAGCTGCCGCTGATCCGGCGACCAAGGGCAAGGAAATCTATGGCCAGGTCTGCATGGCCTGTCACGCCACCGGCGTGAGTGGCGCACCAAAGCCCGGCGACAAGGCCGCCTGGGCGCCGCGCATCAAGGATGTCGATGCGATGATCGCCAATGTCACGAAAAACGCCAAGAATGCCATGCCGGCCAAGGGTGGCTATCAGGGCAGCGATGAAGAGTTCAAGGCAGCAGCCCTGTACATGATCAACCAGAGCAAGTAATCCAGTAAGACCGGATTCGACAAAAACGGCAGCTTCGGCTGCCGTTTTTGTTTAGGCATGAACCGTATGGCTGTGGAGGAAGGGGCAGTGACATGTCAGCAGTGCTGTCCGGCTGAGTCGGCCATCAGCCAGCCCTGCCAGGCGGGAGCCGATAGGCAGGGAGTGGGGGATTGCTGCTTGACGGGTATATCACTGTATGCGAATGCCTGATTGGGTTTCAGGCTATTACATCTTGATGTATGCGAGGGCGCAATAAAAAAAACCGCAGCCTTGGCTGCGGTTTTTTTATTGCCAGAGCGACTTGGCGCTTACTTCTTGCGCTGCGGCGGCAGGTCGGTACACACGCCCTTGGCGACTTCGGCGGCCATGCCGATCGATTCGCCCATGGTCGGGTGCGGGTGGATGGTCTTGCCGATATCCACTGCGTCCGCGCCCATTTCGATGCCCAGGCACACTTCGCCGATCATGTCGCCGGCGTGCGGGCCAACAATCGCGCCGCCGAGGATCTGGCCGTTTTCAGCGTCGAAGATCAGCTTGGTGAAGCCTTCGTCGCGGCCGTTGGCGATCGCACGGCCGGACGCCGCCCACGGGAAGACGCCCTTGGTGATCTTGATGCCATCCTTCTTGGCCTGGTCTTCGGTAAGGCCGACCCATGCCACTTCCGGATCGGTGTAGGCCACGCCCGGGATCACGCGCGCGTCGAAGAAGGCCTTGTGGCCGGCGGCATTTTCCGCGGCAACGTGTGCTTCATGCACCGCCTTGTGCGCCAGCATCGGCTGGCCGATGATGTCGCCAATGGCGAAGATGTGCGGCACATTGGTGCGCATCTGGCGGTCGGTGGGAATGAAGCCGCGCTCGTCAACATACACGCCAGCCTTGTCGGCGCCGATCTTCTTGCCGTTCGGTGCGCGACCGGTGGAGTACAGCACCAGATCGTAGCATTGCGGGCCTTCCGGCACTTTCGGGCCTTCGAAGGTGACCCAGACGCCGTCTTCCTTCGGCTCAATCGACGTGGTCTTCGATTCCAGCATGATGTTGTCGAAGCGGTGCTTGTTCCAGTCCTGCCAGACCTTGACCAGATCGCGATCCGCGCCCTGCATCAGGCCATTGGACAGTTCGACCACATCGAGGCGCGCGCCCAGCGTGGAATACACGGTGCCCATTTCCAGGCCGATGATGCCGCCGCCGATGATCAGCATGCGCTTGGGAACGCTCTTCAGTTCCAGTGCGCCGGTCGAATCGACGATGCGCGGGTCATTCGGGATGAAGGGCAGCTTCACCGCTTGCGAACCGGCAGCGATGATGGCCTGCTTGAATTTGATGACCTTCTTCTCGCCGGTCAGGTCCTTGCCGGTGCCCGAGGAAAGCTGGACTTCCATGTGGTAGGCATCGAGGAAGTTGCCGATGCCGCGCACGTGCTCGACCTTGCGCATCTTGGCCATGCCGGCGAGGCCGCCGGTGAGCTTGTTGATGACCTTTTCCTTGTAGCCGCGCAGCGCGTCGATATCCACTTCCGGCTTGCCGAACTTGATGCCGTTGGACGCGAGGTGGGCCACTTCGTCGATCACCGCCGCGTTGTGCAGCAGCGCCTTGGACGGAATGCAGCCCACGTTCAGGCACACGCCACCCAGCGTGCCGTAACGTTCGACCAGCACGGTCTTCATGCCCAGATCGGCTGCGCGGAAGGCGGCGGAATAGCCACCAGGACCGGCGCCGAGCACCAGCATGTCGACTTCCAGATCAACCGCTCCGCTGTAGCTGCCGGCAACCGGCGCCACTTGCGGGGCGGCGGGCGCAGCAGGTGCGGCCACCGGAGCTGCTGCCGGTGCCGGGGCAGCGGCGGCAGGCTTGGCCTCGGCGGCGCCGGCGGCTTCCACCAGCGCAATCACGCCGCCTTCGGAAATCTTGTCGCCAACCTTGACCTTCAGTTCCTTGATGACACCGGCGTGGCTGGCCGGCACTTCCATGGTTGCCTTGTCGGTTTCCAGTGTGATCAGGCTGTCTTCCACGGCGACGGTGTCGCCCACGTTCACGAACACTTCGATGATGTCCACGTTCTCGTGGCCACCAATGTCCGGCACTTTGAGTTCAATCAGATTGCTCATGTTTGCATCCTGTGATGGGTATGACGTGAGAAGCAATGCAGGGCATTGGCTGGCAGCCAATACCCTGCATGGTCATCCTCACAGAACCAGACGGCGAACGTCGGACAGCAGCTTGCCCAGGTAGACGGTGAAGCGGCCGGCGGCGGCGCCATCGATCACGCGGTGATCGAAGGACAGCGACAGCGGGCACATCAGGCGCGGGGCGAACTCCTTGCCATTCCACACCGGCTTGATCTGGCTCTTGCACACCCCGAGGATGGCCACTTCCGGCGCATTCACGATCGGCGTGAAGCTGGTGCCGCCAATGCCGCCGAGTGACGAAATCGTGAACGTCGCGCCCTGCATGTCGGTCGGCTTCAGCTTGCCTTCGCGCGCCAGGCCGGACAGCTCGGTCAGCTCCTTGGAAATCTGCTTCAGGCCCTTCTGGTCGACATCCTTGATCACCGGAACCACCAGGCCATTCGGCGTGTCGGCGGCAAAGCCGATGTGGTAGTACTTCTTCAGCACCAGGTTGTCGCCATCCAGCGAGGCGTTGAATTCCGGGAAGGCTTTCAGCGCTTCGGCGGCGGCCTTGATGATGAAGGCCAGCGGCGACAGCTTCAGGCCCGACTTTTCCCATTCCTTGCCGATGGTCTTGCGGAAGTCTTCCAGCTCGGTGATGTCGCACTCGTCGTTGAACGTCACGTGCGGGATCATCACCCAGTTGCGGTGCAGGTTCGCCCCGGAAATCTTCTTGATGCGCGACAGCGGCTTGACTTCGATTTCGCCGAACTTGGCGAAGTCGACCTTCGGCCACGGCAGCAGGTCCAGACCGCCGGCGGACACGCCAACGGCAGCGGCGGCGGCCACGACCGGCGCAGCGGCGGTGCCGCTCATCACGGCCTTCACATAGGCCTGCACGTCTTCGTGCAGGATGCGGCCCTTGGCGCCCTTGCCGGCCACCTTGGCCAGATCGACACCCAGTTCGCGCGCAAAGCGGCGTACCGACGGCGAGGCGTGCGCCTTGATGAAGGCGGCGTCGTCGACCTTGGCCGGGGCGCTGACGGCGACCGGAGCCGGTGCTGCGGCAGCCGCAGGGGCGGCAACCGGAGCTGCGGCGGGCGCAGCTGCCGGGGCGGCAGCGGCAGCGGCCGGAGCGGCGGCGCCAGCGCCGCTGCCCTTGACGATCAGGATCAGGCTGCCTTCGCGTACCTTGTCGCCGACCTTGACGACGATGCTCTCGACCACGCCGGCGGCGTTGGACGGCACTTCCATGCTGGCCTTGTCGGATTCCAGCGTGATCAGGCTGTCGTCGATGGCGATGGTGTCGCCGACCTTGACGTTGACCTCGATGACTTCGACGGCGTCGAAGTTGCCGATGTCCGGCACCTTGACCTCGATACTGCCTGCGGCAGCGGGTGCAGCAGCCGGAGCAGGGGCTGCCACGGGGGCTGCAGCAGGGGCTGCGGCGGCAGGAGCGGGTGCGGCGGCAGGAGCGGGTGCGGCGGCTGCAGCGGCCGGTGCCGGTGCAGCGGCGGTGGCACTGGCTTCCACCACGACCACGACGCTGCCTTCGGAGACCTTGTCGCCGACCTTGATGCGGACTTCCTTGACCACGCCAGCATGGCTGGCCGGTACTTCCATGGTGGCCTTGTCGGTTTCCAGCGTGATCAGCGATTGCTCGACTTCGATGCTATCGCCAACATTGACCATGACCTCGATCACGTCCACGTTCTCGTGGCCACCGATGTCCGGTACTTTCAGTTCAATCAGGTTGCTCATGTTCTAAATCCTGTGAGGGGTGAGGAGTGAGGTGTGAGGGGTATGTGTCCCTGGCTCGCGATGGGCAAGGGCAGAAGGGGTATACCCTTGCCCTTGCTTCACGCCTCACGTCTTTACACAGTCCACGGCGCCGGTTTCGCCGCGTTGATGCCGTACTTTTCGATGGCGCGGGCCACGACATCCTTGCCAATCTTGCCTTCGTCGGCCAGTGCCTTCAGTGCGGCGACGGCCACATAGTAGCGGTCGACCTCGAAGAAGCGGCGCAGCGCCTGACGAGAATCGGAGCGGCCATAACCGTCGCAGCCCAGCACGACATACTTGCCCGGCACGTATTCGCGGATCTGGTCGGCGTAGGTGCGCTTGTAGTCGGTCGAGGCAATCACCGGACCCTGGCGGCCGTTCAGCAGCTGGGTCACATAGGGCACCTGCTCGGTGCCGGCCGGGTTCAGCAGGTTGTGGCGCACGGCGGCCTGGCCGTCGCGGCGCAGCTCGTTGAAGCTGGGGCAGGACCAGATGTCGGCGTCAACGTCGAAGTCGGCCTTCAGCAGCTCGGCCGCCGCGATCACTTCGCGGAAGATGGTGCCGGAACCCAGCAGCTGCACCTTCAGCTTGGCCTTCTTGTCGCCTTCCCTGAACAGGTACATGCCCTTCAGGATGCCTTCTTCCGCACCTGCCGGCATGGCCGGGTGGGTGTAGTTTTCGTTCATCACCGACAGGTAGTAGTAGATGTTTTCCTGGTTCTGATACATGCGGCGCATGCCGTCCTGCACGATCACGGCCAGCTCGTAGGCGAAGGTCGGATCATAGGAAATGCAGCTCGGGATGAACTCGGCAAACAGGTGGCCGTGGCCGTCCTGGTGCTGCAGGCCTTCGCCGTTCAGCGTGGTGCGACCGGCAGTGCCGCCGATCAGGAAGCCGCGCGCACGCAGGTCGCCCGCCGCCCAGGCCAGATCGCCGATGCGCTGGAAGCCGAACATCGAGTAGTAGATGTAGAACGGAATCATGGTGTGGCCATGATTGGCGTACGACGTGGCTGCGGCGATCCAGTCGCTCATCGCGCCGGCCTCGTTGATGCCTTCCTGCAGGATCTGGCCGGTCTGCGATTCCTTGTAGAACATCAGCTGGTCGGCATCTTGCGGCTCGTACAGCTGGCCGACGTGCGACCAGATGCCCAGCTGGCGGAACATGCCTTCCATGCCGAAGGTGCGGGATTCATCCGGCACGATGGGCACGATGCGGCGACCGATCTGCTTGTCCTTCACGAGCGTGTTCAGAATGCGCACGAAGGCCATGGTGGTGGACATTTCGCGCTCGCCGGAGCTTTCCAGCATGGCCTTGAAGGCATCCAGGCCCGGCACTTCCAGCGGCTCGTCGACCGGCTTGCGCGACGGAATGAAGCCGCCCAGCGCTGCGCGGCGTTCCATCATGTACTTGTATTCCTGGCTGTCCTCGGCCGGGCGATAGAAGGTGCAGGCCTTGGCTTCTTCATCGGTTAGCGGCACGTTGAAGCGGTCGCGCAGGTGCAGCAGATCATCGTCGCCCAGCTTCTTGGTGTTGTGCGCGGTGTTTTGCGATTCACCCGCAGCGCCCACGCCAAAGCCCTTGACGGTCTTGACCAGCAGCAGTGTCGGCTGGCCCTTGTGCTCGACGGCCGCCTTGTAGGCCGCGTAGACCTTGAACAGGTCGTTGCCGCCACGGGTCAGCTTCCAGATGTCGTTGTCGGTCATGCCGGCGACCAGATCCAGCAGCTCCGGATACTTGCCGAAGAAATGCTCGCGCACGTAGGCGCCGTTCTTCGACTTGTAGGTCTGGTACTCGCCGTCGACGACTTCCATCATGCGCTTTTGCAGCAGACCCTTCTTGTCCTGCGCCAGCAGGGCATCCCAGCCGGAGCCCCAGACCACCTTGATCACGTTCCAGCCCGAACCGCGGAAGTCGCCTTCCAGCTCCTGGATGATCTTGCCGTTGCCGCGCACCGGGCCATCCAGACGCTGCAGATTGCAGTTGATGACGAAGATCAGGTTGTCGAGCTTTTCACGACCGGCCAGCGAAATTGCACCGAGCGATTCCGGCTCGTCCATTTCGCCGTCGCCGCAGAAACACCACACATGGCGGTCGCCCTTTTGCTTGAAGCCGCGGTCGTCCAGGTATTTCATAAAGCGGGCCTGATAGATCGCCATCAGCGGGCCCAGGCCCATCGATACGGTGGGGAATTGCCAGAAATCCGGCATCAGCCACGGGTGCGGGTAGGAGGACAGGCCGTCGCCGTCGACTTCGCGACGGAACTTGTTGAGCTGGTCTTCGGAAATGCGGCCTTCCAGATAGGCGCGGGCATACATGCCGGGCGCGCTGTGGCCCTGGAAGTACACCAGGTCGCCACCGTGGTTTTCATTGGCGGCGTGCCAGAAGTGGTTCCAGCCCACATCGTACAGCGTCGCGGCCGAAGCGAAGGAGGAGATGTGGCCGCCCGGCTCGGCGGGGTCGCGGTTGGCCTTGGCGACCATGGCAGCGGCATTCCAGCGCGTGTACGCGAGGATGCGCTCTTCCAGATCCGGCTTGCCAGGATGCTTGGCCTGCAGGTGTGCAGGGATGGTGTTGATGTACGCCGTTGTTGCGGTGTACGGAATGTTCACGCCGTCCTGACGGGCGTGATCAACCAGTTTTTCCACCAGAAAGTGCGCGCGTTCGGCACCTTCGTTGACCAGTACGCCATCCAGCGCATCCAGCCATTCCTGCGTTTCCTGGGGATCCAGATCATGAAGCTGTTCTGCCATGATTGTGCTCTCTACCTTTTGAGTGGTTGATTGGGTGATACACGAGTGCAGTCGTGTTCCATCTGGCGTTCAGGCCGGACGGCAATAAAAACCGCCCCTGACGATCGGTCAGGGGAGGGGGCTTAGCGCGGTGCGTTCCGCTTGTAATAGTTGATCAGGCCATTGGTTGACGCATCGTGGCCGGTGGTCAGGCCCGGTGTCGTCAGATCGCCTTCGATGGCGCGGGCGAGCTGCTTGCCCAGCTCAACGCCCCACTGGTCGTAGGAGTTGATGTTCCAGACCGTGCCCTGCACGAAGATCTTGTGCTCGTACAGCGCGATCAGCGCACCCAGGCGACGCGGCGTGAGGCGCTGCATCAGGATGGTGTTGGTCGGACGGTTGCCTTCGAAGATCTTGTGCGGCACCAGTGCTTCCTGCGCTTCACCGGTGATGCCCATCTTGTCGAGTTCCGCACGTACCTCGGCTTCATTCTTGCCGCGCATGAAGGCTTCGGTCTGCGCGAAGAAGTTGGCCATCAGGATGGTGTTGTGCGGTTCCGGGATTTCCGGGTGCTCGATGGTGGCGATGAAGTCGATCGGCACCAGCTGCGAGCCTTGATGCAGCAACTGGTAATAGGCGTGCTGGCCATTGATGCCGGTGTCGCCCCACACGACCGGGCCGGTGGCATAGTCGACACGCTTGCCATCC
The DNA here is from genome assembly GCF_000428145.1 of Chitinilyticum litopenaei DSM 21440. Lineage (GTDB taxonomy): Bacteria > Pseudomonadota > Gammaproteobacteria > Burkholderiales > Chitinibacteraceae > Chitinilyticum > Chitinilyticum litopenaei. Next base: position 51,292 of record NZ_ATZJ01000023.1, on the reverse strand, counting down.
AGGTCGACGGTCTTGCCGTTCGATTCCATGTCCAGCTGCTGCAGATAGGCCGGGAAGCGATACAGGCACTGGTTGTACGGCGATACAAGGTGGGTCTTGGCGCCGAAGAAGTTGGTGTACCACACGCCAAGGAGGCCCATGATGACCGGCAGGTTCTGCTCGAAGGGCTTGCCCTGGAAATGCTGGTCCATGGTGTAGGCGCCATGCAGCAGATCCTGGTAGTTGTGCTTGCCCAGGTAAATGGCGATGGGCAGGCCGATGGCCGACCACAGCGAGTAGCGCCCGCCAACCCAGTCCCAGAATTCGAACATGTTTTCGGTGTCGATGCCGAATTCGGCCACAGCCTTGGCATTGGTCGATACGGCGACGAAGTGCTTGGCAATCGCCTTTTCATCACCGGAATGCGCGACAAACCACTTGCGCGCGGTCTTGGCGTTGGTGATGGTTTCCTGCGTGGTGAAGGTCTTGGACGCGACAATGAACAGCGTGGTTTCCGGGTTCAGCGTCTTCAGCGTGGAGACGATCTGGTCGCCATCGACGGTGGATACGAAGTGCATGGCGATGCGCGCATGACCGTATTGCTTGAGCGCCTGGCAGACCATCAAGGGGCCCAAGTCGGAGCCGCCGATGCCGATGTTGACGATGTCGGTGATGGCCTTGCCGGTGTAGCCCAGCCATTCGCCGGAGCGCACCTTGTCGGAGAACTCGCCGATTTTCTCCTTGACCGCATTGACCTTGGGCATCACGTCTTCGCCGTCGACAATGATGGGGTTCTTGTCGAGGTTGCGCAGCGCGGTATGCAGTACGGCGCGCTTTTCGGTGATGTTGATCTTTTCACCGGAGAACATCTTGTTGATGCGCTCCTGCAGGCCGGACTGACGGGCCAGATCGAACAGCAAGGCCATGGTTTCTTCGGTGACGCGGTTTTTCGAGTAATCGAAAAACAGGCCGCCCGATTCAAAGGAGAATTTTTCGAAACGATGCGGATCGCTGGCGAACAGCTCGCGCATGTGCTGCGACTGGATCTTCTCGAAATGGGCTTCCAGCGCCTTCCACGCCGGAGACTGGGTGAGGGAGGACATCGACTGCTTTCCTTTTTTTTCGGTATCTTTTTGAGTGGTGGCTCGGCGGCTCGGGCCGCTTTTCTTGTTCTGTTTGCTAGCTGTCATGGCCGCGTACCCGTTTTTCCTTGAGGTTGCGCTTCATTTTCTCCAGCTGGTCGATCAGCTCCGGGCCGCGCTTGAGCGCGACGCCGACGGCCAGTACATCAATGATGACCAGATGCACGATGCGGGTGATCATCGGTGTGTAGAGATCCGGATCTTCCATCGTGTCGGCGTACAGGCAGATGTTGCAGCGCTTGGCCAGCGGCGACTTCGAGTGCGTGATGCCGATGACGTCGGCGCCGGCATCGCGAGCGATTTCCACCGAGCGGATCAGGTCCAGCGTGCGGCCGGAATTGGAAACGGCCAGTACTGCGTCGCCCGGCTTCAGCATAGAGGCGCTCATGCCGTGCATGTGCGGGTCAGTGTAGGCCACGGTGGGCACGCCCAGCCGGAAAAATTTGTTTTGCGCGTCGATGGCCACCGCGCCCGATTGGCCCTGACCCCAGACTTCGATCTTGTGGGTGCTTGAGAGCACCTTGATCGCGCGTTCCAGCGCCTCGGTATCGAGTTCGTTGCGGCAGCGCAGCAGGTGCGAGATGTTGTTGTCGAACAGCTTTTTGGCCAGATCGTGCGCAGAGTCATCGGCCGACACCATCGAGTGCACATAGGGCACGCCGGAAACCAGACTGCGCGTGAGGCGCAACTTGAAATCCTGCAGGCCCGAGCAGTTCAGCGAGCGGCAAAAGCGGATGACGGTGGGCTGCGAAACACCGGAGAGCTCGGCAATCTGGGCAATGGGGGCATTGGCGACCAGATTGGGCTGGGCGATGACGAATTCGGCCACCTTGCGTTCGGACTTGGACAAACTGTCCAGCATACTTTTGATACGTTCGAGCATGGTGGGCTCTCACTGGCCTATGCAGGCTGCCGACCCGGATAGGGAAGGCAGCCGGACGGGGGATGGGAAGCGGGTCGCTGGCATCGGCTGGATCAGGCTGCCCAGAACACATGCGCCTTGTCGGCAGCACGGTCCAGTACGCGGCGGATCGGATACAACTCGGTTTCGGCTTTTTGCTCGGTCAGGGCGGTTTCCAGCAGTGCCTTCTTGCCCTCGCCGGTGATGTGCACCAGCACGGTGCCGGCAGCGACAATCGCGGGCGCGGTCAGCGTGATGCGCGTGTGCGGCGCGGTGACCGGCGTGGTCGCGGCCAGCAGAGCAGGGCTGCTCATCGCGTCTTCCAGCTCGGGCGCTTGCGGAAACAGCGAGGCCGTGTGGCCATCGTCGCCCATACCCAGGATGAGTATGTCGATGGGGGTCTTGAAGCTGTTGAGTCTCAGCTGGATACCTTTCAGGCCGTCATGGGCGCTGCTGGCATCACTGACGAGGGAGTAAAAGCGGGCTGCTGCGGCGCGGCCGCAAAGCAGGTTTTCGCGGGTCAGGCGTTCGTTGCTGTCGGCATGGTCATTGGGTACCCAGCGGTCATCAACCAGCGTGAGGTCGACGCGTTCCCAGTCCAGTTCCATGTCGCGCAGGCAGCGGAACATGCCGGCCGGCGTACGGCCGCCCGATACGGCAAGGCTGGCGCGCGGCTGGCTGGCCAGTGCGGTGCGCAGGCGTTCGGCGATGAAGTTCGCCAGTTGCTGGTCCAGTTCTTCTTTCTGGGGAAATTGATGCCATGTCAGTGACATGAAAAGTTACCTCCGGGGTGCGAGTCTAGCACGTATAGGGGAAAACCCGTACGCGGGGCGTACGGGTTGTATGCCGATCAGGCTTCTTCGTGCCAGCACAGGCCATCGCGCGACAGCAGCGCCGACGAGGCAGCCGGGCCCCAGGTGCCGGCGGTATAGGGTTTCGGCGGCTCGCTGCTGCTTTCCCAGTAGTCGAGGATGGGCTCGACCCACTTCCAGGCTGCGCGCTGTTCGTCGCGGCGCACGAACAGCGACAGATCGCCACGGATGACGTCCATCAGCAGGCGCTCGTAGGCTTCCGGCGAACGGGTGGTGAAGATTTCCTTGAAGTCGAGATCCAGATGCACCTGGCGCAGGCGCGGGCGGTTGCCCGGCTCCTTGGCCAGCAGATACATGCGGACGTATTCGTCCGGCTGCAGGCGGATCACCAGCTTGTTGGCGCCCGTGGCAACCTTGCCGAAAATCGACGTCGGCGCTTCGCGGAAATTGATCACGATTTCGGCGATGCGGTCCTGCAGGCGCTTGCCGGTGCGCAGGAAGAAGGGAACGCCAGCCCAGCGCCAGGTCTGGATTTCGGCCTTGAGCGCCACAAATGTTTCGGTGTGTGAATTGGCAGGCACGCCCGGTTCTTCCAGATAGCCCGGCACCGGCTTGCCGGCGACGGCGCCGGCGCGGTATTGCCCGCGCACCACGTGGGTGTGCAGGGTTTCCTGGGTCAGCGGCTTCAGTGCACGCAGCACCTTGAGCTTTTCATCACGCACGGCGTCGGCATCGATGGATGCCGGCGGCTCCATGGCCACGATGGTCATCAGCTGGATCAGGTGGTTCTGGATCATGTCGCGCAGGGCGCCGGCCTTGTCGTAGAAGTCGGCGCGGGTTTCGACACCCACCTGCTCGGTTACGGTGATCTGCACGTCGCGAATCCATTCGCGGCGCCACAGCGGTTCCAGCAGGGTGTTGGCAAAACGCAGTGCGATCAGGTTCAGCACCGGCTCCTTGCCCAGATAGTGGTCGATGCGGTAAATCTGGTGTTCCTGGAAGTAGATGCCGACATCGTCGTTGATCTTGTTGGCCGATTCGAGGTCGTGACCCAGGGGTTTTTCGAGTACGACGCGGGAATTCTCGGTATTGAGACCGGCATCGGCCAGATTCTTGCAGATGGCTGCAAACAGGCTGGAGGCGGTGGAGAGGTAATACACGCGGGTGCGGTCGGTGTACTGATTCAGTGTTTCGGCCAGTGCGACGAAGTCATCCGGGTTGCCAGCGTCGACCTTGTGAAACAGCACGCGGGCCGCAAAGCTTTCCCAGTCGGCGTCGTTATAGGCCTTGCCGAGGTAGCCCTTGGCCAGGCCCTGAGCCTTGGCAAGGTAGGCGGCGGTGTCGGAGGCGCTGCGGCCCAGACAGATGATGCGGCCCTCGGCCGGCAGGTTGCCATCCTGGTGTTGATGGTAGAGCGCCGGCAGCAGTTTGCGCATTACCAGGTCACCGGTGCCACCGAACAGCACCATGTCGAAAGCTTGAATTGCGGTCATCGTCGAATCCCTTTCCTTGTATTTCCGGCAGCATTCACCGTGAGCCGGGCAGGCCCTGCTGCGGGCGTAAGTCGTTGTAATCCTACTACATGGGGTCGTGCAGGCGCAAACGGAAATGCGCAGAGCGGCGAATGTCTGTGCAGGCCCCGTATCGGCTGGCAAGCCCCTGTCCTGTTGGGGTTTTGCTGCACTGCAATACCAGCCAAATACAGTGTTTACTGGTTGCCGCAGACAGTCGATTGTAGTAAAACTACGCTCATTGTCAGCGATGCCACAACTTGGGCATCCACCCTACTGAACCCGGAGTCACCCATGCCCCTGCATCCCCGCCTGGCCGAAGTCACCGACCGCATCATTGCCCGCAGCAAGTCGTCCCGCTCCCGCTATCTGGAACGCATGGCCGCGGCAGCCAGCAAGGAGCCGGTGCGCAAGGGTCTGGCCTGTACCAATCAGGCGCACGCCTGGGCGGCGATGCCGGAAACCGACAAGATCATGTTGCGCGAAATGCGCCAGCCCAATCTCGCCATCGTCTCGGCCTACAACGAGATGCTGTCGGCGCACCAGCCCTTCGAAACATTCCCCGCCATCATCAAGGCTGCCGCGCACGCAGCCGGCGCCACCGCGCAGTTCGCCGGCGGTGTTCCGGCCATGTGCGACGGCGTGACGCAAGGCCAGCCGGGGATGGAGCTGTCGCTGTTCAGCCGCGACGTGATCGCCATGTCGACTGCCGTGGCGCTGTCGCACAATATGTTCGATGCCACGCTGTGCCTGGGTGTCTGCGACAAGATCGTTCCGGGCCTCTTGATCGGTGCGCTGCAGTTCAGCCACCTGCCGACGATTTTCGTGCCGGCCGGCCCGATGACATCCGGCATTTCCAACAAGGAAAAGGCCAAGACCCGCCAGCTGTTCGCCGAAGGCAAGGTCGGCCGCGAAGCGCTGCTGGCTTCGGAAGAGGGCAGCTACCACGGCGCCGGCACCTGTACCTTCTACGGTACGGCCAACTCCAACCAGATGCTGATGGAAATCATGGGCCTGCACCTGCCGGGTGCCGCGTTCACCAATCCGGGTACCGAGCTGCGTGACGCGCTGACCCGCGCCGCCGCCAAGCGCGCCGCGGCGATCACCGCACTGGGCAATGAGTACATCCCGATTGGCCAGGTCATCGATGAAAAGGCCATCGTCAACGGCATCATCGGCCTGCTCGCGACCGGCGGCTCGACCAACCATACCATCCACCTGATCGCGATTGCCCGCGCCGCCGGCATCATTATCGACTGGTCGGATTTCAACGACCTCTCCGCCATCATCCCCCTGCTGGCCAAGGTGTACCCGAATGGCTCGGCCGACGTGAACCATTTCCACGCCGCAGGCGGCATGGGCTACCTGATCCGTGAGCTGCTGGATGCCGGCCTGCTGCACGAAGACGTATGGACCGTCGCCGGTCACGGCCTGCGCCATTATGCCGACGAGCCCTTCCTCGAAAATGGCGAAGCGATCTGGCGTCCTGCTCCTGTGCAGAGCGGCGATGACAGCGTCCTGCGTCCGGCCAGCAACCCGTTCTCGGCCGATGGCGGCACCAAGCTGCTGGCCGGCAATCTCGGTCGCGCGGTGATCAAGGTGTCCGCCGTGGCGCCTGAGCATCGCGTGGTCGAAGCGCCCGCCATCGTGTTTGACGACCAGGACGATGTGCTGGCTGCCTTCAAGCGTGGCGAGCTGGAAAAGGATGTGATCGTCGTGCTGCGCTTCCAGGGGCCGCGCGCCAACGGCATGCCGGAACTGCACAAGCTGACTCCGGCGCTGGGCGTGCTGCAGGATCGCGGTTTCAAGGTCGCGCTGGTGACCGATGGCCGCATGTCCGGCGCGTCGGGCAAGGTGCCGGCTGCCATCCACATCACCCCGGAAGTCGTTTCCGGTGGGCCGCTTGGCAAGGTTCGCACCGGCGACGTGATTCGCCTGGATGCCGAAACCGGCGACCTGATCGCCAAGGTTGATGCAGCCGAATGGAATGCGCGCGACGTTGCTAGCGCTGATATGGCCAAGAATGGCCACGGCATGGGCCGTGAGTTGTTCGCCAGCTTCCGCGCCGCTGCCACCGGTGCCGAGGAAGGTGCGATTTCCCTGGGCCTGGCCCACTGATATGCCCTCTGATTTGCAATAACGACAAGGCAGGCCGGGCATAAGGCCTGTTGACCAACCCTTCAGAAGAGATGAGCTCGATGGATATCAAACAGATCATGCGTTCCTGCCCGGTGATGCCGGTCATCGTGATTGAGGACCTGGATACAGCCGTGCCGCTGGCGAAGGCCCTGGTAGCCGGTGGCATCAAGGTGCTGGAAGTCACCCTGCGCACGCCGGTGGCGCTCGAGGCGGTCAAGGCGATTGCCGATGCCGTACCGGACGCCATCGTTGGCGTGGGAACCGTGGTGCGCCCCGAGCAGTTCGAACAGGCCAAGGCTGCTGGCGCCAAGTTCGCCGTGACGCCGGGTCTGACCCCGAAACTGGCTGCGGCCGCCCGCGAAGCCGGCATGCCCCTGCTGCCGGGCGTGCATACCGCTTCCGAAGTGATTGCCGCCATGGAAGAAGGCTTTGATGCGATGAAGCTGTTCCCGGCCGAGCAGGCTGGTGGCCTGGCCATGCTGAAGGCACTGGGCGGTCCGCTGCCCCAGGTGCTGTTCTGTCCGACTGGCGGTGTGTCGCTGGAGTCTGCCCCGAAGCTGCTCGCACTGCCGAACGTCGGCTGCGTCGGTGGTTCCTGGCTGTGCCCGAAAGACGCCGTCAAGGCCGGCGACTGGGCTGCCATTACCAAGCTCGCCAGCGAAGCGGCTGCGCTGCGTCCGTAATTCTCCGCATCCGGCCGGCGCATGCGCTTGGCATGGGCCGGCATCCTGCTAGAATCAGGCTTCGTCTTGTCGCGCTGCAACATCGCCGCTGACCCGCAAGCAAGAATCTGACGGTTTTTTGTCATGGCACAAAGGCAGCCAGCCCCGGCTGCTGCATGCTTGGGCCGTCCCGTATTTCGTTCCATCCTCTATTTCTGGAGATGATCCATGGCTATCAAAGTAGGTATCAATGGTTTTGGCCGCATCGGCCGCATGGTTTTCCGCGCTGCTGTCTACAACTTCGCCGATGACATCGAAATCGTTGGTATCAACGACCTGCTCGAGCCGGACTACCTCGCCTACATGCTCAAGCACGACTCCGTGCACGGCAAGTTCAAGGGCGACGTGAAGGTGGAAGGCGGCAATCTGGTCGTGAACGGCAAGACCATCCGCCTGACCGCCGTGAAAGATCCGGCCGAGCTGAAGTGGGGCGAGATTGGCGCCGATGTCGTGGTGGAATCCACCGGCCTGTTTTTGACCCACGAAACCTGCGAAAAGCACATCGCCGCCGGCGCCAAGAAGGTCATCATGTCCGCACCGTCGAAAGATGACACCCCGATGTTCGTCTACGGCGTGAACGACAGCACCTACGCCGGTCAGGCCATCATCTCCAATGCGTCTTGCACCACCAACTGCCTGGCACCGATCGCCAAGGTCATCAACGACAACTTCGGCATCAAGCGCGGCCTGATGACCACCGTTCACGCGGCGACTGCAACGCAAAAGACCGTTGACGGCCCGTCCAACAAGGACTGGCGCGGTGGCCGCGGCATTCTGGAAAACATCATTCCGTCCAGCACTGGCGCAGCCAAGGCCGTTGGCGTGGTGATTCCGGAAGTGAAGGGCAAGCTGACCGGCATGGCCTTCCGCGTTCCGACTTCCGACGTGTCCGTGGTTGACCTGACCGTCGAGCTGAACAAGGAAGCGTCCTACGAAGACATCTGCGCCGCGATGAAGGCCGCTTCCGAAGGCAGCATGAAGGGCGTGCTGGGCTACACCACCGAGAAGGTCGTATCGACCGACTTCCGCGGCGAAGCCTGCACCTCCACCTTCGATGCCGATGCCGGCATCGCGCTGGACAAGACCTTTGTTAAGGTTGTGGCCTGGTACGACAACGAATGGGGCTATTCCAGCAAGGTGCTGGAAATGGTTCGCGTGATGGCCAAGTAATTCGCCATCAACCACCAACAAAAAACCCGCTTCGGCGGGTTTTTTGTTGGGTATTGCCTTGCAGCCTATTGAGTAATTGGTTTGCAGGCGGATACCCGCTTGCCGTTGTTTCAGCGTTCGCGACTGAAGCTGATCCTGCCATCAGCTGCATCGACCCGGATCACGTCCTTCGGGCCGAAGTGGCCGGCGAGCAGTTCTTTTGCCAGCACATTCTCGATCTGCTGCTGGATCGCGCGCTTGAGCGGCCGTGCGCCATACACCGGATCGAAGCCGGCTTCCGCCACCAGATCGAGCGCGGCATCGCTGCAGATCAGGCTGATCTCCATCTGCGCCAGCCGTGCTTCCAGCCGGCCGAGTTGAATGCGCGCGATATTGCGGATGGCCGCCTGATCCAGGCCGTGGAACACCACCACCTCGTCAATGCGGTTGATGAACTCGGGGCGGAAATGCGTCTTCACCTCGGCCATCACGGCGAGCTTGACCACCTGGTAATCGCTGTCCGCCATCATCTGGATATGCTGGCTGCCGAGGTTCGACGTCATCACGATCACGGTGTTCTTGAAATCGACTGTTCTGCCCTGGCCGTCGGTGAGCCGCCCGTCGTCGAGCACCTGCAGCAGCACGTTGAACACGTCCGGATGGGCTTTCTCCACCTCGTCGAGCAGGATGACCGAGTAGGGCTTGCGGCGGACGGCCTCGGTGAGATAGCCGCCTTCCTCATAGCCAACATATCCGGGCGGCGCGCCGATCAGCCGCGCCACCGAGTGCTTCTCCATGAATTCGCTCATGTCGAGCCGGATGATGTGCTCGTCGGTGTCGAACAGGAAGGCCGCCAAGGCCTTGGTCAGCTCTGTCTTGCCGACGCCGGTGGGGCCGAGGAACAGGAAGGAGCCATACGGCCGGTTCGGATCGGCCAGACCCGAGCGTGAACGACGGATGGCGTCCGCCACCAGCGTAACCGCCTCGTGTTGTCCAACCACGCGGCGGTGCAGCGCGTCTTCCATTTTCAGCAGCTTGTCGCGCTCGCCTTCCATCATCTTGCTGACCGGGATGCCGGTGGCGCGGCTGACCACCTCGGCGATTTCTTCGGCACCGACCTGGGTGCGCAGCAGCTTCGGCTTGTCGCTGCCACCGGCCTCGCTGGCCTCGGCGGCTTTCAGCTTGGCTTCCAGCGCCGGCAGTTCGCCGTATTGCAGCTCGGACACTTTCTGCCATTCGCCGGCGCGCTTGAGCGCTTCCATCTGGTTTTTCAGTTTCTCGATGTCTTCCTTGATGGCCTGGCTGCCGAGCACCGAGGCCTTTTCGGCTTTCCAGATTTCTTCCAGATCGTTGAACTCGCGCTGCAGGCGTTCGAGTTCTTCCTCGATCAGCGCCAGGCGGCGCTGCGAGGCTTCGTCCTTTTCCTTCTTGACCGCTTCGCGCTCGATCTTCAGCTGGATCATGCGGCGTTCCAGCTTGTCCATGACTTCCGGTTTGGAGTCGATTTCCATCTTGATACGGCTGGCGGCTTCGTCGATCAGGTCGATGGCCTTGTCCGGCAGGAAGCGGTCGGTGATGTAGCGGTGCGACAACTCGGCGGCGGCGACGATGGCCGGGTCGGTGATGTCGACGCCGTGGTGGATTTCATACTTTTCCTGCAGGCCGCGCAGGATGGCAATGGTGGCCTCGACGCTCGGTTCGTCCACCAATACTTTCTGGAAGCGGCGCTCCAGCGCGGCATCCTTTTCGATGTATTTGCGGTATTCGTCGAGCGTGGTGGCGCCAATGCAGTGCAGCTCGCCGCGCGCCAGCGCGGGCTTGAGCATATTGCCGGCGTCCATGGCGCCATCGGCCTTGCCGGCGCCGACCAGCGTGTGCAGCTCGTCGATGAAGATGATGTTGTTGCCTTCGTCCTTGGCGAGTTCATTGAGCACGGCTTTCAGGCGCTCCTCAAACTCCCCGCGGTATTTGGCGCCAGCCAGCAGGGAGGCGAGGTCCAGAACCAATACCCGCTTGGATTTCAGCGAGTCGGGCACTTCGCCGTTGACGATGCGCTGCGCCAGCCCTTCGACGATTGCCGTCTTGCCCACGCCCGGCTCGCCGATCAGCACCGGATTGTTCTTGGTGCGGCGTTGCAGCACCTGGATCGCGCGGCGGATTTCGTCGTCGCGGCCGATCACCGGGTCGAGCTTGCCGGCCTTGGCGCGCTCGGTCAGGTCGACGGTGTATTTGGACAAGGCTTCGCGCTGTTGTTCGGCATCGGCGCTGTTGACCGCCTCGCCGCCGCGCGCGGCGTTGATGGCCGCTTCAATCGAGTTGGTCTGCCCGCCGTGCTCCTTGAGCAGGCGGCCGGCTTCGCCCTTGTCGCCGGTGAGCGCCAGCAGGAAGAGGTCGCTGGCGATGAACTGGTCGTTGCGCTTCATGGCCAGTTTTTCGGTGGCATTGAGCAAATTGCCCAGGTCGCGGCCGATGCTGATGTCGTGCTCGCCGCTGACATTTTTGGCGAGCTGCTTGATCTTGCCGTCCAGCGCGTTTTTCAGCGCCTGCACATTGACGCCGGCGCGCGCCAGCAGCGCCGGGGCGCCGGAATCCTGATCGCCCAGCAGCGCGGCGAGCACGTGCGCCGGCTCGATGGCCGGATTGTCGTTGGCGAGCGCGAGGCTTTGCGCGTCGGACAGCGCTTGCTGGAACTTGGTGGTGAGCTTGTCGAGTCGCATGATGAAAACCCCTTTTTAATTCATGGTCATAGCTGTAAATGGGTATGCGATCCGGCATTTCAAGCGGGTGGGGCCGCTGCGGAGAGATATGGTCTTGCTTGGGGTATATGGCTACAGCCTATTTGCTGCATTGGCTACAGGGCTAATCCTGGTCAGGTATCGCCGCGCGTGCAATTGCGCCCATCGGCCTTGGCCTGATAGAGGTAATGATCGGCCCGCGCGATCAGTTCGCGGCCGGTTTCCACGTCACGCAGGGCTGCGGAGCCTATGCTGATGGTCAGCTGGAAGAGTTCCGGATGAACGCTGAACCAGTCGTGGTGGCTGATCTTCAGGCGGATGCGCTCGGCGATATGGCGAGCGGTTTCGGCGGTGGCGCCGGGCAAGAGGATGACGAACTCCTCGCCGCCGTAGCGGGTGATGAACTCGTCGGCGCGGCAGCAGGCCTGCATGATCTCGGCGACCGTCTTGAGCACCGTATCGCCGACCAGGTGGGAGAAGCGGTCGTTGACCTGCTTGAAGTGGTCGATGTCCAGCATCAGCAGGCTGAAGGGGCGATGGGCCTGCTGTGCGAGATACAATTCGCGCTGCAGGCGTTCTTCCAGTGCGCGGCGGTTGTAGATGCCGGTGAGCGGGTCGGTTTCGGCCTCGATCTTCAGCGCCTGGATGTGTTCCTCATGCACCTGCAGGCGGGCCAGCAGCGAGTTGTTTTCCTCTTCGGACTGCGCGAGCGCCAGCGCGTTTTCCATGCGGCGCATGCGCCTGCGCGTGGTCGGGTCGATCTGGTGATCGCGCTGCGTGTCGATGAAGCCGAGCGTCAGCTCGGTATAGCGGCGGTGATGTTGCAGCGCGCTGACGTAATCGCTGCATTGCTTGCGAATGCTGTAGAGCAGCTCCTCGCACTGGATTTCGAAGAGTACGCAGCGGATTTGCCGGGCAATTTCCCTGGCCTGCAGCAAATGGCCCTCTGCCTGCTGCTCCTGTCCAAGCACGAAATGGATGCGGCCGATTTCCAGGTCGGCCAGCGCCGCGCTCCACTGGAAGTGATGCTCGGTGCTGATCGTGCGTGCATCGACGAGGCAGCGCAGCGCGTCATCCCAGTTGCCCATGCCGGCCAGCGCCTGGCCGCGGTAGGCCAGCAGCTCCGCGCGCCAGTGCAGCATGTTGCGGCTGCTGCCCAGCGAATCCTCGGCAATGGCCAGCGCCACAAAGGCACTGTTGAAATCGGCCAGGCGCAGATAATCGGCAGCAAGGCAGATGTGGATGGTGGTGCTCAGTGTCGAATCGCTCAGCGTGTAGCTGAGCTCCATCGAGCGCAGGTGCTGGGCCTTGGCTTCATCGTATTTCTCCAGTGCATAGAACACCTTGCCGATACCCAGATGGGAGCGGACAAGGCCATAGCGGCTGTTTTCATGCAGGGCGGCTTCGAAGCAGTCCAGCCATTGCTTCAGTGCCTCGTCGGTCAGGCCGCGCATCAGGTAAATGCCGGCGAGCTCGTCCTTGGCCTCGGCGATCAGCTGCCCAAAGCCGCGCAGCTTGGCGCGCCGCAGCGCGAATTCCAGCAGATGCTCGGCCTGCACGTAATCGCCGCAGCGGGCCATGGCAATGCCCTGCAGCAGCTGCAGCGCAATGCGCTCGAAGCGATCCTTGCGCGTGTGCAGCTGGGCCTCGGCCTCGTCGCGCGCGGCGGCCGGGTCGCGGTCAAGCTGGTCGTGCAGCTGGAAGAAGAAGCTCAGTTCGTGCAGCGAGCGGGTCGGGGTGCTCATGCCGCGCTCCCCTTGCCGTCAGCCGGCCAGCGCCAGGCGGGCGGCTGGAGAAGGATTTGCTGGGCGGGCTTGTCGAGTCCGTCGGCATCCAGCAGCGCGAGGCTGTGCACGATGCTGTCCGCGGTGTATTCGCGATGCAGGTGTGGCAGCCATTCCTGCAGACGCAGCAGGGCGGGGGCGGCCTCTCCCCGGTCAATGACCAGCAGCAATCCGCTGCCGTGCAGGCGCATGGCATGGCCGTGAAACTGGCGGGCAGCCTGCAGCAGCAGGCTGGCGCAGCGCTGCAGTACGCGATTGCCGCTGGCCTTGCCGTGCTGTTCGTTGAACAGCGTCAGGCCGTGCAGCCGCCAGTACAGCAGGGTTTGCGGCGTGTGGTTCTGCCTTTCCTGCAGGGTGGCCTCCAGCGTGGCGCGGGCGGGCAGGCCGGTGAGCGCGTCTTCGGGCAGATCGGCGCCATCGTGCTGGCTGGCGGCCTGGCGCAGCAGCGCCAGATCGTAGCGTGCCTTGAGCAGCTGCAGGCGCAGGTCGAGTTGGGCCTCGCGCGCCGGCGGAATCTGGCTGCGGCTTTGCTTGAGCTGGCGGCGGTGACTGACGGCAAAGCGGTGGTAGGCTTCATGTGCGGCCAGCGCCGCAGCATGATCGCCGGCGCGTTCGCGCACCTCGACCAGCTGCTTGCTGATCTGCTGCAGCAAAAAGCCCTGGTCAAAGCTGCTGGCGATGGCGATGGAGGTTTCCAGCGTGCTGCCGGCCTGTGCCAGTTTGCCCTGCGCCTCGTAGAGCCGTGCGAGCAGCATGCGGTTCTGTGTTTCGCCCCAGAGCAGCATGGCGTCCATATTGATTTTCAGCGAGGCTTGCAGCGCGGTTTCGGCTTCCGCGAGCCTGGCCTGTTCCAGATAGATGGCTGCCGCGTAATGCAGCGTTTCGGCGCGCCAGGCCGGGTCGGTATTTTCATCCTGTGACGCCTGTGCGACGGCCAGCACGTCCAGTGCCTCCTCGCTTTGCCCGGCCTGCACCAGATCGAACAGCAGATACAGCGCGGCTTTCAGGCGCAGCTGCAGGTCGCTGTGCTGGGTACCCAGATGGTAGGCATAGCGATGATACAACTGGGCCTTGGCCGGCTGCCGGTCGATGAGGTAGTAATGGCCGATGCCAAGATAGGCTTCAATATAGAGTTCGGGATTGCCGCTGGTGCCGGCTTCTTCGAGGCAAAGAATCCAGCCTTCAAGGGCCTTGCTGTAATTGCCCAGGGCATTGTGCAGCAGGGCCTGCAGGCTGAGGGCCTCGGCACGCAGCAGCGGCGCATCGTCGCTCAGGTTCAGCACCTTGCGCAGGTGTTGCAGGCCTTCGCTGTACTTGACCAGGCCCCAGGCGATCCGGGCGCGTTCCAGCTCGATGGCGGCTTCGAGCGCCGGGTCCGGATCTTCGCTAAGGAGCGCCGCAGCCTGGTCTACCAGCCTGACCGCCTTTTTGGCTGCACCGCCGCGTGTCGCGACCTTCGCTTTGTGCAGCAGTTGCAGGACGTTGTGGTCGGCGGGCATGCAGGGTGAATCCGGTTTGCTTTGTCTGTGAGTATAGAAGCACAAACGGGCCAGCAAAACCTGCTGGCCCGTTTGTGTTCAATTGCGTGCGCGCATTTGCTTAATTGGCGACACAATCCACGAAATAACGCTTGCCGCCCTGATGTTCCTCGACCACCAGGCCGTGCGTGTAGCTTTCAAAGCCGGGGAAGCGGCCGTTGAATTCGCGCACGAATTTCAGGTAATCGACGATGGTCTTGTTGAAGACTTCGCCCGGTACCAAGAGCGGAATGCCCGGCGGGTAGGGCGTCAGCATCACGGCGGTGACGCGGCCTTCCAGTTCGTCGAGCGGCACGCGCTCGATTTCCTTGTGTGCCATCTTGGCAAAGGCCTTGGACGGCTTCATCGCCGGCACCAGATCGGACAGGTACATTTCGGTCGTCAGCTTGGCGACGTTGTTGTCCTTGTAGATGCCGTGAATCTGCTGGCACAGCTCGCGCAGGCCAATGCGCTCGTACTGCGGGAACTGGGCGATGAATTCCGGCAGGATGCGCCACAGCGGCGCGTTCTTGTCGTAATCGTCCTTGAACTGCTGCAACGCGGTCACCATGGTGTTCCAGCGGCCCTTGGTGATGCCGATGGTGAACATGATGAAGAACGAGTACAGGCCGGTTTTCTCGATCACCACGCCGTGCTCGGCCAGATATTTCGCGACGATGGCCGCCGGAATGCCGGAATCGGCAAAGTTGCCGTCGACATTCAGCCCCGGCGTCAGGATCGTCGCCTTGATCGGATCGAGCAGGTTGAAACCTTCGGCGATATCGCCAAAGCCGTGCCAGTTCTCGCCAGCCTTCAGCATCCAGGCGTCGCGGTGATCCAGCCCCTCGTCGGTGAGGTCATCCGGACCCCAGACGCGGAACCACCAGTCCTGGCCGTATTCCTCGTCGACCTTGCGCATGGCGCGGCGGAATTCCAGTGCCTCGGCCAGTGATTCTTCCACCAGTGCGGTGCCGCCCGGCGCTTCCATCATTGCCGCCGCCACATCGCAGGACGCGATGATCGCGTATTGCGGGCTGGTGGAGGTGTGCATCAGGTAGGCTTCGTTGAAGATGTCGCGGTCGAGCTTGTTGTCGGTCGCATCCTGCACCAGGATCTGCGAGGCCTGCGAAATGCCGGCGAGCAACTTGTGCGTGGATTGCGTCGAGAAAATCATCGAATCCTTGCAGCGCGGGCGATCTTCGCCAATGGCGTGGTAGTCGCCATAAAAATCGTGGAAAGCGGCATGCGGCAGCCAGGCTTCGTCGAAATGCAGTGTTTCGATCACGCCATCGAGCAGACCCTTGATTTCCTCGACGTTGTACAGAATGCCGTCGTAGGTCGACTGCGTGATGGTCAGCACGCGCGGCTTGATGTCGGGATTTTCCGCCAGCTTTTCGCGGCAGAAGGGGTTGGCCAGCATTTTCTTGCGGATCGCTTCCGGCTCGAACTCGCTGCGCGGAATCGGGCCGATGATGCCGTAATGGTTGCGCGTGGGCATCAGGAAGATCGGCACCGCGCCGGTCATCATGATCGCGTGCAGGATGGATTTGTGGCAGTTGCGGTCCACCACCACGATGTCGCCCGGCGCGACGGTCGAATTCCACACGATCTTGTTGGAGGTCGACGTGCCGTTGGTGACAAAGAACAGGTGATCGGCATTGAAAATGCGCGCGGCATTGCGCTCGGAGGCCGCGACCGGGCCGGTGTGGTCGAGCAGCTGGCCGAGTTCGTCCACCGCATTGCACACGTCGGCGCGCAGCATGTTTTCGCCGAAGAACTGGTGAAACATCTGGCCAACCGGAGATTTCAGGAAGGCCACGCCGCCGGAGTGACCCGGGCAGTGCCACGAATACGAGCCGTCCTGCGCGTAATGCGTCAGCGCGCGGAAGAAGGGCGGCGCCAGCCCGTCGAGGTAGGATTTCGCCTCGCGGATGATGTGGCGTGCGACGAATTCGGGGGTGTCTTCGTGCATGTGAATGAAGCCGTGCAGCTCGCGCAATACATCATTGGGGATGTGGCGCGCGGTGCGGGTTTCACCATACAGGTAGATCGGGATGTCCGGGTTGCGGCGACGGATTTCCTCGACGAAATGGCGCAGGTGGGCCAGCGCGTCGCGGGTTTCGTCGGGCGAGCCGCCACCGAATTCCTCGTCGTCGATCGACAGGATGAAGCCGGCGGCGCGGCTTTGCTGCTGGGCAAACGAGGTCAGGTCGCCATAGCTGGTATAACCGACGACATCCATGCCCTCGGCCTCGATGGCCGCAGCCAGCTCGCGGATGCCGGAGCCGCTGGTGTTTTCAGAGCGGAAATCTTCGTCGATGATGACGAGGGGGAAGTAAAAACGCATTGGCGTGTCCTTTCCAGACATGTTGGGGTGGAAAGGGAGCGCGGTACCTCTGGCAACC
Source organism: Chitinilyticum litopenaei DSM 21440 (assembly GCF_000428145.1). Taxonomy (GTDB): domain Bacteria; phylum Pseudomonadota; class Gammaproteobacteria; order Burkholderiales; family Chitinibacteraceae; genus Chitinilyticum; species Chitinilyticum litopenaei. The sequence continues at coordinate 34,496 of NZ_ATZJ01000023.1, read as the reverse complement.
TGCAAGCGCAGGCTGTTACCGGCCTTGGACGTCCCGAAAAACGCGCTATGTTAGCGGGTTTTTGCGGCAAGAGTGTGACGATTGTTGCACTTTGCCAGCCAGTAGGGCTCAGGATGAATTGGCGACTTCCCAGAAGTAGGGTCCCAGGGACGGCTGGTTGCCTTCACCCGCGATGTGCGCAAGGCGACAGCGCCAGATTTGGCCTTGATAACTGACCAGAGCGCCTGCCGTGTAGCTGGCTCCAGCTACCCATGCCGCAACCGATGGCGGCGGAACCGGCGTAGCCATGGTTGCGGAAATCTTGTTCTTCACCAAGGCGGTCAGTGCGACATACTGAACCTTGTCCCTACTGTCCTTCCAGCAGACCGTGACTTGCACTTGTCGCGTGCTCAATGGTGCCGGTACCGGCGTGGTGGTCGAGGTCGGGTTGGTCAGTGTGGTCAGTGTCCAGCTGCGCCGGAAGCCATCCGTTATGTCGCAAGTGGCCGCTCCATCGCTGCCAGAGCTATCGGCGGCGCTGGTAAAGCCGCCAGAGCGGAATTCGTCGATTTTCTGCTGTGCCAGATTCAGTGCCTGAGAACTTCTGGAGCTGTGCGCTACGTCCCGATACAGCGTTCCGGTAAAACGGGACAGAATCATCAGGCCCACGGCCAGAATGGCAACAGCGACCATGACTTCGATCAGGGAGATGCCGAGCTGGTTTGAGCGACTTGCTGGCATTTCAGAAGTCCCTCCAGCTTTGCTCTACTGCTTTCGGTGAAGAGTACTCTGCCTGACCATTGATGACGTTGTCGTCTGCGTTGACGCGCAGCGAGGCATTGGCGGCAAGGCTGCCTTCAAAGGCCATGGCGCCGGTGATGTTCAATGCTCCGGCGGTCGCCTGTACATTGGTTGAGCCGCGAACATACAAAAGTCCCCACATTGTCATGACACCATTGAAGTCAAAGTTGCCATTCACGATCACTGTCACGCTATTGCTCTTGCAGCTGCTGACGTCGCTGCAGTAACCCAGGTTGCCAATATTGGTTCCCCAAGGCAGGGTCAGATTGCCGCTGATCCAGAGCGTTTGCTTGCCCGCTGCCTTTGCGGCATTGATTGCGCTCTCAAATGCCGCCTGTGTGCTCACATCTCCGGTGATGACGTGGGAAGCATCTTTGACCGTCGCTGGGGTGGCATTAAAGAACGATTCAAAGAATGCATCCCCACTCTTGGTGCTCGGGCTGCGCTCTGCGCTTGGCAATCCAGGTTCTGCCGGGCAGCTGCCAAGATGGTTGCAGGTGTCGATGTCATAATTTGGGGGGGCGCGATTGCCGCTGTTGCCGCCACCATCGTTGATATTGCCTCCGACGTGTGCGCCACAGCTGCGCGTATCACTGGTGTAGCCATGGATGCTGGAATTATTAGCGATCGCGACATTGCCATTGATGTCCAGTGCGCAGCGCGGGTTGGCTTTACCTCCCAGGGCAAAATCCTGAACGATAACTGCGGTCGCTTGCGAGCAGTCTGCGCTGTCGCTGCAGCCGCGACTGACCAGACGAAACTGCCTGGGGGAGGTGATGGGAGAGTCAATCAGATACACACTGAATGACTGATGGGAGCTGCCCGTCGTTCCACTCGGAATCAGGGCCGCGGCCAAGGTCGCCGTGTGCATCGGGTCTTTGCCGGTTAGCGGGGAAAAATCGGAAATACTGCCATTGCCATTCCTGCGGCTGGTGTAGTCATACGCGGATTTGATTCGCCAGGAGCCGCTGCTGTTATCAAAGTACTTTTTGTAATTGATGGCGCTATTTCCGTCTTGCAGCAGGGCAAATGCCTGCTCCAGCCCACTCTGAGCCGCTTCATGTGCCAGTGCTTTCTTGATCTGGTTCACCGTCGTTTTCTGTTCAATGAAGACGGCGCGGTTGGAATACAGGGTGATAAACGCCAGCACAATCAGCATCACCACCGCAACCAGCAGTGTCGCCAGTCCCTTTTGTGCGCGCATGGAAATGATCTTGTTGCGGCGGCGAGCAGAATGAATCATGGCAGTGGCGTGATGGCGGGCAGGTTGGGAAGCGTAATGTTCTGGCTCAGGCTGAAGTTCACTGCGCTGTCGCGCGGGGAGCGAGCGCTCATTGCCATTCGCAATTGTGGTGGTGTCGATGAGATTGCGATAAGTGAAAGCCCGGTGATCTGAGCTGTTGATTCACTGCTTATCGGCAGCCAGTTGTTGCTGTCCGCAGAGGCATCATTCGGGCAGGCGGCACTCGTGCTGTCTGGTTTCTTCATATAAAGCCGATTGCCATGCCAGACGAAGCCGCCATGCCGGACGGTCGTCGTGCTGTCGGGGTCGTAGTAAGCGTAGATGAGGCAATTTGCACTCGGCAGTGTGGAACTGGTCTTGCCAATGTAAAGGGGGGTGGCATTTACGCCCGCAGCATTGGCCGGCCGATATGCGGCCCTGCGGATATCACGCTGCATCAGCTCCGCGGCCAGTCGAACCTCCTGCTGAAGCCGGCTCTGCGCAACGAGCGCACTGCTGGTCCGCAGCGTGCTCAGAAAATACGAATAAGCCGCGCCGATGACCAGCATGCCGATGGCCAGTGCCACCAGGATCTCGATCAGGGTGAAGCCATGATTAATGATGGGTATATGCTTGTGGCCCTTTCTGTAATTAGCACGCATCTGGATACCCTGATAGACGCTTGGCGCCGTCTTCTGCTTTCGAGTAGATGCACACGCTGCCCAGCACCGACATCCTGACGGTGGCGCGCAGGCTGTCGCGGCCGGTGACGGCAATCAGCTGGTCGCCGGGCAGGATGCTGCTGCCCTCGACAGGCAGGCCGCGCGCCGCGTCAAAGCTGATGTCGTCGTCAAAGGCGATGGTGTTGCTGCCATTGCCGGGTTTGCTCAGCGTGATGCCATGCGGGAAATTGCCGGCCTGACGCAGCTCGCAGCTGCCCGCCGTGCTGCAGTTGCAGGCGCTGTTGGCGGTGGTCAGTCCGTAGCAGCCGCTATCCACCGTCAGGCGCACCGTTTTGTTCAAGCGGGTGGCTTCACTGCGCGCGAACACCAGGTCCTGGGCCAGGTTGTCAGCGACGCCCTTGACGTGGGTGCGCGCGATGTAGTCGTTCAGATTGGGTACGGCAATGACGAGCACGATGCCGAGAATGGCGATGGTGACCATCATCTCGATCAGCGTGAACGCGGCTTGACGCAAGGGGCGGGGCATTGTCAGGACCATGCCGTATGGTCTGTCAGAATGGCGAGGCTGACAACGCAGATATTCCCGGCGGCAGCTTCGGGCGTATGGGCGGTTGCCGCTCCAGCAAGGACGCTACAGTCGCTGATGCGCCGCGCGGCGCAGACGGTCGTTCACCGCCAGCCAGGCCGGGGTTTGCGGCGGGCTTTCCAATAGCAGCGCGGCAAAGCCCTTGCGGTCGTAATGGCGCAGCGTGGCGTAGATGTCACGGGCAAACTGTTCCGGATCGTCGGGCAGCACGGCGGCGCTCACGCCTTGCGGCGCCGTGCCGGCAAAGGACAGCAGCAGCACTTTCTGGCCAGCTTCCACGCGTTCACCGGCTTCGGCGCGCAGTACATCGAGCGCACCAGTCAGCAGCGGTGTGCGCGGCGAGTAGTGGCTGTCGAGCAGGCCGGAGGCGCGTATCTTGGCGGAGCTGGCGGATTGATGGTGCTCCAGCTCAATACCCAGCAGTGTTTCGATGGCCTCGCGCGGCACGCCGCCGGGGCGCAGCAGCTTGGGGGCGCCAATCAGGCTGACAATGGTCGATTCCACGCCGACTTCGCACGGCCCGCCGTCCAGCACCAGTTGCAGCGTGGCGGTATCGAATTCATCGCGCACGTGTTGCGCGGTGGTCGGGCTGACGTGGCCGAACTGGTTGGCGCTGGGCGCGGCCAATCCGCCACGGAACTGTTTTAAAAGTTCGTGCGTCAGCGGGTGCGCCGGCGCGCGCACGCCAACCGAATCCTGCCCGCCGGTCACCGCCAGCGGGGTGGAGGCTTTGCGCGGCAGGATCAGCGTCAGCGGGCCAGGCCAGAACGCTTCCGCCAGTTGCCACGCCGCAGCGGGAATGTCGGTTGCCCAGTCGGCCAGTTGCTCCTTGCCGGCGATGTGCACGATCACCGGATGATCGGCCGGGCGCCCCTTGGCGGCAAAGATTTTGGCAATGGCTTCCGGGTTACCCGCGTCCGCAGCCAGCCCGTACACCGTCTCGGTCGGAATGCCGACGAGCTCGCCCGCGCGCAACAGCGCGAGAGCCTGGTCGAGTGAAGTGCTGGATGTGGACATGGCTGAATCCAAAAGAAAAGGGTATTGCTCTGCAGCCAAACAAGTGTAAAGGCTGCAGGGCAATACCCGTGTTGTTACTTGACCCGCATGCCCGGCTTGGCGCCGGAATCGGGGTTGAGGATGTAGAGGCCACCATCACCGCCAGCGGCCAGCACCATGCCTTCGGACATGCCGAACTTCATCTTGCGCGGCGCCAGATTCGCGACCATCACGGTGAGCCGCCCCTGCAGGTCTTCCGGCTTGTAGGCCGATTTGATGCCGGCAAAAACGTGACGGGTTTCCGTGCCGATATCCAGCGTCAGCGACACCAGCTTGTCGGCACCTTCGACGGCCTTGGCCTCGACAATGCGCGCGACGCGCAGGTCGATCTTCATGAAGTCGTCGATGCTGATGGTCTCCGCAATCGGCGGCACCTCGTAATCGAGCTTCGGTGCCTCAACGACCGGCGCAAGGCTTTGCTTGTTTTCTTCAACCATGGCTTCGATCTGCTTGGGGTCGATGCGTGTCATCAGGTGATTGTACGGATTGATGCAGTGCGCCAGCAGCAGGCTTTGCGCGTCGGCCCATAGCAGCGGCGAGACATTCAGGAAGGCTTCCACGTCCTGTGCCAGCTTGGGCAGCACCGGCTTCAGATAAATGGTGAGGATGCGGAAGGCATTGATCAGGATCGAGCACACGCGTTGCAGCTCGGCGTCGCGGCCTTCCTGTTTGGCCATTTCCCAGGGCTTGTTGGCGTCGACGAACTGGTTTACCTCGTCGGTCAGCGCCATGATTTCGCGGATGGCCTGGCCATACAGGCGTGCGTCGAACAGACCAGCGATGCGCTCGGCTTCACCCGCGAGCTTGGTCAGCAGCGGCACGTCACCCAGTTCACGGGCCAGCTCGCCGCCAAAGCGCTTGGCGACGAAACCCGCGGCGCGGCTGGCGATATTGACGTACTTGCCGATCAGGTCCGAATTCACGCGTGCGCTGAAGTCTTCCAGATTCAGGTCGATGTCCTCCACCGTGTTGGACAGCTTGGCCGCGAAGTAATAGCGCAGCCATTCCGGATTCAGGTGGCGCAGATAGGACTCGGCGGTGATGAAGGTGCCGCGCGACTTGCTCATCTTCGCGCCGTCGACGGTCAGGAAGCCGTGCGCGTTGATTGCCGTCGGGGTGCGGTAGCCGGAGAACTCCAGCATCGCCGGCCAGAACAGCGCGTGGAAATACAGGATGTCCTTGCCGATGAAGTGGTAGAGCTCGGCGTCGCTGTCCTTGTTCCAGTAGCTGTCGAAATCGATGCCAAGGCGGTCGCACAGGTTCTTGTGGCTGGCCATGTAGCCGACCGGCGCATCGAGCCAGACGTAGAAATACTTGCCCGGTGCATCGGGGATTTCAAAGCCGAAGTAGGGCGCGTCGCGCGAGATGTCCCAGTCGCTCAAGCCGGCCTCGAACCATTCCTGCATCTTGTTCGATGCTTCCGCTTGCAGCTTGCCCTCTGTCGTCGTCCAGTTTTTCAGGAAGTCTTCGCAATCGCCGAGTTTGAAGAAGAAGTGCTCGGAGTCGCGCAATTCGGGCGTTGCGCCGGAAACGGCCGAGTAGGGGTTCTTCAGGTCGGTCGGCGCGTAGGTCGTTCCACAGACTTCGCAGTTGTCGCCGTACTGATCCTTGGCCGCGCACTTCGGGCATTCGCCCTTCACGAAGCGGTCCGGCAGGAACATGTTCTTCACCGGGTCGTACAGCTGGGAGATGGTGCGGCTGACGATCTTGCCGTTGGCTTTCAGCTTGCCGTAGATGTCGTAGGCGAACTGGCGGTTTTCTTCGCTGTTGGTGCTGTAGTAATTGTCAAAGGCGACATGAAAGCCGGTGAAGTCGCGCAAATGCTCGCCATGTACGCGCTCGATCAGTGCCTCGGGCGTGATGCCTTCCTTTTCCGCGCGCAGCATGATGGGTGTGCCGTGCGTGTCGTCGGCGCACACGTAGTGACAGGTGTGGCCGCGCAGCTTCTGGAAGCGCACCCAGATGTCGGTCTGGATGTACTCGACCAGGTGACCGAGGTGGATCGCGCCGTTGGCATACGGCAGGGCAGAGGTGACGAGGATTTTGCGGGACATGGGCAAGGCCGGAAGGCGGGGAATGACAATCGGGCGATTATACCGCAGAGTGCTGGCGCCAGCCGATGCCGGCGGGGGCAGCCCTGTCGCGCTATAGTGCAGGCAAATCTGTTACTGGAGCACTTGAGTCGGCCATGCCACGGTTCCAACGTTTGCTGCAGCACAGCCGCCTGATCGCCCTGGCGCTGGCCGTGCTGGGCTTTTCCGTCAGCGTCTTTGTCTGGCATTACACGCGGGCCGCCGACGAGCGCGAGGCACAGCAGCGCTTCGTGCGCCTGAGCGAGCCGCTGAAGTTGTCCTTGCAGCAGCATGTGCAGAGCTATGCCTATGGATTGCAGTGGGTGCGCGGCATCATCCAGGTCAGTCACGGCAGCATCCAGCCGGCGCAGTTCCGGCGCTATATCGAGGCCCAGCACTTGCAGCAGGATTATCCCGGAGCGCTGGGTTTCGGCTTCGTGCGCTGGGTGCACCCGGAAAAGCGCGAGGCCTATGAGGCCGAACAGCGCAAGGGACGGAGCAATTTCCAGGTGCATGCCCTGTCGGAGCATCGCGGTCCGGCCTATGTCATCGAAATCATCGAGCCGCTGGAGGGCAATCAGGCCGCCGTCGGGCTTGATCTTGCCAGTGAAACCCAGCGCCGGATGGCGGCCGAGCATGCCGCGCGCACCGGCGGCCTGGGCATGACGGCGCCCATCCACCTGCTGCAGGGGCGCACGGCCAGCGAGTGGGGGCTGCTTTTTCTGCTGCCCTGCTATCTGAGCACGCTGCCTGCCTCGACCGAGGCAGAGCGGCAGGAGGCACTGTTTGGCTGGGTTTATACACCCGTGCGGGTCAACAGCCTGACCCGCGACATTGAAGCACTGGCCGCCGGGCAATTCGATGTGGAGCTGCGCCATGGCGCACAGCCGGTGTATTCCCTGCTTGCCGGCGGGTTCGCCGGGACCGATCCGGAAGCGCCCCCGCGTTTTCTGCGCGAGGAGCTGCTGCAGATCGGTGGCCAGACGCTGAGCCTGCAGATCCGCGGCCGGCCCGCCTTCGAGGCGGCGAACCGCAATGGCCTGCCCGGGCTGTTCCTGCTGGGCGGCATCCTGCTGACGGTGCTGTCGTGCATGCTGGTGCTGGTGCTCGGGCGCAACCGCGAGACGGCCCTGATGCTCGCGGCCAGAATGAGCCGCACGGCCAGTGACCGCGAGGCGCAACTGGCCGCCATTCTTGACAGCACCAGCGAAGCCATCGTGACGGCCGACAGTGCGGGCCGCATCGTGACCTTCAACCAGGCTGCCGAGAAAATCTTCGGCTTTGCGCAGGGCGAAATCCTCGGCCAGCCCCTTGCCGGGCTGATGGGCCCGGCAAGGCCGGGGCCGGGGGAGGGGGGGCAGGAGCAGGAGCTGGCCATGCAGGGCCGGCATGCCAATGGCCGCTTGTTTCCGCTGACCGTGGCGCTGAGCCGTTTCGAACTGGCGGGCGAGCATTACGCCGTGGCGCTGGCGCGCGACGTGTCACGCGAAGAGGCCGCAGCCGCCGAGCGGCGCTCGCTGCTCGAACGTGTGCAGTCCAGCCAGGCTTACCTGCGCAGCGTGCTGGATGCGGCGACCGAGTTTTCCATCATTGCCACTGATGTGCACGGCACGATCAAGGTATTCAGCCGTGGTGCGGAGCTGATGCTGGGCTATTGCTCCGGGGAAATGATCGACCAGCAATCGCCGGCCTTGCTGCATGAGCCCGCCGAAGTGGCGCGCATGGCCGAGCGGCTGGTGCGCGAGTCGGGCATAGTCGCCAGCGGTTTCGATGTGTTTGTCGCGCGTGCGCGGCAAGGCGCGCCGGACGCCAACGACTGGACGTATATCCGCAAGGATGGCAGCCGGCTGACGGTGAGGCTGGTGGTCACCGCCGTCAGCGACGGGGGCGGCGAAATCGTCGGCTACCTCGGCATCGCCACCGACATCACCCGTCAGCGCGAAATCGAGCAAACGCTCGCGCAGGCCAAGACCCAGGCCGAGGCGGCCAGTCAGGCCAAGACGGACTTTCTGGCAAACATGAGCCACGAAATCCGCACGCCGCTCAATGCCGTGCTCGGTTTTTCTGCGCTGCTGCGTGATACGGAGCTCGATGGCGTGCAGCAGGATTATCTGTCCGCCATCGAAACAGCGGGCGAGGCGCTGCTGGGGCTGATCAGCGACGTGCTGGATTTTTCCAAGATCGAGGCCGGGAAGCTGGAGCTGGAACACATCGCCTTCGACTTGCGCAACACCTGCGAGGACACGCTGAACATGCTGGCCGAAAAAGCCGCGCACAAGGGCCTGGAGCTGGCCTGTCTGCTGGATCCGCTGGTGCCGCGTCGCCTTTGGGGCGATCCGGGGCGCCTGCGCCAGATTCTGCTCAATCTGCAAAGCAATGCCATCAAGTTCACCGCCAGCGGCGCGGTGGTGACACGCATTACCCTGCTGGACCACCAGGCCGGCATGGTTCAGCTGCGCATTACCGTGAGCGATACCGGTATTGGCATGGATGCGGCCACCCGCGCGGCGCTCTTTCAGCCGTTCACCCAGGCCGATGCTTCGACGACGCGCCGCTTTGGCGGCACCGGCCTTGGCCTGTCGATCTGCAAGCGCCTTGTCGAAGCCATGGGCGGACAGATCGGCGTTGAGTCCGAGCCCGGCAGCGGTTCGACCTTCTGGTTTGAAGTGACGCTGGCCGAAGCGCCGGCGGAGCAGGGTATGCCGCCACCGCCCGATCTGCGCGGGCTGCATGCGCTGATACTGGATGATGTATCCGCCAACCGCTATCTGCTGGAACAGCAATTGCAGCTGCTGGGTGTTAGCTGCGAAAGCTTTGACGCTCCCGACGCGGCGCTGCAGCGGCTGATCCAGGATGATGCCGGCTTTGCCTTTGCCCTGGTCGACATGAGCATGCCGGACATGGACGGCCTGGAATTTGCCCGCCGCCTGCATGCCGGCGCCAGCAGCGCGCCGCCCTTGATCATGCTGACCTCGCTGGCGCTGCCCGGCGCCGGCCAGGAGGCGCGGGAGGCCGGCTTCGCCGCCTATCTCAGCAAACCCATCCGGCAGAGTCAGCTGGAATACGTGATCGCCGAAACGCTGCGGCTGGCCGCTGGCGGGCTGGGTAGCCAGGTGCTGGTGACCCAGCACCGGCAAGCCGAGCAGCAGGCCGCCGGCAAGCCGCAGGTGTTGCTAGTGGAAGACAACGACGTCAACCAGAAACTTGCCGCCATCATGCTCGATAAGCTCGGTTGCCGGGTCGATGTGGCGGCCAATGGCCTTGAGGCGATTGCCGCGCTGGGCGAGCGGGCCTATGACCTGGTGCTGATGGATTGCCAGATGCCGGTGATGGACGGTTATACTGCCTGCACCCATATCCGCACCCTGCCCGGGGCAGCCGCCCGCGTGCCCATCGTGGCGCTGACGGCCAATGCCTTCCATACCGATATCGAACGCTGCCGCAAGGTGGGCATGGATGATTTCATCGCCAAGCCGGTCAGCAGGCAGGCCCTCTACAAGATCCTGCAGGAATGGGTGCCGCAACTGGCCGGCAGCCTGCCGGTGGCGGGCGCGGCGGAAACCGAACAATCCGAGGGGAGTGCAAGCGCGATGAGCACGATTGATCTGACGGCGGAGCTGGCCTCCATCGAAGCCATGTTTGACGCCTTGCGCGAGCAGGTGGGGCTGGACATGCGCGATGAGCTGGTGGCGCTGTTCCTGCCCACCGTCAGCGAGTGCATCGCCGCGATACGCCAGGCCCTGCAGCAGCAGGATGCCGCGACGATGGCCAGTTTTGCCCACAAGCTCAAGGGCGCTTCCTCGCAGCTGGGCGCCGGGCAGCTGGCAGCGCAGGCCAAAATCATCGAGCACGCTGCCCGCGACGGGCAACTGGCCACACTGGGCGACGAGGTCAGCCGGCTCGAGCAGCTGGCCGCCGCGCTGGTCGGCGCACTTGCTCCCGCCGCCTGATCCCGGCCCTCATGTCCGCCGGCGTTCCCGATTTTGACTGGCTCTACCAGATCGGTACCGCCTCGTTCACGATTTCCGGCTACCTGATCGGCGCGAAGAAGCGTTTCGACCTGCTGGGGGTGTGCATCCTGGCGCTGCTGACCGCGATTGGCGGCGGCATGATTCGCGATGTGCTGGTCAACAGCGTGCCGCGCATCTTCCTTGATGCCTCACCGCTCTACACGATTTTCGGCACGCTGGCGCTGGCCTGGATACTGCGCCTGCAGAAGCTGGAAAGCCGCTGGCTGCAGCGTGTCTTCATCGTGGCCGATTCCATCGGCCTCGTGGCCTTCAGCCTGGCCGGTGCGCAATTCGGTCTCGCGCTGGGGCTCAATGCCTTTGGTGTGGCCTTTCTGGGGTTTGTCACCGCAGTGGGCGGCGGGCTGGTGCGTGACATGCTCTGCAACGACGTGCCCTTCATCCTGCATGAGGATTTCTACGGCACGGTGGCGATTCTGGTCGCGGTGCTGCTGTATCTGTGCTGGCAGGCCGGCCTGGCCGGCGACAGCATGAGCTGGCTGCTGTTCGCGGGCGGCCTGATGCTCAGGCTCTGGGCCCACAAGAGCGAGCTGCGGCTGCCAAAGATCGAATCCTGAAGGGGTATTGCCTCGCAGCCTTTTCTGGTGTTTGGTCTGCCGGATATACGTGGTTGTGCATGTGGCGATGGCTTCGCGGCTGCTGGGGCTGCCGATCCGCGCTGCCTCATGCCGGCTCTGGCCGGCACAAGGTAGCGGTTTTGCCTTACAGCAGCTCGCCCAGCTGCACGTCAACCATCAGGTCGTCGGACAACTGTTCCAGATCGGCCTTGAGCGCACGCGTATCGAGCGCGGCGCCGGCTTCCAGCGCGATGTCGGCGTGGAACATCAGCTCTGAGGACATCGGTGCGCTGTCGGTGTGCGTCGTGAGGCTGACCACATTCACCGCGTGGCGGGCCAGAACCTGACTCACTTCCTTCACGATGCCGATGCGGTCGTGCCCGACCAGGCTCAGTGACAGCGCGCGAGTGTATTGCACCGCGCTGCTGCCGGCGATTTCGCAGACGATGTGCAGATTGCTCAGCGCCAGCAGCGCGGCCTGCAGGCCGGCGGCCTTGGGATCAGCAACATCGACACGGACGATGCCGGCGAACTTGCCGGCCAGTTGTGAGAACGACGATTCCAGCCAGTTGCCATCATGCGCGGCAATGACAGATGCGAGTTCGCCGACCAGACCAGGGCGGTCGTCGCCCAGAACGGTAAGAACCAGAGTTTGGCTCATTGGTTTTCCTTTTTGTCTCTACAGGAAGCTAGAGCGCAGAACATGACTGCGTAGCTGCCTTGTTGATCACTGCCTCGATGCGATAGCCATCCGGATCAATCAGAAATGCGGCGTAATAATGCTCGCCATAATGTGGACGCAAGCCCGGGGCACCATTGCATTGACCGCCGATATCCAGCGCACAGCGGTGAAACAAATCCACTGCCGTTCTGGATGGGGCGGCAAATGCCAGATGAAACCCGTCTCCTGCCGGGGTGCTATTGGCACGCAGCTTCAGGCAAAAAAGATCTTTACCTGCTTCAAGCCCATAACCAATAGCGGTTTCATCGGCATACACCCGCTGAAACCCCAGTGCTCCCAAGGCCGCATCGTAAAACCGGCCTGATTCGTGGAGGTCTGTAACCCCGAAAGAGATGTGGTGCAACATTCCTGATCAATCCATTTTCAACTGTGGCTTGTCACATCAGGCCTGATAGTCGTCCATCGGTACGCAGGCGCAGAACAGGTTGCGATCGCCGTACACATCGTCGATGCGGTTCACGCTCGGCCAGTACTTGGCGGCAGCCACCCAGGCCAGCGGGAACACCGCCGTTTCGCGGCTGTACGGGCGATCCCACTCGCCAATCACGTCGGCCTGCGTGTGCGGGGCGTTTTTCAGCGGGTTGTTGTCCGCCGGCAGTGCGCCGCTTTCCACCTGGGCGATTTCGCCACGAATGGCGATCAGCGCGTCGATCAGGCGATCCAGTTCGGCCTTCGATTCCGATTCAGTCGGCTCGATCATGATGGTGCCGGCCACCGGGAAGCTCATGGTCGGCGCGTGGAAACCGTAGTCCATCAGGCGCTTGGCGATGTCGACTTCCGTGATGCCGCAGGCCGCCTTGATCGGGCGAATGTCGATGATGCACTCGTGCGCCACGCGGCCCTGGCTGCCGGTATACAGTACCGGGTAATGCCCTGAGAGCCTTGTGGCCACATAATTGGCGTTCAATAGGGCGACTTCGGTTGCAGCGGTGAGGCCTGTGCCGCCCATCATGGCGATGTACATCCACGAGATCGGCAGGATCGACGCCGAGCCGTACGGCGCGGCCGAGACGGCGCTCTGGCCGATGTTCGGGCCGGAAACGACGTTGACGGCGTGGTTCGGTGCGAACGGCGCCAGATGCGCGGCCAGGCCGATCGGGCCCATGCCGGGACCGCCGCCGCCGTGCGGAATGCAGAAGGTCTTGTGCAGGTTCATGTGGCTGACATCGGCACCGATGGTCGCCGGGCTGGTCAGGCCAACCTGTGCATTGAGGTTCGCGCCATCCATGTACACCTGGCCGCCAGCGGCGTGCACCAGCGCGCAGATGTCCTTGATCGCTTCCTCGAACACGCCGTGGGTGGACGGGTAGGTGATCATCAGGCAGCTGAGATTTGCGGCGTGCTGCGCAATCTTGGCCTTCAGATCCTCGACATCGACGTTGCCGTTGTCGTCGCAGTTCACCACGATCACCGACAGGCCCAGCATCTGCGCAGTGGCCGGGTTGGTGCCGTGCGCGGATTTCGGAATCAGGCAAACCTTGCGATGCGCGTCACCACGGCTGGCGTGATAGCGCTGAATCGCCACCAGACCGGCGTATTCGCCCTGCGCGCCGGAGTTCGGCTGCATGCAGATCGCGGCAAAGCCGGTCACCGCTTTCAGCATCTCGGTCAGCTCGTTCAGCAGCAGCTCGTAGCCACGGGTTTGATCCGCCGGGGCGAACGGGTGGATGTTGCCGAATTCCGGCCAGGTCACCGGAATCATTTCGCTGGTCGCGTTGAGCTTCATGGTGCAGCTGCCCAGCGGAATCATCGAGTGCGTCAGCGCCAGATCCTTGTTTTCCAGGCGCTTGAGATATCTGAGCATCTCATGTTCGGTGTGATAGCGGTTGAACACCGGGTGGGTGAGGATGACGGTATGGCGCTCGGGGCCGAATTCGCTGCCGTCGGCGACGACCGAATCGGTGGCCTCGACATCAAGCTTCCCGCCCGGAACGAAGGCGGCGAACAGCGTCACCAGATCGGCGCGCGTCGTCGTTTCGTCGAACGACACGCTGATGGCCTCGCCGGCCTGGCGCACATTGAAGCCGGCGTCCAGCGCGCGCGCGGCAATAGCCGCCGCATCACTGCTGACAATGGTTAGCGTGTCGAAGAAGGCCGTGTTGCGTACCGAAATGCCGCGTTGCGTCAGCGCGGCCTTGAAAATCTGTGCGCTGCGGTGCACGCGGCTGGCGATGCGCTTGAGGCCTTCGGGGCCGTGATAGGTGGCGTAGAAGCCGGCGATATTGGCCAGCAGCACCTGCGAGGTACAGATGTTGGAGTTGGCCTTTTCGCGGCGGATGTGCTGCTCGCGGGTTTGCAGTGCCATTCTCAAGGCAGTTTTGCCGCGCGCGTCGACCGACACGCCGATGATGCGGCCGGGCACCGAGCGCTTGTGCTCGTCGCGGGTCGCGAAAAACGCCGCGTGCGGGCCACCGAAGCCCATTGGCACGCCGAAACGCTGGGCCGAACCAAAGGCAATGTCCGCGCCCATTTCGCCCGGCGCCTTGGCCAGCACCAGCGCCAGCAGGTCGCAGGCGACGGCAGTGATCACGCCCTTGGCCTTCAGCTCGCCGATCAGCGCGGTGAAGTCGGTCAGTTCGCCGCTGGCATTCGGCGTCTGGAACAGTGCGCCGAACACGTCGTGTTTGGCGGCATCCATTGCGGGGCCGGTGATCAGCGTGAAGCCGAAGCCTTCCGCGCGGGTTTTCAGTACATCCAGCGTCTGCGGGAATACGCCTTCGTCAACGTAGAAGGCATTGCTGGCGGCTTTCGAAATGCGGCGCGCCATCGCCATCGCCTCGGCGGCGGCGGTGGCTTCATCCAGCAGCGACGCGTTGGCGAGCTCCAGACCGGTCAGGTCGATGATCATCTGCTGGTAGTTCAGCAGCGCTTCCAGCCGGCCTTGCGCGATTTCAGCCTGGTAGGGCGTGTAGGCGGTGTACCAGCCCGGGTTTTCCAGCACATTGCGCAGGATGACGGTAGGCAGGTGCGTGCCGTAATAGCCCAGGCCGATCAGGGATTTCTTGACGACGTTCTGGCTGGCGTAGCCGCGGATTTTGGCCAGCGCGTCTTCTTCGCGCATCGGTGCGCCAATCGCCAGCGGGGCGGCCAGACGAATCTGCGCGGGGACGGTTTGGGCGACCAGCTCGGCGCGGCTGGCGACCTTCAGCGTCGCGCACATCGCGGCTTCTTCCGCGGCGGAGACGCCAAGGTGGCGATGAATGAAGGCGTCGTGGCCTTCCAGTTGGGTAAGCGTGCTCATGCGTGTATCTCGGTATTTTTAAAACCTTCAACGCAGAGACGCAGAGGCGCAGAGAAAATCCTGTTCTATGGGTATAGGTCTGTAGCCTTTTAAGGTAAATGGCTGCAAGCGCATACCCGTTTGGTTTTCTCTGCGCCTCTGCGTCTCTGCGTTGGGTTTTGATTTTCTGTTTGCTGCAGGATGGGTTGAGCGTAGCGATACCCATCAATGACGGCTTATCCGTCGCTGATGATGGGTATCGGCCTGCGGCCTCATCCCATCCTGCAGGCGGCAATCAGGCGCCGATCTGGCCGAGGTAGTCGTCGGCGCTCATCAGGCCGTCGAGCACCGAGGCATCGGCCGGCTTGATGCGGAAGAACCAGGCCGCGCCATACGGATCGGCATTGACGGTTTCCGGGGCGCCGACCAGTTCGTCGTTGATCGCCACGACTTCACCGGCGATCGGTGCATACACGTCGCTGGCGGCCTTGACCGACTCGACCACGCCGGCCTGTGCATCCTTGGCCAGTACGCTGCCCACTGCCGGCAGCTCGACGTAAACGACATCACCCAGCAGCTCCTGTGCGTGGTCGGTAATGCCGATGGTCACGGAGCCGTCGGCTTCCAGACGCAGCCATTCGTGCGTTTCAACGTATTTCAGTTCAGCGGGTGCCTTGCTCATGATGATTTTCCTTGGATTGATTTGAAAACAAGATCGAACCACAGAGACACAGAGGGGCACAGAGAAAAAGCACAACAGAAGGGGGCTCCCGGTTTGCTCTGTGCTCTCTGTGCCTCTGTGGTGAAAACGGTTTGGAATTAAGCGAAAACGGTCTTGCCGTTGCGCACGAAGGGCATCTTGACGATACGCGCCGGCTCCAGCTTGCCGCGCACATCGACCGACACCTGGCCGCTGCTGCCTGCCGGAATGCGGGCAATGGCGATGGATTGTTTGAGCGTCGGCGCGAAGGTGCCACTGGTGATCACGCCGTCGCCGTTCTCAGTCACGACGCGCATGCCTTCGCGCAGCACGCCCTTGCCCTCGAACACGAGGCCGACCTGAACCTGCGCCACGCCGGCGGCCTTTTGCGCTTCCAGCGCCTTGCGGCCGATGAAGTCGCGCTCCACCGGTTCCCATGCGATGGTCCAGCCCATGCCAGCCGACAGCGGCGAAATGCTTTCGTCCATGTCGTGGCCGTACAGGTTCATGCCGGCTTCCAGGCGCAGGGTGTCGCGCGCGGCGAGGCCAATCGGGGCGATGCCGGCGTGGGCCAGCGCCTTCCAGAACAGTGGCGCTTCGTTGCCCGGCAGCATGATTTCCAGGCCGTCTTCGCCCGTGTAACCGGTGCGGGCAATGAACCAGCCGCCCGCGAGCGCCAGGCCCTGGAATACCTTCAGTGCCTTGACCGCACTTTCCCATTCTTCGTGGATGACCTTGCAGGCCTTGGCGATGGCATTCGGGCCCTGCACGGCGATCATGGCGAGTTCCGCGCGCTCCTGCAGTTCGACCTTGAAGCTGCCGGCGACCTGCTGCATCCATGCCAGGTCTTTGTCGCGGGTGGCCGCATTGACCACCAAGCGGTAGCCCCAGGCGTCGACGCGATACACGATCAGATCATCAATCACGCCGCCAGACTCGTTGAGCATGCCGGAATAGAGCGCCTTGCCGTCAAAGCCCAGGCGCGCCACGTCGTTGGCGATCAGTTTTTGCAGGTAGGCCGTGGCGTCTTCGCCGGCCACGTCGATCACGGTCATGTGCGACACGTCGAACATGCCGGCATCCGCGCGGACGGTTTCGTGTTCTTTCAGCTGTGAGCCGTAATGGATCGGCATGTCCCAGCCGGCGAAATCGACCATCTTGGCGCCGGATTCGCGGTGGGTGGCGTTGAGCGGAGTAGTTTGAGTGCTCATGAATCATCCAGGGGTGGTTGTGCATTGCATGGACTTGTCGCGTCCATGTCCTCACCCCCCTGTCTCACGGCCTGAGATTTTCCGGCATGGCTGCCGTTAGCCCCTTCGGCGGACGCCGCAGTGTGCGTCTCTCTCCAGAGTGTTTGTGCCGGATACAGTCCGTTTACCTGAGCGATTCCGGGTGACGTTGCGCCTTCGGTGGTGCTGCTGCCAGCACGCTCTCCTGCATCCAGCGCGGATTATCGTGAAGGGCGCGGCGGCAGGCAAGCGCGATCTCGCCGCTGCCCGCCCTGCGGTGCCCGCGACTCAATCGCACCGCCTGATCCGGCGAGCCGCTTGCCCGGCGTGCGGCTGGCAAGCGATTCGGGCTAGACTGCCTGTCTCACCCCTTGAATTTGTGGAGAGGCCAGCGATGCAGGCCGCACAAGCAAGCAACCCCGCCGAGCTGGAAAAGCACTTGCGCCACGCGCTGGCGCATGGACCGCGCAGCGTGCGCGGCGACTGGCAGCAGCGCGATGCCCGCCGCGCCGCCGCCGTACTGGTCGGCATCGTCCCGCGCGACCAGCCCATGCTGCTGTTGACCGAGCGCGCCGCCCACCTGCCCGAGCATCCGGGCCAGATCGCCTTTCCCGGTGGTGCGGTCGACGCCGGCGACGCCGACCTCGTTGCCACCGCATTGCGCGAGGCCGAGGAAGAGATCGCGCTATTGCCGGAGCAGGTCACCCCGCTGGGCCTGCTGCCCGCCTACATCACCATCACGCAATACCATGTCACGCCGGTGCTGGCGCTGCTCGATCCGGACTACCGCGCGACGGCCTGCCCCGACGAAGTCGCCGAGGTCTTCGAGCTGCCGCTGTTCGAGTTGATCGACACCGCGCGCTACGAATGGCGGCGCGTCGAGCGCAAGGGCCAGTCCGGGATGAGTCTCTTCATCGAATGCGGCGGTCGCACCGTGTGGGGTGCGACGGCGGGCATGCTGCTGCAGCTGGCGGTATTGTTGGGGCGGGATGATGTGCAGGGGCCGGCAGTCGTTTGAATGAGCAATTCCCAATAAATTGAGTGGCTTAGCGTTGCCGGTTGTCGGTCGGCCGGTGGGCGCCGATACGCATTGTCACGGCAAGGCCATCAACGCGTGGTAGAATCCCGCGCTTATTTGAATCACCTTTCGAGATCCCATGTCACGCGCACTCCGCAACATTGCCATCATTGCCCACGTTGACCACGGCAAAACCACGCTGGTTGACCAGCTTCTGCGCCAATCCGGCACCTTCCGCGACAACCAGCAGGTTGACGAGCGCGTGATGGACAGCAACGATCTCGAAAAAGAGCGCGGCATTACCATTCTGGCCAAGAACACCGCCATCGATTTCGAAGGCACCCACATCAACATCGTCGACACTCCGGGGCACGCGGACTTCGGCGGCGAGGTCGAGCGCGTGCTCGGCATGGTCGATGGCGTGCTGCTGCTGGTCGACGCCGTGGAAGGCCCGATGCCGCAAACCCGCTTCGTGACCAAGAAGGCGCTGGCGCTGGGCCTGAAGCCCATCGTGGTGATCAACAAGGTTGACCGTCCGGGCGCGCGTCCGGACTGGGTCGTTGACCAGACCTTCGACCTCTTTGACAAGCTGGGCGCAACCGACGAGCAGCTCGACTTCCCGATCATCTACGCCTCCGGCCTGAACGGCTTTGCCAAGCTCGATCTGGCAGCCGAATCCGACAATATGCGCCCGCTGTTCGAGACCGTGCTCGCGCACGTTCCGACCCCGCCGGGCTCGGCCGATGCGCCGCTGCAGCTGCAGATCGCCGCGCTGGATTACTCCACCTACACCGGCCGCCTTGGCGTTGGTCGCGTGCTGAACGGCCGCATCAAGCCGGGTCAGCAGGTGGTCGTGATGAACCATGAGGATCAGGTCGCCACCGGTCGCATCAACCAGGTGCTGGGCTTCCAGGGTCTGGATCGCGTCGAAGTGGCTGAAGCCGAAGCGGGCGACATCATCATCATTTCCGGCATCGAAGACATCGGTATCGGCGTGACCATCTGCGACAAGGAACAGCCGGTCGGTCTGCCGATGCTGACCGTCGACGAGCCGACGCTGACCATGGACTTCATGGTGAACTCCTCGCCGCTGGCCGGTACCGAAGGCAAGTTCGTCACCAGCCGCCAGATTCGCGACCGCCTGACCAAGGAGCTGCTGACCAATGTGGCGCTGCGCGTGGAAGACACCGAAGACACCGACGTGTTCCGCGTGTCCGGCCGTGGCGAACTGCACCTGACCATCCTGCTGGAAAACATGCGTCGTGAAGGCTTCGAGCTGGCCGTGGCCAAGCCGCGCGTCGTTTACAAGGAAATCGACGGCCAGAAGTGCGAGCCGTACGAAAACCTGACCATCGATCTGGAAGACAGCCACCAGGGCGCGGTGATGGAAGAAATCGGCCGCCGTCGTGGCGAGCTGACCAATATGGAATCGGACGGCCAGGGCCGCACCCGTCTGGAATACCACATTCCGGCGCGTGGCCTGATCGGCTTCCAGAGCGATTTCATGACCATGACCCGCGGCACCGGCCTGATGAGCCACGTGTTCGACGACTATGCGCCGGTGAAGCCGGACATGCCGGGCCGTCACAACGGCGTGCTGATCTCGCAGGAAAACGGCGAAGCCGTTGCCTACGCGCTGTGGAACCTGGAAGATCGCGGCCGCATGTTCGTGCACCCGGGCGACAAGCTGTACGAAGGCATGATCATCGGCATCCACAGCCGCGACAACGATCTGGTCGTGAATCCGATCAAGGGCAAGAAGCTGACCAACGTGCGCGCGTCCGGTACCGACGAAGCGGTGCGCCTGACCACGCCGATCAAGCTGACGCTGGAATCCGCCGTCGAATTCATCGACGACGACGAGCTGGTGGAAATCACGCCGAAGACCATCCGCATCCGCAAGCGTCACCTGCAGGAGCACGAGCGTCGCCGTGCCGCCAAGGCAGAAAGCTGAGCCAGCGGCTGGGCGAGTGAAGAAAGGGACAGCCATGCTGTCCCTTTTTTTGATGGGTATATGAGTGGAGCCCAAGCAGGGAAATGTACTCGGGCTGATAGGGGGTGTGGTATGAATGCCGGTCAGGACAAGGTGCGCATCGACAAATGGCTGTGGGCGGCACGCTTTTTCAAGACGCGCTCGCTGGCGACCGACGCTGTGGATGGCGGTCGCGTGCACCTGAATGGTGAGCGCGTCAAACCCGCGCGCACCCTGAAGGTGGGTGACGTGGTGCGCGTGCAGGCCGAGCATGGCGAATTTACCGTGACCGTGCTGGCGCTGGCCGAGCGGCGCGGCTCGGCGGAGGTCGCGCGCACGCTGTATGAGGAAAGTGCGGAGAGCATCCGCAAGCGCGAGGCGCTGGACTTCGAGCGCAGCCTGGCGCCGCAGCTCGACCCCTCGCAGGTCAAGGGGCGCCCCACCAAGAAGTTCCGTCGCCAGATCGAGCGTTTCAACTCCGGCGGATAAGCGCCAAGCTGCTATGCTGACGCAGCCTACCCGGGAAATGATTGCCTGCATGAATACCTTCGCCAATACGCCCCCCTTGCTGTTCGGAACGGCCCAGCGTGCCGCAATGGAAGTCCTGCAGGCCCAGCTGGCCAGTTATGGCATTCCCAACCAGGTATTCACCCGCAAGAGTGCGCTGCTGGCCGCCCTGCACGAGCAAAAGGCGGCGGCTGTCGTGCTGGACGAGGCTGGGCTGGAAGATGCCGGCATGGACGAGGTGCTGCCGCTCTTGACGCGTCTTTTCAAGGGTACGGTGCTGTGCGTGGCGCAGGATTTGCCCGTGGTGCGCCAGATTGCCCTGCTGCGGCTGGGTGTGAGCGGTTTTCTGTCCTGGCCGATCGACACGCAGCGGCTGATCGACCGGCTGGACCAGCTGGAAGAAGCAGGCAAGAGCAATCCTTACCGTGTGCTGGTCGTCGACGATTCGGACGTGATCACCCGCTGGGTCAGCAGCATCCTGCAGGATGCCGGCATGGTGGTGAAGGTCATCCACAATCCGCTGGAGATCTTCCTCGCGCTGGAGCGTTTCCGGCCCGAAATCATCCTGATGGATGTCTACATGCCCGAGTGCGGTGGCGATGAGGCCGCACGCCTGATCCGTCAGCATCCGCAGTTTGACAGCATTCCCATCGTGTTTCTCTCGACCGAAACCAGCCGTGGCCGCCAATGGCAGGCGCGCAGCATGGGGGGCGACGACTTCCTGATCAAGAACCAGGAAAGCGAGGAGCTGCTGGCCTCGGTCAGCATCACCGCCGAACGCTATCGCCGCTTGCGCCACTGGATGACGCGCGACAGCCTGACCGGGCTGTTGAACCACACCAACCTGATCCAGCAGCTGGAGCTGCAAATCGCGGCGGCGCGGCTCAACAGCCTGCCGCTGTGTTTCGCGATGCTGGATATCGATCACTTCAAGCAGGTCAATGATGTGCATGGCCATGCTATCGGCGATCGCGTCATCAAGAGCCTGGCGCGGCTGCTGCGGCAGGCCACCCCCTCGACCGAGCTGATCGGCCGCTATGGTGGCGAGGAGTTCGCCTGGGTCCTGCCGGGGCTCTCGCAGATTCGCGCGGCGCAGCGCGTCGACGAATTGCGGGTGGCTTTTTCGCAGCTGCGGCATTTCAGTGGCAGCAGCACCCTGCAGGCCACCTTCAGCGCCGGTGTGGCGGTGCTGCGCGATGGCATGACCGCGGCCCAGCTGGTCGAGCAGGCCGATCTGGCGCTGTATCAGGCCAAGCATGCCGGGCGCAACCAGGTTGGCATGGCTCCGCCGCGCTGATGTCGGGCCGGGTGGATGTCCACCATCCGGTGCTGGAGGCGGCTTCTCACTGCGGGTAGAGTAATGCCATGGCCGGCGCCGCATTGGCGCCGCTGCATTTGCCAAGGCTGATCATGATCGAATACCGCATATCCCCGCTGCGCCCCCATGCGCACCTGTTTGAAATTACGCTCACCATCCCGCAGCCCGCAGCGGCGGGGCAGATTCTGGCCCTGCCGGTCTGGATTCCCGGCAGCTATCTGGTGCGCGAGTTTGCCCGGAACATCGTGCGCATCGCCGCATCCAGCGCAGGGGCGAGTGTTGCTCTCACCAAGCTCGACAAGCAGCGCTGGCAGGCAGAGCCACTGCCGGAAGGGCAGGGGTTGACGGTGGTATATGAGGTTTACGCTTATGATCTCTCGGTTCGCGGCGCATACCTGGATCAGTATCGTGGCTTCTTCAACGGCACCAGTGTTTTTCTCGCCGTAGCCGGGCAAGAGGATCGGCCGTGCCGCATGCGCATCGATCTGCCGGCCGAGCTGGCGCACTGGCGCGTGGCCGGCGGCCTGCCCGCCGCGGATGCCGCCTGGCAGGCGGACAACTACGATGTGCTGATCGATCATCCCTTTGAGCTGGGTGAATTTCGCGAGTTCTGGTTTGAGGCCGGCAATCGTGCGCACCGCTTCGTGATTGCCGGCCGCCACCAGCTTGACGAAGCGCGCCTGCGCAGCGACGTGCAGCGCATCTGCGATTGCCAGATCGGCTTTTGGGGTGATGCGCCGTTCGCCGATTACCATTTCCTCACCTTTGCCGTCGGTGACGGCTACGGCGGTCTCGAACATCGCAACTCCACCGCCTTGCTGTGCAGCCGCAATGACCTGCCGCTGCCGCATGAAACCAGCCGCAAGCAGGCTTACCGGCAGTTCCTCGGCCTGGTGAGCCACGAGTATTTCCACACCTGGCTGGTCAAGCGCATCAAGCCCGCCGAATTCGTCCCCTACCGCCTGGATGGCGAGAACTACACGCGCCAGCTGTGGCTGTTCGAGGGCGTCACTTCGTACTACGACGACCTTTTGCTGCTGCGGTGCGGCCTGATCAGCGTCGCTGAATACCTCGAAGTACTGTCGCAGACGATTACCGGCGTGCAGCGCAATCCGGGCAGTGCCGTGCAGAACCTGGAAGAGGCGAGCCTGGATGCCTGGGTCAAGTATTACCGGCAGGACGAGAACAGCCCGAATGCGCTGGTCAGCTATTACACCAAGGGCGCGCTGGTAGCGCTGTGCACCGACCTGTTGATCCGCAGGCACAGTGGCGGTGTGTACTCGCTGGATGATGTCATGCGTGAACTGTGGCAGCGCTTTGGCAAGACGGGAGTTGGCGTGCCTGTGGGCGAATTCGAGGCCATCGCCACCCGCCTGGCCGGTGTGGCGCTGGACGATTTTTTTGCCCGGGCCTTGCGTGGCACGCAGCCCTTGCCGCTGCGTGAGCTGCTGGAGGAGCAGGGGCTGCAATGGCAGCAGCGCGCTGCAGTATCGGCCAGGGACAAGGGGGGCTGGCTGGATTCTCCGCCGCCGTCCCGGCTGGAACTGGGCTGCCGCTGGCAGCCGGTGGCCGAGGGGCTGAAGCTGACCCACGTGCTCAGTGATTCGCCGGCGGAGCGGGCGGGGCTGGCAGCCGGGGACGTCATTGTGGCCATCAACGGCTTGCGTGCAAGCGCGGAATTGCTCGAGGGGCTGTTGCTGGCGGATGTGGCTGCGGCGTGCCTGGCGCTGCATCTTTTCCGGCGTGACGAACTGTTGTGCCTGAGTGCGCATCCTGGCGCCACGGTCGCCGATACCATCGGCTTGCGCCTGCCAGGGGACGATGTGCCCGCGATATTCAGGCCGGTATGAGGCAGGGTTGTGTTGACCTAGGCTGATTCAGGCGTCCACTACCTGAATGCAAAACAGCCAGCCCCGGAGGGCTGGCTGTTTTGACAATCGGGCTTGCGGACTGCTTCTGGACTTAGAAGTCGTGACGCACGCCGATGGTGATCAGTTGCTGATCCTGACCGGCGGAGACGCTGGCGCTCGGAGCTTCGGTCTTGAAGGCGGCGGCCTTGTCGTTCTTCAGCAGGGCGTAAGTCAGGTTCACGCTGGTTGCCTTGGAGAGGCTGTAGCGTGCGCCGAGCGAGAACTGGTCTGCGCCGGTATCCTTCAGGCCATCGACATCGCCAGCCCAGGCATAAGCGCCGTGGAAGGTGAACTTGCCGGTCTTGTAGGTAGCGCCAAGGCCGAAGGTGTCCTGGTCACGGCTTTCATTGCCCTTGTCCCAGTCGATGTTTTCGTACACGGCGCTGAGCGTGAAGGCGTCGATGAACACGCTGCCGCCAACCTGGTAGCCGCGGATGGTCGTGCCTGCCACAGCCTTGGCCGGATCGGTGGCCAGATCAACCTTACCATAGGAGACCTTGCGGTCGTTGGCCTGGCTGAAGGTGGCGCCCAGAGCAAATACCTTGGAGGTGTAGGTCAGGGCCGCGTCGAAGGTGTCGGTATTTACATGGTCACCGTATTCACCCAGTTCATAGGAGGTACGGAACTGCATGTCGGCGAATTTCGGGCTTTCATAATGAATCTGGTTGCCGCTGCGGCCACCCATGCGGCGCAGCAGTTGCGAGCCGCCATAGTAGCTGGAGTCGTCGTTGAAGGCGCCATCCAGTGCCTGCAGGAAGGAGCCGGAGGCCTTCTTGTAGGCGTTGTCGGTCAGGCCGACGCGCAGGGTGCCGAATTCGTCGAATTGCAGGCCAACCCAGGCTTCACGGCCACCCCAGACGCCAGCGGTCGAACCGGCTGCCGTGCCCATCTTGACGCCGCTTTCCACGCGCCAGATCAGTTTGCCGCCGGTATCGAGCTTGTCGCTGCCGGTAAAGGCAATGCGAGTGCCCTGATCGGCAACACGGGTCTGGTTGGTGTCGGCCACGGCCGGATTGGTCGCGCCATCAAGGCTCATGAAATCGATCGATTGGCGGATGGAGCCGGTGATCGCAACTTCCGCGAAGGCCGCGGGAGTCAGAAAGGCGGCCGCGACTGCAGCGGCGATGATTTTTTGCATGGAACTCTCCGGTTTTTGATGTAAGGCTAAGCAATTGGGTGCCGCCTGAGGCCAGAACGTTGCTCTGGTAGCGGCGCAAGTCTAGGCTGGCTACGTTAAAGCTCTATGACAACTCGCAACAATTGGCCGGATTGTCTAATCCTTGCGGCCAGTTTTGTGCATTTTGTCGCTTGGGTTCAGCTTGACGAGATTGTAGGCGTGAGTAGGGTGTTCAATAAAGAGAATGCTTATCCTTATTGATTTTTCCGCGCAGGCCTGATCGGGAGGGAAGGGGCGGTTCATCCTGCCCCGGCGGCGCAAGCCAGTAAGGCCGCGCCGTGCAGTGTTCAGCGGATATTCTTGCTCTCGCTACGTGCCAGGCGGGCTTTTTCGCGCTGCCATTCGCGGTCTTTCTCGCTTTCGCGCTTGTCATGCTGCTTCTTGCCCTTGGCCAAGCCGATTTCCAGCTTGATGAAGCCGCGCGTGAAGTGCATGTTCAGCGCGGCCACTGTGTAACCGGCCCGGTCAACCTTGCCGCCCCAACGCTCGATTTCACGCTGCTTGAGCAGTAGCTTGCGAGTGCGGGTCGGGTCCGGCTTGACATGGGTCGACGCAGTGGGCAAGGGCGAGATGTGGGCGCCAAACAGCCAAAAATCGCCATTCTTGTAAATGACGTAGGATTCCTTGAGCTGGACGCGGCCTGCACGAATGGCCTTGACTTCCCAGCCTTCCAGAACGAGCCCGGCTTCGTAGCGCTCTTCGATGAAATACTCGTGAAACGCTTTGCGATTGTCTGTAATGACCATGGTGATGTGCAGTGCTGTCTTTGGCAAAAGAACGATTCTAGGGGAAAGCCGCCCTGCTTGGCTATGTGCGAAGGCTTGGCGCACATGGGGCTTTCCACTACAATCCTCCGCCTGCCCAAGGCAATCCACCTTCGGGCGTACGGGCCTCTAGCTCATGCTTGGTTAGAGCAGCGGACTCATAATCCGTTGGTGCCGGGTTCGACTCCCGGGGGGCCCACCAGAATTTAACCGGGAAGTGCACACAAACCCTCGTCGCTTGCGACGGGGGTTTGTCATTTCTGGACTGCCGGCCAGGCTGGTCTTGAACCAATTTGCGGCATGAAACTCAGACTGCCTTGCGCGCCGGTCATGCCAATGTGGATTTTGCCGGGCGCTGCGGCTATTATGGGCCGTTTTGTCAGTTTTCAACTTACAGGGTTTATTCATGCTGATCCCATCCGCGTATGCGAATGCCGGTGCCGCTTCTCCCGAAGCCGGCTTCATGTCCTTCTTGCCGATGATCGTGATCTTTGTGCTGTTCTGGCTGCTGATGATCCGTCCGCAGCAGAAGAAGGCCAAGGAGCACCAGAAAATGCTCGAAGAATTGCAAAAGGGCGACGAAGTGGTGGTTGGCGGCACGGTAGCCAAGATCGTCAAGCTCAACGACAAGTTCGTGACCGTTGAAGTTGCCGACGGCGTGGAAATGCTGGTTCAGCGCGGCGCCATCGGCCAGAAGCTGGAAAAGGGCACGCTGAAAAGCAACAAGTAAGACCATAAGAACAATGCGGCCGGCGTGACCGGCCGCTGCCTTGTGCCTTCCGGCACACGCTCAGGGGAAGTCCCATGAATCGTTATCCTTGGTGGAAATACACCATCATGGCTGTGGCCCTGGTGGTCAGCCTGATCTATACCATTCCGAATTTTTACGGTGAAAGCCCCGCCGTGCAGATCTCGGTTGCCCGCTCTTCGGCCAAGCTCGATGAAGCCGTGCGCAGCCATGTTGTTGCCGAGCTTGGCAAGGCTGGCATCGTGCCCGCTGCCGTGCTGCCCGGTGCCGATACGCTGAAGTTCCGCTTCAAGGATGTCGAGCAGCAGATTCGCGCCAAGGATGTCATCCAGCATGCACTGGGCGAAGATTACATCGTGGCGCTCAACCTGCTGTCCAATACGCCGGACTGGCTGGAGAAGCTGGGCGCCAAGCCGATGTTTCTCGGCCTGGACCTGCGCGGCGGCGTGCACTTCCTGCTCGAGGTCGACATGAAGGCCGCAGTGGACAAGCAGCTGCAGAAAATCGGCAGCAGCATCCGCCGTGAACTCAAGGACAAGAAAATCCGTTATGGCCGTGTCGTGGTTGACCGCGACAGTGTTTCGGTGCAGCTGCGCGATGCCGAAACCGTCGATGCCGCGCTGGCCGTGCTGAAAAAGGCCATGCCTGATCTGCAGCTGACCCCGGTCAAGGCCGATGGCGTTTTCCGCATTACTGCCGCATACAGCCAGCAGGCATTGAGCCAGCTGAAAAATGATGCCGTGGCGCAGAACATCACGACGCTGCACAACCGGGTAAACGAACTGGGGGTGGCCGAACCCATCATCCAGCAGCAGGGTGAAGGCCGCATCGTGGTGCAGTTGCCAGGCGTGCAGGATACCGCTAAGGCCAAGGATATTCTCGGTCGCACGGCTTCGCTGGAAGTGCGCATGGCCGACATGGATCCGGGGCGCATCATGGGCGCCCAGAATGGCGAGGTCCCGGCCGGCTACGAGCTGCTGCCGATGGCTGGCGTGCGCCAGGGACAGGTGGAATCCATCCTGATCAAGAAGGAAGTCGAGCTGACCGGCGACAATATCGTCAAGGCCGAGCCGCGTTTTGACCAGAACAACAATCCGGTGATCGGCATCGAGCTTGATTCGCTGGGGGCCAGTATCTTCCGCGACCTGACCCGCGAGAATCTGGGCAAGTACATGGCGATCGTCCTGGTCGAAAAGGGCAAGGGTGAAGTCATCACTTCGCCGCGCATCAATAGCGAGCTCGGTGGCAGCTTCGTGATCGAAGGCGGCGGCATGACGGTCAAGGAGGCCAGCGACATTTCACTGCTGGTGCGCGCAGGCTCGCTTGCCGCGCCGATGAACATCGTCGAGGAGCGCACCATTGGCCCGAGCCTTGGCAAGGAAAACATCCAGAAGGGCTTCAACTCGACGCTGTACGGTTTCCTGGCCATCGCCATCTTCATGATGATCTACTACCGCGTGTTTGGTGTCGTGTCGGCGATCGCGCTGGGTGTGAATGTGCTTTTCCTGCTGGCGCTGCTGTCGATGCTGCAGGCCACGCTGACCTTGCCCGGCATTGCGGCCATCGCGCTGGCGCTGGGCATGGCAATCGACTCCAACGTGCTGATCAACGAGCGCGTGCGTGAAGAGGTGCGCAATGGCATGAGCCCGCAGATGGCCATTTCCGAAGGCTATCGCCATGCCTTTGCCACGATTCTCGACTCCAACGTGACCACGCTGATTGCCGGCATCGCACTCCTGATGTTTGGCTCAGGCGCGGTGCGCGGCTTTGCCGTGGTTCACTGTCTTGGCATTCTCACCTCCATGTTCAGCGCGGTGTTCTTCTCGCGCGGCCTCATCAATCTGGTCTACGGCTACCGTCGCCGTGTGACCTCGCTCGCGGTTTAAGGGAGTTGCCGACATGATCGAGTTTTTCCATATCAAGCGCGACATTCCCTTCATGAGCTACGGCAAGCTCACGACGGCGATTTCGCTGATCACCTTTGTACTGGCCGTCTTTTTCCTGGTCTTCAAGGGGCTGAATTTTGGCGTGGAATTCACCGGCGGGACCGTGATCGAACTGCGCTACGAGCAGCCGGCTGACCTGCAGAAGATCCGCGTGCAGGTGGACACGCTGAAGTACGGCGAATCGCAGGTGCAGGCCATGGGCACGACCCGCGATGTCATGGTGCGCTTGCCCAATATCAAGGGCAAAACCAGCGCGCAGCTGTCCGATCAGGTACTGCAGGTGCTCAAGCAGTCGCGTCCGGACGTCAAGGTGATGAAGGTCGAGTTCATCGGGCCTTCCGTCGGTGAGGAGCTGGTCAGTCATGGCCTCACCGCGCTGACGCTGGTATGTCTGGGCATCATCATTTATCTGGCGATCCGCTTTGAATGGCGCTTTGCCGTTTCGGCGGTGATCGCCAACATGCATGATGTGGTGATCATTCTTGGCTGTTTTGCCTTTTTCCAGTGGGAGTTCTCGCTGGCGGTGCTGGCCGGCGTGCTGGCGGTGCTCGGTTATTCGGTGAACGAGTCGGTGGTGGTGTTTGACCGGATTCGCGAAAACTTCCACAAGCCAAACATGCGTGGCAAGAGCGTGCCGGAAATCATCGACAACGCCATTACGGCAACTATGAGCCGTACCATCATCACGCACGCCTCGACCGAGGCCATGGTGCTGTCGATGCTGATCTTCGGTGGCGCCGCGCTGCACGGCTTCTCGATGGCGCTGACCATCGGCATCGTGTTCGGCATTTACTCCTCGGTGCTGGTGGCGTCCCCCCTGCTGCTGATGCTGGGGGTGAGTCGCGATAACATGGTCAAGCCCGAGGTGATCAAGGAAGAAGCGGTCGTTTAGTCGTTTCGCCAGCATTGCCTTTGCGCCGACGGTTCATTCGTCGGCGTTTTCGTCTGAACAAGGATGCCCCATGGACTTCAATGTCATTGATCTGTTTCTCCATCTCGACACGCATCTGCGTGATCTGGTTACCGCATTCGGACCATGGAGCTACCTCATCCTCTTTCTGGTGATCTTTTGCGAAACCGGTCTGGTGGTGACGCCGTTCCTGCCGGGTGATTCGCTGCTGTTTGTTGCCGGCATGCTGTGCGGTGGCGGGCTGCTGGATGTCTGGCTGCTGGGCATCCTGCTGTTCATCGCTGCCGTGCTGGGCGATGCGGTCAACTACACCATCGGGCGCTATTTTGGCCACAAGCTGTTTGCCCGGCCCGATTCGAAAATTTTCCGCCGCGAATACCTGGACAAGACCCACGCCTTTTTCGAGAAATACGGCGGCAAGACCATCATCATCGCGCGCTTCGTGCCCATCGTGCGTACCTTTGCCCCCTTTGTGGCCGGCATGGCCGAGATGACCTACCGCAAATTCCTGATCTACAACGTGAGCGGTGCTGCCATCTGGGTGGGCTCGCTGCTGGCTGCCGGCTATCTGCTGGGCAGCATCCCCTTTATCCAGAAAAACCTGACCGCCATCATCATCGGCATCATCTTTGTGTCCATCCTGCCGGCGCTGATTGAGGTCGCCAAGGCTCGCCTGAGCAAGAGCGCGGCATGAGCGAGGCGTTCTTCACCGACAAGGCGGCGGTGCGCCAGGCCTTTGACCGGGCCGCGCCAGCCTATGACGCCGCTGCCGTGCTGCAGCGCGAGGTGGTCGCGCGCATGCTGGAGCGCCTGCAGCTGATCAAGGTGTCGCCGCTGCGCGTGCTGGATGCCGGTTGCGGCACGGGGCAAGCCCTGGCTGGCTTGCGGCAGCGCTATCCGGATGCGCAGATGCTGGCGCTGGATCTGGCGCCGGCCATGTTGCGCGAGTTGCACAAAAAGCAGCCGACCAGCATCAAGAGTCTGTTCGGCCTGCGTGATCGCCAGCGCCCGCTGCTGCTGGCCGGCGATATCGAGGCGTTGCCGCTGGCCGATGACTCGGTCGACGTCATCTGGTCCAGTCTGACACTGCAGTGGTGTAATACACCCGACCTGGCCTTCGGTGAGTTTCTCCGCGTCCTGAAGCCGGGGGGGCTGCTGATGTTTGCCACGCTCGGCCCGGATACGCTGCAGGAATTGCGCGCCGCCTTTGCCGGTATTGACGGCTACAGCCACGTCAACCGTTTCATCGACATGCATGATCTCGGCGATGCGCTGGGGCAGCAGGGCTTTGCCGCTCCGGTGATGGAGATGGAGCACCTGACGCTGACCTATCCGGATGCGCGCGCGGTCATGCGCGACCTGAAAGAGATCGGCGCGGCTAACCACACGCTCGGCCGTCGTCATGGCCTGTTCGGCAAGGCCGCCTGGCAACGGGTGCAGCAGCAGTACGAGCCTTTCCGGCGCGAGGGTGTCTTGCCCTGCACCTATGAAGTGATCTACGGTCATGCCTGGAAGCCGGAGCGCAGCGCGGCGAAGCGCCTGCCGGATGGTGCGCAGATTATCGAGTTTCGTCCGCGCTTGGGTGGGGTATGAGGCGCTAGCCAATCAGGCTATTTGCTTGTAGGTGTGTAGGTCTATGGGTATTGCTTATTTCATTACGGGCACCGATACCGATGTCGGTAAAACGGTGGTGACTGCGCAATTGCTGCGCGGCCTGGTCAGCCAGGGCTATCGCAGTGTCGGCATGAAGCCGGTCGCTTCGGGTTGCGAATGGCGTGCCGGGGAGTTGTGGAACCGCGATGTCGCGCTGCATGCCGCCGCCAGCAATGTGGCGGCGCCGCTGGCCCTGGTCAATCCCTATCGTTTTGAGCCACCGATCTCGCCGCATCTGGCTGCGGCGGAAGCCGGGGTTGCCATCGATCTGGATCTGATTGCCCGTTGCGCAGAAGAATTGCGGCAGAGCGCCGATATTGTGCTTGTAGAAGGGGCAGGCGGCTGGCTCGCGCCGCTGGACGAGGCGCACAGCATGGCCGATCTGGCCATCAGACTGGACTTGCCGGTCATTCTGGTGGTGGGCATGCGGCTGGGCTGCATCAATCACGCACGGCTGACCGAGCAGGCCATCCGCCTTGCCGGTTGTCGCCTGGCGGGCTGGATTGCCAATGCGCTTGATCCGGACATGGCGCGCTACGCGGAAAACCTGGCTTATCTGCAAGCGGTGTTGCCGGCGCCGCTGCTGGGTGAGGTTGCGTATGCGCGCGATGCCGATGCCGGCGTCCTGCTGTGTGCATCCGGCTTGCTGCTTGCCGATGCCCGAGTGGAGAGCGGCTTGCCGCTGAATGCCTGATGGGAGCAATGACGATGCGTTTCTGGACTCTCGCGCTGCGGCCCGTGCTGCTGGCCTTGGGCTTGCTGCTGGCGGCGTGCGCGCCGGCGCCGGTATTTCAGGGGGTGGACATCACCGGGCAGGGAATCGGGGGGGATTTCCGCCTGCAGGATGCCGATGGCCGCCCCCGCACGCTGGCTGATTATCGCGGCAAGGTGGTTGCGCTGTTTTTTGGCTACACGCACTGTCCGGATGTGTGCCCAACGACGCTGGCGGAAATGCGTGCGGCCTTTGCCGAACTGGGCCCGGCTGCGCAAGACGTGCAGGTGCTGTTTGTTTCGGTCGATCCCGCGCGCGACAAGCCCGAACTGCTGAAGCACTATGTGCCGGCTTTTCACCCGTCTTTTGTCGGACTGACCGGCAGCGAGGCGCAGATCGCCGCAGTGGCCAAGACCTTCCAGGTCATTTATCAGAAGCAGGGCAGCGGGGAGAGTTATACCGTCGATCATACCGCTGCCACCTACCTGCTGGATCGCAGCGGCAAGACCCGCGTGCTGGTCAACTATGGTAGTGACCCGGGGGTATTGCTGCATGACCTTCGCTTGCTGTTGCAGGAAGATCAATAGGGAGATGGGTATGGTGCGCGCAGCGTGCACACTCATCTTGGCTTACCGTATCTGGAGTTTCAAAGCTGTCCATGGCCAATCAAGTAGAGTCTATCCAGCAGCAGCCGCTGGGCAATGAACTGGATCTTGCGCCGTATGTCCTCACGGCGCCCATGGCCATCGGCTATGAGTTGCGGCAGCTCGCCAGCAACGCCACAGCGCTCGCTGCCTACTTCAATCAGGGGCATGACATGCTGCTGACCAGGGTACTGGCCGTGGACGTCAAGGCCAAAACCTTTGTGTTCGATGTTGGCGGCCATGCTCCCAGCAACGACGCCTTGCGGCGCGCCGACAAGATCTTGCTGGTCGCGGCGCCCGATGGCGTCAAGGTGCAGTTTTCGATTGCCGGTGCGCAGTTGTGCCAATTTGAGGGAAAACCGGCATTCACCGCCGCATTTCCGCCTGATCTGATCAAGCTGCAGCGCCGCGAATATTTCCGCCTGACCACACCCGTCGCCAAGCCCTATTTCTGCCGTGCCCGACTCGCCGATGGGGCGGAGCTGCGCATGGACCTGCACGACATTTCGCTGGGCGGTTTCGGCGCCTGGCTGCCGGCCGGTCTGGCGGGGCGGGTCGAGGCTGGCCAGCAATATGAGGAGGCGTGGCTGGAATTGGGAGCGCAAGGCGTGCTGAAGCTGGGCTTTGAAGTACGCAGCGTGCGCGAGGCCCGTCTGAACAGTGGGACACGCTGGTTTGTCGGTTGCCAATACCTCAAGTTCACGCACGCGGTTGAAGCCAATCTGCAGCGTGTGCTGGTGCAGCTGGAGCGCGAGCGCCGGGCATTGGTGGATTGAGCCGCCTGCGCGTCCCGGGCATGCTTTGGGCTGTTGTTGCATCGGCCCAACACATTGCCGGAGAGCCGAATCCGGATTTGCTTCTCGTCTTTCCGCCCTAGTATGCTTCGGTCTGTAGGCACCAAACATTCAGGTGTGTGGTGTTAATACAGGTGGTTTATAAAAACCTCTCGTGTCTAGGAGAAAACTAAATGTTCAAGCGTGTTCTGATCGCTGCTGCTATCGCTGGTGCCTTCGCTGCTCCGGCCATGGCCGAAGTATCCATCACCGGTTCCATGGAAATGAACTTCGTGGTTTATGACTGGGATAAGGGTGACACCCAGCAAGGCTTGGATCGTGGCCTGCAAATCGATTTCAACGGTTCCGACAAGCTCGATATGGGCGGCAAGCTGATCTGGAAAGTTTCCCAGAAGCTGAATACTGGTGATCCGTCCGGCCGTAACAACATCGAAAACGATTACTCCGAACTGGTTAACCAAAATACCTGGGGCGGTCGTGAAGCTTGGGTTGGTTTCGCTGGTGACTGGGGTTCCCTGAAGGTTGGTCGTCAGTTCTTCAACAGCTACCTGGTTCTGGACTGGCCGTACGGTCAGGGCGGCAACTGGCAGCTGGTTGAGCGTAACTGGGGTCCGGCTGGCCACGAAGGCAAGCTGACTTCCCTGATCTTCGCTCCGTCCTCCGTTAACTACCAATCCCCGAACTTCGGTGGCTTCAGCTTCGGTATCCAGCACAGCTGGGATAACTGGGCGACTACCGGTGTAGGCAAGATCGGTGACTCCAACGTGACCGACCTGAGCGTTGCTTTCGGTGCTGGCAGCTTCAACCTGAACGCTGGCTACCTGTTCGGCAACGACATCTGGGCCGCTGGCAGCGAAGCTGAGCAATGGTACATCGGCGCTACTTACGGTTTCGACTTCGGTCTGAACGTACGTGGCCTGTACAACTACCAAGCCATCGAGTATCCGGGTTCCTCCAAGGTTGATTCCTACGACTGGATCATCGGCGCCACCTACGGCTGGGGCAAGAACTACGTCAAGGGTAGCTGGCACCAGTTCGACGGTGACAACTTCGGCAAGGCTGGCGACATCATCTCCGCTGAGTATGGTTACAGCCTGTCCAAGAACACCGTTGCTTATGGTCGTATCCAGAACCGCAACGAAAAAGCTGGCGACCTGACCTACTACATGGTTGGCGTTTGGACCGGTTTCTAATCGTCTGACTGTTTACAGTTGACTGATTAGCGAAAGGGGAAAGCAACTGCTTTCCCCTTTTTCATTTTGCTTCCTGATTAGCAAGACTCCTCAGCTTACAGATTTTTGCTGAACTATGCTGAAAGCAGAACCCAAGCAGGAGAGCAATCATGTCCATGAATCTCGTGCAATTTCAGCGCGGCCTCTCGCTACCGGAATTCCAGCGGCGCTTTGGCACCGAGCCGCAATGCCAGGCCGCACTGGAAAAAGCCCGCTGGCCACAGGGTTTCCGTTGTCCGCATTGCCAGCACACCGCCTGTTACCGCATCGGGAACCGCACGCATCCCCTCTTTCAGTGCACGCAGTGCCGGAAACA
>NZ_ATZJ01000022.1 GCF_000428145.1 Chitinilyticum litopenaei DSM 21440 | reverse complement strand
GCGCTGTGCTGCATGATCGTCCCGGCTATCAGCGAGGTCTGTTTCCGGCACTGCGTGCACTGAAAGAGGGGATGCGTGCGGTTCCCGATGCGGTAACAGGCGGTGTGCTGGCAATGCGGACAACGGAAACCCTGTGGCCAGCGGGCTTTTTCCAGTGCGGCCTGGCATTGCGGCTCGGTGCCAAAGCGCCGCTGGAACTCCGGTAGCGAGAGGCCGCGCTGAAATTGCACGAGATTCATGGACATGATTGCTCTCCTGCTTGGGCTCTGCTTTCAGCATAGTTCAGCAAAAATCTGTAAGCTGAGGAGTCTTGCTAATCAGGAATGACTTTGTTCAAGGGCAAGGTGCGCTCTTCTGAAGGCTCGTCAGAATTTGCGCCAGATCAAACTTGCGTTTATAATTTTCAATAATTCTTGAAATTACAAAAACATGGAAAAGCCATGAATCTCACACCACTGAACGAACGCTTCGTGCTGCACTTTGGCGAGATGGGCAGCCGCTGGGGGGTCAACCGCACGGTGGGCCAGATTTACGCCCTGCTCTTCATCAGCCCGCAGCCGCTGAACGCCGACGACATCGTCGAGCAGCTGGGCATGTCGCGCTCCAACGTCAGCATCGGCCTCAAAGAGCTGCAGAGCTGGCGGCTGGTGCGCCTTGTGCACCTGCCGGGCGACCGCCGCGACTACTTCGCGACGCCGGACGACGTGTGGGAAATCTTCCGCACGCTGGCCGAGGAAAAGCGCAAGCGCGAGGTCGACCCGACGCTGTCGCTGCTGCGCGAGGCGCTGCTGCAAGAGCCGCAGGACGCGGCCGAGGAACACGCACAGCGCCGCATGCGCGAGATGCACGAGCTGATCGAGCTGCTGACGACCTGGTTTGGCGACGTGCAGCGGCTTGAGCCGGCCATGCTTGAGCGCCTGCTGAAGCTGGGTACGCAGGTCACCCGTTTTGTCGATGCCGCCAGCCGGCTTGGCCGCAGCAAGGAGGACTGACATGGATTTCGACGTACTGACGCTGTCGCGCATCCAGTTCGCGGCCAACATCACCTTCCACATCCTGTTTCCCACCATCAGCATCGCGCTGGGCTGGGTGCTGCTGTGGTTCAAGACGGCCTACCGCCGCAGCGGCGATGCCGCCTGGCTCGACGCCTATTACTTCTGGGTCAAGGTGTTTGCGCTGACCTTTGCGCTCGGCGTGGTCAGCGGCATCACCATGAGCTTCCAGTTCGGCACCAACTGGCCGGGCTATATGCAGACGGTGGGCGACATTGCCGGCCCGCTGCTGGCGTACGAGGTGCTCACCGCCTTTTTCCTGGAGGCGACCTTCCTCGGCATCATGCTCTTTGGCAGGCAGAAGGTCGGCGAGCGCATGCACACCTTTGCGACCTTTCTGGTGGCCTTTGGCACCACGGTGTCGGCGTTCTGGATCATCGTGCTCAACTCCTGGATGCAGACGCCGGCCGGCTTCGAGATGGTCGATGGCCGCGCGGTGGTCACCGACTGGCTGGCCGTGATCTTCAACCCGTCGATGCCCTATCGGCTGAGCCACATGCTGCTGGCTTCCGCGTTGACCGTCGCCTTCCTGGTTGCCGGCGTGTCGACCTGGCGCTGGCGCCGCGGTGATCGCTCGGGCGGCGTCGCCAACGCGCTGAAAACGGCGCTCATCATCGCCGCCGTGCTGGCGCCGCTGCAGGCTTTCCTGGGCGATCTGCACGGGCTCAACACGCTCAAGCACCAGCCGGCCAAGATTGCCGCCATCGAAGGCATCTGGCACACCGAGCGCGGCGCGCCGCTGCAGCTGTTTGCGCTGCCCAACGCTGAAACCCGCACGAATGACTACAGCATCGCCATCCCCAAGCTCGCCAGCCTCATCCTCACGCATGAGCTGGATGGCGAACTGAAGGGCATCAGCGCGTTCGGCGACGACCATCCGCCGGTGGCCAAGGTGTTCTGGAGCTTTCGCGTGATGGTTGGCGTCGGGCTGGCGATGCTGCTGATCGGCGTGCTCGGCGCCTGGCAGTTCTGCCGGCGCGGCACGCTGGCGCCGTGGCTGAGCCGCGCGCTGGTGTGGATGAGTTTCAGCGGCTGGATTGCGACGGTGGCCGGCTGGTATGTCGCCGAAATCGGCCGCCAGCCCTGGCTGGTGCAGGGCGTGCTGCGCACCGCCGACGCGGTGACGAAGGTGCCCGGCGGCATGGTCGCCAGCACGCTGGTGATGTATCTGCTGCTGTATGTCGTGCTGCTGGCCACCTATGTGAGCGTGGTATTCCACATGGCGGGCAAGGCCAGCAAGGCCGCCCTTCAATCCGCACAGGGAGAATGACATGGAATTCTGGTTGCCCGTGATTTTTGCCGCGCTGATGGCGCTGGCCATGCTCATCTATGTGATTCTGGATGGCTATGACCTTGGCGTCGGCCTCTTGCTGCCACTGGGAAATGCCGAAGAAAAGGACACGATGATCGCCAGCATCGGCCCCTTCTGGGACGCCAACGAAACCTGGCTGGTGCTGGGTGTGGGGCTCTTGCTGGTCGCCTTTCCGCTGGCGCACGGCATCATCCTGGGCGAGCTGTATCTGCCGGTGGCGGTGATGCTGCTGGGGCTGATCCTGCGTGGCGTGGCCTTTGACTTCCGCGTCAAGGCGCGCGACGAGCACCAGTATGCGTGGAACATGGCCTTTGCCGCCGGCTCGCTGCTGGCCGCGCTGGCGCAGGGCGTGATGCTCGGCCGCTTCATCACCGGTTTCGCCCCCGGAGCCATGCCCTGGGGCATGGCGCTGATCTCGGGTCTGGCGCTGGCTGGCGGCTACATCCTGCTTGGGGCATGCTGGCTGATCCTGAAAACGGACGGCGCGCTGCAACTGCGGGCGATTGCCTGGGCCCGGAGCAGCCTGTATGCCGCGGCGGCCGCCGTCGTGCTGGTGTCGATCGCGACGCCACTGGCGAGCGCGCGCATCGCCGAGCGCTGGTTTGCGCTGCCGACCGTCTTTCTGCTCGCGCTGGTTCCCGTCGTGACCGCCGCGCTCTTCGCCGCGCTGTGGCTGCTGCTGCCGCGCCTGGCCAGGCGCGAACCCGCCGCGCGCGAACGCCTGAGCCTCGTGCCCTTCCTGCTGGTCGTCGGCATCGTGCTGCTGGCCTTCTACGGCCTGAGCTACAGCGTGTTTCCGTATCTGGTGATCGACCGGCTCACGCTGTGGCAGGCCGCGGCCAGCACGGCTGCGCTGCAGGTGATCTTTTATGGCGCGCTGATCGTGCTGCCGGTGATCGCCGCCTACACGGTGTTTGCCTATCGCGTGTTCCGCGGCAAGGCGAGCGAGCTGCGCTACGACTAACTGGCGGTTGAAAAAGTCGGTTTTTCCGGCAGCATCAAGCACCGGGCAAAGCCCGGTGCAAACGGCCTCTTGAAAAATCAATGGTTTACAATTTGCTTTTCATACATTTTCCTGATTGGAAACCCTTCGCAGCAAACCAAAAAACCCATTGAACCACAGAGACACAGAGGAAGCAAAACCCTGAGAATTGCCTGGACGTGCTCCGGTTTTTCTCTGTGTTCTCTGTGTTCTCTGTGTTCTCTGTGTCTCTGTGGTTGATTTGGGTTTTACTAAGAAGTCTTGCTAATCAGGTACATTTTTCCCGGCTTTGCCGGAAAAACGAGCCGCAGGGTGTTTTTCAACACCCTGCCAAGCGCCGATTACCAACATACTTCACCATGTATTTCCGTACACCCCTTTCACAGAATTGGCTGTGCGGCAATACCCATCAGGAAACCGTGCGAATCTTGCCAGCCACCCAGATCGCCAGCACGCCGGCGGCGCAACTGGCCAGCCCCACCCAGCCATAGCGGTGCCAGACGCCATGGCTGTCCTGCGTGAGCACCATGCCGGCTGCCAGCGAGGCAATCCCGGAAGCGAAATTCTGCACGGCCGAATTGAACGCCATCAGCCGCCCGCGCAGCTCGGGGCGCGTGGCAGCGGTGACCTGCGTGGTGGCCGGGATGAAGCGCCCGCTGACAAACACGAAAAACAGCACGGCAATCGCCAGCTGGCCGGACAGCCCCACGGCCAGTGTTTGCGTGACCAGCACGATGGGCAGAAAGCTCAGCACGATCAGCCAGCCCACCACGCGGCGCGGCGTGTAGCGGTCGGTCAGCCGGCCGATCACCGGGCGCGTGAAGATGGTCGCCGCGCCGCCGGCCAGATAGATGTACATCAGCTGCTCGGGCGCCAGCCCCACATTGGCGACCATGGTCGGGGCGATAAAGGGAATCACCGAGAAGCCGGAAACCATCAAGAGCGCCGTCAGCCCCACCGCCCACCAGTGGTTGCGGTCAGATAGCAGCTCGCGGTAGTTGGCCAGCCAGCCGCCAGGCGTACGCGCCAGATGGTCGCGTACCGGCGGCACCGCGCGAGTCATCAGCAGCCACAGCAGCGCGCACACGCCTGCCAGCACATAAAACGGCATGCGCCAGCCCTGGTGCGCGGCCAGCCACAGCCCCAGCGGCACGCCGGCCACGGCCGACAGCGAAAAGCCCAGCATCACCCAGCTCATCGCCCGGCCACGCCGCTCAAGCGGGATCACATCGCCGACAATCGCCAGCGTGATCGAGCCCAGCACGCCGCCGAACACACCGGCGACGATGCGGGCGGCCAGGAGGCTCGCGAAGCTGCCGGCCAGCGCACACAGCAAGGTTCCAACGGTCAGCCCCGCATAGCAGAACAGCAGCGCATGCCGCCGATCAAAGCGATCCGCCTGCGAGGACGCCAGCAGCGCCGAAACACCGGCTGCCAGCGAATAGGACGACACCAGCAGACCAAACTGGCCGGTGCTGATGCGCAGATCGGCGATCAGGTAGCTCGCGAGCGGCATCATGATCATGAAATCGACGATGGTGGTGAACATCACCAGCATCAGCGCCAGCAGCAGCAACATTTCGCGGCGGTCGGTCATAGTGGCTCACGGGCAGGATCAAAGCCCGAGTGTACGCCCGTCAGTCAAGGTCGAGAACGGTTCTCACTGTCGCGATTTGTACAAGCATCTCTATACAAGCACATGTATACGTATGCAGCCATTTACGCGAAATGGCTTCAGGCATATACCCATAGCATCGTCCACTCATTGCCTTGCAGGCTATAAAGGAGCATCACCGGCGATCTTGGCCGGGCAGACCACGCAGCGAGGTGCAGCATGCAAGTCGGCGTCCCGAAGGAAATCAAGATTCATGAATACCGCGTCGGCATGGTGCCGGCCAGCGTGCGCGAGCTGACTTCGCGCGGCCACCGCGTGCTGGTCGAGACCGGCGCGGGCGCAGGCATCGGTTTTGGCGACGACGCCTATCGCGCCGCCGGCGCGGACATCGCGGCAAACGCCGCCGAGGTCTTTGCCACGGCCGAACTGATCGTCAAGGTCAAGGAGCCGCAGGCCGGCGAGCGCGCCATGTTGCGAGCCGGCCAGTTGCTGTTCACCTACCTGCATCTGGCTCCCGATCGCCCGCAGACGGAAGAATTGCTCGCCAGCGGCGCGATTGCCATTGCCTATGAAACGGTCAGCGACAAACAGGGCGGACTGCCGCTGCTCGCGCCGATGTCCGAAGTCGCCGGACGCATGGCGGTGCAGGCCGGCGCGCGCGCACTGGAAAAATCGCAGGGCGGCGCCGGCATTTTGCTCGGCGGCGTTCCCGGCGTCGCGCCGGCGAAGGTCGTGGTTCTCGGTGGCGGCGTGGTCGGCGCCAACGCCGCGCGCATGGCGCTGGGTCTGCACGCCGACGTCACCGTGCTCGATCGCAATATCGACACGTTGCGCCGCCTTGACCGCGAATTCGGCGGCGTGGTGAAACTGATCTATGCGACGCAGGAAGCGACCGAGCGACTGATTCTCCAGGCCGACCTCGTTATCGGCGCGGTACTGCTGCCGGGCGCCGCCGCGCCCAAGCTGATTCGCCGCGAACACCTGGCCCAAATGCGCCCCGGCTCGGTGATCGTCGACGTCGCCATCGACCAGGGCGGCTGCGCGGAAACCTCGCGGCCAACCACGCACGACAATCCGGTCTATGTGGTCGACGGCATCGTGCATTACTGCGTCGCCAACATGCCCGGCGCGGTGGCGCGCACGTCGACCTTCGCGCTGAACAATGCCACCCTGCCCTATATCGTGAAACTCGCCGACCTGGGCTGGCGCGCTGCGCTGCGCTCAGACGCGGGCTTCCTGGCCGGGCTGAACGTGGCGGAAGGCAAGCTCACCTGCAAGGCCGTGGCCGAGGCGCATGGACTGCCATTTCACGAGGCGCAGGCGCTGCTGTGAAATGTGTGCCTGTGCCCAACGGCATACGTACGATTACGCTACGCTAATCGTACCTACGCGGGCTGCGTCTCTGCGTCGGAAGCCTTTCGTCTTTCAAACCCACAAAGCAGAGTCAACCGCTCAGGCAGCCAGGCGCTTGCGCACCGCTGCAACAATCCCCGCGCCATCCAGCCCGCAGTCGGCCAGCAGCTGTTTCTGTTCGCCATGCTCGACATAGGCATCGGGCAGGCCGAGCTGGATCACCGGAACCGACACGCCACAGGCGGCCAGGCATTCCAGCACGGCGGAGCCGGCGCCGCCCATCACCGCGTTCTCTTCGACCGTCACCAGCAGCTCGTGGCCGGCGGCGAGCTGAGCCACCAGCTCACAATCGAGCGGCTTCACGAAGCGCATATTGGCCACGGTGGCATCAAGTGCCTCACCCGCCTCGAGCGCGGCAGCGAGCAAGGTGCCGAAGGACAGGATGGCGACTTTGCTGCCCTGGCGGCGGATTTCGCCCTTGCCCCAGGCGACACCGCTCATGGCCTTTTCGACCGCGACGCCCATGCCGCTGCCGCGCGGATAGCGCACGGCGGCCGGGCCTTGATGCTGGTAGGCCGTGTAGAGCATCTGCCGGCATTCGTTTTCATCGGCAGGCGCGAGCACCGCCATGTTCGGAATGCAGCGCAGGTAGGACAGATCGAAGGAGCCGGCGTGCGTCGGGCCGTCGGCGCCGACGAGACCGGCGCGGTCGATGGCAAAGGTGACATCCAGATTCTGCAGCGCCACGTCGTGGATCAGCTGGTCGTAGGCGCGCTGCAGGAACGTGGAATAAATGGCGACCACCGGCTTGAGCCCCTCACAGGCCAGCCCGGCGGCGAACGTCACCGCGTGCTGCTCGGCAATGCCGACGTCGAAATAGCGCTTCGGGTACTCATTGTGAAACCTGACCATTCCGCTGCCTTCGCGCATCGCCGGCGTGATGCCGACCAGCTTTTCGTCAGCGGCGGCCATGTCGCACAGCCAGTCGCCAAAGATCTGCGTGAAGGTCGGCTTGCCGGCGCTCTTGCCCGCCATGCCGTCACAGGGCGTGAACGGCGTGACCGCGTGGTATTTCACCGGGTCGTCGACCGCCAGCTTGTAGCCCTGGCCCTTCTTGGTGACCACGTGCAGGAATTGCGGGCCTTTCAGTTCCTTGATGTTAGCCAGCGTGGTGACCAGCGTTTCCATGTCGTGGCCGTCGATGGGGCCGATGTAATTGAAGCCCAGCTCCTCGAAAAAGGACGCCGGCGTGAAGAAGCCCTTGACGTGCTCCTCGCCCTTTTTGGCGAGTTCCTTCAGCGACGGCAGGCGCTCGAGCACCTTGCCCGAGGCATCGCGAAAACCGTTGTAGAACTTGCCCGACAGCAGCTTGGCCAGGTAGTTGTTGAAGGCGCCGACATTGGGCGAGATCGACATTTCGTTGTCGTTGAGAATCACCAGCAGGTCGATGTCGTCGCGGTGGCCGGCGTTGAACAGCGCCTCAATCGCCTGCCCTGCGGTCATCGAACCGTCGCCGATCACGGCAATCGCGCGGCGTTTTTCGCCCTTGAGCAGCGCGGCCTCGGCCATGCCAAGCGCGGCGCCGATGGAGGTGGACGAGTGGCCGACGCCAAAGGTGTCGTATTCGCTCTCCTCGCGCTTCGGAAAGCCGGCCAGCCCACCGTATTTGCGCATGGTGCCCATCTGGCTTCGGCGTCCGGTCAATACCTTGTGGGGGTAACTCTGGTGGCCGACGTCCCACACCAGCCGGTCTTCCGGGGTGTTGAACACGTAATGCAGCGCGATGGTGAGATCGACCGCACCGAGGTTGGACGCAAAATGCCCGCCGGTCTGGCTGATCGATTCCAGCAGGAATTCGCGCAATTCGCCGGCCAGCTGCGGCAGCTCGCGGCGGTTCAGTTCGCGCAGGTCGGCGGGGGAGTCGATACGCTCAAGCAGGGAATACTTCATCGGTACGGTCATGGTTTTCTTCTTGTCACGGCAATCCGGCCGATATGGCCCGCAGCGGGCGCAAACGCGGCCGGATGCTGAAATCCGCTCGGTTCAGGAGCGGCGCTCCACAATGAATTCGGCCAGCGCGGCCAGCGCCACGGCCTTCTCGCCAAACGGCGCCAGCGCATTGAGCGCCTCGGCCTTCAGGTCGGCCGCCTTCTGCTTCGCGCCGCCCAGACCCAGCAGCGAGACATAGGTCGGCTTGTTGTTCGCCGCATCCTTGCCGGCGGTTTTGCCCAGCGTGGCCGAATCGGCTTCGCAATCAAGAATGTCGTCGACCACCTGGAAGGCCAGACCGACGCACTTGGCATAGGTATCGAGCCTGGCGCGCTCGTCGTCCGACAGCGGCCGGCCGCAGTAGGAGCCCAGCAGCACCGCGCAGCGGATCAGCGCGCCGGTTTTCAGAATGTGCATCAGTTCCAGCTCGGGCAGGCTCAGCTCGCGCCCGACGCTGTAAAGATCGACGCCCTGGCCGCCGCACATGCCCAGGCTGCCCGCCGCGCGCGCGAGCAGGCTGACCATTTTCAGCTGGTCGGCCGGCGTTGCGGCCAGCGGTCGGGCAGAGAGCACGTCGAAGGCCTGCGCCTGCAGCGCGTCGCCGGCCAGCAGTGCGCTTGCCTCGCCGAACGCCACGTGCACGGTGGGCTTGCCGCGGCGCAGCACGTCATTGTCCATGGCCGGCATGTCGTCGTGCACCAGCGAATAGGCGTGGATCATTTCCACGGCCGCTGCCGCGTATTGCAGCTTGTCGGCGTCGGCGTCGGCGACCAGGCCGGCGGCAAAGGTCAGCAAGGGGCGCACGCGCTTGCCGCCGTCGAGCACGCTATAGCGCATCGCGTCGTGCAGGCGTTCGGGCAGCTGTGTTGCCGGCGGCAGCGACGCGGACAGACAGGCTTCCATGCGCGTCTGTACATCGCTCATCCAGGACTTGAAATCAAAATCGGCCATTGTGGTCTTTTCGGTCGGTTCGGCAGGGGTCTGGCCCGCCCGGCGGGCTGTCGGGGTTTTTTGGTGCTGGCAATCAGCCCGGCAATCCATCCGGCGATTGTGCCGTGGCGGCGCCGGTGGCGTTTTGTTCCACGGCAAGCGGTTTGAGTTCGCCGGCTTCCAGAATGCGGATCTGCTGTTCGGCATCGGCCAGCCGCCCTTCGCAATAGCGCAACAGCTCGATGCCGCGCTGGTAGGCGGCGAGCGAGGCGTCCAGCGGCAGTTTGCCGCTTTCCATTTCACCAACGAGCTGTTCGAGTTCGCCGAGCCCGGCTTCAAAGCTGGCGGGAAGTTTTGCCTTGGCCATGCGGATGCCCTTGTTTTGCGCGGTTTGCAGCTTCAAACCGGTCATCAGTCAAATCGACGAACCTTAGCGGCAGAGCCGATACTCGTCAAGGCGCGCGCCGTGTCACGCTTTGGCGACGCGCACGCACGGAAAGATGACATGCCGGACGCAAACGTCTACATTACGCGCGCCTTTCCCAATTCATTCATGCAGGAATCCCACCATGGCCGGTGCCAGTCTTCTTACCCTGATCGACGATATTGCGACCATTCTTGACGATGTCGCCGTGATGACCAAAGTGGCCGCCAAGAAAACGGCCGGCGTGCTGGGCGACGATCTGGCGCTCAACGCCGAGCAGGTCTCCGGCGTGCGCGCCGAGCGCGAGCTGCCGGTGGTGTGGGCGGTGGCCGTGGGGTCGATGAAGAACAAGCTCATCCTCGTGCCGGCCGCGCTGGCGATCAGCGCCTTCGTGCCGGCGCTGATCCTGCCGCTGCTGCTGTTGGGTGGCCTCTATCTGTGTTTCGAGGGCGTGGAGAAGGTGCTGCACAAGGCGCTGCACAGCAAGGAAGAAGACGAAAGCGCGCACCAGCAGCTGGTCGCCGCCGTGGCCGACGAGAACGTCGACCTCGTCGCCATGGAAAAGGAAAAGATCAAGGGCGCGATCCGCACCGACTTCGTGCTTTCGGCCGAAATCATCGTGATCGCGCTGGGCACCGTCGCCGGCAAGACGCTGGGCATGCAGTTCGCCGTGCTGGCCGGCATCGCCGCGCTGAT
Source organism: Chitinilyticum litopenaei DSM 21440 (assembly GCF_000428145.1). GTDB lineage: Bacteria > Pseudomonadota > Gammaproteobacteria > Burkholderiales > Chitinibacteraceae > Chitinilyticum > Chitinilyticum litopenaei. Next base: position 53,360 of record NZ_ATZJ01000022.1, on the reverse strand, counting down.
GACGGTGGGTGTGTATGGTCTGGTGGCGCTGATCGTGAAGCTCGACGACATCGGAGTGTATCTGAACCGCAAGGGCGGCGCGGCCGCCACGCTGGTCGGCAATGCGCTGCTCGCCACCGCACCCAGGCTGATGAAGGCGCTGACGGTGATCGGCACCATCGCGATGTTCATGGTGGGCGGCGGCATCGTCAGCCACAGCCTGCCCTTCCTGCATCACGGCATCGACCACATGGCCGGCCTGTCGGGCATCGTCGCGCCGCTGGTGCCTTCACTGCTCAATATCGTGGTCGGCCTGATCGCCGGCGCGCTGGTGCTGGGCGTTGTAGCCGGCATCGGCAAGCTGCGCGGCAAGAAAACTGCCGAGCAAGCCAGGGTATAAGGCCAAGACCAATACGCAATAAAGCCAGCAAGGCAATACCCGAAAGAATACTCAGGCCCGCAACAAGCGGGCCTGAGTGTTTTGCGCCCCTGCCCCGGGCGCCTGGCCTGCCGTTCACCTTGATCCAGCGCAAATTCCCGCAGTCCCCGTTTGCTTCTGCGCCCGACCTTACCCATAGTGAACCGGGGTAAAAATGGCGGCGCAAGCCGGCAAGCCGGGCTTCTTAGCAGCGGGAGAGTGAAACCATGAGCGAACGGCTGGCCATTCGGCCTGACGGCACGGCAAGAATGGCAGGCGTCACTGCCGCCGCGCGCAACCAGGAGGCCATTCGCACGCCTGGCGTTGCCGATCTCGCCCCCTGCCCCGATTGCCTGGCCGAGCTGTTCGACCCGCAGTCGCCGCGCTGGCGCTATGCCTTTACCCACTGCGCGCAGTGCGGGCCGCGCCACACCCTGACCGCAGGCTCGCCGACCCTGCGCGACACTACCGCGATGCGGTGTCCGGTCTGCGCCGCGCGCCATGCCGACCCGGCCGGCCGCCATTTCGAAGCACCCGCGCTGGCCTGCCCGCACTGCGGGCCAAGGCTGGACCTGCAGCTGGCCAGCGGCGCCTCGATTGCCCGCGATGTGCCGGGCGATGCCCGCCTCACCGGCTATGCCATTGCCGCCACGCTGGCGCTGCTGCGCCATGGCGCGATTGTCGCCATCAAGGGCGTGGGCGGCTTTCACCTGTGTTGCGATGCCCGCAACGAGCAGGCCATTGCCCGCCTGCGCGCCAGAAAGCCGCGCGCGCGCAAGCCGCTGGCGATCATGGCCGCCAATACCGCTTCGCTGGCCGGCGAATGCGCCATCGATGCGCACGAGTCCGCCTGGCTGGAAAGCCCCGAGCGCCCCATCGTGCTGCTGCGCCGCCAGCCTGGCGGCACGCTGCCCGCCAGCCTGGCGCCCGGGCTGGCGTCGCTGGGCGTGATGCTGCCCTGCTCGCCGCTGCACTATTTGCTGTTTCACGCCGCGGCCGGCAATCCGCCCGGTATGGACTGGCTGCAGGCGCCACAAGCCATGCTGCTGGTCATGACCAGCGCCAACGCCTCGGGCGCGCCCGTCTGCATCAGCGAAACCGAGGCGCGCGAGCAGCTGGCACAGGTGGCCGACGCCTTTCTGGTGCACGACCGCCTGATCGCCGAGCGCAATGATGATTCGGTGCTGCGCGTGCGCAGCGACGGCAGCGCCTGCTTTCTGCGCAGGGCCAGAGGGTATGCCCCCATACCCTTTACCCTTGCTGCGCCTCAAGCCAATACCCAGCGATGTGTACTGGCGCTGGGCGCCGAACTGAAAACCACACTCTGCGTGGCCGGGCAGGGCCTGGCTCATGTTTCGCCACACATCGGCGACCTGGCCGACGCGCGCAGCTGCCGGGTGCTGGCCGGGCAGGCCGAAACGCTGCCGCAACGGCTGGGGCTGCGCCCCGACCTGATCGCCTGCGACAGCCATCCGGATTTCTACAGCACGCGGCTGGCGCAGGAGCTGGGGCAAACGTTCAGCGCCCGCGTGCTGCATGTCCAGCACCATCACGCCCACATCGCCGCCGTACTGGCCGAACACGGCCATACCGGCCCGGTGCTCGGTCTCGCGCTCGACGCCTATGGCTATGGCAGCGACGGCAAGGGTCGCAATGGCAGCTGGGGCGGCGAATTGCTGCGGGTTGACCGCCAGGGCTGCCAGCGCCTCGGGCATCTCGCCCTGCTGGCCCAGCCCGGCGCTGACAAGGTCACGCGCGAACCCTGGCGGCTGGCCGCCGCCCTGCTGGCACGGCTTGGCCGTGCCGGAGAAATCCCCCGCCGCTTTGCCCACGCGGACGCAGCGCGCGTCGCGCGCCAGCTGCAGCAGATGCAGACGCTCTCGCACACCAGCAGTCTGGGCCGGCTGATCGACGCGGCAGCCGCGCTGCTGGGCGTGTGCGAAATGCAGGATTACGAAGCCGAAGCCGCCCAGCGCCTGGAAAGCCTCGCCAGCCCGGCCGCGCCGATGACGGACGGCTGGCAGATCAACGCCGCCGGGCAGCTCGACTTTCTGCCGCTGTTTGCCCGGCTGGCCGATGAAACCGACGTGCGCGCTGGCGCCAGCCTGCTGCACGCCACGCTAGCCGCCGGCCTGGCCGACTGGCTGATCGCCAGCGCGCGACAGCAGGGGCTCGCCACCGTTGCGCTTGCCGGCGGCTGCTGGGCCAACCGCCTGCTTGACGAGGCGGCTGGCCAAATCCTGCAGGATGCGGGGCTGACGTTGCTGCGCGCGGAACGCATGCCCCCGGGAGATGGCGCCATCAGCCTGGGCCAGGCCTGGGTCGCCCTGCAGCAAGCAGGCTGACCGCCGCCCTGGCCGGCAATCCGCCGCTCGCGGTCGTAACCTCATTGCCGGCAGGGTTTTTGGGCTAGAAAGGGGAAATCACGGCGCCCGCCACCGTGCGCCGCCTTGCGAGGAGCCCGCCATGCCGGCCATAGCCTATCATCGCGTCAACCAGCTGCTCGACGCACAGCACCGCGATCCCTTGCGGCTGGTGCAGATCCTGATCGCGCTGCAAAACGAATACGGCGGCTGCCCGGCGCCCTTGCGCGATTACGTGGCCAAGGCGCTCGACGTGCCGCTGGCCCAGGTCCATGGTGTCGTCGAGTTCTATCATTTCCTCTCCACCGAACGCCTGGGCGACTACCGCATCTATGTCGCCGACAACATCACCGACCGCATGCTCGGCAATGAAAAGATCATGGCGACGCTGCAGGAAAAACTCGGCGTTACGCGCGGCAAGCCGCGTGCTGACGGGCGCGTGTTTGTCGATTACACCTCGTGCACCGGCCTGTGCGACCAGGGCCCGGCGCTGCTGGTCAACGGCCGGCCGATCACGCGCCTGACGACCGGGCTGGCTGCGGAAATCGCGAGTAAGATCGAGGCCGGCGAGCCCATAGCCACCTGGCCGGCCGGCTGGTTCCAGGTCGAGGAAGCGCTGCGCGTGGCCGGCCCCGTGCTGGCGGAACGCAGCGAGCCAGGCCGGGCGCTGCAGGCGGCGCTGGCACTGGGCCCGGAGCGCTTTCTCAAGGAGATCGACAAGTCGGGCCTGCGCGGGCGCGGCGGCGCGGGCTTTCGCACGGCGCTGAAATGGCGCGTCTGCCGCGATGCACCGGGCAAGGCGCACTATGTGGTGTGCAACGCCGACGAGGGCGAGCCCGGCACCTTCAAGGACCGCACGCTGCTGACCCGCTTCGCCGACGAAGTCTTCGAAGGCATGACGCTGGGCGCGTATGTGATCGGCGCGGAAAAAGGCTTTCTCTACCTGCGCGCGGAATACGCCTGGCTCTACCCGCATCTGGTTGCCGTGCTGGCGCGCCGGCGCGCCGAGCAGCTGCTGGGTGAGCACATCCTCGGGCGCGATTTCTCCTTCGACATCGACATCCATCTCGGCGCCGGCGCCTATGTGGCCGGGGAGGAAAGCGCGCTTATCGAATCGCTGGAAGGCAAGCGCGCCGTCCCGCGCACGCGCCCGCCCTACACCGCCACGCACGGCTACCTGAACCAGCCGACGATCTGCAACAACGTCGAAACCTATGTCAAAACCACGCTGATCGCCAAACACGGCGCCGACTGGTTTCTGGAATCCGGCACGCGCCACTCGCCCGGCACCAAGCTGCTTTCCGTCAGCGGCGACGTCGCCCGCCCCGGCATTTATGAATACCCCTTTGGGGTTAGCGTGCAGACGATTCTCGATGCTTGCGGAGCGACGGATACCCAGGCAGTGCAAGTTGGCGGCCCGTCGGGCACCTGCATCACGCCCATCGAATTCGGCCGCGCGATCAGCTTCGAGGATCTCTCGACCGGCGGCTCCTTCATGGTGTTCAACCGCAGCCGCGACATGCTGGCCGTAGTACAGAACTTCACGCACTTTTTCGCTGGCGAATCCTGCGGCTTCTGCTCGCCCTGCCGCATCGGCACGCAATTGTTAAGGCAGTCGATCGACAAGATCATGGCCGGCCACGCCACAGCGCGCGAGCTCGCCGATATCGCCGAGACCGCGCAGTGCATCAAGGACATGAGCCACTGCGGGCTGGGGCAGACGGCAGCCAACCCGCTGCTCGACACCATCAAGCGCATGCGCCCGCTCTACGAATCGCGGCTGACCTCGCTCGATTTCGTTCCGGGTTTTGATCTCGACGGTGCGCTGGCGATCTCGCGCGAACTGAGCAGGCGCGACGACGCCGCAGCCCACCTGGGCCAGCGCTGCGACGAACACGGCTGCACCATCAATGCCGCCAAAGCGGGAGAAGGCACATGAACGGCAACGACTTCACCTTTGTGCTCGATGGCGAAAACATCCCCTTCGAGCCCGGCCAGACCATCATGGAAGCCGCGACGCAAGCCGGCGTCTATATCCCGCACCTGTGCTACCACGAGGAATACCGCCCGCGCGGCAGCTGCAAGCTGTGCACGGTAAAGATCAACGGCCACTTCGGCACTGCCTGTACCATGCCGGTGCAACCCGGCATGCAGGTCGACAACGACACCGACGAGCTCACCGCGATGCGCCGGCGTGTCGTGCAGATGCTGTTTGTCGAAGGCAACCATTACTGCCCCTTCTGTGAAAAAAGCGGCAACTGCCAGCTGCAGGCGGTGGCCTACCACGTCGGCATGCAGGATTCGCATTACCCGCATTTCTACCCCTTGCGCAATGTCGACGCCTCGCACCCCGACATGCTGCTCGACCGCGACCGCTGCATCCAGTGCGAGCTGTGCGTGCGCGCCAGCCGCGAAACCGACGGCAAGGCGGTTTTTGGTCTCTCCGGGCGCGGCACGCGCACGCAGCTGGTCGTCAACAGCGAATCGGGGCTGCTGGGCGACACCAATTTCAGCATCACCGACTTTGCCGCGCGCATCTGCCCCACCGGCGCGCTGATCCCCAAGCGCGAGGGCTACCCGCTGGCCATTGGCGAACGGCTCTACGATGCGGACGACATTGCCCGCGTGGGCCACAGGCAGCCGTCCAGCAAGGCGGAAGAATGAAAACCTGCACCACAGAGGCACAGAGGGGCACAGAGAAGGCAGGACCGAGAAACTGATTCTCCCGTTTTCCTCTGTGATCTCTGCGCCTCTGTGGTTCAAAGCAAAAGGAGCGCGTCATGAACAAGATCAGGGTCGCGACTTGCTCGCTGGCCGGCTGTTTCGGCTGCCACATGTCGTTTCTGGACATCGACGAGCGCATCGCCGAGCTGGCCGAGCTGGTCGACTTCGACCGCAGCCCGCTCACCGACATCAAGGAAGTCGATGCAGCAGGCATCGACATCGGCCTGGTCGAGGGCGGCGTGTGCAATGCGGAAAACGTGCACACGCTGCGCGAATTCCGCAGCCGCTGCCGCATTCTGATCGCCGTCGGCGCCTGCGCGCTGTCGGGCGGCGTGCCGGCGCTGCGCAACCGCATTCCGCTCGAAGAATGCTTTGCCGAAGCCTATCTGCAGGGGCCGGGCATCGAAGCCCCGCAGGTTCCCGACGACCCCGAGCTGCCGCTGCTGCTCGACCGCGTCTATCCGCTACACGAGGTCGTACGCATCGACCGCGTGCTGCCCGGCTGCCCGCCGCCGGCGGATGCCTTCTGGGAGTTGCTGACCGCGCTCCTGGCCGGGCGCGAGCCGGAGCTGGCCTATCCGCTGCGGCGGTTTGACTAGGATTGCGACAGATGCCTGCCAAATGCATGGCACCAGCCGTTTACATCCTTGCCAGCAAGCGAAACGGCACACTGTCTATCGGTGTGACGTCCAATCTGCTCAAGCGTATCTGGGAGCACAAAAATGATGTCACGGAAGGGTTCACCAGGCGCTACGGCATACACCTGCTGGTTTACTACGAGCAGCACGGCAGCATGGACGCCGCCATCACGCGGGAAAAACAACTCAAGAAGTGGAATCGTGACTGGAAACTGCAACTGATCGAGTCAGTCAACCCACAGTGGCGGGATTTATGGGACGACATTTGCGGAATTCCGACTGGATGCCCGCCTGCGCGGGCATGACGCCCTTAAGGAAATCAGCAGCCTCGTCATTCCCGCGAACGCGGGAATCCAGTGACACCGCGTCCGCCAGCACAGGAAGCCCAAAGGAGCACGCCATGTACGAACATCTGGAAACCGCTTCCGACACCGCCGGCCTCAGCCGGGTCGTCATCGAGCCGGTCTCGCGTGTCGAGGGGCACGGCAAGGTCACGCTGCTGCTTGACGATGAGCGCCGCGTACGCCAGGCACGCTTGCACATCGTCGAATTTCGCGGCTTCGAGCGTTTCATCCAGGGGCGGCCGTTTCGTGAGGTGCCGACACTGGTGCAGCGCCTGTGCGGCATCTGCCCGGTAAGCCACCTGCTGGCGGCATCCAAGGCCTGCGATCCCTTTGTGCTCGGCAGCGCGCGCATCACGCCGACCGCCGAAAAACTGCGCCGGCTGCTGCACCATGGCCAGGTGCTGCAATCGAATGCGCTGCATTTTTTCCACCTGGCCTCGCCCGATCTGCTCTTCGGCTTTGACGATGCCGTAGCGCACCGCAACGTGATCGGCGTGCTGGCGGACCACAAGGAGCTGGGCCTCAGGGGAATCCGCATCCGCAAATATGGCCAGGAAGTCATCCGCCACCTCACTGGCAAACGCGTGCACGGCACTGGCAGCGCGCCGGGCGGTTTTCTGAAGCCGCTGAGTGCGCCTGAGCGCGACGAAATGCTGAGCGACATCGACCAGATCGTAGCCTGGTGCGTGGCGAGCAATGCGCTGGCGCGCGACAACTACCTCGCCAACGAGGCGGAATTCCGCGGCTTTGGCGAATCCGAATCGGCGTTCATGTCGCTGGTCAGCCGCGATGGCGCGGCGGAACTCTGTGATGGCGTGCTGCGCGTGAAAAACGCCGCCGGCGAGATCATCGTCAACAATCACGACCCGGCGCGCTACCTTGACCTGATCCGCGAGGAAGTCAAACCGTGGTCGTACATGAAGTTTCCCTACCTCGCCCCCTTCGGCCACGATGCCGGCTATTACCGCGTCGGGCCGCTCGCGCGTATCAACAATGCCGATTTCATGCCCACGCCGCTGGCAGAAGCTGCACGGCGCGAATTCATCGACTACGGCGGCGGCAAGCCGGTGCAGGCCGCACTGGCGCAGCACTGGGCGCGGATGATCGATACGCTGATGTGCGCGGAAACCATCCGCGAGCTGCTCGACGACCCGGAACTGCTCGGCAGCGACTTGATGGCGCAGCCATCTGAGCCGGCCCGTGAAGGTGTCGGCGTCATCGAGGCGCCGCGCGGTACGCTGATCCACCATTACCGCATCGATGAGGACGAACAGATCAGCTACGCCAATCTGATCGTCTCGACGACGCACAACAATCGCGGCATGAACGATTCGGTGCGCGCGGTGGCGGCAAACTACTTCGATGGCCGCGAAATCAGCGAAGGGCTGCTCAACCGCATCGAAGTCGCGATCCGCGCCTACGACCCCTGCCTGTCGTGCGCCACGCACGCGCTGGGGCAGATGCCGCTGGTGATCGAAGCCCTGAATCCCGATGGCTCGCTGCAAAGCCGGCTGCTGCGCCACGACGATGGCCGCATCGTGCAGGAATGATGCAGAAATGACGAGGCCCGCGCCCATCCTGTTTTTCGGCTACGGCAATCCCTCGCGCGGCGACGACGCGCTGGGGCCGCTGCTCGGCGAGCGGCTGGCCGCATGGGTAGCCAAACACGAGCTGGGCGAGCGGATCGACATCCTCACCGATTTCCAGCTCAGCCCCGAGCATGCCTTTGATCTGGCCGGGCGCGAGCTGGTGATCTTCGCCGACGCCAGCCGCAAGGCGGCAGACCCGGCCAGCTGGCGCAGCGTGGCCGCACGCCAGCCCGCAGCATGGGCCAGCCATGCCAGTTCACCGGCCGAAGTGCTGTGGCACTGCCAAACCCATGTGGGTACACCACCTCAAGCCGTTTATCTGCTTGAGCTGCAGGGCAATACCTTCGAGCTGGATCAGCCACTCAGCGCTACCGGCCAGGACGCACTGGCCGCGGGCTGGGAACTCCTGCAAAACCGTCTGCACCAAGCGTTATCGCTTGCCCACGCGCCATAATCATTACTGATTGGCAAGACTTCTCAGCAAACCACAAAACCTATTTGAACCACAGAGACACAGAGGGCACAGAGGAAGCAAGCCCTGAGGAATGCCTATGACGTGCTCCCGCTTTTCTCTGTGTTCTCTGTGCCTCTGTGGTTGATTTGGGTTTTGCCGAGAAGTCTTGCTACAGGTAATCATTTGATGCGCGCGTCCAACAGCCAGAAACGGTGCCTGCCATGCCCCTCGTCCGCTTTCTCCTTTATCCCCTGTTTGGCCTCGTCTGCGCGGCAGCTAGCCAGGCGGCTGATATGGTCATCCGCAGCGAAAAGCATGCCTTCCGCGTCAGCACGCTCACGCGCGGGCTGGAAAATCCCTGGAGTCTGGCCTTCCTGCCCGACGGGCGCATGCTGGTCACCGAGCGCCCCGGGCGGTTGCGCGTGCTGGACGCCAGCGGCAAGCTTGATCCGCGCCCGGTCGCCGGCCTGCCACCGATTGCCGCGCACGGCCAGGGCGGCTTGCTCGACGTGGCGCTGCATCCCGATTTTGCCCGCAATGGCTGGGTGTATTTCTCCTATGCCGGGCGCGAGGGCCAGGGTTATGCCACGCAGGTTGCGCGCGGCAGGCTGCTTGCGGACACAAGCGGCCACCGGCTGGACAATGTGCAGCAGATCTACCGCCAGCGCCCCGGCAGCAGCGCCGGCCAGCACTTCGGCTCGCGCCTGGTCTTCGATGGCAAAGGCAAGCTCTACATTACGCAGGGCGACCGTGGCGAGATGGGCCGCGCGCAAAAGCTCGACGACCTCGCCGGCAAGACCGTACGCCTCTTCGACGATGGCCGCTTCCCGCCCGACAACCCCTTTGCCGGCAAGGAGGGGGCTCGGCCGGAAATCTACAGCCTGGGCAACCGCAATATGCAGGGCGCGGCGCTCAACCCGAAAACGGGTGAACTGTGGGCGACGGAACACGGCCCGCAGGGCGGCGACGAGCTCAACATCATCCGCGCCGGGCGCAACTACGGCTGGCCGGTGATCACCTATGGCGCCAACTACGGCACGGGAACGAAAATCGGCGAAGGCACAAGCAAACCGGGCATGGAGCAGCCCATCCACCAGTGGACACCGTCGATTGCGCCATCGGGCCTCGCCTTTTACGAAGGCCGCGCGTTTCCCGGCTGGCGCGGCAATCTTTTCGCCGGCGCGCTGAAATACCAGATGCTGGTACGCCTTGAACTCGACGGCGAGCGCGTCGTTCGCGAGGAGCGCCTGCTCAAGGACGGTTTCGGGCGCATCCGCGACGTGCGCGTCGGCCCGGACGGGCATATTTACCTGCTTACCGATGAAGGCGACGGCGCGCTGCTGCGGCTGGCACCGGTAAACGAGTGATTTGCCCCTTCGATGTTTTCAGTCGCAAGGGCGAGCTTGCGCCCCGCAGGAAGTCCCCTTCGGGTGCGCGCGATCTGCAACGCTTCGCGAGCAAGCTCGCTCCTACAGGAGTTCAAATTTCGGGAGGTCGAATCACTAGGCGCAACGGCCATCATGCCGGCCACACCGCCCGCCGCCCTGGAACAAGCCTGCTGGCGGTTATACTGCGCAATTTTCCTGCGCAGCAACAACGCAAGCAGAAATGAAAACAACGGTAATGCAGCACGCACCGGCAGAATCAGCGCGACATCCTGCCCCGCACCCTGTACAGGGAAGAGCAAGCAGCCCTACCACATAGATAGCCGCGTATATGACCATATGCCTTATAAAATAAAGGCTAAAACCATATACCCCTGGTTATCGCTGTACGGATTTCGGCCGGAACGCCGCCACCACCTCTGCGCGCGTTTCCAGATACGGCCCTTCCAAGAGTTGCACGCAATACGGCACAGCAGCGAACACGCCGTGCACCAGCGTCTGGCCGTCAGCGTCCTTCACGCCTTCCAGCGTTTCCCTGATCGACTTGGGCTGGCCCGGCAGATTCAGAATCAGGCAGCGCCCGCGAATCACGCCCACCTGGCGGCTGAGAATCGCCGTCGGCACATAATGCAGGCTGACCTGCCTCATCTGCTCGCCGAAGCCCGGCATCACCCGGTCGGCCACCGCCAGCGTCGCATCCGGCGTCACATCACGAATCGCTGGCCCGGTGCCGCCGGTGGTCAGCACCAGATCACAGCCGTGCTCGTCGACCAGTTCTTTCAGCGTCGCCTCGATGTCGGCCTGTTCGTCCGCAATCAGCCGCTCGACAAACACGCAGGGATTGAGCAAGGCACCGGACAGCCACTCGCGCAGCGCCGGAATGCCCTTGTCTTCATACACACCGAGGCTGGCACGGTCGGAAGTGGAAACAAGGCCGATTTTGACGGGATCAGACATGGGGAAACTCGTAAAAAAGGTACATCGCAGGGTGTGCAAAACCCGCAGGGATTTGCGCACCGCAACACGGTTCAAATAAACAATACGGGTGATCGCGGCATATGCCCGCGTTCGCAAACCTGGCGGTTTACAACCCCCAAATCAGCTTGTGGCTGGTTATGCTTACTCAAGCCACTCCATCCGGATCAACCGGCTCGTATTGCGCCCACAGCGCAGGCTTGAAGCTCAAGCCTTCCCGCAAGTCTTGTTTAAAATTGGGGCGCATCATTTTCCAGTTTAGGTCTTCGCAACATTGCTGCATGAATTGCGCCCACTGCCCCAGTCGTTCATCCTGCGCAACGTGAGCGTAATAGAGCATTTTCCAACTAAGCTGCTGCCATTTCCCGTGCAGGTTGTAGATAAAGCCATCCTTCCATTGCGGATCGCTATACAAGCGCACCATACCTTTTACCGTACGGGCTTCATGCAGCATGGGCAGGCCATATTCAATCACTTGCTGGGCGATGATGCTGGCCTGCGTTTCGGTATGGCAATCTTGCAAACTCTCGCTGAACTTCACCCATTCATTTTCAGGCGTGAGCGGCAAGAGCGGAAATTGCAGAGACAAAGCACACCCAGGTTTCAAGTTGGACGGTGCGCTGAAATCAGCAGGATGCTGACCTTGAGCTACCCAGTCCTCAAGTTCCCACGCCCTACCTCGGCGCAGGCTGTAGGACTCGCAGGTAATAATCAACTGCTTTTTATCGTATCGAGGAGTGCTAATCTGTAATGCTTTGATCAACTGGTAACCGCCAGCGATCTCACGCCGATAACGGCATGCATGACTTTCTGCCTCCAGCAGCTCAAACCCGGCTTGCGTCAACGCAGGGTCGAGCACCGCTTGGATGGTTTTCATTCTTTTGGCTTCGTTCGGCTTTTTCCAGCTTGCCGCACTCGGGTCCAATTGGTATAGCAAGGCCTGCCTCACACTCGGAATCGCGAGGTGCTTCTTCGCCTGCATAAAGTAGATACCCAAATGCACGTCAATCACATCGAGTCGCAGCTCGCGCGCCAGCGGCAGCAAGGCCGCCATAAATTCGGCATAGCGCTCGGGCCGGATCGAAGGTCGCCAGGCCTGTACCGTTTGCGTTTGAATTTGCGCCAGCGGCCAGAATCCCTGCCAAACTTCCTCAGCTGCGGGCCTGGGGTAAGGAAAGCGCTTTAATAATTCAACCACCAGCCGCTCCAAGCGCTGGCGTTGCGACGAAGTAGGTGGGAATTGTTTGTGCTGTAGCGCCTTAACCATGCCGGGCAATTTTTCGATTCGATCTTCCTCATGTGCTTCGCAATAATCATCCTGATCCACGCTATGAAAACCACCAGCCAAAGAGAATTCGCGCCGACTATCACTTCCCCAGTGCTTTAAATCATACAAATCAAACACCAGCAGCGAGCTAGGTGGGCGACCGGGGCGATCTACAAAAGCCGGCAGGCTGGCCACATCAATCGGTGGTGTGGCAGGAAAGTACAACTCGGGATCAAATGGCTCGCCACTGTCGAGCCGCCAGCAGCTCGTATCTTGCCCCGCATTGCACAGATAAAACCCGCCTGTCAGATCGAACAAATCCAACCCAAACACCTGCAACAACGGTAGCAACTCGCGCATCAAAACAATCAGCCGCTCGCCGCCCGGCGAGGTCAGATGCCAGCCATGATTCACCGCAGCCTTGGCGTCGCCCATCAGATCGCCGAATTCCTCTTCGAACTCTTCGCCCACATGCCAGATGCACTCCTGCTCATCGGTGCCCTCGAGGGGAAAACGATCGAGCAAGATCGAGGCCAGATGCGGCAAACGATCCGATTTGGGTAATGAGCAAGGCGGATTACGCCGCAGGCTCTGTTGCAACGCTTGAACATCGGCAAAGTTGGTCGGCACTGGAAAGCCGGCCTGAATACGGTCAAATATAACCAATTGATATTGCATTCCCTGACCTTATGGCGATATACCCAGTTCTTAGTTTGGACTGAATGAAATGAAGCCCAACATGATTATCATGACATATTGGGCTTTCCCCAGAAGGGATTTCCTGTGGCGCATCCAAATGCTCAACCCACGCTAGCACTAGCTGTCGACAAATTTCAACAGCTTGCCTGCACGGCAGCCTCACTGGCAGAGCACTCATCATCAGCCTCCCACGTCGCCCAGTCCTCACCCCAGCTTTCCACCGGGTGCTGCGTGCGGCCGGCGCCGTTGCCGCAGCGCAGGTCGTTCGCGGCACAGTAGCGGTCGCAGCCCCAGCAGATGCGCTCGGGGTGGGCGGGGTTGAGCGGGACTTTTTTGGCCATTGCCGGTCAACCCCTATACACCCATCCGTATCACGCCACAGCCTTTACTGCATGCCGTGTTCAACAGCATACACTGCCGCCTGCACACGACTGGAGAGGCCGAGCTTTTTCAGGATGTTCTGCACGTGTATTTTCACCGTGCTTTCTGCTACGTCGAGCTGGCGGGCGATCACCTTGTTGCTGGAGCCATGCGCCAGACAGGTGAGAATTTCGCGTTCGCGCGGGGTGAGCCGGTCTTTTTCTACCGCAATCGGTGTTGCGCCTGCTGCGCGGAATTGCTGCACCAGCTTGGCGGTCATGCCTTCGGCAATCACCGCTTCGCCGTCGAAGGCGCGGCGCACGGCGTTGACCAGATAATCGGCGTCGATGTTCTTCAATAGGTAGCCGCGTGCGCCGTTGCGCAGCGCGGTGGCAAGGTCTTCGGCATCTTCCGAGACGGTGAGCATCAGTACCGCCGTGTCGGGCGAATCCTGCAGGATCAGTTGCAGCACTTCCAGGCCGGACAAGCCCGGCATGTTCAGATCGAGCAGCACCACATCGGGTTTCAGCTCGTTCACGCGCTTGAGGCCCTCGGCGCCGTCGGAAGCTTCTCCCACGATCTGCAAATCAGCCTGTTTCGATAGCAGCAGCTTCACGCCGCTGCGAAACAGGGTGTGGTCATCAACAAGCATGACTCGGATCGGGGTGGTTTCAGACATGATCTTTCCTTGGAATTTTATGGCGTTGTTCTTCCGGCAGACAAAGGCGAACCGTGACTCCGCAGCCGGACTCGACATGTAACGTTGCCCCTACCCGCGCGGCGCGCTCCTGCATGATACGCAAACCCACATGCCGCTCGGCACGCTCGGCCAATAGCGCCGGATCAAAGCCCGGACCATTGTCATGCACAGACAGTAGCAAATCCGGGCCTTCTACGTAAGTGACCGTGACCTGATCGGCACCGAGGGCATGCTTGCGCACATTTGACAGTGCTTCCTGCAGAATGAAGAGGATCTGGATCTGCTCGTCGGGCGGCAGCGGTACACCGTGGCCGCTGCTGGTAAATGACACTTTCAAGCCGGACTGACGGCGGAATTTGGCAACCGTCGATTCCAGTGCGCCATTCAGATCGCCCTCGCCCAGCCGGCTGCGAAAATTCAGCAGCAGGTCGCGCACATCGTCGTAGCTTTCCTGCACACCGGCATGCAGCAAGGGCACGATCTCCCGCGCTTCGTCGAGCGAATCCCGTTTGAGCGAATCTTCCAGCATCTGTACCTGCAAATTAAGAAACGACAGGCCCTGCGCAATGCTGTCGTGCAGACCCTGCGCGAGCAGATTGCGCTCCTGGGTGACGGCCAGTTCACGCTCGCTGGCGGCCAGCCGCAGGTTTTCCAGCGCATTGCCCAGATGGTGGCCCAGCGTATCGAGCAATTGCAGCTCGCGCGCGGTGAACTGGTGCGGAGTCTGGAAATACAGATTGAAATAGCCGGTCTGCTCCTGCCGGGCGCGGATCGGAAACGCGGTGACCTGCGCGAAGCCCTGCTGCTCGCATTCACGCGCAGCCGATGCAGGCGCGCCCTTGCGGAAGTCATGAATCACTGCGCTATTTTGCTGCACCACCGCACCACACAGGCAATCGTTGATCTGCCGGCATTGCGGCGCATCGAGCATCACCTCGGGCAGATGATCCGCCACCATCAGGTGCGCATTCTGCTGCGCCGGATCAAGCACGCGAACGCTGGCGGCATCGGCTTGAAACCATTCGCGCATCCGTTCGATGAAGCCGCGACACAGCGCTTGTGCGGCATGTGGTTCATTGAGCCATGCCGCAGTGCCATAGAGCAGCGCCAGCTCCCGATTCTGTCCATTGAGTGCAGCAGTTTTATCGTCCACACGGGCTTCCAGCGTGGCATAGGATTCGGAAAGCCGGTCTGCCATGCGGTTAAATCCTTCGGCCAGCTCGCCGAACTCATCGCGGGTTTCAACCGGAAGGCGCACCGTCAAATCACGCTGTGCCATGCGCTGCATCCCTAGCTGCAAGCGCTCGAGCGGGCGGAAGATCAGCAGAAACATCAGGTAGATCTGCGCCACACAGCCGGCAATCGCCATCGCAATCAACACAAGCTGCGAAAGGCGCAACAGCAGAGTCCGGCGCTCGTTATATTGCTCGACCAGACTGACCAGATGATCAACTTCGGCCACAAAATGGTCCGAATCACTGCGCAGATCGGTCCAGGCCGGCAAGCGCCGTCCCTGCAGAACATCATCAGCCCAGCGGGCAATCTGACTATCGTATTGCTGCCGGATACGGGCAAACACCTGCCGGACACGCTCATCACCTGGCAGGTATAGCGGCCTTGCCGGGTCTCCGCGTTGCAACAGATCCAGCGTGGCGCTGAAGGTATTTCGCTCATCGAGGATGCGCTGCTTCAATTGCGGATTGCGATCCGTCGCATATTCCTGCATCGACAGACCCAATTGATAGGTCTGCTTTCTGAGGCTACCCGCCGTATTGATGGCCGCAGCCCCGCCTTCAAGCTGCCACGACAGATACAAGGTAGCGCCAATGGCGCTCAGCCCGACCAGCAGGGTCAGCATCAGAAAGCTGACTACGCGCGTCGACAATCGCTGGCGTTGCAACAGCGCGTCGCCGAATTTCATCGTGGTTCAGCCAGCCAGTGGCCCGATTTACCACCGGTTTTTTCCAGCAGCCGGATTCCGGACATTTCCATGCCCTTGTCCACCGCCTTGCACATGTCGTAGATCGTGAGCAGCGCCACCTGAACGGCGGTCAGCGCCTCCATTTCCACGCCGGTCACGCCAAAGGTCGACGCGGTCACTTCGCAATGCACGCAGCTCGTAGCCTCATCCAGCCGGAACGCCACCTCAACACCCGTCAGCGGCAGCGGATGGCACAGCGGCACCAGGTCCGCAGTGCGCTTGGCGCCCATGATGGCGGCGATGCGCGCAATGCCGAGCACGTCGCCCTTTTTGTGCGTGCCGGCGGCGATTTTTGCGAGCGTATCCGGCAGCATGACGATGCGCCCGGCAGCGCGCGCCACGCGCTGCGTCGGCGTCTTGCCGCCGACGTTCACCATGTGCGCCTGACCTTCGGCATCGAAATGCGTCAGCCCGTAATGCGGTTCTGCTTCGCTCATGCTCTGGATATCCTCAGGGGTATTCATGTTGTAAAAATTGTTCTTGCTGAATTCTACGGGCATACCCCCGATTTCATCCAGCCAGCGCTGCACGCGGTATTGCCCTGCCGCCAGGCGTTCGCGCAGTCCCGGCAGCAGGGATTTCGTCAGCAGGCAGATGGCAGGATGACTGCGCCCGCCACTGCAGGCATACGCTGCCGGCGCGCCGCCGACAAGCGCCGCCGCCAGTTTTTCCAGCAAGTCGGCCGGCAAGTCCGGCACATCGCAGGGCAGCACCAGCAGCCAGTCTTCATCGACCGCGGCCAGCGCGGCTTCGATTCCGGCCAGCGGGCCGGGTAACCCCGGCCAGTTGTCCTGCAGCACGGCATCGGCATGCGCGCGATACGCCGCCACATTGCGATTGGCCGAAATCAGCAAACGCGACACGGCCCGGCTCTGGCAATACACCGCTGCCGCAACGTACTCGACCAGTTGTAGGGTGTGCAAATCGTGATTTGCGCACCGTTCGCACCACATTCCGGTGCGCAAATCCTTGCGGATTTGCACACCCTACGATTTAACACCCAGCGCACCCAATCAGCGCGGGCGCACGAGTTGCCAGGCGCGGCCGATGTAGCCGAGGCTGCCAAAGCCGCTCCACACATGCACCATGCGGGTAAACGGGAAAATGATGAAGAAGGTCAGGCCAAAGAAGATGTGCAGCTGGAAGACCAGCGGCGCACCGGCCGCGAAGCTGGCTGCATCACCACGGAAGGTCACGATGCGCTGCGCCCATTCCATGAACATCACCATCATTTCGCCATCCATATGCCCCATCGACGCCGGAATCGTCGCCAGCCCCAGGCCCAGCGTGGCCAGCAGCCACAAGAGCAGCAGCTTGTCGCGGAACGGCGTGACGGCGGCCAGGCGCGGATTGCTGAAGCGGCGATAGAGCAGGATCAGCAAACCGATCAGGCCGACGCCGCCCAGAATGCCGCCGGCCACGATGGCCAGCATCTGCTTGGCTTCGTGGGTGACACCCAGCGCGTGCCAGACCGAAATCGGCGTCAGCAGACCGCCCAGATGGCCGAAAAACACGCCGATGATGCCGATGTGGAACAGGTTGGAACCCAGGCGCAATTGCCCGCGGTGCAGCATCTGCGTCGATTCGGATTTCCACGTGTACTGCTCGCGCTCGAAGCGCACCAGGCTGCCGAACAGGAACACGGCCAGCGCGATATAGGGATAGATCCCGAAAAGGAACTGTTGCAGGTAGTTCATTTTGAAAACTCCTCAAAAACAAAACCCAACGCAGAGACGCTGAGGCGTGGAGAAAAGCGGTAAACCGTTCTTGCTGTTTTTCTCTGCATCCTTGCGCCTCTGCGTTGCATGGTTTCAGGCGCCAGCCACGCTGCTTGCACGCGGGTGGAACTGGATGGTTTGCGCTGCCGAACCGCACGCGCCACCCGTCAATCCGGGCTGCAAGCCGGGTTGCAGAAGCGGCTCCATGCCATCGATGCCGCCACCGAATTTCTCCATGACCTCGTCCATGTCGCGCACCGGCGGTTCGGCCAGCGGCAAGGGCTCGACATCGGTCAGGCCCCTCAGCGCGGTGAACACGCCGGCATAGGGCGAGCCGGCTTCGGCGAGCTTTTCGCCAATGCGCGCGATGACGTGGATGGATTCGCCGAGGAATTCTTCGGCGGTGGCTTCATCCGTCTGGCCGAGAAACTCGAGGAACAGCGGCAGGTAATCCGGCAGCTCGTCGGCGGCGATGAAGAAGCCGCGGTTGGTGTATTCCTGCATCAGGCTGACCATCGCCGGGCCACGGTCGCGGCTTTCGCCGTACACGTGCTCGAACAGGTGCAGGCTGTAGTTGCGGCCACGGTCAAAGGTATTGACGTAGCCTTCCTGCAGCGCGATCAGATCGTGCGCGGCCAGATGATCCAGCAAGGGAGCGACGGCTTGCGCGACACCCGCCGGCGCATCCGCGAGTTCAGCACGGATTTCCGGCAAGGCATCCTGCAATACCCCCTCTGGGTATTGCAGTAGAGCCGAGAGAATCTGGAAGTGTTTCATGCATACCCCCTATCAGTCCGCACCGCTTTCTTGCGCGGCTTTCTTTCTGGATTTAGGCATGTCGACGAAGATGATCGAGCCTTCCTTCTTCTTGCCAAACAAAGTTCCAGACGACACGCCACCCGAACAGCCATTGCCAAACGTGAAACCGCAACTGGCCTTGTCGTTGAAGCTGTCCTCGACCTCTTCCTTGTGGCTGGATGGAATCACGAAGCGGTCTTCGTAGTTCGCGATCGCCATGATCTGGTACATCTCCTCGACCTGCGCCTGGGTCAGGCCAACCTGCTGCAATACCTCCAGGTTTTCAGTCTTGTCCACGCTCTTGCCGCGCATATAGGCGCGCATCGCCAGCATCTTGTCGAGCGCCGCCAGCACCGGCTTTTCGTCTCCGGCAGTCAGCAGGTTGGCAAGGTATTTCACCGGAATGCGCATTTCCTTCACGTCCGGCAGGATGCCGTTGCGGCCCATCACGCCACGCTCGGCGGCGGCCTGGATGGGCGACAGCGGCGGGATGTACCACACCATCGGCAGCGTGCGGTATTCCGGGTGCAGCGGGAAAGCCACCTTCCATTCCACCGCCATCTTGTACACCGGCGACTTCTGCGCCGATTCGATCCACGATTCCGGAATGCCCTGCTTGCGCGCTTCCTCGATTACGGACGGCAGGTTCGGGTCGAGGAAGACCTTCAGCTGCGCGTTGTACAGGTCTTCTTCATTGGCCACGCTGGCTGCCGTCTCGATCTGGTCAGCGTCGTACAAGAGCACACCCAGATAGCGGATGCGCCCCACGCACGATTCGGAACACACGGTCGGCTGACCGCCTTCAATGCGCGGGTAGCAGAAGGTGCACTTCTCGGCCTTGCCCGAATCCCAGTTGTAGTAAATCTTCTTGTACGGGCAGCCGGAGATGCACATGCGCCAGCCGCGGCACTTGTCCTGGTCGACCAGCACGATGCCGTCGTCTTCGCGCTTGTAGATCGAGCCGGACGGGCAGGATGCCACACAGGCCGGGTTCAGGCAGTGCTCGCACAGGCGCGGCAGGTACATCATGAAGGTGTTCTCAAACGTCGAATACATCTCCTTCTCGATGTCCTTGAAGAGCTGATCCTTGCTGCGTTTGCTGAATTCGCCGCCCAGATCGTCTTCCCAGTTCGGGCCCCATTCGATCTTTTCCATCTTCTGGCCGGTAATCACCGACACCGGGCGGGCGGTCGGCGGTGTCTGCATTTCCGGTGCGTTCTGCAGGTGCTCGTAGTCGTAGGTGAACGGCTCGTAGTAGTCGTCGATTTCCGGCAGATTGGGGTTGGCGAAGATGTTGGCCAGGATGCGCAGCTTGCCGCCCTGGCGCGGTTCGAGCTTGCCGGCGCTGTTGCGCTGCCAGCCGCCCTTCCACTTCTGCTGGTTTTCCCATTCCTTCGGGTAGCCGATGCCCGGCTTGGTTTCGACGTTGTTGAACCAGGCGTATTCGACGCCGTCACGGCTCGTCCAGACGTTCTTGCAGGTGATCGAACAGGTGTGGCAGCCGATGCATTTGTCGAGGTTGAGCACCATCGCCACTTGTGCACGAATTTTCATGGTCTTCTCCTCAGGCCTCGGTCTTGTTCAGCGGCTGGTCCAGCCAGTCGACGTTCTTCATCTTGCGCACGATCACGAACTCGTCGCGGTTTGCACCCACAGTGCCGTAGTAGTTGAAACCGTAGGCCTGCTGCGCGTAGCCGCCGATCATGTGCGTCGGCTTGGTGACCGCACGGGTGACCGAGTTGTGGATGCCGCCGCGCTTGCCGCTGGTTTCGGCGCCGGGAACGTTCACGATCTTTTCCTGCGCGTGATACATCAGCGTCATGCCGTCGGGAACGCGCTGGCTGACCACCGCACGCGCGGTCAGCGTGCCGTTGAGGTTGAAGACCTCGATCCAGTCGTTGTCGACGATGCCGGCCTTTTTCGCATCGGCCTCCGAAATCCACACGTGCGGGCCACCACGGCTGAGCGTGAGCATGCGCAGGTTGTCCGAATAGGTGGAGTGGATGCCCCACTTCTGGTGCGGCGTGATGAAGTTCAGCACGATCTCGGTATTGCCGTTGGGCTTGCGGTTCAGCATCGCGTCGGTCGTTTTCAGATCGATGTGCGGCTTGTAGACGGTAAAGCCTTCGCCGAAATCGATCATCCAGCGGTGATCCTGGTAGAACTGCTGGCGGCCGGTGAGCGTGCGCCAGGGAATCAGCTCGTGCACGTTGGTGTAGCCGGCGTTGTAGCTGACCTCCTCGCTTTCCAGGCCGGACCAGGTCGGCGAGGAGATGATCTTGCGCGGCTGCGCCTGGATGTCGCGGAAGCGGATCGAATCATGCTCGCGCGGGATCGCCAGATGCGTGTGGTCGCGACCGGTGATCTTGCCCAGTGCGTCCCAGGCCTTGACGGCCACGTGGCCATTGGTTTCCGGGGCCAGGCTCAGGATCATTTCGCAGGCGTCGATGGCGGATTCGAGCTTCGGCTGGCCGTTGGCGGCGATGCCGTTGAGCTTGCCCAGCAGCTCGACCTCGTGGCCGGTCTTCCACGCAATGCCCTTGCCGCCGTTGCCGACCTTGGCCAGCAGCGGACCGATGGTGGTGAATTTCTCGTAAATCCGCGTGTAATCGCGCTCGACGACCACCATGCTCGGCGCCGTCTTGCCAGGCAGCAGATCGCATTCGCCGTGCTTCCAGTCTTTCGGCTCCAGCGGCTGGCCCAGCTCGCCCGGGGTGTCGTGCAGCAAGGGAACGAGTACCAGATCCTTCTGCGTGCCGAGTGCCGGCCCGCCAATCTCGGTCAGGCGCCTGGCGATCAGCTTGTAGATTTCCCAGTCGCTCTTGGCCTGCCACAGCGGCTGCACGGCTTCACTCAGCGGGTGGATGAAGGGGTGCATGTCGGACGTGTTCATGTCGTCCTTCTCGTACCAGGTCGCGGTCGGCAGCACGATGTCGGCATAGAGACAGGTGGTGCTCATGCGGAAATCAAGCACGGTGAGCAGGTCGAGCTTGCCTTCCGCGGCCGGGCGCACTTTGACTTCGCTCGGCTTGATGCCGGTGGCTTCATCATCAAATACCGCATTCTGCGTGCCGAGCAGGTATTTCAGGAAATACTCGTGGCCCTTGCCGCTTGAACCCAGAATGTTGGAGCGCCACACGAACATATTGCGCGGGAAGTTGCGCGGATTGTCCGGATCATCACAGGACATGTTCAAGGTGCCGGCCTTCAGATTCTCGACGGCGTAGGCCACCGGATCCTTGCCGGCGGCAGCTGCCGCGCGGGTCACTTCCAGCGGATTGGTTTCCAGCTGCGGAGCGGAAGGCAGCCAGCCCATGCGCTCGGCCTTGGCGTTGAAATCCAGCAGCGCCATGCCTTCGAACTTGGCCGCCTGCGCGGTCGGGCTGAGGATCTCATCGACGCCGAGCTTTTCGTGGCGCCACTGGCTGGTGTGGTTGTAGAAGAAGCTGGTGCCGTTCATGTGGCGTGGCGGACGGTGCCAGTCGGTGGCGAAGGCGAGCGGCGCCCAGCCCTGTTGCGGGCGCAGCTTTTCCTGGCCCACGTAGTGCGCCCAGCCGCCGCCGCTCTGGCCGACACAGCCGCACATCATCAGCAGATTGATAATGCCGCGGTAGGTCATGTCCATGTGATACCAGTGATTCAGCGCCGCACCGACGATGACCATGCTCTTGCCCTGCGTCTTGTCGGCGTTGTCGGCAAACTCGCGCGCGACCGTTTCGACATCCTTGCCCTTCACGCCGGTGTGCTTTTCCTGCCATTTCGGCGTGTACGGCACGTCGTCTTCATAAGACGTCGCGACATTGCCACCACCGTGGCCATTGTCGACGCCGTAGTTGGCGAGCATCAGGTCGTACACGGTCGCGACCAGCACCGTTTCGCCGGTTTTCAGCGTGATGCGCCTGGCCGGAACATTGCGCTTGAGCACGTCGTCGTGCTCGCCACCGAAATACGGGAAGCCGACGCTCACCACTTCATCCGACTTGTCCTTGAGCGACAGCAGCGGATCAATCTCGCGGCCGTCGGCGGATTTCAGCTCCAGATTCCACTTGCCGATGTTCTCGCCCTCTTCGCCCCAGCGCAGGCCAACGGTGCCATTGGGCACGACGATGTCGCCGCTCTGCTCGTCGATCAGCAGCGTTTTCCAGTCCGGATTATTCGCATCGTCGTGACCGGACAGGTGCGAGGCGCGCAGGTAATGGTCGCCGACCAGGCCCTGGCCGTTGTCCTTCAGCATCACCAGCATCGGGAAGTCGGTGTACTGCTTGCCGTAGGCCTTGAAGTACTCGCTCTTGCCCGTCTTGTGGAATTCGTTGAGCACCACATGGCCCATGGCCATGGCGAGTGCCGCATCGGTACCTTGCTTGGGCGCTAGCCAGATGTCGCCAAACTTGGCCATTTCGCCGAAGTCGCTCGATACGGCGACCGTCTTGGTACCCTTGTAGCGCACCTCGGTGTAAAAGTGCGCGTCCGGTGTGCGCGTCATCGGCACGTTCGAGCCCCACACCATCAGATAGGTCGAGTTGTACCAGTCAGCCGATTCCGGCACGTCGGTCTGCTCGCCCCATACCTGGGGGGAGGATGGTGGCAGATCGCAATACCAGTCATAGAAAGAGAGGCATACCCCCCCAATCAAACTGAGGTAACGGCTGCCTGCCGCGTACGACACCATCGACATCGCCGGAATCGGCGAGAAGCCGATCACGCGGTCCGGGCCGTATTCCTTGATCGTGTAGGCGTTCGCCGCGGCGATGATTTCGGTCGCCTCGTCCCAGCTCGCACGGACGAAACCGCCCTGCCCGCGCATGGATTTGTATTCCCTGGCGCGCTCCTTGTTCTGGCTGATGTATTCCCACGCCTCCAGCGGCCCCATCGTCTCGCGGGCCTCCCGCCACAGCTTGACCAGCCGGCCGCGTATCATCGGGTATTTCACGCGCTGCGCCGAGTACACATACCAGGAATACGAGGCGCCGCGCGGACAGCCGCGCGGCTCGTGGTTGGGCAGATCGGGGCGGGTGCGCGGGTAGTCGGTCTGCTGCAGCTCCCAGGTAATCAGGCCGTTCTTCACGAACACGCGCCAGCTACAGGACCCGGTACAGTTCACCCCGTGGGTGGAGCGAACCACCTTGTCCTGCTGCCAGCGGGCACGGTAAGCGTTTTCCCACTGGCGATCTTCCGCGACGACGGCGCCATGGCCATCGGCAAAGGTATCGACTGTGCGGGAGAGGAATTTCAGACGATCAAGAAAATGACTCATGGAGCCTCCACAAGGGCCGTTCAGGCGTTTTTTGCACACCTGTCAGGCTACGCCTGTGGCCGCCAGCGCTACATTCGCCAAAGGCAGCATGACTCCCGCGTGGACGGGCTAGGAGGGACTAGTTCTTTTGGGTGAGAGTCGGGGTTGTGTTGAAGGGGTGTTTACGCTGCCCACCAAGGCGGGCATCCAGCATTCACGTGGCGCGACCGCAGAAAGTGCCTGCGGAATGCGGAAACAACAATGCTTACCGTTTGCGGAGTTCTCCTGCCAATCAGCCCAGCCCTTGCAGGGCGCTCGCAAGGCCTTGGCTCGGCACAATAATGCAGCAGGGAGAAAACTGACCATAGGCAGATGCCAAGTGCCCATAGGCAGATGCCAAGCCCCCTGGCAGCCGTGACTGAAAAACCGCCCTAAGTCGCTGTCAGGCTGTCCTGCACCATCAGCCAGGCCCGCAAGTCGAATTCCAGCTGGTGATAGCCAGGCTCCATATGCGTGCACAGCTGGTAGAAGGCGCGGTCGTGGTCTTTTTCCTTCAGGTGCGCCAGCTCGTGGACGACGATCATGCGCAGGAAGGCGGCCGGTGCCTCGCGGAACAGCGTGGCCACGCGGATTTCATTCTTGGCCTTGAGCTTGCCGCCCTGCACGCGCGAGACGTGGGTGTGGGTGCCCAGCGCATGCTGGACGACGCGCAGCTTGCTGTCGTACTGCACCTTACTCAAGGGCGGTGCGTTGCGCAGATAGCGCTGCTTGAGGCCGCTGACATACTCGTAGAGCGCGACATCACTCTGGATGGCATGCCGTTCGGGATACTTGCGCTCCAGATGGGCTGCGAGCCGACCATCCTGCAACAAGGCCTGCACCTGCTGCTGCAATTCCAGCGGGTAGGCGGCCAGGTAATTCCTGTCGCTCATGCACTGAGCACCGGGCTGCCGTGCTCGTGCGCCCGGGCGGTGCGCGGAAAGGCAATCACGTGGTCGATTTCCATGCGAATGCCGATGGCCTCGCCGATACGGTGGTCATGGTGACTGGGCACCAGCGAGAGCACCTTGTGGCCGGACGGCAGTCCCAGCGTGTAGAGGAACTGCGCCCCGCGGAAGGCACGCGCCAGCACGGTGGCCTTGAGCGGGCTGGCGTCGTCATGCTGGATGTCGTCGGGCCGCACCAGCACGTCAATCAGGCCGTCGGACAGGCATTCCGGGCAGCAGGCGCGCGGCACCACCGAGCAGATTTCGCCCAGTTCGAACTGCACGCAATTCGGGCCGGTCACCGTGCCCGGCAGCAACACGCCCTCGCCGATGAAGTCGGCGACAAAACGGTCGGCAGGTTCGTGGTAGAGCGCATACGGCGTCGCCCACTGGCGAATCTGGCCCTGATGCATGACGCCGACCACATCGGCCACGGCAAAGGCCTCGTCCTGGTCATGCGTGACCAGCAGCGCAGTCGTGCCGGACGCCTTGAGGATGCTGCGCACTTCCTGGCCCAGGCGCTCGCGCAAGGCGACATCGAGATTGGAAAACGGCTCGTCCAGCAGCAGCAGCGCGGGCTTTGGCGCCAGTGCGCGCGCCAGCGCCACCCGTTGCTGCTGGCCGCCCGAGAGCTCGTGTGGGAAACGCCCGCCGATGCCGGTAAGGCCAACGAGCTCCAGCAGTTCGGCCACGCGCGCATCGCGCTCAAGCGTTTTCCAGCCCTTCAGGCCAAAGGCGATATTGCCGAATACCGTCAGGTGCGGAAACAGCGCGTAATCCTGAAACACCATGCCGATGCCGCGCGCTTCCGGCGGCGTATGCTGCGTGGCGCTGCTGACCGTGCGCGCTGCCAGCGCAATGCGCCCGGCGCTGATTTTTTCCAGCCCGGCAATGGCACGCAGCACCGTGGTCTTGCCGCAGCCGGAATGCCCCAGCAGGCAGGCAATCTCGCCCTGGGCCACGCTGAAACCGAGCCCGCTGACCACCTGCGTGTCGCCAAAGGCAATCGCGATGTCCTGCAGATCAAGCCATGCCGCCATTGCATCCACCATGCCCGCCCTCACACCGCCACCGGCGCCTTGATGGCCGGATGGGGGTCGTAGTTTTCCAGCGTGAAATCGCTGTAATCAAAGGCAAAGAGGTCGGTCACCGCCGGGTTGAGCCGCATCTGCGGCAAGGGGCGGCAGTCGCGGCCGAGCTGCTCCTGCACTTGGTCGAAGTGGTTGGCGTAGATGTGGCAGTCGCCACCGGTCCAGACAAAGTCGCCGGGCTGCAGATCGCAGACCTGCGCCATCATCAGCACCAGCAGCGAGTAGGAGGCGATATTGAACGGCACGCCCAGAAACAGGTCGGCGCTGCGCTGGTAGAGCTGGCAGGAGAGCTTGCCGCGCTGATCGGCATCACCCGGCTGCGCGGGCGCCACGTAGAACTGGAAGAAGGCGTGACACGGCGGCAGCGCCATGTTCTCGATTTCGCCGACATTCCAGGCCGAGACGATGATGCGGCGCGAATCGGGGTTGCTTTTCAGCGTGCGGATAACCTCGCTGATCTGGTCGATGTGGCGGCCATCGGCGGTTGGCCAGTTGCGCCACTGGTAGCCGTAGATGGGCCCCAGCTCGCCATCGTCGCCTGCCCATTCATTCCAGATCGATACGCCGCGTTCCTTGAGCCAGTTGTTGTTGGTTTCGCCGCGCAAAAACCACAGCAGTTCGTAGATCACCGACTTCAGGTGCACTTTCTTGGTGGTGACCAGCGGGAAACCGTCGGCCAGATTGTAACGCATCTGATGGCCAAACACCGACACCGTACCGGTGCCGGTGCGGTCTTCCTTTCTGACGCCATGTTCGAGAACATGGCGCAATAGCGCGTGGTATTGCTGCATGGCGGTTTCCGCGAAAAATGGCGGCCGGGCCGCTTTGGCCTGTTCCGCAAAAGGTTGGAATTGTAGCCCAGTCAGGGCTGGCCGTGCAGCCCGCAGCGGGCTCGCCTGGCGGGAATGATCGCTGGCGGCTCGTGCCGCAGCCTGAATTCAGCTCAAGCACATACCCAGCAATGGATAAGCCCATAGCCCAATATCCAATCAGGCTTCAGCCACATACCCCTCTAATGCAAGGGGAAGGCGCACAAGAAAACGGGCGCCATGGCCAAGCTGGCTCTCGCAGCGCACGCTGCCGCCCTGCGCCTCGGCCAGGCGCTTGACGATGGCCAGCCCCAGGCCGGTTGCCCGCTCGCCGCCGGTGGGCACGGCCGAGAGGCGGCTGAACTTGCGAAACAGCAGCGGCATTTCATGCGCGGCCACACCGGGCCCCTGATCGATCACGGCAATTTCGACCTCGGCGCCATGCTGGCTGGCCTCGATGCGGATCAGGCTGTCCTGCGGTGCATATTTCACGGCATTGGACAGCAGGTTCTCCAGAATCTGCCAGAGCGCCTGGCGATCGGCCAGCACCGTGAGGCCGCCCGCCGTGCACTGGCACTGCTGGCGCTTGCTGTCGAGCCGCTCCTGCCAGCTGCCCAGCAAATCGGCCAGCACGCGCTCCAGCGCCACCGGCTCGGGCTGCAGGCGGACATTGCCGGTTTCCAGCGCGTGATGATCGAGCAGATTGCCCAGAATGTTGAGCACGCGCGCGCCCAGCGTGGCGATGCCGCGCAGGCGGTCCTGCACCTTGTCGCGCGGCCATTCGTCCAGTTTGCGCTCCAGCATCTGCGCCATGCCCAGCATGCTGCCAACCGGGTTTTTCAGGTCATGGGCGGCCACCGCCAGCAATTCGTTCTTCTCGGCATTGAGCTGCTGCAGGGCGGCATTGGCCTCCTGCAGCGCCAGATTGCCTTCGGCCAGTTCGGCCGTGCGCTGCTTTACTTCGGCTTCCAGATGCTGGCGATGCTGACCGAGCACGCTGGCCATGCTGCGGAAATTGCGCGTCACCTCGCCCAGTTCATCGTTGCGCTCACCGGCCAGCGTCTCCGGCACGCGGCGGCCCTGCGCCAGCCCGCGGATGGCGTCCTGCAGCGCGCGCAAGGGGCGCACCACATCGCGTCGCAACACGGCAGCCAGGAGGCCGACTTCCACCAGCAGGGCAAACAGCCCCAGGAGCAGCACCAGACTCGCCGAAATCGCGGCCTGTTTCTGCAGCAGGATTTTGGGATAGACGGTGATGAACTGCCAGTTGGCCCCGCGGATTGGCACCATGCCCAGCCAGTACTTGCCATCGGCCGTCTCGACAAAATGAGCGCCGGCCGGCGCGTGCTGCACGGTGGCCAGAATGCCCTGCAGGAAAGGATCGCGGCTTTGGGCCAGCTGGTAGCGCCCGCTGGAGGCCTTGATCTGGTCCATGTGTTCGGGGTGGGCGATCAAGAGGCCATCGCGCGTCATGATGAAATTCCAGGTACCCGGAATATTCACGGTATTGGTGCGCTCGATCAGCTGATCCAGCAGCACATCCTGCCCCACCGCGCCGATGAAGCGCCCGGTGTCATCGATTGGCGTGACGACCGACACCATCCACTGCAGGGCCTGGCGATCGAAATAGATACCGGTCCACAGCGTGCGCCGGGCCGGATTGTGCTCTGGCATGCCCAGCCGCTCGGCCTCGAGTTCTTCGCGGAAATCGGCAGCCGAGCCGTTGCGGGCGTAGTTGAGGTCCGGCAGGAACATCAGCGAAGCGTCCGAGCCGTTCAGATCGATAAACGTGTCATAGTACCGGTTGCGGAATCCAGGCCCGTATTGGCTTAGCAGCTCATACCCCAGTAAAACCTGGCGCTGGAATTCGGGCGTGATCGCGGCTTCGGGCAGGATCGCCACGGTGGCCTTGCGCTCGAAGTCGTCGAGCTCCACCCGCACCCGCCAGGTGCCCTCGCGGTCTTGCGCCAGCAGCCGCCGGAATTCGGGATCGGGATTGCTGTCGGCCAGCAAGGCATGGCGGCGCTGGAATTCATCGCGGACGATGCGCACATTGGTTTCGGCCTGCAGGAACAGATCGCTTTCCAGCTGGCTGCGTGCTTCCAGGTATTTGGCCAGATTGCTCAGCGCTTCGTCCTGCAGCCGGCTGTAGCTGTAGTAGTAGCTGGCAGCCGACAGCAGCAGCGAGACGATGGCGATGCGAAACGCCATATTGCGCAGCACCCGCCGAAAGAGGCTTTCCCGGGCTGGCGGGGGCACGATGACGTTCGGCTCGCCCTGCGTCATGGCACGCTCACTGCGGCTCGGGTTCCAGGCCGGTCTGCAGGGCCACGTAACGCACACTCAGGATTTCCAGCTCCTCGACGCCCTGCGGCGTGCGCAGCATGACCACATCGCCTTCGCGCGCGCGCGTCAGCGCACGGGCCACCGGCGACGTCCAGCTGATGTAGTTGCGGCGCACATCGGTTTCGTCGAGGCCGACGATGGCCACCGTCTCCTCGCGGCCGTCTTCGCGCAGATAACTGACGGTCGCCGA
This sequence comes from Chitinilyticum litopenaei DSM 21440, assembly GCF_000428145.1. Classification (GTDB taxonomy): domain Bacteria; phylum Pseudomonadota; class Gammaproteobacteria; order Burkholderiales; family Chitinibacteraceae; genus Chitinilyticum; species Chitinilyticum litopenaei. Next base: position 24,313 of record NZ_ATZJ01000022.1, on the reverse strand, counting down.
GAAAAACACCTGGTCAGTGGCTTCGCGCAGCTCGGGATCGACCACCTCGGCATTTTCCAGCCGCTTTTGCAGGAAGCGGATGCGCCGGTCGATCTCGCGCAGGCGTTTCTTGCCGTAGATGTAATCGCCGTTTTCCGAACGGTCGCCATTGCTGGCGGCCCAGTTGATCAGCTGCGTGAGCTCCGGGCGCTCCTTGTGCACCAGACGGTAGAGCTCGTTTTTCAGCCGCAGCCAGCCACCGGGGGTCATGTAGTTGCGGCTGCCCGCCGGCACTTTCAGCTCGGCTGGCAGCTCGTCATCGTCGGCTTGCTCGGTTTCGCGGGTAAACGCTTTGCTCATCGGCGGGATCGGTCTGCGGAAATGGGAAACATGCGGATCAGAAGCCTGATCAGAAGTCTTTTTCGGTGCCGTTGAAACCCAGGCCAGCCCACTTCAGCGCCTTGAGCACCTCGGTCTCGGTCAGCTCGTAAAACTGGCCACGCTTCAGCCGCCCGGGGAGCGCGAACATGCCAAAGCGCACGCGCATAAGGCGTGAAACCTGCAGCTCGAAATGCTCGAACATGCGACGTACCTCGCGGTTGCGCCCTTCGCGCAGGATGACGTGATACCAGGTGTTCTTGCCCTCGCCGCCGCGCTCCACGATATGGTCGAAATACGCCAGACCATCCTCAAGCTCGATGCCATCGGCCAGCGCCTTCATCTGCGCATCGTCGAGCTTGCCCAGTACGCGCACTGCGTACTCGCGCTCGACGCCGAAGCTCGGGTGCATCATGCGGTTGGCCAGATCGCCCGAGGTGGTGAAGAGCAGCAGCCCCGAGGTGTTGAAATCCAGCCGGCCAATGGCGATCCATTTGCTCGAGCCGAGCTTGTGCAGACGGTCGAATACGGTGACGCGGCCTTCCGGATCATCGCGGCTGACGAGCTCGCCTTCCTGCTTGTGGTACATGACGATGCGCGGCAGGCGGTCTTCCCATTTGAGCTGGATGCGCTTGCCGTCCAGGCGCACGTCGTCGCCCGGCTTGACCTTGGCGCCCAGACCGACAATCTGGCCATTGATGCTGACGCGGCCGGCGGCAATGACTTCTTCCATATCGCGGCGCGAGCCCAGACCGGTAAAGGCCAGCGCCTTTTGCAGGCGCTCTTCGCCCAGATGCTTGCTGGGCAGGCGCTTTTCGCGCAGCTGCTTCTGGATGGCGACTTCCTTTTGCGAGCCCTTGCGCTGCTGCATGCGCTTGGCGCGCGGCACATCACCGCGCTTCTTGCTACGCACACCCTGGCGTGCGGACAGTCCGGTGACGGCGCTGCCGTCGGTGGCGGCCTCATCCTTGCCGACCGGCGCCGGCTTGCCGCGACCACCCGCCTTGGGGGCGGACAGCTGCGCTTTTGCCTTGCCGGACAGCGGCTGCCAGGCCTCGGCCCGCGTCGTCTTGCGGCCGCCGGACAACGCGGCCTGTTGCTGCTCCTTGGCGCTGCGTTCGCGGATGGCCGGCTGGGGCCGGCGGGCGCGTTGGTCTTTCATGGGGGAAACTCCGGGAAAAATCGGTCAATTATAGCGATAGAAGCTGGCACTCTGTGAAAAACACAGGGCCGCCATGCTGGCGGCCCTGCTGGCGAAGCGGCGAAGCATTTACTTGCTGGTAAAGAAGGCGATGCAGCCCACGCTGGTCAGGCCCATGTTGAAGCGCTCGTCGCTGACTTCATCCGGGTCCATCGCCGGGCTCTTGCGCAATTCGATGCGGCGCAGGATTTCGTGCAAGACCTCGATTTCCTTGAACCACTTCACCAGCCGCGACTCCTGCTGCAAAAAGGCTTCGATTGCCGACTTCTGCGGATGATCGCCCACCACCAGCACCGCATCGCCCGCATCGGACATGCGCAGCTGGACGGCAGGAGGAATGCGGACGTCCTGCACGGCCAGATGGCTGCCCAGATCGTCGCCATAGCGTTGCAACTCGGCCGCGGCCTTGCTGCGAATGCCGTCAAGCTGCAAGGTGGCTTCTGCGCCTCCCTGCTGCAGGAAACGGGCCAGTTCCAGGAGCGTACTGCCCTGGTCATCGACATACGGCTTAGCTGGTGCCGATACAGTGTTCACGATCTTCGTCCTCATGAATTGGTTTTATTGTGTCACTACGCTCAGACCATCGTAGCAAAGCAGTGAGGCTGATAAAGGTGATTTATAACGCGGAATTTGATTAAAAACAGGGGTTTTACACTTCGTTGCAATGGGCCTGTCATTACAGGGCGCGATGCAGGGCGTAGACCAGTTCCAGCGCCATTTTCGGCGTCAGCTCGTCGGGATTGACGGCCGACAGTTGTTCGACCACCGGGTGGATTTCGGGTTCGCTCATCACATCCGAAATCGCAATTGCGGAAAAAAGATCGGACTGGCCGTCGCGCATCACGCTGGCCTGCTCCAGCTCGACCAGCTTGCGTTTGGCCTGCCGCACCACCTCGCGCGGCACGCCGGCGAGCTGCGCCACCGCCACGCCGTAGCTCTGCGAAGCCGGCCCCTCTTCCACCGCGTGCAGGAACACGATCCTGTCCTTGTGCTCGACCGCATCGAGATGCACATTGGCAACCTGCGCATAATCCTGCGCCAGCCTTGTCAGCTCGAAATAGTGCGTGGCAAACAGCGTGTAGGCGCGGTTTTTCTCGATCAGCGCACGCGCAATCGCCCAGGCCAGCGCCAGCCCGTCAAAGGTCGAGGTGCCGCGCCCCACTTCATCCATCAGCACCAGGCTGTGCTCAGTGGCGTTGTTGAGGATGTTGGCGGTTTCGCTCATTTCCACCATGAAGGTCGAGCGCCCGCCCGCCAGATCGTCCGATGCGCCAATGCGCGTGAAGATGCGGTCAACGCGCCCGATCACCGCCTGATCGGCCGGCACCAGGCTGCCGATGTGCGCCAGCAGCACGATCAGCGCGGTCTGGCGCATATAGGTCGATTTACCGCCCATGTTCGGGCCGGTGATCAGCAGCAGTTTGCGTGTTGACGCAAACTGCGCGCTGTTGGGAATGAAATCGGCAATCTGTGCTTCCACGACCGGATGGCGGCCGGCGCGAATATCCAGAACTACTTCGTCGACGAAAACCGGCGCCACATAGCGCCATTCGCGCGCATGCAGCGCCAGCGAGGCCATCACGTCGACCGTTGCCACGCCTTGCGCGGCCAGCCGCAGCGCCGGGATGTGCGGCTGCAGCTCGTCAAGCAAGGCATCGAACAGCGCCTTTTCCAGCGCCAGCGCACGCTCCTGCGCCGAGAGCGCCTTGTCCTCGAATTCCTTCAGTTCCGGCGTGATGTAGCGCTCGGCATTTTTCATCGTCTGCCGGCGGCGATAGTGCGCCGGCACCAGCGCCGTATTGGCATTGCTGATTTCGATGAAGAAACCCGCGACGCGGTTGTACTCGACGCGCAGCGTGGCAATGCCGGTGGCTTCGCGCTCGCGCGCCTCCAGCGCAGCCAGAAACGCGCCGCAATCAGACTGCAGCGCGCGCAATTCATCCAGCTCCGTGCTGTAACCGGCGGCAATCACCCCGCCTTCGCGCAGCACGACCGAGGGCTCGGGCAGGATGGCCGCCTGCAGCAGTGCCGTGAGCGCGTCATCCACCGTCAATGCCGATGCCAGCGCGGCAAACAGCCCGCCCTGCGGCAGGCTAGCGACCAGCTGCGGCAGCTGCGCCAGACTGTCGCGCAGGCTGGACAGATCACGCGGACGTGCGCTTTTCAGCGCAATGCGCCCGGCGATGCGCTCGATGTCGGCAATTTCGCGCAAGCAGGTCTGCAGCGCGTCTTCGCAAGCCGCATCAAGCAGCTGGCTGATGCCCTGCTGGCGCTCGAGAATCTGCCGGTGATCGCGCAAGGGGTGATGCAGCCAGTGCTGCAGAAGGCGCGCGCCCATGCTGGTCGCGGTGTGGTCCAGCACGGAAAACAGCGTTGGCGCACGCTCGCCGCGAATGGTTTCGGAAATCTCCAGATTGCGCCGCGTCGCGGCGTCGAGTTCGATGTACTGGCTGCTGTTCTCCACGCGCAAGCAGGCCAGCGCCGGCAGATTACCGCCCTGCGTGAGCTTCACGTAGTCGATCAGCGCGCCGGCCGCACCGACTGCCAGCATGCCATCCTGCACACCGAAACCGGCTAGATCGTGCGTGCCGAACAATTGATTGAGCTTGCGGGTGGCGGTATCCACATCGAACTGCCAAGGCGGCAGCTGGTGGACTGGAATATTGAGACTTGCCAGCACCGGCGGCGCGGATTCTTCCGGCAGCAGGATTTCCGCCGGACGCAGCCGCTCGATCTCGGAGATCAGCTTGTCGACCTCGCAATCCATCAGCGCGCAATCGCCAGACGCCAGCGAGAGCCAGGCCAGCCCCAGCCGGCCGCGATGGATGCACAGCGCCAGCAGGCGGTTTTCCTGTTTGTCGTCCAGCAGCGCCTGGTCGGTCAGCGTGCCGGGCGTGACCACTTTCACCACCTTGCGCTCGACCGGGCCCTTGCTCGTCGCCGGGTCGCCCACCTGCTCGCAGATCGCCACCGACTCGCCAAGACGCACCAGCCGCGCCAGATACTGTTCGGCAGCGTGATAGGGCACGCCGGCCATGCGGATCGGCACGCCGGCGCTCTGCCCGCGCGTGGTCAGCGTGATGTCGAGTAATCGCGCGGCTTTTACCGCGTCTTCGTGGAAGAGCTCGTAAAAGTCGCCCATGCGGTAGAACAGCAGCTTGTCCGGATGCTCGGCTTTCAGCGCGAGGTACTGCTGCATCATCGGAGTATGCTGTGGGGGGGTATGCTGCGTAACGGCATTATCTGCTTGGGCTGCAGGCTTACGGGCCATGGGGTATACCTTGAGCTGGCCGCGCCGCGCGTGGCCTGATGACAAAAAGACAGGCGCGGAATTCTACCGGAGTTGGCGGCAAATGGGGCCGATGCAATGGCTGCACCCAGCCCAAACTGGCGGAGTCAGCGTCGGGCGGCGGATTTCCCCGCGCGGCGCTCGAACACCAGCTTCATCACCAAAACAGCACCGGCCAGCAGCAAGGTCACGCTATTGGCAAGGATCAGCGGCAGATCGCGCCCAAGCATGCCGTAAACCAGCCAGAGCGCCACACCGGTGACAAAAATCAGGTACATGCCCAGCGAGATGTCCTGCGCCGAGCGGCTGCGCCACACCTGCCACACCTGCGGCACAAAGGCGATGGTGGTGCAGCTGGCGGCCGCCAGGCCAAGCAGTGCTTCACTTTCCATCATGCCTCTGCTCCGGTGACAACAAGGGTCAAACCCTCCGCTCCCTGGCTGACCCGCACATCCCGCCAGTCGGGCAGGCGCAGCAGCACGGCCGGGTGCAGGGGGGCTGCGCCGCCGATCTGCACCAGACGCGCACCAGCCCCGGCAGCGCTTTGCAGACCGGCTGGCGCATCCTCGAAAACCAGGCAGGCCGCTGGATCGACACCCAGCAGTGCAGCGGCGCGCAGATAGGGTTCGGGATCGGGCTTGCCGCGTTGCACATCCTCGACGGACACAATGTGCGCCGGCAGCGGCAGGCCGCAATGCCGCAGGCGTTTTTCCAGCACGGGTCGTGTGGCCGAGGTCACCAGGGCCCAGCGCTCGGGAGGCAGGCTGGCCAGCAGTTCGGCAGCGCCGGCGATGGCGACGACACCCTCGCAGTTTGCCACCTCCAGCTCGTCCAGCCAGGCCGACTCGGCTTCGAGATCAAGGTGGGGCGCGACCTGCGCAATGGTGGCGCTGGACGGCACGCCATGACAAATGGCCAGCACCTGCGCCAGCGGGATGCCGTGGCGGGCACACCAGGCGCCCCAGATCAGCTCGATGTTGGCCGTGGAATCCAGCAGGGTGCCATCCATGTCGAACAGGAAGGCGGGGGCAGTCAGTGAGCTCATTCTTCATCCTTTCAATCGGTGTGCATGGCTGCGCAATGGCAGTGTCCGATGACATTATCGGCGGCAAGGAGCTGGCCGGTTTCGCAGCGCGGCTGCATTTCTTCTACAATCGGCTCACTCGCTGCAAGAAGGATGCACCAATGCTGGTCAGGGAATGGGTGGGAAGCACGCAAGGCCAGGGCTGGCAATACCAGTACTACGCCGATACGCTCTGCCCCTTCCTTTGGCATTACCACCCCGAGTTCGAGCTGACCTACACGCGCAACGCCAGCGGCATGCGTTATGTGGGCAGCGATGCGGCACGCTTTGGCAGCCCGGATCTGGTGCTCGTCGCCCCCAATCAGCCGCATACCTGGCAAGCCGAGCCGCGTGCAGATGGCGGGCTGCAGGAAGTCCAGGTCGTGTTTTTCACGCTGGACTGGCTGCAGGGGCTGGCCAGCCACGGCCTGCCGGAGCTGCAGACCCTGTGCCGCTGGCTGGAACAGGTACGCAGCGGCGTGGTGTTCAGCGCCGGGCTGGCGACCGAGCTCGCCGCAGCCTTTGCCGATCTGCATGCCTTGCGCGGACTCGCCCGCCTGCATTGCCTGCTGGGCATACTCGAGCGCCTGCAGCACGACCCACAGGCGCGCTATCTGTCTGGCAGTCCGTGTGCGGGAGGCGGGGACCGGCGGCTGCAACTGGCACTGGATTACTTGCAGCAGCATTACACCCGCGCGATCACCTTGGCCGATCTGGCCCGGGTCGCTGCCGCCAGCCCGGCCACACTCAAGCGCCTCTTTGCCCGGCAGATGCACACCACCTTCAGCGCCTTGCTGGCCGAATTGCGCATCGGCCATGCCTGCAATCTGCTGCTGACCAGCGAACACTCGATTCCCTGGATCGCCAGCGCCAGCGGCTTTCCCTCACTCAGCCAGTTCTACCGCAGCTTCGGCGCACAAAAGCAGCAAAGCCCCGCAGCCTACCGGCGTGCGCATCGCCTCAATCCGCCGGCATGAGGCCATGACCGCTGCTGCTGCCTGGCTTACCCCCGGACCGAAACTGGGCATGAGCACGGCATCCTCGACGAGTCGCCGCGGCTGGTCGACATGGCGGCAGGAACGCAGCATTTTTCAACTTGATTATGTCTCTCTTTCAGAAACCCTCTTTTCGTCATGCCCGCGAAGGCGGACATCCAGAGCAAAGCTTGATGTCACCCCCTCATCTGGATTCCCGCGCACGCGGGAATGACGATTCTGAAGCAGAGACACAATCAGGATTATCAAACGGGTATGCAGCCACAGCCTTTTATATGAAAAGGCTACAGGGCAATACAGCCTTGTGTATTCCTGACCATGTCTTGTTTCGGGACACGGGATTGTCAGCGCCGTAGGCGCGGTGCCTTGGTGCGCGAGCCTGCCACGCGGCAGCCTGGCAAGCACTGGTGGAGGCTGGATGTTCAGCGAACCTAAGGCCGAGTATTGGCACGACCGCACAAAAAACGACCCGGGCGGCGGCAGCCGCACCGGGTCATCGTGCCTGGACGCCGGCATGCGCCGGCTGGCCGGGCTCAGGCCAGATCAAAGCGGTCCAGATTCATCACCTTGTTCCAGGCGGCGACAAAGTCGTGGACGAACTTTTCCTGGGCATCGCTGGCGGCGTAAACCTCGGCCAGCGCCCGCAATTGCGAGTTGGAACCGAATACCAGATCAACCACCGTACCCGTCCACTTCAGCTCGCCCGACTGGCGATCCCGACCTTCCAGCACCCCCTCGCTGCTGCTGCGCTGCCACTTCGTGCCCATGTCGAGCAGATTCACGAAGAAATCGTGGCTCAGTGTTTCCGGACGGCTGGTGAACACACCCAGCTTCCCCTGCGACACATGGAGGGCGCGCAGGCCGCCGATCAGCACGGTCAGCTCGGGCGCGGTCAGCTGCAGCAGTTGCGCCTTGTCGATCAGCAATTCGGCAGCGGCATTGCCCAGCCCGGTTTTCGCGAAATTGCGGAAACCGTCGGCGTGCGGCTCCAGCACGGCAAAGGAATCCACATCGGTCTGATCCTGCGAGGCATCCATGCGGCCCGGCGCAAAGGGCACGCTCACGGTGATGCCGGCCTTGCTGGCGGCCGCCTCGATGGCTGCACAGCCTCCCAGCACGATCAGATCGGCCAGCGACACCTTCTTGCCGCCGTATTGCACGCTGTTGAAATCATTCTGGATGCCCTCCAGCACGGCGAGCACGCGGGCAAGCTCGGCAGGCTGATTGGCTGCCCAGTCTTTTTGCGGCGCGAGGCGGATGCGCGCGCCATTGGCACCGCCGCGCTTGTCGCTGCCCCGGAAGGTCGACGCCGAGGCCCAGGCGGTCGTGACCAGCTCCCTGATGGTTAGCCCACTGGCCAGCAGCCTGGCCTTCAGCGCCGCAATGTCGCCAGCGTCGATCAGCTCATGGTTGACCGCCGGAATCGGGTCCTGCCAGATCAGCTCTTCCTTGGGAACGAGCTTGCCCAGATAGCGGGCACGCGGCCCCATGTCACGGTGGGTCAGCTTGAACCAGGCGCGGGCAAAGGCATCGGCAAAGGCGGCCGGATCCTGGTGGAAACGGCGCGAGATGGGTTCGTAGATGGGGTCGAAGCGCAGGCTCAGGTCGGCGGTGGTCATCATCGGCGGGTGCTTCTTGGCCGGGTCGTGGGCGTCCGGAATCAGGTGCTCGGGCTTGCAGTCCTTGGCTACCCACTGATGTGCGCCGGCCGGGCTCTTGGTCAGTTCCCATTCGTAACCGAAGAGCATGTCGAAATAGCCGTTGTCCCAGGTGGTCGGATTGGGCTTCCAGGCGCCTTCGATACCACTGGTGGTCGTGTGCGCGCCCTTGCCGGAACCAAACTGGTTGATCCAGCCCAGCCCCTGCTCCTCGATGGGTGCGCCTTCCGGCGCCGGGCCAACCAGCGCCGGATCGCCCGCGCCATGCGCCTTGCCGAAGGTGTGGCCGCCGGCCACCAGGGCGACGGTTTCCTCGTCATTCATGGCCATGCGCGCGAAGGTTTCGCGCACGTCGCGGCCCGAAGCCACCGGGTCGGGATTGCCGTCCGGGCCTTCCGGATTCACATAGATCAGGCCCATCTGTACGGCAGCCAGCGGATTTTCCAGCTGGCGCTCGCCCGAGTAGCGGCTGTCGGGCTGATCGCTGGTCGCCAGCCAGGTTTTTTCGCTGCCCCAGTAAATGTCCTCTTCCGGTTCCCAGATGTCCGGGCGGCCACCGGCAAAGCCAAACGTCTTGAAGCCCATCGATTCCAGCGCCACATTGCCGGCCAGGATCATCAGGTCGGCCCAGGACAGCTTGCGGCCATACTTCTGCTTGACGGGCCAGAGCAGGCGGCGGGCCTTGTCGAGATTGCCGTTGTCCGGCCAGCTGTTCAGCGGCGCGAAGCGCTGATTGCCGGTGCCGGCGCCACCTCGCCCGTCATGGATGCGGTAGGTGCCGGCCGCGTGCCAGGCCATGCGGATCATCAGGCCGCCATAATGCCCCCAGTCGGCCGGCCACCAGTCCTGCGAGCTGGTCATCAGCGCGCGCAGGTCGGCGACGACGGCATCCAGATCCAGGGTTTTGAATTCGCTGGCGTAATCGAAATCCGCGCCCATGGGGTTGGACAGCGCGGAATGCTGGTGCAGGATGCCCAGCTTGAGCTGGTTCGGCCACCAGTGCGCATTCGTGGGAGCGCCGGCCAGGGTGTGCGGGGCGGGATTGCGGGAAAACGGGCATTTGGCTTCGCTGGACATTGGGGACTCTCCTTGAGGGGGTTGATTCCTGACTGCTGGGATCAGTTTGGAAGCGGGGGGCCAATAGTTCAAATTGCTTTTGCCAATCAGGCTTATAGCCGTGCCGCAATCGCCGCAGCCAGCCTGCGTCGGCATGCCCTCCTGTGCCCGGGCTGACGCCAGCACTCGGCAAACCGCGGAGCAGCAAATGGGTATATGGCTACAGCGAATATTGCAAATGACCTGCATGGCATTAGGCTATCGGGTATGTGTGTTTTCAGCAGTCATCCCCCGCCCCGCTTTGCTGCGGCGCGGCGCTTGCCGGCTGTCAGCCCGAACGGCGACAGCTATACTCCGGTCAGACAGGCAGACCGACAACAACGCCCTGCCGACGACGCCAAACCGCAAACCGGGGCCAAGCGCCTGCCCAATGCGAAAAAAAGTGAACACAAAGCCATGATGCTCAATCAGCGCCAGCAGGAATTGCTTGAATGGGTGCAGCGCACCGGGCACGCCACCGTCGATGAACTGGCCCAGCACTTCGGCGTCACGCCGCAGACCATCCGCCGCGACATCAACCAGCTCGCCGACGAGCGCAAGCTGCATCGGGTGCACGGCGGCGCCAGCGCGCATTCCAGCGTCGAGAACGTCGCCTACAGCACGCGCCAGGTGCTGTGCAGCGAGGAGAAGGCCCGCATCGCGCAGCTGGTGGCCGAACACATTCCGAACCACGCCTCGGTCTTCATGAACCTGGGCACCACCAGCGAGGCCGTCGCGCGGGCGCTGGCCAATCACGTCGGCTTGCGCGTGATCACCAACAATACCCATATCGCCATGACGATGTGCCACTACCGCGATTGCGAGGTGATCCTGGCCGGCGGCGTGATGCGCGCCAAGGATCACGGCATCGTCGGTGAGGCCACCATCGAATTCGTCCGGCAGTTCAAGGTCGATTACGCCGTACTGGGCGTGGCCTGCATCGAGGCCGACGGCACGCTGCGCGATTTTGAACTGCGCGAGGTGAAAACCTCCACCGCCATCATGGCGCAGGCGCGCCACGTGTTTCTGGTGGCCGACCACAGCAAGTTCGGCCGGCCTTCGCTGGTGGAAATGGGCCACCTGCGCCAGATCACCGCACTCTTTACCGACCGCCAGCCCAGTAGCGCGATGTGCGAAGTGATCCGCGACTGCGGCACCGAGCTGTACGTCGCCGACAGCGCAGCCAATCCCCAGCCATGATGCAGGCCTTGCGCCTGCTGTTCGCCGTCGCCACCGGCTCGCTGCCGCCCGTGCTGCTGTTTGCCCTGCTGGTGCTTGGCGATGTCGCCCACTGGCAGCCCGATGTGGCATTGCTGATCTGGCTGGCCAGCACCGCCGCCGTGCTGGTCGGCGGCCTGCCCGTTTTTCTGCTCTTCAGCCATCTGGGCCGGGCCAGCTGGAAAACCCTGGCTGGCGCGGGCTTCGTGCTGGCCGCCCTGCCCGTGCTGTTGTTCAGTTTTCCCGATCCACCCGCACACGGTTTTTCCGGTGGCAATTTCTACGGTCGCTTCGTTTACAAGCATCTGGATGGGCAAGTCACGCTCGATGGCTGGCTGGTCTATCTGCATGGCGGCCTGCTGTATGGCTTACTCGGCAGCCTGTGTGCTCTGGCCTTGCTGCTGGCCTGGCGCGCAAGCATGCCTCGTTCGCAGCGCCGCGCACTGCCGCCCGTCTGAGCATTGCCGCACCCTGCGGTCGTGACCTCCCCCTCCAGTAGCCCATCCCTTTTCGTTTTCAATCACCACCCGTCCATTGCTTTCGATTTTTGTTGCACAACGAACATTTACGAACATAAAATGCGCACATGAACATTCGAACGAACAAGCAAGTTCGTTTTCGCACACCGCCGGAGGCATTCATGAACCACGCCGTCGCCCATCAGCTGCTTGTTCCTCCGCCCGCCCTGCTGCCGCGCGGCTTTGCCGGCGCGCCGCGCCAGCGCGAAAAACTGGTGGTGGCCAACTGGAAGATGCACGGCAATCTGGCGCTGTGCCGCGCCACCGTGCCGGCACTCGCTGCAGCCGCCAGGGATGCGGTGCGCATCGTGCTCTGCCCGCCGGCGCCCTATCTGGGCGAGGTGGCCCGGCTGGCGCAGAACACCGGTGTAGCCTTCAGCGGACAGGATGTCGGCGAACTCAGCAGCGGACCGCGCACCGGCGAATGGTCGGCCGCCATGCTGGCCGAAATCGGCTGCGGCTACACGCTGGTCGGTCATTCCGAGCGCCGCCAGCATCATTACGAAAATGACGCGCTGATTGCCGGCAAGGCCCGCGCCTGTGCGGCGGCCGGCATCACGCCCATCGTCTGCATCGGCGAAAGCCAGGCCGAGCGCGATGCCGGCGAAATGCAGCAAGTACTCTGCAATCAGCTCGACTGGTTGCTGACCACGCCGGACTGGCGTAATGCCATCATTGCCTATGAGCCCTTGTGGGCCATTGGCAGCAGCCAGCCCGCCACGCCGGCACAGGCCCAGCAGGCGCATCGTTTCATCCGGCATTATCTGGCGCAATGCGACGCTGCCGCTGCGGCCAGCATGCCGCTGCTCTACGGTGGCAGCGTCACTCCGGCCAACGCGGAAGCCTTTCTGCTGCAGCCAGACATCGATGGCGTGCTCGTGGGCGGCGCCTCGCTGCAAACCGAATCCCTGCTGGCCATTTATCACGCCGCGCTGCGCTGCGTACCCCTTACCCTCACCCGCTGACAGGCCGTGGAAAAACAGCCTGTGGCCGTTTTTACGGCTTCACCAAAAGGAATGCACAACCAAATACCTGATTATTGATCCGGCCCTCTGATGTTATTACTCGTAGGAGCGAGCTTGCTCGCGATCAGCAAGGCTTCGCGAGCAAGCTCGCTCCTACGGAAATTCAAACTTCCGAGGGCCGGATCAATAGGCAGCCAGATCAACAACTCGTCATGCCGGCGAAAGCCGGCATCCAGAGCACCGCTAGAAAAGGCATTGCCGCTGGATTCCCGCTTTCGCGGGAATGACGAATTGTACTTATGCTGAGGTAGCTACCTAATCAGAAACAACAAATATGTAATTGATATTAAAAGTGATGATTTATGCCGGGCCTGGCCTGGCGCCGGATTCCCACCGATAAAACCGACGTTTTCAACACTCAGTGAAGCCCCCGACCATGTCCATGACACTGCACGATTTCCTGCTGGCCAAACGCGACGCGCGCCTGAGCGAACTGGCGCCGGTACTGGCAGCACTCGCGCAGGCCTGCCGCCGGATCAGCACGGCGGTGCGCTGCGCCGCCTTTACCGGGCAAACGGGCCTGGCTGGCAGCGGCAATGTGCAGGGCGAGGAGCAGAAAAAGCTCGACGTGCTGGCCAACCGCCTGATGGCCGAAGCGCTGCATGCCTGCCCGCAGGTGCGCGCCTTTGCCTCGGAAGAAGACGAGGACAGCACGCCAGGCAGCCATGCCGCCAATCCGGACGGCGTGCTGGTGGCCTTCGACCCGCTTGATGGCTCCAGCAATCTGGACATCAATGGCCCGGTGGGCAGCATTTTCAGCATCCAGCCCGGCCCGCCGGGCGACACGGTCGGCACGGCCGATTTCCTGCAACCCGGCCGACAGCAGCTGGCGGCCGGTTATGCGCTATACGGCCCCGCCACGGTGCTGGTGGTCGGCAGCGTGGCGGGCGTGCATGCCTTCACCCTTGATGAAGCGCGCGGCGAATTCCTGCTGAGCCAGAGCGGGCTGCAAATTGCCCCGGATTGCAGCGAATTCGCCATCAACGCGGCCTACCAGCGGCACTGGCACGCTCCCGTAACGCGTTATGTCGGCGAATGCCTGGCCGGTCGCGACGGCCCGCGTGGCAAGGATTTCAACATGCGCTGGATGGCGGCCATGGTGGCCGATGTGCACCGCATCCTGCAGCGCGGCGGGGTTTTCCTCTACCCGGCCGACCAGCGGGCCAGTGCCCGCCAGGGCAAGCTGCGCCTCTTGTATGAAGCCGCACCGATGGCGCTGCTGGTTCACGCCGCCGGGGGGCTGGCCAGCAGCGGTCACGAGCCCATTCTGGACATCCTGCCCGCCAGCCTGCACGAGCGCGTGCCGGTGCTGCTTGGCGCGCGCCATGAAATCGAACGCCTGAACGACTACCACCGGCAGGCCTGAGCGGCTGAAGCCAGCTTTTCAACACCCAGCGAAGGAGAACACCATGCCCCTGATCGCCATGCGCCAGTTGCTCGACCACGCCGCCGAACGCGGCTATGCCATCCCCGCGTTCAATGTGAACAATCTGGAGCAGATGCGCGCCATCATGGAAGCGGCCGACCACACCAACAGCCCGGTGATCGTCCAGGCCTCGGCTGGCGCCCGCAACTATGCCGGCGCACCTTTTCTGCGCCACCTGATGCTCGCCGCTGCCGAAGAATTCCCGCACATTCCGCTCGTCATGCATCAGGATCACGGCACCAGCCCCGCCGTTTGCCAGCGTGCGATCCAGCTCGGCTTCACTTCGGTGATGATGGACGGCTCGCTGGGCAGCGACGGCAAGACCCCCAGCGACTACGACTACAACGTCACGGTCACCCGGCAGGTCGTCGAAATGGCGCATGCCTGCGGCGTGTCGGTCGAGGGCGAACTGGGCTGCCTTGGCAGCCTGGAAACGGGGCTGGCCGGCGAGGAAGACGGCATCGGCGCCACCGGCCAGCTTGATCACGGACGGCTGCTGACCGATCCGGAAGAAGCCGCGGCCTTTGTCACCGCCACCGGGGTCGATGCGCTGGCGATCGCCATTGGCACCAGCCATGGCGCCTACAAGTTCTCGCGCCCGCCCACGGGCGAAACGCTGGCCATCGACCGGGTGCGCCAGATCCACGAGCGCCTGCCCGACACGCATCTGGTCATGCACGGCAGCTCGTCGGTGCCGCAGGAGTGGCTGGATGTCATCAATGCCAATGGCGGCAATATCACCCCCACCTGGGGCGTGCCCGTGGAAGAAATCGTGCGCGCCATCAAGTTCGGCGTGAGGAAAGTGAATATCGACACCGACCTGCGGCTGGCCGCCACCGGCGCCATTCGCCGCTTCATGAGCGAACATCCCGCCGAATTCGACCCGCGCAAATACCTGCAGGCCTCGGTCAAGGCCATGCGCGACATCTGCATCGCCCGCTACGAAGCCTTTGGCTGCGTGGGCCAGGCCGGACTGATTCGCCCGCTGGCGCTGGAGTGCATGGCCGAACGCTATGCGAGCGGCGCACTGACCATGCAGACCCGCCCCGCAGCGCCCCAGTCGCCCAGCCCGCGTGGCGGCGTCAGCCACGCCGGCCAGCCCCAGGCGCTGCACATCCGCAATGAAGCCTGGCTGCTGCCGGATTGCTACTGAGCCCCCTGCGCGCAGCCAATGACCTTCCCCCGGCATGACCGGGGGAAGGTCCTTCAGGGCAGAGAAATAAACGCAAAACGGCGCGGCGCATATCAGGCGCCCCCAGCATCACCACCCGCTCGGCAAAACCGCCCCCCTCAAAAACAGGGTATAAGCCTCAATCCATTTCCAGCAAAAGGCTGCATGACAATACCCATCAGCCCATCCGAGCAGAACGTGTGCAGAGGCGCAAGCGGGCGGCATCGGCGCGCAGTTTGCCGGCCAGTTGCGCCAGCGCACACGGCGCACTCTGCGGGTACACAATCGTCGCCTATGGGATAACCCGGCCCCGCCGGCTGCCCCAACGAACGCGGCAACGACGGCGACACCGAATTCGCTTACGCCGCGCAGCGAGTCCCCGTGGGGCATCGACGCCGACCCGCTGTGGACTTACAGCCTCGAGCCACAGCCCTTCGAGCAGCTTTACTATTACGACTGTTTGAAAAAGGATTGGCGACCACCTCGGCACGCCGCAGGAGCTGCTCGACGCCGAAGGCAATCTGGCGTGGTCAGCCGACTACGCCCCGCAGGAAGTCCCCTTGGGGGACAAGGCCTGGGGCGAAGCCAAGGCCGCGATCTCCGAGGCCGCCAAACGCGCCGGCATCAGCAACCCGCTGCGCTTCCAGGGCCAGTATTACGACCACGGAACGGGATTACACTACAACCGCCACCGCTACTACGACACGCAAATCGGGTGATTCATCAGCAAGGATCCGATCAGCCTGCTGGGTGGGTTGAACATCTTTGCGTATGCGCCGAATCCGGTGGAGTGGATTGATCCGTGGGGTTTGGCACGCCGAGGCAATGCAGCAACCAAGCAACATATGGATCAGGTGCGTGACCAGGTGCACGCCGACAACACTAATATTCGTCACAAAAACGGTGGCCGTAATCAAACCACTGGCGCTGAGTTGCCTGAACGTTATCTCCTCCCCGTGACACCATGCCCGAACGGTAGCCGGAAAGGTGGCTCCTTCTGTCAGACATGACCTTCGAAGACGCCCAAGGAAGAACGGTACACGTGCAAACAGTTGATAATGGTACTGTGAATGGGATGAGTCAGCGCGAATGGGATAATGCAAACCGCATTACTCAGCAAAACCCGAATGCAATTGTTGTTACCGTTCAGAAAGGGCAAACACCTGCACCCGGCTCTCTTGACACGACAAACATGACACCGGGTACGGTTACAATCAGATAAGGAAAGACATGCCAAGCAAGTTATCTACCCTCTACCTTTTTATGACCAGAGAAGACGAAGATAATTTTTCAAAAAATTTAATTGAGGCTATTCCTGATATTATATTTATTGATAATCACCCATGGAAAACCCCGGAACCCGCAATACGGCAATCCCTTGCAGACTGCTATGAGAAGCTCAACTCCGGCGCAGTCATTCTTAACAATAAAATAACTACCTTAGCTGACTACAAAGACAATTACATTGGGTCAGTTAGAAACGGGACTGAATTCCATGGCTCACCGGTTGGCGAAGGCCTCATCCAGTTCGAACACTCAAAAAATGCCAACTATTTACCTGATGGCTTACGTGACGGTGGTCTAGCTGCATCATATGACTCAGACTCTGACCCAGAGACTGACCAGTTTGTTAAAGCTGTCTGGAAAATAGCAAAGAAGCACGCTTTCAAATTGTATGCGCTTGACCCAAAAACCGGCCTGATTTTGCATGACAAACCAAGCACTAAATTCTTTGCTTGGCCAGATGCCGTCGCAAAATACGATCAGGTTGATGGCTTGTTTTTAACTAATAACACCATGGCTTATTTCACCAGCAAAAAACCTTAGCTGTTGGGTTGAGCGTCAGCGAAACCCAACATCACTGCGGAATTTTGTTCTTGTGCTGCAGCTTTGCGGTACGGTCAACATCGTCAAACTGGCGAGAGTAGTTCCTTAACAAGAAGCGTAGGTATATGCCTGTAGCCTTTCAATTTAAAAGGTGATAGGCATATACCCTTCTTCATCGGTGGCCAGCTACACCGGCTGCTCGCCGCCACCAGCCGCCTGGGCTAGGAAACCTTCGCCTTCGACCCGGCCGGCAACCTGCTTGATCCGCAAACGGCTGACCAGCGCCAGTACGACACCCGCGAGCGGGCCGAGCAGCAGCAGTTCCACAGCCAGCTCACCGGCAGCAACAAGCTGCTCGACAACCTGCTCAAAGATTATGCAGGGAAGCATTTTGAGTACGACGAGCGCGGCAATCTGCGCGCGCGCATCGACAATGGCCGCACGCAGTGGTTCGAATGGGATCACTTCAACCGCCTGGCCGCCGTGCGCAGCAACGACGTCGACACCGAGTTTGCTTACGACCCGCTGGGCCGCCGGCTGCTGAAACACAGCACGCCCAAGCTGCCGATTGGCGCCGGCGCGCAGGCTGCCGTCAACCCCGCCTGGGTCGCCAGCGAAACAGCGCGGCTGTCACGCGAGCACGGCTATGGCGTGACGCTGTACGGCTGGGACGGCGACCAGATCGCCTGGGAAGGCGACGCGGAAACGACGACGCATTACGTGTTCGAACCCGGCAGCTTCGTACCGCTGTTGCAGGCCAAAACCCGCCAGCGCATTCCGCTGCTGCCGACGCCGGACTGGAGCGAACGCGACTACGATTACGACGCCGACCCGCTGTGGACCTACAGCCCCGAACCGCAACCGTTCGAGCAGCTGTACTACTACCACACCGACCACCTCGGCACCCCGCAGGAGCTGCTCGATTCTGATGGCAATCTGGCGTGGAGCGCCGACTACAAGGCCTGGGGCGAAGCCAAAGCCGCGATCTCTGAAGCCGCCAAACGCGCCGGCATCAGCAACCCGCTGCGCTTCCAGGGCCAATACTACGACCACGAAACGGGATTACACTACAACCGCCATCGCTACTACGACCCGGGCGTTGGCCGCTTCATCAGCAAGGACCCGATCAGCCTGCAGGGTGGATTGAATATCTTTGCGTATGCGCCGAATCCGGTGGAGTGGGTGGATCCACTTGGCTTGAATGGAGTGTATGTATTCGAAACTTCAAATGGACAAACCTATGTTGGCAAGGGTGAGCGCAGCCGTTACCTTACATCAACTCGTGAACGGACTAGCGCAGATGGTAGTTATTCTGTTAACTCTGGAAAGATGCCTGGAGCTTCCAAAACTAAAATTTATGATGCTTCCGTAAATCGCGGCAAACATTTCTCTCTTAACCCCCCACCTTGCGGAATAAGTAAAAGTGATTATGCCGAAATGGTTGAATCTGAAGTCATGAATGGAATTGGAATAAGTCCAAATACAAACAGCCCTATGAATAGAGTTAAGTCGCCCGGGGTAAATAAATTCGCAAGAGTTACGTGCCCAAAAGCACGCGCAGCCGTGTCAGCAGAAGCTGCACGAATAATTAAAGATTTCCAATCATTACCAGCAGGATCAGGGAGAAGATAATGGATGAAATTATCTATCAGGCCGACAGTGTTTTTGTGCATCGTAACACCAAGGGGCAATATTCACTCACCATTACTTCAGTCGCAATTGCATTTAACGACCTAGAAAAACTAAAAAATTTCAAGTTTAATACCATTTACTTTGCATTGGCTGACTCAGGCGACACGGAGAAATTCCTTGAAAGCCTAGACACTTCAGAGCTACGCGAATTTATACTGACTTCCGACAAGAAATTTAGGCTAACCGATCGAATTGCAAAGTCAATTCATTCAATCAATAGTATTAATCTTAGTGTAAATATTGATTACGAGAAATTTGATTTTACCTGCCTGCCAAACCTGCATTATGTTGCATTAAACAAATTCAACAAGAAAAATACCAGCTATCTTCAATGCAAGAACATACGGCGATTGTATCTCGGCAGTTACAACGAATCCGATTTGCGCTTACTAGCAAACTCTAAAGTTGAACAACTTTGGTTATGCAACAGCAAGCTAGTTTCTTTGGCAGGGATCACTCAAATTCCTGAACTGCGCAGCCTACGACTGGAAAAAACAAAACAATTACTCGACTGGGATGAAATACTGCAATGCACAAAGCTAACCCGTCTGCGGGTTGATAATTTTGGCCATAAAGATAATTGGGATTGGCTGGCGCAAAAAAAGGACTGGGATTATTTATGGTTTGACGTGATTGACAGCTTTAAGGTGTTAGCAAACATTGAAACCCTCAATACACTCTGTGCGATTAAGGTGCTGGATAAAGACTGGAGTCCAGTTCATAAAAACCCTAGATTAATGGCTGAATATCAAAGATTCGATCAGCTAGACGGCGATGATAAGCGCGCTGAAAGTGCCGCCATGTGGTGATTGATACCCTGCCGGCAACGCGGTAAGTTGGGTTGAACGCTCGTGAAACCCAACCCGACAGCAGCAATTTTGCATATGTCCTGCAGCGGTTGCGGTACGGTCAGCATTGTTAATGCTGGCGAGAGTAGCTCCTTAACAAGAAGCGTAGGTATATGCCTGTAGCCTTTCAATTTAAAAGGCTACGGGCATATACCCTCCATCATCAGTGACCAGCTACACCGGCTGCTCGCCGCCACCAGCCGCCTGGGCCAGGAAACCTTCGCCTTCGACCCCGCCGGCAACCTGCTCGATCCGCAAACGGCTGACCAGCGCCAGTACGACACGCGCGAGCGGGCGGAACAGCAGCAGTTCCACAGCCAGCTCACCGGCAGCAACAAGCTGCTCGACAACCTGCTCAAAGATTATGCAGGGAAACACTTCGAGTACGACGAGCGCGGCAATCTGCGCGCGCGCATCGACAATGGCCGCACGCAGTGGTTCGAGTGGGATCACTTCAACCGTCTGGCCGCCGTGCGCAGCAACGAGGTCGACACTGAATTCGCCTACGACCCGCTGGGCCGCCGGCTGCTGAAACACAGCACGCCCAAGCTGCCCATCGGCGCCGGCGCGCAAGCCGCCGTCAACCCCGCCTGGGTCGCCAGCGAAACGGCGCGGCTGTCGCGCGAGCACGGCTATGGCGTCACGCTGTATGGCTGGGACGGCGACCAGATCGCCTGGGAAGGCGACGCCGAAACCACCACGCATTACGTGTTCGAACCCGGCAGCTTCGTGCCGCTGCTGCAGGCCAAGACCCGCCAGCGCATCCCGCTGCTGCCGACGCCGGACTGGAGCGAACGCAACTACGACATCGACGCCGACCCGCTGTGGACCTACAACCCCGAGCCGCAACCCTTCGAGCAGCTCTATTACTACCACACCGACCACCTCGGCACCCCGCAGGAACTGCTCGACGCCGAAGGCAATCTGGCGTGGTCAGCAGATTACAAGGCCTGGGGCGAAGCTAAAGCCGCGATCTCCGAGGCCGCCAAACGCGCCGGCATCAGCAACCCGCTGCGCTTCCAGGGGCAATACTTCGACCACGAAACGGGATTACACTACAACCGCCACCGCTACTACGACCCGCAAATCGGGCGATTCATCAGCAAGGACCCGATCAGCCTGCAGGGTGGATTGAATATCTTTGCGTATGCGCCGAATCCGGTGGAGTGGATTGATCCTTTCGGCTTAAAGCGCCAAAGAAAAGGCCCTGGTAGCACAAAGAAAGTCTCAGACAGTAATTCACAGTGTCCTTGCACATGCGGTAATGACGGTGAATCCATTGCCATTCGAGAAATGCAAAAAAGCAGAAAATACAAGAACATTTGGCAGATTCAAAACAATAGCGGGCACGGCATTGACATTATTGCAGAAAAATGGAGTGGCGATCTCATTGCATATGAAGTAAAAACACAAAAAGGTAGGAGTGGCTATCCAGCACTTTCCAAAGATCAGAATACAGGAAAAGCATTCGTACTTGATCGCCTCAACAAAGCAGCAAATGCAAAGGACCCTCAATGGAAACACATGGCAGGCACTAGCACCCAACAAGATGCACAGAATATACTCTCAAAAATAAACAGCGGAAGCAGTAGCTTATCCGGAAGTGTGCTTGAAGTTGATTGCTCATCAGGCAACGCAGCAACAATTCGACACACCAAATGGTTCTAAATAAGGAACGCCAATGAAATACAACATCAAGGACGATATCGAAACACTGGAAGAGTGGTTGAAGAATGGCCATTACATATCGGAAAACGAGTCCATCAAATCCGAGCTATCCTCATACGCCAAGCTACCAATCAGAAAATTCTCCAATGCATACGCAGAAAAATCGGCAGGATACATTCGCACCCCCCCCCTATTGAACAGATTCGTCTCAAACAAAGCCACAGAATTCACCGCCAGCTACCTGAATGGAAATATCGATACCTTAAGCGACCTAACCGCTTATTCATTCTATGATTTATATTACTCAATACATCGAAACCTCAGCCACAGTCGATGCATCCACATAGATGCAGCTCAAGCACTCAGCCTTCTATTACTTTGCAATGAAGAGAACCTCATTACAAAGGTATTACCCATCTTGTCCAGCCTGGCAAAAAACAACCTATACAGCGACCCCATGGGGGCCAGCGGATTATTCATTGTCAACTGCTTCTTGGAACAGCATGGCTCGCCATGGATTGAGCTTCAAGAAACAGCAATGACAGAACCGCACAAACAACTCTTGAAACAGTTACGCGAACCCAAAGTCGACACAGCTCTGCGGGCGGTTTATGAGCACCACATCAAGCAATGCCAAATAATGAACAGCTCAAGCGGCATAGGCGACTATCTCGATTTACATGCGCGAATCATACCTTTTCCATTGGTCACCTTTATAAAAATAAGAAAAACCATGAATTTGGAAACAGAACTCCCCGACGACCTTGAATTACTCAAAAAAACCACCGTATTACTTTCCTACAACAAAAAACTAGAAATTGATGAAATACTTGCCTCGGTCATTGCCAGGGCAGAAAAATGCCTACCCGACCTCTTGGCAAACACGGAAATTGCAATACCAAACACCACACCCACTTAACCCCAAAACAACCCATAGCTTTGCGGGCAAAGCTTTTCTCGAAAAACAGACAGAAACACCCAAGTCTAGAGATTTTTATTACCCTTATGAATGCAGAATCACAACCGATTGACGGGCGAAACAACCACATAGGCGGAATTGAATCAATCATCATTGACGACACCACCTATTACTTTGGATTTGACTATGGAAGCGACCTGGTCATATCCCCACTAATAGGTAGCAGCGAGGAGATGGCGCGATTTGCAGCGCAGCACATGCTTCAAAAAGATGGCCCGCATGACATCACCTACTGGATCGAATTAACAAACTATGACTCTGAACTATGCGAAGACGAAGCCAGTCGAACATTCCGCAGCGAAGAATTGAGGTCTTTCATAGATAAATTGGATGCCGTCGAATTACAAAACACTTACAATCCAGATTGTCGACTTGAATATCATCTACTGTATCTACTTGGCGCAGCGAGCGACTGGGCTGCTGGCGACATCGATAAAATTGAAAACGAACTTGCAATACTACGAGGAGAAACCCCAATTTCAGCTGAAGATAGCTATT
This sequence comes from Chitinilyticum litopenaei DSM 21440, assembly GCF_000428145.1. Taxonomy (GTDB): domain Bacteria; phylum Pseudomonadota; class Gammaproteobacteria; order Burkholderiales; family Chitinibacteraceae; genus Chitinilyticum; species Chitinilyticum litopenaei. The sequence goes on along the minus strand of NZ_ATZJ01000022.1, from coordinate 1,785 downwards.
CGAAAATTGCGGCCTCGATAAAACAAGAACTGACTGATTTAGTGCATGCAGCCCCTGAAAATTGGCGCAGCTTTTTCTCATACCTTGCTTCATAGCGCGGTAGATTGGGTTGAGCGCCAGCGACCCCCCAATACATCAGCGGTAGTTTTGCTCATGCGCTGCATCGGTAGCAGCACCGCCAGTATCGGCAAACAGGTGATAATGACTCTTTAACAACATGCATGGGTATTCGCTTGTAGCTCTTCATTTAAAAAAGCTGCAAGCGAATACCCTTCCCTTTTATTGAAAGTCAGCTACACCGACTGCTCGGGCAAGACCAGCAGCTGGACGAGCACGGCGTGCCGCTGAACGCCATCACCGAGTCGTTCGCCTACGACGCCAGTGGCCGCCTCATCCTCGCCGAGAATGCCGGCAGCCAGCTGCAGTGGTATTACAACGAAGTCGGCAATCTGGTGCGCGAACATCAGCACTACCGCCTGCGCGGCAGCGCCTTTACCGCGATCTGGCGGCACGAGTACGACGCGCTCGACAACCGCGTCACCACCATCCGCCCGGACGGCCATCGTGTCGACTGGCTCAGCTACGGCTCCGGCCATGTACACCAGCTGCGCATCGCCGGCCAGTTGGTCAGCGATCTGGAGCGCGACGACCTGCACCGCGAAATCCGCCGTACCTTCGGCAACACGGATCGAGGGCAGCTCGCCGCCAGCCGCAGTTATGACCCGGCCGGCCGGCTGACCGAACAGCTGCTGGAACGCGTGCAGGCCCTGAGTCAAACCGCCGGTCAAGCCGGTGGCCAGACCACCAGCAACGCCACCGTCAGCCACCGCCAGTACCAGTACGACGCCGCCGGCCAGCTGCTCGGCATCAGCGACAGTCGCCGTGGCGCACTGCAGTATCACTACGACCCAGTCGGCCGTCTGCTCGCCGCCACCAGCCGCCTGGGCCAGGAAACCTTCGCCTTCGACCCCGCTGGCAACCTGCTTGATCCGCAAACGGCTGACCAGCGCCAGTACGACACCCGCGAGCGGGCCGAGCAGCAGCAGTTTCACAGCCAGCTCACCGGCAGCAACAAGCTGCTCGACAACCTGCTCAAAGATTATGCAGGGAAGCACTTCGAATACGACGAGCGCGGCAATCTGCGCGCGCGCATCGACAACGGCCGCACGCAGTGGTTCGAGTGGGATCACTTCAACCGCCTGGCCGCCGTGCGCAGCAACGAGGTCGATACCGAATTCGCTTACGACCCGCTCGGCCGCCGGCTGCTGAAGCACAGCACGCCCAAGCTGCCGATTGGCGCCGGCGCGCAAGCCGCCGTCAACCCCGCCTGGGTCGCCAGCGAAACCGCCCGCCTCTCGCGCGAGCACGGCTACGGCGTGACGCTGTACGGCTGGGACGGCGACCAGATCGCCTGGGAAGGCGACGCGGAAACCACCACGCACTACGTGTTCGAGCCCGGCAGCTTCGTGCCGCTGCTGCAGGCCAAGACCCGCCAGCGCATCCCGCTGCTGCCCACGCCGGACTGGAGCGAGCGCGACTACGACATCGACGCCGACCCGCTGTGGACCTACAGCCCCGAGCCGCAGCCCTTCGAGCAGCTCTACTACTACCACACCGACCACCTCGGCACCCCGCAGGAGCTGCTCGACGCCGAAGGCAATCTGGCGTGGTCAGCAGACTACAAGGCCTGGGGCGAAGCCAAAGCCGCGATCAGTGACGCCGCCAAACGCGCCGGCATCAGCAACCCGCTGCGCTTCCAGGGGCAATACTTCGACCACGAAACGG
>NZ_ATZJ01000021.1 GCF_000428145.1 Chitinilyticum litopenaei DSM 21440 | reverse complement strand
GGCAACGCCGGCTTCGAGGAAACGGCGTCGCCACAACATGATGGTGGGCGCGGTTGTGCGCAATTGCAGGGCGATTTCCTTACTGGGAACGCCTTCGGCGGTCATGAGGATGATGCGGGCGCGCAGCGCCTGCTTTTGTGGTGTCGAGCCGCGGCGAACCCAGGTTGTCAATTCTTGGAGATCGGCCTCGGAGAGTGAAAGGGTCATTGGTCGTCGCATGTAAACAATGACCTAATAAGTAAAGATTTGTTCCGCCCTATGCACTAGATTGACGGCCAGACCGCCAAGGAGCCAGCCATGACCATGCCCGTATTCCGCCGCCACTACGCCTGCCTGCTGTTTTCCGTCCTCGCCTTTCCCGTCAGCGCCGCGCCCGATCTGCCGCCCATCATGCCGGCGTATGGCCAATGGCAGATCACCACCAGCATGCCGCCCGAGCAAAAGGCCGCCATGCAGGGCATGGATGCCAATGCGCAAAAAGCCATGGCCAGGCAGGGCATGAGCGTGGACCTCAAGGCCGGCACGATGACCATGCAGATGTGCCTGAACAAGCAGACGATCAAGGACTGGCATCGCCAGGGCGAACGCGCGGGCCATTCCTCGCGCTGCGAGGCGCCCCGCTACGCCGTCGGCGGCAACACGCTGACGATGGACCTCAAATGCGGCGCCCCCCGGCCGATGACCATGCACAGCGTCTACCAGTTCAGCCCCGCTCGCGACAGCTACACCTTCGAGCACCGCATGCAGGGCGAGGGGCAGACCATGCACATGAACGGCAAGGCACAGCGCATCGGCGATTGCTGAGCGCCGGCCCGCCAGCCGGCTTGTCACGGTGCGTATCGCGCCGTGGCAAGGGCATCCCTATGCAGGTATCTTCGCAACCCCGATGCTGTACTTGATCTGCAGCGGGATACCCTTCCTGAGTGCTACTCCCTTGCGCGCGGCCAGCGGGTGGCCGGGCAAGGGCTGCATGACGCCGCCGAGCTCGAAAACGCCGTTGACCGGCTCGACGCCCAGCGCGCGGTTGCGACCCAGCCAGGGCGCCTGCGTGCGCCCGCCATTGCTTAGCCACAGCACCAGATCGGGCAGCGCGTGCGCGTCCCAGTCCAGCGCGACGCGCACGCCCTCGTCCAGATAATCGAGCAGCGCGCTGCCGGCCACATCCTTCACTTGCACCAGCTCCTCGGTTGGCTCGGCCAGCGGCAGCCGGCTCAGATCCAGCGTGCCGCCTGCCGCCGGCATGGCATTCAGACGCGCGGCCGAAACATCGGCGGGCAGGCGCGAGCACGGCTCGAAGGCAAAGGGATAGGTATGCACGCTGCGGTAGTGCGGCAGCTGCAGGTGCAATTGCCCCGCCGCATCCGGCAGGCGAAAGGTCGGATGCAACGCCAGCGGCAGCGTCACATCGCAGCGCGGCAGGATGTCCAGGCTCAGCCATAGCCGTGGCGCATCGGGATCGGCGCGGATTTCGCGGCGCAGGCTGGCAATCGGTGATTCGGCCGGATAGTCGGCAAAACCCAGCAGCAGCCGTCCCGGCTCGGCCTCGATCAGCCGCCAGCGCTGGTTGGAGCAATGACCATGAATGGCGTCGCTGCGCTGCGGCGCCGTGTCGGGCAGCGCCTGCCAGCCGGGCGGGATGGATTCCGGCGTGCGGTTGCGGGTAAAGGGCACGCAGGGCCATTCGCCGCGCATGCGCTGCAGCAATCCCGGCAAGGCGGGGTCGGGCTGCCAGGGCGCCACATAAAAGGGCTGGAAGCGGCGGCCGTCGGCCAGGCGGAAATCCACCGGCCCGAGCATGCCGCCCAGCGCCTGCACCTGCGCGCTGCCATGCGCCCAGTCCAGCTGCCAGCCGCTGGCATCCGCCAGCATGGCCGGCATCTGCGCCGGCATGGATGGGTTCGCGCGCTTCATGCAAGCAGCTCCGGCGCGGCGATGGTTGCAACGTCGCTCGCCGTTGCTTCGGCCGCAGACAACTCGGCCGGCAGCGGCGCATAGGCGCCGGGCCGCGCGGCCACCAGTGCCGCGCACCGCGCGGCAAGATGCAGCACGCTGCGCGGGTGCGCCTGCGGGTTGGCGATGCGCTGCGCCAGCCAGGTACCCATCACCGCGTCGCCACAGCCGACGGTGTCGGCCAGACGTACCGGCAGCGCCGGCTGCTCCCACAGACCACTGGCATCCAGCAGCATCAGGCCATCGGCGCCGCGCGTGAGCAGGATGCTCGCCAGTGGCGCCAGTGCGCGCAGCTCGGCCAGCGCCGCCGCCAGCGGCAAGGCCGGATACAGGCCGCGCAGGTCTTCGTCGGAAACCTTGATGAAGTTGGCCAGCCCAGCCATCGCCACAAAGGTATCACGGTAATCCGGCGCCTGCATGGCGATGCGCCAGTTCGGGTCAAAAGCGATGTATTTGCCCGCAGCCCTTGCTGCCCTTGCCTCGGCGAGCAATACCCCGGCAAGCGGCTGGCGCGCCAGGCTGATGCAGCCAAAATGCAGCACCTCGGCGGCGCCCTGCCAGCCCGCCGGCAAGGCCGCCGGGTCGAAATGCAGGTCGGCACTGTCGTCACCGACAAAGAAATACTGCGGCGGATTGCCCGAGGGCACCATCGCCAGCAGCGGCGAATGCGGCAGCAGCTGCATGAAGCGCGTGTCGATGCCCGCGGCAGCGGCCTCGTCGAACAGCTGCCGGCCAAACAGATCCTGGCTCACCGCACCGGCAAAGCCGGTGCTCACGCCCTGGCGGGCGACGACGCGCGCCACGTTCCAGCAGGCGCCGCCCGGCTGGGCGAGCCAGCGGCCGTCTTTTTGCAGAATGAAATCGGTCAGCGCTTCGCCGAACACCACGCAGCGCGGCAGGGAATTGATGGTCATGGCGCGCCTCAGTTGGTCGTGGCTTGTTGCTGGCGCCACTTGTCGAGCATCACGGCCAGTACGATGACAATGCCCTTGGCGACGTACTGCCAGAAGGACGACAGGCCGAGAATGGTCAGGCCGTTGTTGAGCACGCCGATGATCAGCGCGCCGATCACGGTGCCCCAGATCGTGCCCACGCCGCCCATCAGGCTGGTGCCGCCCAGCACCACCGCGGCAATTGCGTCCAGCTCGTAGCCGCTGCCCCAGTTGCCGTTGGCACCGTAGAGCCGCGATGCGCTCATCGCACCGCCGACACCGGCAAAGAGCCCGCTGATCGAATACGCGAACATCAGCACCGCGCCGACCTTGATGCCGGTCAGCCGCGCCGCCTGCGGGTTGCCGCCGACCGCGTACAGGTGCAGGCCCAGCACGGTATGGCGCAGGATGAACCAGGAAATCAGCACAACCGCAGCGGCGATCCAGATCAGCCAGGGAATGCCGAGAAAATCACCGTTGCCCAGCCATTCGAAGCTCGGAATGTCGCGGTTCAGGATGGTCGTGCCGTCGGCAAACAGATAGGCCGCGCCGCGCAGCGCCGTCATCGTGCCCAGCGTCACCACGAAGGGATTGATCTTGAAGCCCGCCACCATCACGCCGTTGAGCATGCCCATCAGCAAGCCGGCAATCAGGAACACCGGCAGCGCCAGATACGGGAAATGCTCGGGCAGCGAAGCCATCATGCCCAGCACGGCGGCCACCGCCAGTACCGAGCCGACGGAGAGATCGATGCCGGCGGTAAGGATGACGAAGGTCATGCCGCAGGCCAGCACCAGATTGATCGACGTCTGGCGCAGGATGTTCATCGAGTTGGCCATTGTCATGAAGTTCGACACGCCATCCTCGCTGAAATAGCGGGTCAGGAAATAAAAGGCGATGTACATCAGGATCAGTACCGGCAGCATGCCGACCTTGTTGAAGACATCGCGTACCGTAAGGCTGGGCATGGCATTCTCCTGGGCGATGGCCGGCAGCGCGGCGGCATCGGGAACGGCCGCCCTGATCAGCCCGAGACGGGCAAACAGCTGGTTCATTATCGTTACTCCTGGTTTGGCCGGTCAGTGCGTTTGCGCTGCGGCATCGTGAATGGCCAGCGCCATGATGGCTTCCTGGCTGACGGCAGCGCCGGACACTTCGCCGGAAATGCGCCCTTCGCGCATCACCAGCACGCGGTCGCAGATGCCGATGACTTCGGGCAGCTCGCTGGAAATGCAGATCACCGCCACTCCGCTCATCGCCAGCTCGTGAATGATGCGGTAGATCTCGCTCTTGGCGCCGATGTCCACGCCGCGCGTGGGCTCGTCCAGAATCAGCACGCGCGGCTTGATCGCCAGCCAGCGCGCCAGCAGCAGCTTCTGCTGGTTGCCGCCCGACAGGCCGCCGACGATGCCATCCGGCCCCGGCACCTTCACCGCCAGTTGTTTGATGGCGTCTTCGGTGAGTTTCTTCAGTGCCTTGTGCTGCAGCACGCCGCCGCGCGCGTTCTGCGCCAGCACGTTCATGCTGGTGTTCGCCAGCGCCGAGAGCTGCAGGAACAGCCCCTGCCCCTTGCGGTCTTCCGGCACGTAGGCAATGCCGCGCTTGATGGCGTCAAGCGGCTCGCGGATCGTCACCGGCTCGCCATCGATCAGGATTTCGCCGCCCAGCGCGCGATCCGCGCCGAAAATCAGCCGTGCCAGCTCGGTGCGTCCGGCGCCAACGAGGCCCGCCAGCCCCAGTACCTCGCCGCTGTGAATGGCAAACGAGGCATCGCGGATCTTGCGGCTGTGCAGATGGCGCACTTCCAGGCGCACCGCGCCCGGCGTGCGCCCGCTCTTGTGCTGGTAGAAGTCGCCCAGCGGGCGGCCCACCATCATCTGGATCACGCGCTCGGGGTCGGCCTCGCTGCGTTCCAGCGTGCCGACATAGCCGCCGTCGCGCATCACGGTGACGCGGTCGGCCAGCTCGCTCATTTCGGCCATGCGGTGGCTGATGTAGATGATGGCGATGCCGTCTGCGCGCAGCTTGCGGATCACCTCGAACAGGCGCTCGGTTTCGCGATCGGACAGCGCCGCGGTCGGCTCGTCCATGATCAGCACGCGGCTCTTGTGGATCAGCGAACGGGCGATTTCCACCTGCTGCTGGTCGGCAATGCACAGGCTGCCGGCCAGATCGTCGGGGCCAAAACGCGCACCCAGGCTGTCGAGCACGGCTTGCGTGCGTTCGCGCATGGCCTTCCGGTCAACCCGGCCAAAGCTGCCGCGCGGTTCGCTGCCCATGAACACGTTTTGCGCCACCGTCATGTGCGGCGCGACGGACAGCTCCTGATAGATCAGATTGATGCCGGCCTTGCGGGCATCGAGCGGCGAGTGCACGCGGATGGCTTCGCCGCCCAGGCGGATCTCGCCGGCGTCGGGCTGATACACGCCGGAGAGCACCTTCATCAGCGTGCTCTTGCCCGCGCCGTTTTCGCCCATCAGCGCGAGGATTTCATGGCTGCGCGCCTGCAGCTGCACCTGGTCGAGCGCCCTGGTTGCGCCAAAGCGCTTGCAGATGCCGCTCATTTCCAGAACGATCTGGCTCATTGCCTTCTCCTGGCCACCGGGCTCAGCGCAGTGGCGCAATCAGGACCCTGATTGTGTCTCTGCTTCAGAATCGTCATTCCCGCGTACGCGGGAATCCAGATGACGGTGTGACATCAAGCGTTGCTCTGGATGCCCGCCTTCGCGGGCATGACGAAAAAAGGGTTTCTGAAGGAGCGACATAAATCAGGATCAGGACAACCGTATCGACCTGTGGCCTTTCACATGGAAAGGCGGCAGGCCGATACACCCTCATGTATCAAGACAGTCTGTTCGAGAAAACTCAGTTCTTCGTCCAGCCCTGGTAGCTGCCGATGTTGGCCTTGGTGATCGGCGGAGTGGCCAGCAGCACGGTGCTTTGCGCCGGCTTCTTGCCCTGCAGCTGCTCGTAGCCCATCTGCACGGCGACGGTGGCCATCTTGTAGGGGTTCTGCGCGGTGGAGACGGCAAAGAGGCTGTTCTTGTCCTTCAGCGCCACTTCGGCATCCGGCGCGCCGTCGACCGAGGCAATCACCTTCACGTCGCTGCGCGCAGCCTGGCGCACGGCCAGCTCGGCGCCGATGGCGGACGGGTCGTTGATCGCGAACACGCCGTCGATTTTCGCGTGCGCGGTCAGCAGATTGGCCATCACTTCCATGCCGCCGTCGCGGCTGCCCTTGGCGTCCTGGTTGGACGACAGCACCTTGATGCCCGGGAAGCCGGCCAGCACCTTCTTGCAGCCATTCACGCGATCGACCACCGAAGTCACCGGCGGGCCGTTGACGATGACCACATTGCCCTTGCCCTTGAGCTGGTTGGCCAGGAATTTGCACGACTCGGCGCCGGCCATCACATTGTCCGACATCACGGTGATGTCGGCGCCTTCGGCGCCCACGTCGACGGCCAGCACGACGATGCCGGCATCACGCGCCTTTTTCAGCACCGGCGCGATGCCCTTGGGGTCGGCGGCGTTGACGATGATCATGTCGGTCTTGTTGGCGATGAAGTTCTCGATCTGGCCGACCTGGGTATTCAGGTCGTACTTGCTCGAGACGGTGGTGACCTTGACGTCCTTGCCGGTGGCCTTTTTCGCGGCATCCTGCGCGCCACGGCCGATGGCGACAAAGAAGGGGTTGGCCAGATCGCCGACGGTCACGCCGATCGATTTCAGTTCGCGCGGCGCGGCCAGCACGGAAGCGGACAGCGAAGCGGCACAGAGGGTAGCCAGAATGGTCGGTGCGAAGCGCATGGTTGTTACTCCTGAATCCTTTGATGAATGTAATTGGTAGCCCGGATCTGTTGCCCGATGCCGTCGCGGCGGACAGATGCCGTTCGCGTAGTGCTAATTTACACGTGTAAATTTTTACTGCGCAAGCTGCACCAAAAGCGGGCTGACAAACGGTATAAGGTGAATATCTTAGTGCAGGCAATGACTTGCGCCTGCCAATTCCGCACTGGATCGGTGCGGCGGCTAGGCAAAACGCGGCGGCGCGGCTAGAATTTGTTTACACGTGTAGAGGTCAAGCCATGAGCCAGAATGCCCCGCCCGCCCCGGTCGGCAGCGCCACGATGCAGGATGTCGCCGCAGCAGCCGGGCTGTCGCGCGCCACCGTCAGCAAGTATTTCAACGGCAGCGACAGCCTCAAGCCCGAAACGCGCGAGCGCATCGAACGCGCCTGCCGCGAGCTCAACTACGTGCCCGACATGCACGCGGTCAGCCTCGTCAAGGGCCGCAGCAATCTGATCGGCGTGGTGCTGCCCTTCATCAGCGAGCCCTTTTTCGGCAAGGTGCTGCAGGTGATCGAGCGCCGCGCCGCGCAGTACGGCCAGCAGGTGGTGATCCAGGCCAGCAACAACGACCCGCAGCGCGAAGCCGCTGCGCTGCTGACGCTGCGCGCGATGAAGGTGCACGGCATTGTCTTCACGCCGATCGCCAGCCGCGACAACCTGCCGCTGATCGAGCAGCTGCAGCAGGAGCTGCGCATCGTCTTCCTCGACAGCTATTTCAACGAGGACTGCCACTTCGTCATGAACGATAACCGGCAGAGTATTGCCCTGGCGGTCAATTACCTGTTGAGCCGCAGCGCGATACCTGCCTATCTGGCCGCGCCGAACGTGGCGATTCCCTCACGCCCCGAGCGCCTGGCCGGCTACGAGGCCGCGATGCGCGCCGCCGGACACGCGCCCATCGTCATTCCCGACAATCCGGCATCGACCACCTGGCAATTCGAGGCCTACGCCTACGAGCAGGTACTGGCCTGGTGCGCCAACGGCGGGCTGGCGGCCAGCGGCGCCAGCGCGCTGGTCTGCGCAACCGACCGCCTGGCCATCGGCGCGGCCAAGGCGCTGCGCCGCTTCGGCCGCCGCCCCGGCCACGACATCCTGCTCGCCGGCCACGACAATATCGACATCTGCGACTACCTCGACCCGATGCTGACCACCGTCCACCAGGACATCGACCGGATCGGCCAGGCCGCCGTCGACTGCCTGCAAACCGGCGCCGACGGCCAGCAGCAGGACGGCTTCTTCCAGCGCCGTTTCCCCGGCCGCCTGGTCATCCGCGAATCGGCCTGAGACTGCACCCGCACCTTGAGCCACGGCGACGGAGCTCTGCCGGGCATCGACGGGCACAAGCACAATCCGGTAAACAGGGGCTGGCCTGCAAGCAGCATTTTTACTGCGCAGATGTAGGTTGGGTTGAGCGCAGCGAAGCCCAACATCAGCCAGCCAACTCCCCCGTTTCCGAACCGCTGCGCCAATCCCTGCGGGGTTATCACACCCTGCAACACCACGCCAATGAGCCCTCGCCCACCTGGTCTGCTTATCCCAGCATTCCTGCACGCACCGCTTCTAGACGAGCGCGAGAACGGGGAAGACGTGCACGATTGCGTTACGGTCTGTGTGGCTGATGCGTCTGATGAATAAAGCAGCGTCAGGTGCGGATTGCCTTGGAAGCGGCCGGCGCTTGCGCTAAACACACAGTGTAGCCAGGGTCTTTCCCACTACATCAACTTGCTCTAATATTCGCCCCCCTTCCGACACCAAGCCAGGGCACAGACTGAATCATGCGCACCAATCTGCCGGTCACCCGCCACGAGCTGTTTCTTGATCCCAAGCGCCCCATTGTCACCAAGACGGATCTGAAGGGCCGCATTACCTATGCCAATCCGGCCTTTGTCGAGATCAGCGGCTTCAGCGAGGCCGAGCTGCTTGGGCAGCCGCACAATGTCGTGCGCCATCCGGACATGCCCAGCGAAGCCTTTGCCGACCTGTGGGCCACCATCCAGCGCGGCCAGCCCTGGCGCGGGCTGGTGAAAAACCGCAGCAAACAGGGTGATTTCTACTGGGTGGATGCCTATGTGACGCCCTTGCGCGAGAACGGCGAGGTTATCGGCTACATGTCGGTGCGCAGCAAGCCCGATTCCCGCGCGACCGCAGCGGCCGGCGAGCTGTATGCGCAGGTCAAGGCCGGTACGGCGCGCTTTCCGGCGACGCCGCTCGCGAAGGCGTGGCCCTTCAAGGCCAGGCTCCTGCTGGCCGGGCTGCCGCTTCTGCTGGCCCTGTTTGCACTCGCGCTGCTTGAACATGGCAGCGCGCGCTGGGGCATTGCCAGCGCGGCGGGCGTCTGGCTGCTGCTCGCGGGAGGCTGGCTGCATGCGCACTGGACGGGCACGGCGGCCACGGTGCGCCAGACGGTGCAGCGCTTTGGCGAGGGCGATTTCCGCCAGGCCGTGGCGCCAGTCGGCTGTGCGGAGATTCGCGCCATGCTCACCGAGCTGGAATCGATGCGCATCAATCTGCGCGCCCTGCTCGCCGATGTGGTGACACTCAGCTCGGACGTGAACGGCGCTGCCAGCGCGACCAGCACGGCAGCCGGGCAGCTGCGCGCGAACAGCGAGCAGGAGCTGGAAGGCATTACCCGCGTGGCCGCCGCGCTGGAGGAATTGAGCGTGTCGGTCAATGAAATCGCCGACACGACCAAGGCCGGCGCCGAGCATGCCGGGACGGCGGAACGGCTTGCCAGCGAGGGCAAGCAGCGCATCCTGGCCACCCGGGAGGCGACCGCGGCGGTCACGCAGGAGGTGGCCAGCACCCATGCGGCGATCCGGACGCTGGAAGAAGCGGCCAATTCGATCCGCTCGGTCACCGCGCTGATTCGCGACATTGCCGAGCAGACCAATCTCTTGGCGCTGAACGCCGCCATCGAGGCCGCGCGCGCCGGTGAACAGGGGCGCGGTTTTGCCGTGGTCGCCGACGAGGTGCGCAAGCTCGCCGAGCGCACCGCCGGCAATACGCAGGAAATCGAGCAGTCGGTCAATGCGCTGCTGGAGCGCACGGCCAGTACGCTGGCCAGCGTGGCCAGCACGCGCGACCGCGTCGCCGCGGCCGAAGACGCGATCGCGCTCACCGCCGCTAGCCTGGACGCCATTCGCGACGCCAGCCAGGGTGTGGCGCGCTCGGCCGCCGAGGTGGCCACCATGCTGCACCAGCAGTCGTCGGCCTCGACCGAGGTTGCGCAGAATATGGAGCTGATGACGGCGCTGACCGAACGCAACAATGCCAGCATTGCCAAGGCCGCAGGCGTGGCCGATGATCTGCACGCCACGGCGCAGGCGCTGCAGCGCCTCGTGCAGCATTTCGAGCGGCATCAGTAAGGGGAGTCTCGGCCGCAGCCTGCGGCTCAGCGTGCGAACGGTTTGCCGCCGACGCCAGAGGCAATCTGCTGCCCGGTTGGCGGGCTGCCCGCCCGGTCAGGAACCGGCAACCAGAACGCCGTAAGGCCAGCCCGGCACTTCGCCATGCCGGCATCCGGCTGCTCGCCCGAGCCGGCACGCCTGTGCGGATTTCCGTTGTCGCAGGGAGGGCTCCGGCTTCTCAGCGGTGACGCGCCGCCGGGCTGTCCGCCCCCCGGCCACTGCCCGCATTAGCCTGTCAAAGCCCCAGCATCCCCGCGCGCTCGGGCTGCCAGGTCACGCCGAGAATGACTACCCTCACCTGCCCGCCGCCGGGCGCCGGCCAGTCGATTTCCTGTCCGGCCGCCAGGCCCAGCATGGCCGCCCCCACCGGGGCCAGCACCGATACCTTGTGCGGGTTGTCGTCCATTTCATCGGGATAGCACAGCGTCAGCTCGAACTCGCGCCCGCCGGGAATGATCTGGAAACGCACGATGGAGCGCATCGTCACTACATCGGGCGGCATGTCCTCGGGATCGACCACCTGGGCGCGCGCCAGCTCGTTTTCCAGCGCCACGGCGGTGGCATAGACACTGTCCGGCGCATCGTCCAGCACGCGGTACAGGCGCTCAAGGTCAACGGTGGAGACGATGATGGGAGGCAGATTGCTCATGACAAGACTCCTGGTTGCAAGATCGCGCAAGTGCTGAATGGCAAGCGCTTCAGGCCCACGCCCATACAGGTCGGCAGATTTGCAGTACCTCCCCGGCCAAGCACAGTGGCACGGGGGCACTGGAACAACAACGCCAAGACCCCCTGCTGCCGGATATTGCTGCGTCGCTGCCGTTGCGGCTTCAAGCCATTCGGGCTGGCAGCACAGGCCAGCAGCCGCGCGTCATTCAGCAATCAAGGGTATAAGCCTGCAAGCCATTACCAGAAATGGCCATAGGCATATACCCTAATGAGCTTCAATCATGCTGCGGAATCACGTCGCGCATGTCTGCCCTGCCCGCCGCGGCGGGCACAAGGCCGTGGCTCAGTGCACGGCGGCGCGCCATTGCAGCAGTACGGCGAGCACGCTCATGGCCTGCAGGCGGGCATTGTCGGCCAGCAGCCACAGCTGCGCGGTGCGCCCGTCGGCGCTGACCTCGACATTGCCCACCCAGACCTTGTCGGCACCGATGACATCCTGCGTGCTGGTCAGCTGCGCCCGCGGCAGCACCATCAGGCCATCGTTGGCCGCCAGCGCGGCCTCGACAGACTCGGCCGTAGCGGTGGCGGCGAGATGGAGCGCCAGTGTGGCAGCCATGCCGTAGAACACCGGCACATGCAGCACCTGCAGCGTGGCGGGCGGCTGGCCGGCCAGCTTGCCCAGCTGGGCATCAAGCGCCGGACGCAGCGTGTCGCTGGCATCGGGCAGCAGGTTGAAGGCGATGCGCTTGGGATAGACCTTCTGCGCCAGCTCGCCCTGGGCAAAGAGGCCGCGCACCTGGGCCGACAGCTCGTCAACGCCGGCCTGGCCGGCAGCGGATACCGGCAGCATCACGGTGGCGGCGCTGGACTGCACCTGCACACCGGCGGCGGTCAGCGCCTGCAGCGGCCGCGCCAGCAAGAGCGCGGCCATGTGCGGCAGGCTCAGCAGCTTGCCGCTGCCCGTGGCCTGGGCGCCGGAATGGCTGGCGTCGATGACGGTCAGGCCGGCAGCCAGCGCCTCCGGGATGGCCCTGGCCGACAGGGGGGCATCGGCCAGGCAGATCAGCGCATCGGCCATGCCCCAGTCGAAATCATCCAGCCCCATCACCGGCCAGGCATCGTCGCCGTGCTCCAGCAGGCTGCCGTCATCGTCTTCGGCCAGCGGGTAGAGGGCGGAAACCGTCAGGCCGGTGCTGGCCAGCAGTTCCAGGAATGTCGGTGTTGCGCCAATCAGCGCCAGTTTCAGGCTTGCCATGGGCAGCTCCTCGCAATCAGTGCAAAGGGGGATTGTAACAGCCGCGTCAAGCCCGCCGGGATCGCCAGGTCCGCGCCGGCAGAATCGCACAACTTGCCCGGCCAGGTCTCTGGGCTTATCGTGTCCGTGGACAGGTCGGCAGGCCGTGCACATACCTGCCGCCCCATAATCATAAAGCCGATTCAGGCATTGGCCTGGATGGACATACCCGTTACCAGCATGATTGAAAGAATGACTCGGTCAAACCATGACAATCCGCTTTGACTACACCGACGAGCGCGCCGGTTTCCTGATGCTGCTGCTGCGCCTCGATATGGCCTGGGCGCTGGCTGCCGGCCTGTTGCTGGCGCCGGCGCTGTATGTGGTCAGCCCCGCGATGGCGGCGATGGCGGATGGGCGTTCTTCGGCCGGGCAAGGCATCGCGCTGGGCTTTGGCGTGTTTTCGCTGTGCCGTGCCTGCTGTTGCCATTGCGCCAGCCGCTCGGGCGGAGGCTGGCTGCTCGCGGTACTGGTGCTGAGCGTGCCGGTGTGGCTGGCACTGCTTGTGGCTCTGCTGGCCGTGCTGCTGGCCAGCGGCTTCTCGCTGGCCAGCCTGGCCGGTGCGCTCTGCGTCAGCCTGCTGCTGTTCGGGCCCTGCCTGTTGCTGCTGCCCGCGGCCTGGCGGATTGCCCGCCGCAGCGACTGAACTCAGCCGGCCAGCGAATGGGCGGCGCGCCAGCTGGCCACCGCCGGCTCGATGGCGGTCAGGCTTTGAAACAGCTCGATGCCACCCACGGGCAGCGTCAGGCCGGACAATGCGGCGCCGCCGGCCCAGATGGTCACATCGTCCGGCAGCGACTGCCGCAGGCCCAGCAGCGCGACCGTGGCATCCATCGGCTTGCAGGCCGCACTGAACGACAGCACCAGAATGTCGATCTGGTAGCGCCTTGCGGCGCCGATGATTTCATCGAAGGGCATTTCCACGCCGAAGGAAGCGCATTCGCAGCCATTGAGCCGCAACATGGCCTCGACCATCAAGAGGCCCAGGCTGTGCGATTCGCCGGGTACGGTGGTCAGCATCATGCGCGGATGCTGGCGCGGCGTGCCAAGGCGCGCCATCTGCTCGCGCAGCACGACCTTGACCGCTTCGGTGTACAGATGCTCCTGATGCACGGCAAGCTCGCCGCGCGCCCAGGCGCTGCCGACTTCCTGCGTCAGCGGCACGATGGTTTGCAGCAAAAAGCCCACGAGGCCCTGCGCCTGCAGGGCGCCGCGCAACCAGTCGCGCACGGCGCCGGCGTCGCTGCCCTGCAAATGCGTCAGCAGGGCCGGAATGGCGGGCGCCACTACCAGCGCCTCTCCCCCCGCCAGCTCCGCCCAGGCGCTTTCCAGCTCGGCCAGCGTGAGGCCGACCAGCTTGCGCGGACGACCGCCATGATCGATCAGCCGGCGCAGCAGGCGCAGGCGCTGCACGTCGTCGGCGCTGTAGACCCGGTCGCCGGCCGCATCGCGCCCCGGTTGCGGGTAGGCATAACGGCGCTCCCACTGGCGCAGCAATTCCTTGGAGACGCCGGTTTCGCGCTCGACTTCGGCAATGGAAAACAGGGGCAGATCGGTAGCGGTCATCATGGTGGCCCGGATTATCGCATGCGCGCGGCCAGCCAGCCCATCAGGGGGCCGATCACCGGCAGGTGCGCATAGAGGCCGCCGGCGGCATCCCAGTAATCGACGTGCTCGCAAACCCGGCCGTCCGCCGCCAGACGCAGGCGACTGCCGCCGTCGATCACCAGCGCCTTGCCTGCCACCACGACATGAAAGCGCCAGAGGGCGAAGGCATCGCTGCCATCGCGCCAGTGCCGCTCGATGTCAAAGCGCGGCGAGCCGGTGCTGGCGAACATGTGCCGGAAAATCGCGGCAATCGCGAAATGCCCGCGCACATCGTTGAAGGGGTCGCGAAAGCGCGCATCCGGCGCATAACAGGCCAGCAGCTCGTCCAGCGTCTCCGGGCTCAGCCGCGCGTAGGCAGCGAGCACGCGCTCAAGGCCCGCTTGCAGCACGGCATCATCCGCCGGCATCGTGTTCATCGGCCCGTCAGCCCCAGCAGACGCCGGCGCAGCGCAAAGGGAAGCAGTCGCAAGCATTTCAGCCATAAGGTAAACCGCCTTGGAAAGTGGATTTCAAACTCGCCGCGCGCCAGCCCGCGCACAATGGCGCGAGCCGCGGCTTGCGGCGTCTGCAACGCGGGCATGGCAAAGTCGTTGCGCTCGGTCAGCCGCGTGGCGACAAAGCCGGGGCAGACCAGATGCACGGCAATGCCCTTGTCGCGCAGGTCGTAATGCAGGATTTCCGCCAGATTGATGATGGCGGCCTTGTGCGGGCCGTAATTCAGCGCCTCGGGCATGCCGAAATAGCCGGCCGGGCTCGCCACCAGCACCAGCCGCCCGCTGCCTTGCGCCAGCAGCGCCGGCACGATGGCGGCCAGACCGAGATACACGCTCTCCAGATTCACCCGCAGCGCGGCGACGCTGGCCGGTGCGTCCAGCTGCCAGGCACGCGTGGGCTGGTAATCCGCAGCGCAATGCACCCATACGTCCACGCCACCCCAGGCCGAACGCAGGGTAGCGAGCGCCCTGCCCCAGTCGCCCTCTGCACAGGCATCCAGCGGCAGGCGCAAGGCCGCATCCGAGAGCGGCAGGCTGTCGAGCACGGCGGCGCGGCGCGCGCTGACGGCGACAAGTGCGCCGGCGGCATCCAGCTGCAGCGCCAGTTCGCGACCGATGCCGCTGGAGGCGCCGACAATCCACACGCGCTGGCCGCGCCAGTCGGCAAGGGGCGGGTTCATGGGCATCTTACTGATCCCGCTTCTTGAAACTGAGGAAGACCTCGCCCAGATCGAAGCCGAACTTGCGCATTACCGAGCGGTTCAGCAGTACGTCATCCTCCTGCAGCCACATCCAGTCGTCGAATTCGACCTCGTAGACCTTGCCGTCCACCGGCAGATTGAGGCGGTAGCGCCAGTGCAGCGCATTGCCGGCGACCCGGCCCTCGGCCTCGCCGACCACATCGCTGGCCGTGCCGGTGTAGCGGCCGTCCGGATGCGCGGTGATGGTCCACACGCGGCGGCCGGTGCTGCCGTCGCTGTAGCGGAAATGCTCGTCCAGCGTGCCGGTATTGCCCTGCCAGCTGGCGTCGATCACCACCTTGAAGCGCTTGACGACCGTGCCGTCGCGCTTCTGGAACTGCCCCCAGCCGTCGATGGTGCCGGTGAAATACTGCTCCAGCCGCAGCGGCGGCGCTTCGTTGCGGTAGGTGTCGACATCGACGCCGGCACAACCGGCCAGCCCCAGTGTCAGCATGCATAGCCATTTTTTCATGAGGTAGCTCCAGTGAGAGGATTGCGGCCGTGATTGCCGTTTGCTGGCCCGGCACCCGCGATCTCGCCGCCTCCGGCGTGATCGCCACCGTCCGCCGCCGCCAGCGCAGACTGCCAGCGCCACAGCAGCGCGGCGGCCAGCAGTTTCATCGTGCACGGCAGCGCCGCATAGCAGATGGCCAGGGCCAGCAGCCCGGTTTTCGCGCTGGAGGAATAGCCCAGCAGTTGCAGGAGCGGCAACGACACGCCGACGGCGAGCGCCAGCGCCAGCTTGCCGCACAGGCTCCACCAGCCGTAGCGCTGCGTGAGCAGCTCGCGCCCGGCCAGCGCGCCCAGCATGGCCGGCGGCAGGGCCAGATCGGCGCCGAGCAGCGCGCCGCTGAGCACGCAGATCACGGCAAAGATCGCCACATCGCCGGCAGCCAGCCAGGGCACCGGCAGGAACACCAGCACGGTGAGCAGCATGCCGGCCAGCCAGACGCGGAGGCGGCCAAAGCGCGCCGCCAGCCGCACCCACAGCGACAACAGCAGCACGGCGGCCAGGAAATACAGCGCCAGCAGCGGGCCGGTCCAGGCTTCAGCTGCCAGCACGTCGGCGATGAAAAACGGCGCCAGCGTTGCCGGCAGCGCCGCCGACAAGGCATTCACGAGGTATATCGCCAGGAACTTGATCAGTGTTGGGTCTGTTGGCCATACCCCCGATTTTTCGACAAGCTCCTTGCCGGACTGCCGGCTGCTGTCCTCCCCGCTGCCGGCCTGGCGTGGCAGCAGCAGCACACCGGCCAGCAGCAGCAAGCCCAGCAGCAGCAGCGCCGGAGCCTGCCAGTGCGGGCCGGCCTGCAGCACGGCCGGCAGCGTGGCGCTGGCTAGCAGTACGCCAAGCAGACCAAAGCCTTCGCGGCTGGCATTGAAACGGTCGCTGGCGCTCGCATCAGCAGCAAGCCGCCCGGCCAGCGCCAGATAGGGCAGCGTGATCAGGCTGTGTCCCAGCGCAATCGCCACCAGCGACAGGCACAACCACACGGCGAGCGCCGGCCCGGGCAGCGCGGGCGGTGCAAACAAGGCCAGGAGGCCCAGCGGCATCAGCAGCGCACCACCCCAGCGCGCCGCGGTGGCATGCGCGGGGCGGCGATCCAGCCAGCGGCCCAGCAGCGGGTCCTGCACGGTATCGAACAGGCGCGCAACCAGGATGGCCGCGCCGGTCAGTGCCAGCGCCAGGCCGAATTCGTGGTTGTAAAAGCGCGGCGCGGTCACATACAGCGGCAGCGCCACCATGGCCAGCGGCATGCCCAAGACACCGTAGGCCAGCCAGCCGCGCGACTGGGCGGCGTTCATCCCGCCTGCCCCAGCAAGGCGCGGCGCAGGTCCGGCTCGCGCGTGCGCGGATCGAGCCAGATGGCAAAGAACTTGCGGCCGAATTCCGGATCGGCGATTTCGCCCAGCAGGCGGCCCTGCTGGTAGAAGCGCGCGGGCCCGCCGGGCTGATACACGCCGGTGATTTCGTCGCCATCACGCACATCGACAAAGGCGCGACGCATGCCCTCTTCCCATTGCGCTAATGCCGGTGGCGCGCCAAACAAGCGGCGGATTTCGTCAACGCTGCTTTGCACGATGTCATCGCGCTCGATGCTGCGGCGATACACCAGCTGCAGGGCAAACGGCTCATTGAGGCTGTAGCGCCCGGCGGGCGCCCACAGCCGCGCCTCGTAGACGCGCAGCGCCAGCCAGCGCATCTCGCCCTTGCCCACCAGCGCGGGCTGCGGCATATGGCGCTCGAGCCAGCGCGGCGTTTCCGCCCATACCATGGACTGTATTGCCAGCAAGCCAAACAGCAAAATAGCTTTCATGATGATACCCATAGCAATGCGCAATACGATAACCGATTGGCAAACCTTGTCGGCCACAAAACCTTTTTGAACCACAGAGACACAGAGAGCACAGAGGAGGCAAAACCCTGAGAAAAGCGCAGAGCGGCTCCCACATTGCTCTGTGTCTCTGTGCTTATTGGTCCAGCCCTCAGAAGTTTGAACTTTCGTAGGAGCGAGCTTGCTCGCGAAGCGTTGCTGATCGCGAGCAAGCTCGCTCCTGCGACAAAAAACATCAGAGGGCCGGATCAGTAATTGGGGTTTTGCCAAGTCATCCTGCCCATCCGGCTCAGGCGTGTTCCAGCCACCAGTGCGAAACGCCGATGCTGCCGGCGCGGAAACCTGCTTCGCAGTAGCACAGGTAAAAACGCCACAGGCGGATGAAGGCTTCGTCGTAGCCCTGCTCGCGGATGGCCTCCAGCTTCGCCTCGAAGGCATGACGCCAGCGCTCCAGCGTGATGGCGTAGTCAATGCCGAAATCGCGGCGCTCGACGACCTTCAATCCGGCACGCGCCGCCTGCGCTTCGAAGACGCTGCGGCTGGGCAGCATGCCGCCGGGGAAAATGTATTGCTGGATGAAATCGGTGCCGCGCCGGTATTGCTCGAACTGCTCGTCGGCGATGGTGATCACCTGCAGCGCCGCCCGCCCCTCGCGCGACAGATGGCGCTTGAGCGTGGCGAAATAGGTCGGCCAGTAGCGCTCGCCCACCGCCTCGAACATTTCGATCGACACGATGTGGTCGTAGCGGGCGGCCGGCGGCAGGTCGCGGTAATCGGTCAGGCTGCATTGCGCAAGCCGGGCAAGGCCGGCATTGGCCAGGCGCTCGCTGGCATAGGCCAGCTGCTCGGTCGACAGCGTCAGGCCATGCACGCGCAGGCCGGCGCGCGCGGCGGTTTCGGCAAGGCCGCCCCAGCCGCAGCCGATTTCCAGAATGTGCTGGCCGGGCCGGGCATTGAGGCCTTCCAGCAGGCGCAGATACTTGCGGCGCTGCGCCTGCGCCAGATCCTGCGTGGCATCGCCATCGAAGGCGGCGCTGGAATACGTCATCGTGTCGTCCAGCCACAGGCGGTAAAAGGCGTTGCCCAGGTCGTAATGCGCGGCAATATTGCGGCGGCTGCCCTTGCGCGTGTTGGCGTTGAAGGCGTGGCGCAGGCGGTAGGCCAGCTTGCCCAGCCAGTTGCCGTCGATGGCCTGCTGCAGCGCTGCGCGGTTGGCGATGGCCAGCCCGATCAGCGCCACCCAGTCGTCGCAGTCGCACAGGCCATCGCGGTAGGCTTCGGCCAGCCCGATGTCGCCACTGGCGAGCACGCGCTCGAACACCGCCCAGTCATGCACGCGCAGCGTGACCTGCGGCTGGCCATGGCCACAGGCGCGCTGGCTGCCGTCGGGCAGATCGAGCAGCAAGAGCCCGCCCTGCAGGCGCTCCAGCTGCGCCAGCAGCAGGCGGCTGCGCCAGCCGGGCGCGCGGGGTTTGGCGGTGGAGGGACGGTCAAGCACGCGGGTATTCATGGTCTTGCCTCATTGGTTTGGTAGCCGTTCTTGCCAAAGAAGGGCACGCGCTTGCACAGCAGCAAGAGCGCATGCCAGTGAATGCGGGCCATGATGGCGAAGCTCATCAGCGGATAAGCCAGCAGCAGCCGGGCGCAGGCGGCGCGGTTCAGCGGCGCGGGTGCGCCCCACACCGCCGTCTGCAGCAATAGCCCCGCCTCGTCGTGGTAATCAATGGCGACGCGCAGGCGCGCGGCCTGCCAGTCGAGCCGGAATTCGTAATGCCCGCTGATGCGGTTGAACGGCGACACCTGCATCAGCTTGCGACAGCTGAGCGTGCCGCCCGGCACGATGGGCCCCGCATCCGCGCTGAGCAGATAGACATGCCGCTCGCCAAAGGTGTTGTTCACCTCGGCCAGCACGGCCTGCAGCTGGCCGGCACGATCCAGGCAATACCAGAAGCTGACCGGGTTGAAGACATAGCCGGCCACGCGCGGAAAGCACTGCAGCCAGATGTCGCCGTCCGCCGAGGCAATGCCGGCATCACGCAGCCGCGCGCGCGCCCAGGCCTCGGGGGCATCGTCGCCCGCGCCATGATCGCGCGCCAGCCAGGACAGGGGCCGCCAGCGATTCCAGCCAAACAGCACGCTGCTGCGCGCCTCGGGCAGCGCCGCCAGGCGAAACAGCAGAAAGCCGACGCCATAGTGGAAGCGGTGCCCGGCCGGGCGCAGGCGCCGGTGCATGACGCGGCCAAAGCAGAGGTTGAAATCGGGCAGGCCGTCAAACATCGCCGTCACCCTGCCAGGCGGCGCGCACGCCCAGCGCATTGGCCACGCGCATCCCGGCCTTCAGGCCGTCCTCGTGAAAGCCATAGCCGCACCAGGCGCCGCAAAACCAGCTGCGGCGATTGCCCTGGATGCGCCACAGCCCTTCCTGGGCGCGGATGGCCAGCTCGTCAAACAGCGGGTGGTCGTAGTCCAGATCGCGGATGACGGTGGCGGGGTCGGGTTCGCGCCAGGGATTGAGCGTGACGATCACCGGCTCGGCAAAGGGCAGCGGCTGCAGCGCATTGATCAGGTAGCTGACGCACACCGGGCGCTGCAGGTCCTCGCCGGCCGGGCCGCCCTGGTAATTCCACGCCGACCACAGCCCGCGCCGGCTGGGCAGGAAGCTGGCGTCGGTATGCACGACGGCGCGGTTGGGCTGATAGCGGATCGCCGACAGCAGCTCGGCCTCGGCCGCGCTGGCGTCGCTCAGCAGCGCCAGCGTGTCCGGCGCGTGCGTGGCGAACACCACCTGGTCAAAGTGCGCGGTCTGGCCCAGGCTGTCGATTTCCACATGGTCCTCAAAGCGGCGCACGGCGCTGACCGGGCTCGCTACGCGTACCTGCTGGATGGCCGGCAGCATGCGCGCCACGTACTCGCGCGAGCCGCCGGCCACCGTTTTCCACTGCGGGCGGTCGTTCACCTGCAAGAGGCCGTGATTCAGGCAGAACTGCAGGAAGGTGGCCGCCGGAAAGCGCAGGATTTCCGCGCTGGGGCTGGACCAGATCGCTGCGGCCATCGGCAGCAGATACCACTCGCGCATTTCCTGCCCGTAGCCGCCGCGATCAAGCAGGCGCAGCAGCGTCTGGCCGTTGTCGCGGCTCTCGGCCAGCAGTGCGGCGGCGTTGCGGTTGAAGCGCAGGATGTCGGACAGCATGCGCCAGAAGGCCGGGCGCAGCAGGTTGCGGCGCTGGCCGAACACGGTATTGAGATTGCTGCCCGCCCATTCCAGATTCAGGTGCGGCAGCGCCACGGCAAAGGACATGTCGCTGGCGACCGTTTGCACGCCCAGCTCGGCAAACAGCGCGATCAGGTTCGGATAGGTGCGCTCGTTGTGCACCAGAAAGCCGGTATCGACCGGGTGCGTGGTCCCGCCCAGCGTGACGTCGATGGTGTTGCTGTGGCCGCCGACATAGTCGCCGGCCTCGTAGAGCGTCACGTCATAGCGCCTTGCCAGCAGCCAGGCTGCAGCCAGCCCGCTGATGCCACCGCCAATCACCGCAATGCGCTCGCCTGCCTGTCTCGCTTTGTTCACGATGGTCTTCCCGAATTTTGTACAGTCAAATCTACTACTTTGTATTGTACAAAACAAGGTAATAAACGATGAAAGGCCGATTTTGTACAAGACAAGCCTGGACAAACGCGTCTGCGCCCGCAGCGCTGTCGCAGCCTGTCATCACCATGCAAACCGGCGCGCCTAAGCTCTTGCTATCCTTTCACCCTCCCCGACCATCATGAACCGCAAACACCTGATGACCCTCCCCGCACTGGCTCTCGCGCTGCTGCTGGCCGCCTGCGGCGGCGGCAATGACAATGCCACCAGCGTGCCGACCCCGACGCCCGCGCCCATCGACGTGAAGCTGCTGGCCTTCAATGACTTTCACGGCAATCTGAAACCCGGCGGCTCGGTCAGCATTCCCGACCCGCTGGACGCCAGCAAGACCGTCAGCGTCAAGGCTGGCGGCGCGGAATACCTGGCCACCTGGCTCAAGACGCTGAAAGCGAAAAATCCGAACAATGTGGTGGTGTCGGCCGGCGACCTGATCGGCGCCAGCCCGCTGCTGTCCGCGCTCTTCCATGACGAGCCGACCATCGAGGCCATGAACGAGATGGGGCTGGACCTCAATGCCGTGGGCAACCACGAGTTTGACGAAGGCGCCGAAGAGCTGCTGCGCATGCAGAATGGCGGTTGCCACAAGCTCGATGGCTGCGTGGGCAAGAGCAGCTTTGGCGGTGCAAAATTCAAATTCCTCGCGGCCAATGTCGTCGAGGAAAAAACCGGCAAGACCCTCTTTCCGGCCTACAGCGTCAAGGAATTCAAGGGCGTGAAGGTCGCCTTCATCGGCATGACGCTCAAGGGCACGCCGGGCATCGTCACGCCGGCTGGCGTGGCCGGGCTCAAATTTCTCGACGAGGCCGAGACCGTCAACAAGCTGGTGCCGGAACTAAAGGCGCAGGGCATCGAAGCCATCGTGGTGCTGATCCACGAAGGCGGCCTGCAGACGGGCAGCCTGAACGAGTGCAAAGGCATTTCCGGCCCCATCGTCGACATTGTCAGCAGGCTCGACAAGGCCGTGGACGTGGTCGTCAGCGGCCACACGCACCAGGCCTACAACTGCCAGATCAACGGCAAACTCGTGACCAGCGCCAACCAGTATGGCCGGATGATTTCCGAAATCGACCTGCAGATCGACCCGCAGACCCGCGACATCATCAAGCGCAGCGCGAAGAATGTCGTGGTCAGCAACGATGTGGCGCCCGATGCGCTGCAAACCGCGCTGATCAGCAAGTACGACCTGCTGGTCAAGCCGCTGGAAAACCGCATCGTCGGCCAGCTGAAAGCCGCGCTGAGCCGCACGGCCAACGCCGCTGGCGAATCGCTGCTGGGCAATGTGATCGCCGACGCCCAGCTGGCCGCGACCAGCGACGCCAAACTGGGCGGCGCGCAGATCGCCTTCATGAATCCGGGCGGAGTACGCGCCGATCTGACGCCCGACGCCAGCGGCAATGTCACCTACGGCCAGCTGTTCACCACGCAGCCCTTCGGCAACAGCCTGGTGACGCTGACGCTGACCGGCGCGCAAATCCGGGAACTGCTCGAACAGCAATTTGCCGGCTACAGCAACAAGCAGCCCGGCAACCGCATCCTGCTGGTATCGCGCGGTTTCAGCTACAACTGGGACAATGCCAAACCGGCCGGCCAGAAGGTTGACCCCGCCTCGATCAAGCTCAACGGTGTCACGCTGCAGGCCGGCAGCAGCTACCGCATCACGGTGAACAATTTCCTCGCCAGCGGTGGCGACAACTTTACCGTGCTGGTGCAGGGCGGCAATCCGCTGGGCGGCGCGCAGGATGTCGATGCGCTGGAAAATTACATCAAGGCCAACTCGCCGCTGACGGCGCCTGAGCTCAACCGGGTAAGCCGCAGCAACTGAGCGCCTTTCCCGTTCCCTTAAAACAACAACGCCGGCTTTGCCGGCGTTGTTGTTTTAATGGGTATTGGTCTGCAGCCGTTGCTAGAATTTACCTGTAGGGCAATACCCGCAACGATGTTCCTAATTATCAGTTTCGGGGTTTCAGCGCCTGCGGCGCTTTTTTCCGTGCCTATTAATCCGGCCCTCAGAAGTTTGAACTTCCGGAGCGAGCTTGCTCGCGAAGCGTTGCCAATCGCGAGCAAGCTCGCTACGACTGAAAACATCAGAGGGCCGGATCAATAGTTGCCCGTCAGCGCGCTCTGGCCAGCCGGCGCGGGAAGTGGAACCACACCAGCCAGCAGGCGATGAACAGGCACCACGACGCGCTGTAATTGGCCACCCGCACCGTCACCTCGCGATCCGGCGCGAGCACTGCCCAGTACAGCGCGTAGCTGGTATCGACGCAGAAATTGCCGACCATGAAGGCCGCCAGCCAGCGTTCGCGCGCAGCGAGGCACCAGTCAAAGTAAGGCATCAGCAGATAGGTAAGGCCAGCCATCAGCAGGGAGACGCCATCATCCCAGTCATTGAGCTGATACCACTTCCCGCCGGCGATCAGCAGCGCCAGACCGGCCAGAAAGCTGCCTAGCCGCCACGGCTGCAGGTAGATGCGCCACAGCGCGCGCAGATCAGGCATGGGCGCCGCCATGCCGGGCATGCCGGCAATCAAGCACCGCCAGCAGCGGCGCGTGGTCGGACATGCTGCGCCAGGGCTGACCCAGCAGCACCTCGGCCGTCTCGATGGCGAAACCGCGCGTGTAGATGCGGTCGAGATTCAAGAGCGGCAATCTGGCCGGGAAACTCTTCGCCGGCCGGCCGTGCAATGTCTCGAAGGCCTCGTGCAGGCCCAGCTCGCGCTGCAGAATGGTCGATGCCTCGTGCTGCCAGTCGTTGAAATCGCCTGCCAGCACCAGCGGCGAATGCTGCGGCACTTCCTGGTGCACGCAGTCGATCACCATGTCGAGCTGGCGACGGCGGTCGCGCGCGCGCAGGTTCAGGTGCACGCACAGCGCATGCAGCGGCTTCTCCCAGCCGGCGACATCAACCACGCAATGCAGCAGCCCGCGCTGCTCGAAGCGATGCAGCGTCAGGTCATGGTTGTGCCAGCGGCGTATCGGAAAGCGCGACAGCAGTGCATTGCCGTGATGGCCCAGCTGATAGCTGGCATTGCGCCCGTAGGTCGAGGTCCAGACCTCGCCGGCGAGGAATTCGTGCTGGGGCAGCGCCGGCCAGTGCGAAAAGCGCCGCGCATGCCGGTGATGCTCGCCCTGCACTTCCTGCAAGAAAACCACATCAGGCGACAGGTGTGCCAGTGCCTCGCGCACATCGTGCAGCACCAGCCGCCGGTTGAGCGGCGACAGGCCCTTGTGGATGTTGTAGGAGGCGACGACCAGGCGCTGCGAAGCGGAACTGGCAGAAAGGACGGTATGCGGCATAGGGGCATTATATGAGGCGGAAGACGCCGCATCGCCGGCAGTTTTCACCTTACCGGCGAGCGGCACGGGCTGCGCATGGCGTCTCATGCGTCCTGCAATTCCTGCACAAAGGCCCGCACCGCATCGGCCAGCGCGCGCTCGGCGACGGTTTGCCGGCGCCAGTGATGCCAGTACAGCGGCACGGTGATTTCCGGCGCGGGCAGCCGCTGCAGGATGTCGGCCGCCAGCGCCGGCGCCGCCTGCGGCAGCGGAACAAGTCCATAAGCCAGCCCGGCGCGCACCGCGCCGAACAGCGCGGTCGAATCGGGGATCACATGACAGGGATAATCACCGTGCTGCAGACCGTGCCGCTCGCGCAGCCAGCGCCGGTGGATGCTGTCCTGCTGGCCGAACACCGCCGCCGGCGCATCGGCCAGTGCGGCGGCGTTCAGTTCGCTGGGCAGAAAGGCCACGACGAATTCCGGTGTCGCCACCAGCACATACTCGACACTGCCAAGGGGTATCACGCCACAGCCAGCGATTTCATTTGGCTGCGTACCTATACATCCGGAAACCTCGCCGAGACGCAACTGATCGAGCGTTTGCGCCTCATCCGCCACCACGCAATCGAGCAGGATGCGCCCGGCTTGCAGCACCGGCGCCAGCGCGGCGATCAGCCCCAGTGCGAGGCTGTCGGCGTTCACGCCGATGCGCAGCGTCAGCCAGTCGTCCAACACGCCATCCACGTCCTGCTGCAGCTCGGCTTCAAGCAGCCGCACCTGGCGCACATGCGCGAGCAGCTTCTGCCCGGCCCCGGTCGCGCGCACCGGCGTATCGCGCACCAGCAGCACGGTGCCGCTGCGCTCTTCGAGCTGGCGGATGCGCTGCGAGATGGCGGATTGCGTCAGATGCAGGCGCCGCGCCGCGCCCTCGAAACTGCCCGCCGTCACCACGGCATCGAGCGCTTCCAGCAGTTTGTAGTCGAGCATTAGGCGGCCTGCATCCCGATAAGAAAGCATCGTTTTACCACGGCCGGGCGCTCTGGTTGAATAGCTGCCAACCCAAAGTCAACGCAGAGATTCCGCCATGAAACCCGTCAACGGCCCGCAACTCGTTTCCATCGCCCAAGCCCACGGCACGCCGTGCTGGATTTACGACGCGGCCATCATCCGCGAGCGCATCAGCCAGCTGCGCCAGTTCGACGTCATCCGCTTCGCGCAGAAAGCCTGCTCGAACACCCACATCCTGCGTTTGATGCGCGCACAGGGCGTGAAGGTGGATTCCGTTTCGCTGGGCGAAATCGAGCGTGCGCTGGCGGCGGGCTTTACGGTTGGCGGCGTGCATAGCGATATTGTTTTCACCGCCGACCTGCTGGATCGCGCCACCCTGGCGCGCGTGGTCGAGCTGAAAGTGCCGGTGAACGCCGGCAGCCCGCAGATGCTGGAGCAGCTCGGACAAGCAAGCCCCGGCCATCCGGTATGGCTGCGCATCAACCCGGGTTTCGGCCACGGCCACAGCCAGAAAACCAATACCGGCGGCGAAACCAGCAAGCACGGCATCTGGCACGCGCAGCTGGCTGAAGCCTACGCGCTGATCGACCAGTACGGCCTGAATCTGGTGGGGCTGCACATGCATATCGGCTCGGGCGTCGATTACAGCCACTTGTCCGAAGTCTGCGACGCCATGGTCGCCCAGGTGAAGGCCAGCGGCCGCGACCTGCAGGCCATCTCCGCCGGCGGCGGCCTGTCGATTCCCTACAGGATCGGCGGCGAGCGCATCGATACCGCGCACTATTTCTCGCTGTGGGACAAGGCACGCAAGGAAGTCGAAGCGCATCTGGGCCATCCGGTCACGCTGGAAATCGAGCCGGGCCGCTTCCTCGTTGCCGAATCCGCCAAGCTGATTTCTGAAGTGCGCGCGAAAAAAGACGCCGGCAGCAATCACTTCGTGCTGTGCGACGCCGGTTTCAACGACCTGATGCGCCCGGCGATGTACGGCAGCCACCATGAAATCAGCGTACTGACGCCGGCAGGCGAAGTACGCAACACAGAGGTGCGCCCCACCGTGGTCGCCGGCCCGCTGTGCGAATCGGGCGACGTCTTCACCCAGGAAGAAGGCGGCACGGTGATCCCGCGCGAGCTGCCGGCAGCGGAGATCGGCGACTGGATGGTGTTCCACGACGCCGGCGCTTACGGCGCATCAATGTCGTCGAATTACAATACCCGCCCGCTGATCCCGGAAGTGCTGGTAGACGGCGCCGAAATCAGGCTGATCCGCCGCCGCCAGACCGTCGCCGAGCTGCTGGCGCTGGAAGGCATCTGACAAGCCGCAACCCCTGAGCAGCAAGCGTCAATCAGCGCGGTAACCCTGACAACTGTCGCGAAAACAAGCACATCCTCTTCGCTCGGATAAGCGCCAGCGCCGCAAGGCGCTGCGCTTTTTCGCCTGCGTCGGCTTGTTTTCGCGACAGTGGCCCTTGCAGGGGGAAGGAGCCAGCATCAGCGTGACACGAGCACATTTAGCCTGATTTCATGGCAAGGGGTAGTCCTGACGCTGGCTTGAACAACGTTTCCCTGCGAACAAACTCTTGCGGGTATATCTCTGTGACCAAGTTATTACAAAGGCTGCAGAAATATACAAGCAAATAATCATATACAAACCTGTGTAAAAACTGTCACACCACGCAAAGGAAAGACTTCGCAGGTGACACCGATTCCCGGCATGCTTTCGTTCGCTTGAATCAACACGACGGCCGGACTCCTCCGGCGGCACAGGGTGCAGCATGCTCGGTTTTGTCACTTTCTTTTGCTTCAGCTGGCTCGTCATCGCCTGCCTGCTCAAATTCAATCTCGCCTGGCAGGAACGCCAGAATGGCGCCGCCAGCTTTCCCACGGTGGCAGCGAGCAGTACACGGCAAACACTCTTCACCGCCCTGCTCGCCGTGGTGGGCATGGCGCTGCTGGCGCGCGGCAGCGTGTGGCTGTATGGCTGGTTGTGCTTCATGCTGCAAAAGGGCCAGTACATCGGCTTTTTCGAGAGCTTCCGCGAAATCTGGGTGCGCTGGGATGCCTGGCACTATCTGGGCATTGCCGACAATGGCTATGTGAACAGTGGGGACGAGCGCTTCCGCCTGGTTTTCTATCCGCTCTATCCGGCGCTGATCGCGCTGCTCAAGTTCACCGGCCTCAACGCCGTGCAGGCCGGTACGCTGCTCTCGCTGGCGGCCTTTGCCGGCGCCTGCGCCATGCTTTACCGCCTGGTGCTGCGCGAAACCAATGACACGCACACCGCCTGGCACAGCTGCGTGCTGCTGGCGTTTTTTCCGTTCTCCTTCTTCTACGGCATGGTGTACACGGAAAGCCTGTTTCTGTTGCTGACCATCAGCTGTTTCTGGTTCCTGCGCGGACAGCAATGGCTGGCGGCCGGACTGGTCGGCTTGTGCGCGGCGCTGACGCGCAACCAGGGGCTGCTGCTGCTGGTGCCCATCGGCGTGGACATCGCCCTGCACTGGCGCGCCGGCACGCTGCAGCGGCCGCGTCATGCGCTGGCGGCCGTGCTGCTGGTGCCCACCGGCATCCTGCTCTACCTCGGTCTCAACTATGCCGTCAGCGGCGACCCCTTGCGCTTTGTCGAATACCAGCAGCTCAACTGGCAGCAAAGCTTCGGCTGGTTGCCCAACAATCTGGCCGGAGCCGCCGAGCGCCTGCTCACCGGCGAGCAGAATCTGGGCCTGGGTACCTGGCTGCCGACGCTGCTGATGTTCTTTGCGGCGGTCATCGTGCTGGCCGCCGGCATGCGGGTGATGCCGCTGCCCTATCTGGCCTATGCGCTGGTCTACCTGCTGATCAGTTACTCGCCCACCTGGCTGATTTCCGGCCCGCGCTATCTGGGCGGCCTGTTTCCGCTAGCCATTGCGACCGCCCTGCTGTGCCGCAAGCACCGGCTGCTGCAATCGGCCACCGATGCGGCGATGGTGTTCGGCATCGCGCTGTTTGTGCCGCTGTTGCTGCGCAATGGCGTTTACTAGGCTGTCGCTGGCGTGACGCTGCTGGCAAGCTATGATGTAGGGTTGTCATCCATACCGGGCGCCCGTCATGAACCCACGCACCCTGCTCCGCCTGGACGCACAGACCCGCTTCGAGCAACCCTTTCACGCCCTCGGCTGCGACAACTGCCGCAATCTCACCGCACTGGGCTTTGAATTCACGATGGCGTTCCAGCCCATCATGAATCTCGATACCGGCCGGCCCTACGCCTACGAGGCACTGATCCGCGGCGCCAATGGCGAACCAGCGGGTGAAGTGCTTGCCAAGGTCAACGATGGCAACCGCTACCGCTTTGACCAGGCCTGCCGCGTCAAGGCCATCGAGCTGGCGGCAGGCCTGGGCCTGCCACAGCTGCCCGACTGCCGCTTGTCGATCAACTTCCTGCCCAATGCCGTCTATCGGCCGGAAACCTGCATCCGCGCCACGCTGGAAGCGGCGGAACGCCACCGCTTTCCGACCGACCGGCTGATGTTTGAAGTCACCGAGGGCGAACAGGTGCGCGACAGCCAGCACCTGATCGGCATATTCGAAGCCTATCGCCGACATGGCTTCATTACCGCCATCGACGATTTTGGCGCCGGCTATTCGGGCTTGAATCTGCTGGCGACCTTCCAGCCCGATGTGCTGAAGATCGACATGGAACTCACCCGCGGCATCGACCAAAGCCCCAGCCGGCAGGCCATTCTGGCTGGCGTGCTGCTGACCTGCGAACGGCTGGACATCACCGTGATCGCCGAAGGCGTGGAAACACAGGGCGAGCTGGCGACGTTGTCCAGCATGGGCGTCAGGCTGATTCAGGGCTACCTCTTCGCCCGCCCGGAAATCGAAGCGCTGCCGCTGGCCCGGCCATAAGTCACCCCGCTCTCGCCAGCACATACAGTGCAGAGGCGTAGAGAAAGCAGCAACGGCTGCGATTTTCTCTGCGCCTCTGCGCCTCTGCGTTGAGGTTTTTGGGGAATGAGGGGCGTTACAAGCCTTCCCCGCTGTCCGCCTCACGGGCGGTATCGGCGGCATCGGCGCTGACGGGGACAACCAGATTGCCCAGCTCGGCCAGCGGCGGCAACTCGCGCAGGCTGGCCAGCCCCAGATCCGCCAGGAAATCCTTCGTGGTGGCCAGCAGTTCCGGCCTGCCCGGCACTTCCTTGTGGCCGACGACGTCGATCCAGCCGCGCTCCTTCAGCGTCTGGATGATGGCGCTCGACACCGTCACGCCGCGAATTTCCTCGATCTCGCCACGCGTCACCGGCTGCTTGTAGGCAATGATGGCCAGCGTTTCCATCACCGCGCGCGAATAGCGCGGCGGCTTTTCCGGCTTGAGGCGCTCAAGATAGGGCTGCATGTCCAGCCGCGCGCGAAAGCGCCAGCCATTGGCCAGCCGCACCAGCTCGATGCCGCGTCCGTCCCAGTCGCGCTGCAGCTCTTCGAGCACGGCAACCAGCTCGGCGCCTTCGGGCGGCACGCCAAACAATTGCTTCAGCTGTGCGACCGACAGCGGCTCCTGGTTCACCAGCAGCGCGGCTTCGAGGACGTTTTTCAGATGACGACGGTCGATGTCGGACATGCGCGCAAACCTTTTTTGCCTAAGCGGTACGGAACATGAAAAAACATTTCATCACAGGGGTATTGCCACACAGCCTTTATTCATAAATGGCTTCAATCCAATAGATTGCCATGTATAAGAAAATTCCGGGCATTTTGCGAGCCTGTGCTCCGCAGCGTTATCAAACCCGGCTCGCATAGATTGGCGCGTAGCCGGCATATGGCGGATTCTCTGCGGCCAGCTCGCTGCGGCCCGCCTCGGCGTCAAAGCCGGCCTGGCTGACGCGGATCAGCTTTTCCTTCACCAGCTCCAGCAGGGCCGAGAAGGTGACCACCAGCATGGGCACGCCGCAGGCGTGGTCGAACAGCGTCACGAAATCGTGGTGGCGGCCGTCGTCGAGCACGCGCAGGATATGGCTCATCTGCTCGCGCACCGAGAGTTCCGAGGTTTCGATGGTGTGGTGGCGGCGGTTTTTCGCGCGCGTGAGGATGGTCAGCCAGGCGGCCTTCAGGTCGGCAGGCTTCACTTCCGGCAGCAGCTCGACCAGCTCGCGCTCGCGTTCGAAAAGGGCAAAGGCCCAGAGGAAATCGCGGCCGGCTTGCGGGATGCGGTCCAGCTCCAATGCGGCCAGCTTCATCTGCTCGTATTCCAGCAGGCGGCGCACCAGCTCGGCGCGCGGGTCATCGCCCTCCTGCTCGGTGCTGACTGGCGTTTTCGGCAGCAGCATGCGCGACTTGATTTCGATCAGCAGCGCCGCCATCAGCAGGTATTCGGCGGCGAGCTCCAGGCGTTCGGACTGCATCGCCTCGACGTACTGCATGTATTGCGCGGTGACGGCAGCCATCGGGATGTCGAGGATGTCAACATTCTGCTTGCGGATCAGGTACAGCAAGAGATCAAGCGGCCCCTCGAAACTCTCCAGCAGCACGCGCAGCGCATCGGGCGGGATGTAGAGATCGGCGGGCAAGGCCAGCACCGGCTCGCCAAACACATGGGCAAGCGGCGCGGCCTGTGCGCTCGCCTGCACTTCGGCGGGCGCCGCCAGCTCAGACATCGCCGGCCGGCTCCTGGCGTGCCTTGCGGTGGAAATGCGCGCGCGCTGGCGGTATTGCGTCGCTGCGGCGCAGCAGCAGCAAGAGTCCCAGCAGCATCAGCAGGGCCGGGAACTGCAGGTTGAAGCCCAGCCCGTAATACTGGCGCAGGAAGGTCAGCAAGGCGCCAGCCATCAGCATGGGTCCAAGCACGATGCTGGACTTGTTCACGCCGTCGATCGCCAGTACGGCAATGCCGGAAATGGCCAGACCGAAGATCACGATCCAGCTCACCTCGGGCATGATGTTCAGTTCATTGAGCAACCACCCCGCCCCAACGACGATCAGCAGGACAGGAAAGAAAGCACCGCGCATTGATTTCTCCTTGATGAAGTTATCGGGCATGGAACACTACGCCAAATCGGGGTCAGGCAGGCGCCGTTGTGGCAAGGGGCAAAATTCGAGCCGGTTTCCGCCGTTTTTGCAGCCTTTTGCGGTTTATCGCGCCATGCAAGCACTTATATCAGCCACTGCAGCGGCATGGCGGCAATGCCCAGCAGTGGTGACATGATGACGCCAAGCAGACCGGTGGCCAGCAAGGCCAGCAAAATCCAGAAGCCATAAGGCTCGATGCGCGACACCTGCTCCGCCTGCTTCCACGGCAGCAGCGACACCA
Source organism: Chitinilyticum litopenaei DSM 21440 (assembly GCF_000428145.1). Classification (GTDB taxonomy): domain Bacteria; phylum Pseudomonadota; class Gammaproteobacteria; order Burkholderiales; family Chitinibacteraceae; genus Chitinilyticum; species Chitinilyticum litopenaei. The sequence goes on along the minus strand of NZ_ATZJ01000021.1, from coordinate 33,331 downwards.
GAATGCGCCCCCCGTCGAGCGGCGGCAAGGGCAGCAGATTCAGCACCATCAGGCTGAGGTTGATGGTGATGCCCGCCTTGGCCATCAGGAACAGCGGCTGCTGGAAATCGCTGCCTTCCATGCCCGTCGCGAGCTTGAGCAGGATCAGCCAGACAAAGGCCTGCGCATAATTCGACAGCGGGCCGGCGGCGGCGACCCAGCGCATGTCGCGCTTGGGGTTGCGCAGATTGCCGAAACGCACCGGCACCGGCTTGGCCCAGCCGAACAGGAAGCCGCCCAGCGCCAGCAGCACCAGCGGCAGGATGATGGTGCCCAGCGGGTCGATGTGCTTGAGCGGATTGAGCGTCAGCCGCCCTTCCGCATACGCCGTGTTGTCGCCGAAGTGCCGGGCGGCATACGCGTGCGCGGCCTCGTGAATCGTGATGGCGAACAGCACCGGAATGGCCCAGATGCAGGCCGTCTGGATGAAGGTAGTCAGGTCAAAACCGCCCATTGGCGAAAATCCTTGTGCGTGAATGCTTGATCAAGATGGGGCTGAACCGGGCTTCCGCCAATACATCGCACCCCATGACCCTGCAGTCTTTTACATGAAATGGCTGCAGGCCTATACCCTCAGAAAACAAGCTCAGGCGCCAAAGGGGGCGAGCGAACCCTTGCCTTCGCGCAGAATCACCGCGCCGTCGCCGGACAGATCGACGACCGTCGTGGGCTCGGTGCCGCAATACCCGCCTTCGATCACCAGTTCGACCTCGTGTTCCAGGCGTTCGCGAATTTCCCAGGCATCCGTCAGCGGCAGCTCTTCCTCGGGCAGCAAGAGGCTGGACGACAGGAGCGGCTCGCCGAGTTCCTCCAGCAGCGCCAGCGCCACCGGATGATCGGGAACGCGCAGGCCGATGGTCAGCTTTTTCGGGTGCGACACGCGGCGCGGCACTTCTTTGGTCGCCAGCAGGATGAAGGTGTAATTGCCCGGCGTGGTGGCCTTCAGCAGGCGATAGGTGGCGTTGTCCACCCGCGCGTAATTGCCCAGCTGCGACAGGTCGCGACAGGCCAGCGTGAAGTGGTGCTTGTCGTCGAGCTGGCGGATGCGGCGGATGCGATCGAGCGCGTCCTTGTTGTCCAGGCTGCAGCCCAGTGCATAGCAGGAATCGGTCGGATACACCACGATACCGCCCTTGCGGATGATGTCGGCGGCCTGCTTGATCAGCCGCGCTTGCGGGTTTTCGGGGTGGATGGAAAAAAACTGGGACATGGGTTTCCGTAATCAAAGTACCGTAGGAGCGAGCTTGCTCGCGAATCCCTACTGATTGCCAGCATCACTGATCGCGAGCAAGCTCGCTCCTACAAAAAAGCAGACATCAAAAGCATTCACTCAAAGCCAGCAGGCATCCCACAAGGGGTAATCGCCAAGCCGCTCAACAATACCGGCACGCAAGGGGTTGGCCACTACATAACGGGCCACGGACAAGACATCTTCTTCGGCCCGCAAGGCATGGTCATGAAAACCGGGCTGCCAGACTTTACCAGCACCGCGACGATGGCGATTGATCATGATTGCCGATCGGGATTTGACTGCCTGGATCACGGCCGACAGATTTTGCTGCTCAAGGCGGCAAAGCCAGTGCAGATGATCCGGCATGATGACAAACGCCAGTGTATCAACCTTGCTCATGCGTAGTTCATTCACCAGTAAGCGCCCAACCCGCCAATCGGAAAATAAGGGCGTGCGCTCGGCGGTAATGCTCGTCAGCAGGTAAATCTGACCATTCTGCGAGTAGCGTCCCTTGCGCAGATTGCAGGCATGAAATTCACCCATGATGCGTCCCGCCTCAGGAGCGAGCATGCTCGCGAAAGTAATGTTTGATTGAGCTCTTGTGCTTCAAAGTACCATGCCGTTCGCGAGCAAGCTCGCTCCTACAGCTGAGCCAGCCACCTTGTCCACACCGGCTCGCAATCCATCGGCAGATCGCCGTTCAGTCCCGGTTCGCGCGCGCCTTCGCCGGTGGCGTGGTAGTCGGTGCCGGCCGAGGCCAGGTAGCCGTATTCGACGGCGATGCGGCCAAAGCGCGCGGTTTCGCCGATATTGTGGCAGCCCGACAGCACCTCGATGGCCTCGCCGCCCATGCGCTTGAATTCCACCAGCAGCACGCGCAGCGTTTCATTGCCCAGTTCATAGCGCGCCGGGTGCGCGAGCACCGCGACGCCGCCGGCGCCGCGTATCCAGTCGACCGCGTCATGCAGGCGCGCCCATTCGTGATCAACGTAACCCGGCTTGCCGCGCACCAGATACTGCTTGAATACCGATTTCATGTCCTTGCAGCGGCCGATTTCCACCAGATAGCGCGCGAAATGCGCGCGGCTGATCATTTCCGGGTTGGCCGCGTAGGTCTGCGCGCCTTCGAGCACGCCGGCGATTTTCGCCTTCTTTTCCAGCTCGGCCGCCATGTGTTCGGCGCGCTGCCAGCGCCCGGCGCGCACCGATTCCAGCCCGGCGAGCAGTTCGGGATTGTTGCGGTCAAAGCCCAGGCCGACGATGTGCAGCGTGTGCTTGCCCCAGCTCACCGAAATCTCGACGCCGTTGATGAAGGGCATGCCAAGCTGGCGCGCTTCGTCTTCGGCGTCCGCCAGCCCGCGCGTGTCGTCGTGATCGGTCAGCGCAAACAGCTGGCAGCCGCGCGCATGCGCCATGCGCACGACCTCGCGCGGCGGCTTCATGCCGTCGGAAATCGTTGAGTGGCAATGCAGGTCGATGGGGGTCATGGCGTGCAAAACCTCAGCGCAGGGGCGCCAAGGCAGGGAGCAAGGCGCAGAAAACCGGGCAATGTCATGATTTTCTCTGCGCCTCTGCGTCTCTGCGTTGGGTGTTGCTGCGCCGATCAAACACCAGCTTCATCACCAGCACGGCGCCGGCGAGGATGAGTGTCAGGGTATTGGCCACAACCACAGGCAGTGCATTGGCCAGCAGCCCATACCCCAGCCAGAGCGCGACGCCGGTGACGAAAAGCAGATACATGCCCAGCGAAATGTCGCGCGCGCTGCGCGTCTTCCATACCTGCCAGACCTGCGGGGCGAAGGCGACGGTGGTGCAGGCGCCGGCGATCAGCCCCAGCGTTTCGATGGCTTGCGGACTCATGCGGGGAAGACTCCGGTCGAGAGGTAACGGTCGCCGCGGTCGCAAACGATGGAGACAATCACCGCGTCGCGCACTTCCTGCGCGAGTTCCACGGCCGAATGCAGCGCGCCGCCCGAGGAAATGCCGGCCAGGATGCCTTCTTCGCGCGCCAGCCGGCGCGTCATCTCTTCGGCCGCGCTCTGGCTGACTTCCATGATGCGGTCGATCAGCGAGAAATCGCAGATCGCCGGCACATACTCGGCAGGCCACTTGCGGATGCCGGGAATCGATGCGCCGTCGCAGGGCTGCACGCCGATCACCTGCACCGCCGGGTTCTGTTCCTTGAGAAAGCGCCGCGTGCCCATGATGGTGCCGGTGGTGCCCATGCTGGACACGAAATGGGTGATCTTGCCGGCGGTATCGCGCCAGATCTCCGGGCCGGTGGTTTCATAGTGCGCGAGCGGATTGTCGGGGTTGGCGAACTGGTCGAGCACCAGGCCTCGGCCTTCCTGCATCATCTGCCCGGCCAGATCGCGGGCGACCTCCATGCCATCCACCAGAATCACCTCGGCGCCATAGGCTTTCATCGTCTGCACGCGCTCGATGCTGGAATTCTTCGGCATGATCAGCACCATGCGGTAGCCCATCATCGCCGCAGCCATGGCCAGCGCGATGCCGGTGTTGCCCGAGGTGGCCTCGATCAGCGTGTCGCCGGGCTTGATGGTGCCGCGCTCTTGCGCGTGGCGGATCATCGACAGCGCGGGCCGGTCTTTCACCGAGCCGGCCGGGTTGTTGCCTTCAAGCTTGACCAGAATGATGTTGCTGGGGTGGCCGGCAATGCGTTTCAGTCGCACCAGCGGGGTATTGCCGACGAAGTCTTCAAGGTATTGGTACATGGAAAATGACAATGGGCGCTCCGGATGGAAGCGCCCATTATAGCGCGGCCGGCCGCTCGCCGGCCCGCCCGGATTACTTGGCCCAGATCGCCACGCTGGTGCGCATGATCACTTCGGCCTGGTCGCCCTTCGCGGCATTGCGCAGGGTGGCTTCGTTCTGCACCTTGATCGTCTGCAGCTCGCCGCTGAGGTTTTTCACCGTCACGGTTTGCGCCTGCTGATCAACGGCGACGATGTCGGAGCGGATGCGGCGCGTCATGACGCGGCCGGCGCCGTCGGCGGTGCGCTGATAGCCTTCACCGTCGATGATGGCGCGTACGCCACTGCCGCCCTTGATCAGCAGAATGGCCAGCGTGTCGCTCGCCTTCACCGTTACCTTGTCGCCCACGTTGAGGCTGTCCAGCCGGGTGATTTCCGCCGGCACGGCCAGCAGCGCCACTTCTTCGCCATTGGCGAATTTCAGTGTGACATTGCGATTGACCTTGTCGATTTCGGACACGGTGGTTTCCACGGAATCGCGCTCGCTCACGGCCAGCACGACTTCACCGCTCTGCGCTTCCGCCATGACAGTAGCCGGCGCCAGCGCGAAGCAAGCCCCCAGAATCATTGCCATCAGTGTTTTTTGCATTGCTCTCTCCTTTGCTGTCAGTGTGATGTTGTCATATGCCAGCGCATGATAGCGCCCCTCCCGGCGGCCAGGGCGGTTTTAATACCGAAGAATCCGGGAAAAGCTGCACTTGGCAGGTGGCATCTCGGCAGGCGGGGGCAAGGCGCACAGAGGCTGGCCGACAATACCGCCAACCCCATGGCGCCAGAGGCAATGCACACGCTTGGTTGCAGGCGAATACCCTGATCACTCCGCCAGTGTGGACAGCGCCCACAGCGTGGCGGCCATCTGCAGGCGGCCGAAGCTCTCCGCGTCCAGCCCGCAGGCGGCCAGCAGTTCGGGCGACAGATCGGCATTCATTTCCCCGGCTTCCGCCAGCGCCAGCCAGGGCGAGTAAGGCGTGGGTTGCCCGGCCAGGGTCTCCACGACCAGCGCCGGCGCGCACAACTCCTGCAGCAGCAGACGGCGCGGTACGCGCAGCAGGTAATCAAGCAGCGAGAAAAGGCCGGTGAGGAAGAGCTCTTCGCATTGCGCGGGAGTGAAATGACTTGCGGCAGCGGTTTCCATCAGCCGCGCGCGCGTCAGCGCGGCTTCAAGCAGGGTGTCGTCCAGTGGTGAATGACTGCCGCCCACGAACAGTAGGAGCGAGAGCCAGCGATACACGCGCTGCTGGCCCAGCACGACCAGCGCCTGCTCGAGGCTGCTCACCGTCTGCGACAGGCCCAGCGCGGCCGAATTCACATAGCGCAGCAGGCGTACGCTCAGCACCGGATCGCTTTTCAGCTCATGCGCCACCTCGGCAAATTCGGCGCCACGGCGCACCATCTGCAGCACGCGATTGAGCTTGATGAACTCCGCCGGCAACTGCACCTGCAGTGCATCCGGGTTGGTGAATACGCGTCCGCTCAGGTAATCCACCCCGAGCTGGCGGCAGACTTCGGCGGCTTCGCGGCTATCCAGCCCGTGCATCCAGAGGGCGATGCCGGGTTTCAGTTGCCGGCCGTATTCGATGTGCTGGCTGAGCACGGCCAGATCGGGCGAAGACACGGCCAGCGCCAGCAGCTGCATGGGCTCGAGCAGGGCCGGCGGCAGCGCCTGCGCGTCACGCGCTTCCACACCGCAGACGATGCCCTGGCGCGCCAGCTCGGCCAGCATGCCCCGGCAGGTGGCCAGCTCCTGTTGCGGCTGGCCATGCAGGATGAGCTGCAGCTGGCCGGCGCCGGCCAGCCCCTGTGCCAGCAGCAGCGGCAGCCCTTCCCAGTCCAGCTCCAGCCAGATGGCGTGGCGAATGGGCTGCCCGGAAAAGACGCGCCCCAGTTCATGCAGCAGGATTTCGGCATCGCGCTGGCCATGGCTGCGCGTGTCGTTGGCATGCGGCAGCTGGCGCAGGGAGATGGCGTAGGCCACCGTTTTCCAGTGACGGTCGTAAACGGGGTAGCGGCGCAGCAAACCGGCGGCGGCCTGCGATTCGGCCAGCGCGGCAGCCGACACGCTGAGCGTGGAAGGGGCTGGCGACGTCGTTTCCTCTTGCCCGCCAAACAGTTTGCGCAACCAGCCCATTGCCCGGCCCTGAATCATGAAGAATGCTTCAGCCTAGCAGCTGATTGCGAAAATGCGGTTTCCCGCCCGCACAGGCAGAAACGACACAGCCCGGCATCGCCGGGCTGTGTCGTTTTGCGCTATAGCTCGATCAGGCTGCAGCTTGCTTGGCGCCGGCCAGGAAGAGCCAGGTTTCAATCACCGTATCCGGATTGAGCGAAATGGTTTCAATGCCCTCTTCCACCAGCCACTGCGCAAAATCCGGATGATCCGACGGGCCCTGGCCGCAAATGCCGACATACTTGTTCAGCTTGCGCGCGGCCTTGATCGACATCGACAGCATCGCCTTCACGGCGTCGTTGCGCTCGTCAAAGCTGGTCGACACCGGGCCGCCGGAGTCGCGGTCAATCCCCAGCGTCAGCTGCGTCATGTCGTTCGAGCCAATCGAGAAGCCGTCGAAATGTTCGAGGAAGCGCTCGGCCAGCACGGCGTTGGCCGGAATTTCGCACATCATGATCACGCGCAGGCCGTTCTCGCCACGCTTCAGGCCATTGCGCTCCAGCAGCTCGATCACGCATTCGGCTTCCGACAGCGTGCGCACGAAGGGAATCATCACCTCCACATTGGTGAGACCCATCTCGTCGCGCACCTTCTTCACCGCGCGGCACTCCAGCTCGAAGCAGTCGCGGAAGCTCTTGTCGACATAACGCGCCGCACCACGGAAGCCGATCATCGGGTTTTCTTCGTGCGGCTCGTATTGCGGGCCACCGATCAGGTTGGCGTATTCGTTCGACTTGAAGTCGGACAGGCGCACGATGACCTTCTTCGGCCAGAAAGCGGCCGCCAGCGTCGAAATACCCTCGGCCAGCTTGTCGACATAGAAATCGATGGCCGAGCGGTAGCCAGCGATGCGGCTTTCAATCTGGCCCTTGAGCTCGGGCGCCACATTCGGGTAATCGAGCAGCGCTTTCGGGTGCACGCCGATCATGCGGTTGATGATGAACTCCAGCCGCGCCAGGCCGACACCTTCATTGGGCAGCTGGCAGAATTCGAACGCCAGCTCCGGATTGCCGACGTTCATCATCAGCTTCACCGGCGGCGTCGGCATGGTGGCCAGCGCCACGTCCATCTTCTCGAATTTCAGCAGGCCCGCGTAGATATTGCCGGTATCGCCCTCGGAACACGACACGGTGACCTCGTCACCATCACGCAGCACGCGCGTCGCGTCGCCGCAGCCGACCACGGCCGGCACGCCCAGCTCGCGCGCGATGATCGCGGCGTGGCAGGTGCGCCCGCCACGGTTGGTGACGATCGCCGCTGCACGCTTCATCACCGGCTCCCAGTCCGGATCAGTCATGTCGGAGACCAGCACATCACCGGGCTGCACGCGATCCATCTCGGACACATCACGGATGATGCGCACCTTGCCCTGGCCGATTTTCTGGCCGATGGCGCGGCCTTCGCACAGCACTTCGCCCTTTTCCAGCAGGCGGAACTTGCTGAGCTTGTCGCTGGCGGCTTCCTGCGATTTCACGGTTTCCGGCCGCGCCTGCAGGATATACAGCTTGCCGTCGATGCCGTCCCGGCCCCATTCGATGTCCATCGGACGCTCGTAGTGTTCTTCGATGGTCAGCGCGTAGCGGGCGAGTTCTTCCACTTCGGCATCGGAGATCGAGAACTGCATGCGATCGGCCTGCGGCACCTCGATGGTCTTTACCGACTTGCCGGCGACGGCTTCGCGGTCGAATTCCATTTTCAGCGCCTTGCCGCCGAGATGGCGGCGCACGATGGCCGGACGACCGGCGCGCAGTGTCGGTTTGTGCACATAGAATTCGTCCGGATTGACGGCGCCCTGCACCACGGTTTCACCCAGACCATACGAGGCGGTGACGAACACCACCTGGTCGAAGCCGGTTTCGGTATCGATCGAGAACATCACGCCGGCGGCCCCACAGTCCGAGCGCACCATGCGCTGAATGCCGGCCGACAGGGCGACGAGCTTGTGATCAAAACCCTTGTGCACGCGGTAGGCAATCGCGCGGTCGTTGTAGAGCGAAGCAAACACGTGCTTGATGGCATCCAGTACGTTCTGGTAGCCGACGATATTGAGGAAGGTTTCCTGCTGGCCGGCAAAGGATGCATCCGGCAGGTCTTCGGCGGTGGCCGACGAACGCACGGCAACGGTCACTTCGCCGTTCCCGAAGGCTGCGTAGTGCTCGGCAATTTCCTGCTCCAGCTGCGCCGGGAATGGCGTGGCAACAATCCAGTCGCGGATCTGGCGGCCAACGCGCGCCAGCTCTTTCACGTCATCGACATCCAGGCCGGCCAGCGCCGCATCGATGCGATCGGCCAGCCCTTCGTGGGCCAGAAACACGCGATACGCCTGCGCCGTGGTGGCAAAGCCGCCCGGTACGCGCACGCCCTTGGCGGTCAGTTGCGAAATCATTTCCCCGAGCGAGGCATTCTTGCCCCCCACGGTTTCCACGTCGTGCATGCGCAATTGCGCGAAATCGATCACATAGCGTTCGGTCATCTTCAGGGGCCTCATCGTCGGACTGTTTTTTATGATGCTGCAGCGCAATAACGCCTTCAATTCTAGGCGAACGGCATTTTGCGCCAAGTAGGGTCAATGCCTTACCCGCCAGCCGGCCGCGCACTGCAGCAGAAAAGCCAGCGCCAGGTCTTTGCCCGGTTGCCAGCCATGCAATCGATTCTGCGGCAGCGACTACTATCAATGTGGTGCGTAGTGTAAATAATCGTCATAAATCGCAACGCCTGCCGCCGGCCTTCAGACAAGGCCCCGGTGATCGCGCACAATGCAGGCATCCTGTTCCAGCTCAACCGGGAGTCGCCCCCATGCGCAGAAGCGTGTTTTTCATTTCGGACCGGACCGGCATCACCTCGGAAATGCTTGGGCACTCGCTGCTCTCGCAGTTCGAGGATGTCGAATTTCACCGCCTGACCATGCCCTTTGTCGATACGCCGGAAAAAGCCGACAACGTCGCGCTGGAAATCCGCAAGCATGCGGTCATCGACGGTTGCCGGCCGCTGGTGTTCAGCACAATCTGCAACCCGGAGCTGCGCAAGCGCATTCATGTGGCCGATGCGCAGATCATCGATTTTCTGGAAATGTTCATCGGCCCGCTGGAAGACGAACTGGGGGTGAAGTCCTCGCACACCGTGGGCAAGACGCATGCCATCACCAATTACGAGGAATACAAGAACCGCATCGACGCGGTGAATTTCGCCATCAACCATGACGACGGCCTCCTGCCCCGCGATCTGGCCGAGGCCGACCTGATCCTGGTTGGCGTCTCGCGCTGCGGCAAGACACCGACCTGTCTCTACATGGCGCTGCAGTTCGGCATCAAGGCCGCCAATTACCCGCTGACACCGGAAGACTTTGGCAACCACACCCTGCCGCGCTTGCTGCTGCCCTATCGCAGCAAGCTCTTTGGCCTGACCATCGACCCGGAACGCCTTGCGCAGATCCGCACCGAGCGCAAGCCCGACAGCAAGTATTGCTCGCTGGAAAGCTGCCGTTTCGAGGTGGCCGAAGCCGAGGCCCTGCTGCGCCATGTCGGCGTGCCCTATCTGAACACCACACGCATGTCGATCGAAGAACTGGCCGCTACCATCATGCACCGCACGGGCACCGTGCGACGCACCTACTGAACACCAGACACCCAACGCCCACCATCGAACGCCAATCAGTTCAGCGGTCAGCACACAAAACGATCAACGCTGAGACGCAGAAAAGACACAAAGCTTCTGCACGGTTTTCTCTGCATCTCAGCGTTGGGTTTTGGCTGCGCTTTTGGCCTGGTTTTGGCTTTGCACCGGAATGGGCCGTTTTTCGCTAGCCGGCCAGGCCAAACGCGCCAGCCAGCGGCTTGCGCGGGGCTTCAGCTTTCGCGCGTGCCCGCGACGGGTTAGAATCGCGCCTTTGTGCATCCCGTTTTCCCGTCCCGATTCATGCGGCGGTGAAATCGGTGCGCAAAACCCAAGACAAGCCGTTCCGCTTGCCGCCCAACTCGTACAGCAGGCAGGAACCCCGCTTATTCACGACCCGTCAGACCCGGATGCCGCCTTGCCTGCCCCGCCGCAGCAAGCGACCGGGTCTCGCCCGATTTTCGGAATTGTGCCTGCATGAACCAGCGAAGCGCAGAGATTGCCCTGTTCGAATTCAAGAGCGTCAGCATGCACATGCTGTCCTTCATGCCGGTGACGCTCGATACCGGCCTGCTCGCCGCCGCCCTGCAGGACAAGCTGGGAAGCAGCCAGCACTTTTTCTCCGGTTCGCAACTGGCCATCGACTTTGACGGCTTGCCGGGCATTCCGACCGCCATCGACCTGGTTGCCGTCATTCAGTTGCTCAGGCAGTACGAATTGCAGGCCGTGGCCGCCAAGGGCGGCAATGCCGAGCAGCAGAAGGCGGCCCGCGAAGCCGGCCTGATCGTGCTGAGCAACGACGCGATCCTCGCCAGCCATGGCATCGCGACCGAAGCCACACCCACCGCGGTGACGCCACCGCCACCGGCGGCGCCCGCCAGCCCGGTTCCGGCGTTGATTGTCAGCCGCCCGGTGCGCACCGGCCAGCAGGTTTACGCGCGCGGCGGCGATCTCGTCGTTACCGCGCTGGTTTCCGCCGGCGCCGAACTGATCGCCGACGGCAACATCCATGTGTACGCGCCCCTGCGCGGCCGGGCACTGGCCGGCGCGCGCGGCGACACGCAGGCGCGCGTCTTCACGACCTGCATGGAAGCCGAGCTGGTGTCAATTGCCGGTGTCTACCGCACGCTGGACGAAAGCCTGCCGGCATCGATACGCAATCAGCCAGCCCAGGTGTATCTGGATCAAGACAAGCTGGTGATTAGCTCGCTGACTGGTACCCAGTAACGTATCTCTCCAGCAATCTATACCTATCCAAGCAATTCAAACATTCAATATCTACCAGGGGATTTGCAAGTGGCAAAAATCGTCGTCGTGACTTCCGGCAAAGGCGGTGTGGGCAAGACCACTACCAGCGCCAGTTTTGCTTCCGGCCTTGCGCTGCGCGGTTTCAAGACCGCCGTGATCGACTTTGACGTGGGGCTGCGCAATCTGGACCTGATCATGGGCTGCGAGCGCCGCGTGGTGTACGACTTCGTCAATGTGATCCAGGGTGAAGCCACCCTGCGCCAGGCGCTGATCAAGGACAAGCACTGCGACAACCTTTACATCCTGCCGGCCTCGCAAACCCGCGACAAGGAAGCGCTGTCCAAGGAAGGCGTGGAGAAGGTGCTCAAGGACCTCGAACATGACGGCTTTGACTACATCATCTGCGACAGCCCGGCCGGCATCGAGACCGGCGCCTTTCTCGCGCTGTATTTCGCCGAGGAAGCCGTGGTCGTCACCAATCCGGAAGTCTCGTCCGTGCGCGACTCCGACCGCATCATCGGCATTCTGGATGCCAAATCGCGCAAGGCCGAGGAAGGCGGCACGGTGAAAACACACCTGCTGATCACCCGCTACAGTCCCAAGCGGGTCGACAGCGGCGAAATGCTGTCGCTCGACGACGTGCAGCACCTGCTGCGCATCCCGCTGATCGGCGTCGTTCCGGAGTCCGAAACCGTGCTGCAGGCGTCCAACGCCGGCAACCCGGCGATTCATCTGGCCGGCTCCGATGTGTCGGAAGCCTACAAGGACGTCGTTGCCCGTTTTCTGGGCGAGGAAAAACCGCTGCGTTTCATCGAAGTTCCGAAGCAGCCGTTCTGGAAACGTCTGTTCGGAGGTTAAGGCATGTCGATTCTCAGTTATTTTTTCGGTGAAAAGAAAAAGACCGCCTCGGTCGCCCGCGAACGCCTGCAGATCATCCTGGCGCACGAACGCGCCGGCCGCAGCGGCCCGGACTATCTGCCGCAGTTGCAAAAGGAACTGATCGAGGTCATATCGAAGTATGTCGCCATCAATCCGGACGACATCAAAGTACAGCTCGACAAGAAAGACGAATTTGAAGTGCTGGAAGTCAATATCGTGCTGCCGGAACACCACCGGCGCTGATCTGTCCTCCCGCTGACAGCCCCCTGCCACAGCCCCGGCTCAACCGGCGCTGTGGCTTGGCATTTATATAGGTAAGACTCATGTCCATCGTCATCAAGACCGCCGAAGACATCGCCGGCATGCGCATCGCCGGCCGGCTGGCCTCCGAAGTCCTCGACTACATCACGCCCTTCGTGGCGCCCGGCGTCACGACGGCCGAACTCGACCGGCTCTGCCACGAGTACATGGTGAACGTGCAGGGCAGCATCCCCGCGCCGCTGAACTATTGCCCGCCCGGCTACACCCCTTACCCGAAGTCGATCTGCACCTCGGTAAACCAGGTGATCTGCCACGGCATTCCCGGCGACAAGCCGCTGAAGAACGGCGACATCGTCAATCTGGACATCACCGTGATCAAGGACGGCTACCACGGCGATACCAGTCGCACCTTCCTGGTTGGCGATGCGGTGGCCAGCCATGCCAAGCGCCTCACGCAGGTGACGTATGACTGCATGTGGCTGGGCATCGACCAGGTGCGCCCCGGTGCGCGACTGGGCGACATTGGCGCGGTGATCCAGAAATACGCCGAAAAGGCCGGCTATTCGGTGGTGCGCGAATTCTGCGGCCACGGCATCGGCAAGGTCTTCCACGAAGAGCCGCAGGTGCTGCACTACGGCCGCGCCGGAACCGGCGTCGAGCTGGTGCCGGGCATGATCTTCACCATCGAGCCGATGATCAACGCGGGCAAGCGCGAGATCAAGCAGATGAACGACGGCTGGACCATCGTCACCAAGGACCGCTCGCTGTCGGCACAGTGGGAACACACCATCCTCGTCACCGAAACTGGCCACGAGGTATTGACTGTATCGGAAGGCGCACCAAAGCGTCCCGAGCAATACATGCTGGGGTAAAAAACAATCATGCGCTCCGTTTCCGCCCTGCGCGATGACTACGTCCAGAGCAAGGCTGCCTTGCGCGCGGCGCTGGACCAGCCGCAAACGCTGCTGGCACTGCCCGCGCAGCTGACCGCGCTGACCGACCGCATCCTGGGCGAACTGTGGGGGCGCTATGAGTTTCCGGCCGAACTGCTGCTGGTGGCCGTGGGCGGCTACGGCCGCGGTGAGCTGTTTCCGCATTCCGACATCGACCTCCTGATCCTGCTGCCCGACCAGCCCGCGCCGGCGCTACTGGAAAAGCTGGAAGTGCTGGTCGGCGAGCTGTGGGACACGGGGCTGGAAGTCGGCCATTCGGTGCGCACCATGGCCGACTGCCTCAGCGAGAGCGAGAAGGACATTACCGTGCAGACGGCGCTGCTGGAAGCGCGCCTTCTGTGCGGCGATGCCGGACGCTTTGCCGCCTTCCAGGAGACGGTGTATCGCCACATTGATCCCAAGGAATTCTTCGACGCCAAGCTGCTCGAGCAGCAGGCGCGCTATGGCAAGTTCCAGAACGCCACCTACAAGCTGGAACCCAATCTGAAGGAAGCGCCGGGCGGCTTGCGCGATCTGCACCTGATCGGCTGGATTGCCGCCAGCCAGCGCCTGGGCCGCGACTGGCACGCGCTGGCCGAGCTGGGCATGCTCACCGCTGAAGAAATCCAGAAGCTCAGCCGCGCCGAAACGGTGCTGCGCAGCTATCGCATCGCACTGCACTGGCTGGCCAGGCGGCGCGAAGACCGCATCCTGTTTGATTACCAGCACCAGCTTGCCAGCCAGTTCGGCTTTGCCGACACGGTGACGCACGGCAAGATCACGCTGCGCGCCAGCGAGGCGCTGATGGCCGATTACTACCTCGCCGCGCGCGTGGTCACCCAGCTCACCCCCTTGCTGCTGCAGGCCTTGCGCGCGCGCATCGTCAGCCAGCTCGACGGTGCACCCGTCGCCATCAACGAGCGCTTCCAGCGCCGCGGCAACCTGCTGGAAATCACCGCGCCCGACGTCTTCGAGCGCGTGCCGGCGGCGATTCTCGAACTTTTCCTGCTCTACGAGCGCGAACGCGAAGTGGCCGACATTGCGCCGGCCACGCTGCGTGCGCTGTGGCACGCCCGTCTGTTGATCGACGACGCCTTTCGCGCCGATCCGCTCAACAAGCAGCATTTCATCGACATCTTCCGCGAGCCGCGCGGGCTGACGCGCGTGCTGCGCCGCATGAACCAGTACGGCGTGCTCGGCCGCTACATTCCCGAATTCGGCCATATCGTCGGGCGCATGCAACATGATTTATTTCACGTCTATACGGTCGACGAACACACGCTGATGGTGCTGCGCAACCTGCGCCGCTTTGCGGTGCCGGCCTTCACGCACGAATACCCGCTGTGCTCGCGGCTGATCGAGGAATGCGAGCACCCCGAGGTGCTCTACCTTGCCGCGCTCTTCCACGACATCGGCAAGGGGCGCGGCGGTGATCATTCGCAACTGGGCCGCGACATTGCGCGGCGCTGGGTGGATGCGCAACCGCTGGCGCCCGAAGACCGTGACCTGGTGGTCTGGCTGGTCGAGCACCATCTGACCATGTCCTCCGTCGCGCAGAAACAGGACGTCTACGACCCCGATACGGTGGAGGAGTTTGCCGCGCTGGTCCAGACACCGCGAAGGCTCAACGCCCTATACCTGCTTACCGTCGCCGACATACGCGGTACCAGCCCCAAGGTCTGGAATGCCTGGAAGGCCAAGCTGCTCGAAGACCTCTACCGCGCCACGCTGAAACTGCTGGCCAGCCAGAACCTCACGGGCCACTCCTGGGTTGCCGAGCGCCAGCAGGAAGCCTTGCGTCTGCTGCAGCTCTACGGCCTGCGCCAGGATGCCCACCAGGATTTCTGGAACGAGCTCGACACCGTGTACTTCCTGCGCCACGATGCGCGCGAAATCGCCTGGCACACCCGCCAGCTGTTCAGCCGGGTCAACGCCCCCGAACCCATCGTGCGCGCCAAGCTGTCGGAATCGGGCGAAGGCCTGCAGGTACTGGTCTACACGCCGGATCAGCCCGATCTCTTCGCGCGCATCTGCAGCTTTTTCGAGCGCGCCGGCTACAGCATCTTTGACGCGCACATCCACACGACGCACAACGGCCACGCGCTCGACAGCTTCTATGTGTTCATCGCCGACAGCCGCAATACCAATTACCGCGACCTGATCAACTACGTCGAATTCGAACTGGCCGCCAGCATCGCCAGGGCCGCACCGCTGCCTGCGCCCCAAAAGGCGCGTGTGTCGCGCCAGCAGAAGCATTTCCCGGTGCAGCCGCATGTGCTGATCCGCCAGGACGAGCGCGGCAAGTATTTCGTGCTGGCGATTGCCGCCGGCGACCGGCCAGGGCTGCTGTCGACGATTACGCGCATCTTGGCCGCGCGCCGCATCGCCATCCAGAGTGCCAAGATCATGACGCTGGGCGAACGCGCCGAGGACAATTTCCTCATTTCCGGCCCGCTGTTGAACGATGAACGCGCCGTGCAGCAACTGGAAACCGAACTGCTGCAGGCGCTGCAGCCACAATGAGCGCGAACCCGGCAACGGTGATGAGCGCGGAACTGCTGTGCTGCTATGCCGAGCTCGACCTGGACCCACAGCTGCCGGCATCGCTTGGCCTGCCCGTCTACCGGGAAGCGACCGAGCTCGTCGAGCTGCCGCCCGACCGCTGGCAGCGCATCCCGCTGCTCACCCCGGCCACGCGCGATGCCTGGCTGGCGATGCAGGCCGCCGCCGCGGCCGACGGCGTGACGCTGGAGCTGATCTCGGCATTTCGCAGCTACCGCTACCAGGCCGGACTGATCGCGCGCAAACTCGCTGCCGGCCAGACGCTCGCCGACATCCTCAGGGCATCGGCGCTGCCGGGCTGCAGCGAGCACCACACCGGCCGCGCCATCGACCTGGCTACCGACGACGGCATGCCGGTACTTGAGCCGCAATTCGCCGACACGCCGGCCTTTGCCTGGCTGACGGCGCGCGCCGGCGAATTCGGCTTCGTCATGTCCTTTCCGCCCGACAACCGCTGGGGCGTGATGTTCGAACCCTGGCACTGGTGCCACCAGTCCTGAAACGGCAGGACTCGCGCCGCCGCAGGATCGGATTCCAGCATGTTCCAGCTATGCTGAAAACCGGCCAACCGGGATGCGCACCATGAAATCACTGCTTGTTGTCCTGCTGCTTGCCGGCTGCGCGACGCCATCCGCCGCCCCGCTGCCAGTCAGTACGCAGCCCGAACCACCTGCGCCGAAGGTCGCGGAGGAGGCTGTTGCACAGGCCGTTCCCGAGCCCCCCGTCACCGGCGGCTGGCCTGCGCGCATGATCGCGCTGGCGCAGGCTGAATGGGAGTTCTTTGGCCGGCAAACCGTCGTCATCGACGGCGAAGCGATGAGCATGCCGAATGTCGGCGCATGGGAAGACGACGGCCCGGCCTACAGCGCGCGCGTTAACCGCTACTGGCGGGCGGTCGGCAGACCGGCGCTGGATGGCGACGACTGCCGCGAGCCGTGGTCAGCGGCCTTTATGAGCTGGGTCATGCAAAATGCCGGCCTGCCCGCCTGGCTGTTTCCGCCCAGCGCCGCACACCGGGTTTACCTCAACCACCTGCTGGCCGGGCGCGGCAATGCGGCCAGCGTGCTAAAACCCCGCAGCATCGCCGAATACAGCCCGAAGCCGGGCGACCTGGTCTGCGCTGCCGGCGCGCCGGCGCCACCATTCGCAGCGGGCACGCCACTGCCCGCCATGCCTGGCGGCGCGCTGCACTGCGACCTCGTCGTCGCGCGCGATGGGCGCAGCATCCACGCCATCGGCGGCAATGTACGCAACTCCGTCTCCAGAACCACCCTGACACTGAGCCCGGATGGCTATCTGGAGGCCAGCCGCCGGCGCAGCTGGTTTCTGATCATCGAAAACCGGCTGGATTGGTAGTCTTTGTTTCGCCGACAGCACATACCCATCAATGTAATGAGCTGTAGCCATTTCATTCAATTGGTAACAGTCATATACCCAATAAATCCACCTGATCAGATCGCCAACTCGGCAGTCCATCCTGTGACAACGCGCATCTTGCCAAGGCAGCCAGCGCTGCTGCAGCAAACGGCTTCCCGGCAATCAATCCCGCCAAGCCCGCCACACCCTGACAAAATGCTTGCCAAATTTGTAGACCAGCCACCCGGCGATCAGGTAAAACTGCACCGTTTTCCGCAGCCCTCTTCCTTCCCAAACCGGACATCGCCATGACCCAGAAACAAAAACTGCTCAGCGCACTGCTGTTCGCCTTTTTCCTGCTGATCGCCAACGTCGTCATCGGCTTCGCCAGCCGGCTCGCATCCACAGCGGGAGAGCGGGTGTCGATCACCGCCGGGATGGAGGAGCTGCCCGAGCTGCGCCTGCCCACGCTGGCGATGGATTTTGCCTCGCTGGGCTATGTCGAGCGCGCGCAACAGCGGCAATACCATATGCATACCGGCCGCGTCGCGCCCGGCGACGCCGGCATGCCAGGCTGGATTGATGCGCTGCTGTCCTTCTGCGCGGTATTTGGCCTGTTCGCGCTGGCCAAGTGGCTGGTGAAGCGACACTTTCCGGCCTGATGGCATTTGGCAAATGCCATTCGCCCGGGAACCATGTCGGGCTTCGTTATGCTCAAGCCAAGCGACGAGCGGGTGATGGGATGGCTGGCAAGGCGCCGATACGCCAGCGGCGGACTGCGGCGCTGCGGATTGATGATATCCGCCACTGTCCCATCACAAGCCATTACGGGAATTCAATCCAAGGACATGTTCCAATGAAAGAGGTGCTTGCTCTGGCATTCCTGCTTTTTTCTGCCGCCGCTTACGCCGAAGAATCATGCCTTTATCCCAGTAAAAGGGATGGAGGAAGCCTGGATCAGTTCACGGACTGTGGTGTGATCGAAGGGGACCGCTTCAGAATCGGGAAGCAGCATGCCGGAAATATCGCTTATGACAAGAAGGGACTGGCCTGCATCCTTTCCCCCCAAGGCGCGTTTTACCTCCATAAAAGCGGACGGTCACAGCGAACGGTCGTTTTCGACAACGGGTGTGATTATTTCGAAAAAGGCTTGGCCAGCGGCCTGGTCGAGAACAAGATGGTGCTGATCAACGAAAAGCTGGATATCGTGCTGCGCCCCGGCTTTGACTGGCTTGCCTACCATGCACACGGACATTTCAAAGTATGCAATGGCCCATTCACCGAGGAAAAACAAGGTGAAATCAGGCTGCGCAAGGGTGGGCAATGCGGACTGATGGACAGCAAGGGTAATCTGGTAATGGCACCAGAGCACCGCATCGAAGGCCGCGCCGCCTTCGACCAGTATCTGCTCACCCACAACGGCTGCCCACCGCCGCCGGTCACCACCAAAGAGGCGGCGCTCTGCCACGCGAAGTGGCATATTGCCGATATGGACGGCTACTCCACTGACTGGCAGCGCCATGAAATAACACGCGCTGACAAGGTATGGCTAATCACCTTCAACCAACAACGCAACAAGGACGGGCCTGCTACCCTCACCCTCGATGCAGAAAGCGCAGGCTGGCGTTTGTTGAATAGCCAATCGCACCAGGAAGCACTGCGGGAAGCCCGTCAATAAACAGGCGGCAACACGCAGCTTGGGTTGAGCGCAGCGAAGCCCAACATTTCCGCGCCAGAGCAAACGCGAGCGCGGCATCTGGCTGCGGCGCTATTGGGAACAGCAGTTGCACGACGCCAACGACCTGAATCGCCACATCGACTACATCCACCACAATCCGGTAAAACATGGTCTGGTCAGCACAGCCAGCGCCTGGCCGCACTCGTCAATCCACCGCTATATCCGTGCGGGCATCTTGCCGGAAGATTGGGAGCATGACGGGGAGACGGATGGTGAATTTGGCGAATGACAGCCGCGCGGGAGCCATGTTGGGCTTCGCTGCGCTCAACCCTAGCTACGAGCTACGAGCCAAAACGCTAAGTCTCCATGAGGAACAACATGATGAAACGACTCGAGGGCAAGACCGCCTTGGTCACCGGTGCAGCGCGCGGAATCGGGTCTGCAATTGCCACCGCCTTTGTCGAGAACGGCGCTTTTGTCTATCTGACCGACATTGATGATGCCCTGGGTCAGGAAATGGCCGCCAGCCTCGGCGAACAGGCGCGCTATCTTCACCTCGACGTGCGAGACGAAGGTCAATGGCAGTCTGTCATGGCGCAGATTATCGAGGAATGTGCCGTCTTGAACGTGCTCGTCAATAACGCGGGTATTACGGGCTTCGAGGAGGGTTGTTTTGTGCATGATCCGGAGCATGCCTCACTAATGGATTGGCATGCAGTGCATCGTACTAACCTCGACGGCGTCTTCCTTGGCTGCAAGCAGGCCATTCAGGCCATGCGCCGTTCGGCGAGCGTCGGGGCGATCATCAATATTTCCTCCCGTTCCGGCCTGGTCGGCATTCCTGCAGCGGCGGCTTATGCGTCATCGAAAGCGGCCGTGCGCAACCACACCAAAACCGTGGCGCTATACTGCGCCGAACAGGGTTTGCCAATCCGTTGCAACTCGATTCACCCGGCGGCCATCCTGACTCCCATGTGGGAGCCAATGCTCGGGGAAGGGCCCGAACGTGAAATCAGGATGCGCGAATTCGTGCAGGACTGCCCGATGCGACGCTTCGGCCGTCCGGAGGAAGTAGCGGCTGTGGCCGTTATGCTCGCTTCTGACGAGGCGGCCTACATGAATGGATCGGAACTGAACATCGATGGTGGCATCCTGGCCGGGACTGTCGCTACTCCGAAGACTGCTTCAGAGACTTGACAACTTACTGTCCGTTTCCGGCCATGCCCTGTGGGTTGGGTTGAGCGCAGCGAAACCCAACATTTCCGCGCCAAATCAGCCAGAAGGAACACCCATGCCACCATGCCCTACCGCCGCTTGCAAACCGCCGGCGCGTCGCATTTCTTCACGGCGGCGCTCGCCGACCGGCGCAGCGCCCTGCTCGTCGAACACATAGCCGTATTGCGACAGGCTGTCCGGCTGGTTCGCCAGCGCCACCCGTTCATGATTGACGCGATGGTTGTGCTGCCCGAGCACCTGCACTGCATCTGGACGTTACCCGAAGGCGACCGGGATTGCCCGCTGCGCTGGGCACTGATCAAATCGCCGTTTTCCCGCCCGATCGCCCGTGGCGAGCGCATCGGCGCATCACGCCAGAGCAAACGCGAGCGCGGCATCTGGCTGCGGCGCTATTGGGAACAGCAGTTGCACGACGCCAACGACCTGAATCGCCACATCGACTACACCCACCACAATCCGGTAAAACATGGTCAGGTCAGCACAGCCAGCGCCTGGCCACATTCATCAATCCACCGCTATATCCCTGCGGGCATCTTGCCGGAAGATTGGGAGCATGGCGGGGAGATGGATGGTGAATTTGGCGAATGACAGCCGCGCGGGAGCCATGTTGGGCTTCGCTGCGCTCAACCCAACCTACGAGCTGCGAGCTAGGATCTGATATTTTCATGTCTAAAACTCATATAATCGAAGAAATTGCAGAATGGCTAAAAATCAACGCCTGCAAAGTCCATGATTCGTTAAATTGCGGAACATCTGACACCCCTGCCTCATGGCCGGACAATCTTCGTGAATACTATCGTCACTTCAATGGTCAGAAAGGAAATTCCGACTTTCTTTTCCAAGAGGATGGGAACTGGCTCTCGTTTGAAGATGCTTTGAGAGCACAAAAAATCCTTCTTGACACAAAGGAACAATACGACCTTGACTGGATAAAAGACTGCTACGTTCCGATTGTGGCCTACATTGAACAGATGGACTCCGCGACTGTTATTGATCTTGAAACAGGGCTCATCGGCAACATCGACATTGAGCTGCACGAATTCTCAGTTTTGTTCGAAAATATCGACAACCTATTTGCAGACCTGCTGCAAAATCTTCAATCAAATGGCTTTACGCCAGACGAAGAATTTTATATTCGCACTACGCAAGAGCTTGACGGCATTGATCAAGAATTGGCACTTAACATTGAAGCGGAGCACCGCCAACTCAATCCCGATCCATCGTTTGAGCAACTCTTTGCCTGGGGAATGGATTTATTCCGCCACAAAGGCGACCCACAGTATGGCAAAGCCAATAAGCACATCATGCAGCTTGCAAAAAAATACTTTGAACAAATACCCACTCCTTTTCTGTCAACGAAACAGCTCCGCGACATCGCTATTTTCAATCGGCGTTATCAGCAAATCATCGAAGAAGCTGGCGCTTAGACCGGCTTGAACAAAGCGAACCCCATCAGAGAACAACTAAGCCGTCCACTTCTGAACCGATTTCTAGGGCACAAATCTCGACGAGAGTTTGTGCCCCTTGCGACACTCCGCCCATGACCCCTCGCCCGCTTGATCTGCTTTCCTTCCCGCTTTCCGGCATGAACCTGATCGAGGCCAGCGCCGGCACGGGGAAGACGTACACGATTGCCGCGCTGTATGTGCGCCTGGTGCTGGGCCACGGCTGCGAGGCGCGGCTGCCGCCCGAGGTGCTGGTGGTGACGTTTACCGATGCGGCGACCAAGGAACTGGCCGAGCGCATCCGCGCGCGATTGCGTGATGCGGCGGCGGCATTTCGCAACAAGCAAGCAGACGAACGCGATGTATTCCTCTGTAGCCTTTTGCAATCATTGCCTGCAGAGCAATACCCTGACTACGTATCGCGGCTTGAGCTGGCGGCCGACTGGATGGACGAGGCGGCGGTGTCGACCATCCACAGCTGGTGCTACCGCATGCTGCGCGAGCACGCCTTTGCCGCGAACAGCCTGCTGGAACTGGAGCTGGATCAGGACGAGAGCGAGCTGCAGGCGACGGCGGTGCGCGATTTCTGGCGGCAGTTTTTCTACCCGCTACCTGCGGGTCTGCTGCTGACGCTGCTTGGCGAAAAAACCGGCACGCCAGATGATTTCCTGAAGAAACTGGGTGATCTGCTGCGCACGCCCCCGCAGACGGTGTGGCAGGCCAACGGCAGCACGCTGACGCCTGACGCCCCGCCGCTGGCCGAGCTGCAGGACTGGCAAGGCCAGCTGCCGGCACTGGAAAGCACCGCGCGCGCCGCCTGGCAGCAGCACTGGCAGGACGACGCAGCGGGCATCGTTCATGCACTGACCAGCGCCATCGAGGGCAAGCGACTGAATGGCGCATCGTACAAGCTGGCAAATCTGGATGCCGATCTGGCGGCACTGGCACAGTGGGCGGCCGGCACGCAGGCGCTGCCGGACAAACTGGTGCAGAAGTACAGCGCCAACGGCTTCAAGCTGAACAAGGGCCAGGCGGCACCCGAGCACAAAGCCTTTGCCGTGCTGGATGCGCTGGCCGGGCATCTGAGCAACAAGCCCGCCATCCCGCTGCCGCAGCTCTACGCGCACGCCGCCGACTGGGTGCGCGCGCATATCGCACGCGCCAAGGCGCAGCGCGCCCGGCTGGGCTTTGACGACCTGCTGCTGAAGCTTTACGACGCGCTGCATGCCGACGGCGGCGATGAGCTGGCGCAGCTGATCCGCCAGCAATTCCCCGTGGCCTTCATCGACGAATTCCAGGATACCGACCCTATCCAGTACGCGATTTTCCGGCGGGTGTATGCGCCTTTATGTGGGAGCGAGCTTGCTCGCGAACAGGCGGATATCGCGAGCAAGCTCGCTCCTACGGGGCTTGGTTTCGTGATGATTGGCGATCCGAAACAGGCGATTTACGCCTTCCGCGGCGGCGACATCCACACCTACCTGCGCGCGCGGCGCGAGGCCGGCGGCGTGCCGTGGATGCTGGGCACCAATTACCGCTCAAGCGCGGCGATGATCGCGGCGGTGAATGCGCTGTTTGCATTTGGAGAGCAACAGGATTCCGGCGCCTTTGCCTGCGGCAAGGACGAAGCCAATGCCCTGCCCTTCAGCCCCGTGGGCCATACCGGCCGCGCGGGTGAATTGCTGCTCGACGGTGCGCCGCTGCCCGCCATGCAGTGCTGGGTCGGCGACACGGTGCTGGACAATCAGGACGACTACCGGCAGCACATGAGCGCCGCCTGCGCCAACGAGATTGCGCGGCTGCTGACGCTGGCGGCGGAGGGTCGAATGACCCTCAAGGGCCGGGCGCTCGCCGCCGGCGACATCGCCGTGCTGGTGCGCAGTCGCAAGGAGGCGCAGGTGGTGCGCGAGCACCTTGCAGCACTGCGCATCGGCTCGGTGTTCCTGTCGGATCGTGACTCGGTCTTCGACAGCGGGGAAACCTGGCAGGTGCAGCTGTGGCTGCAGGCCGCCTGCACGCCGCAGGACGAACGGCTGGTGCGCGCGGCGCTGGCCACACCGCTGCTGGGGCGTGACGACGCCGAGATCGTGCGCGTGCAGAGCGACGAACTGGCCTGGGAAGAAGACCTGGAGCGCTTTCGCCTGTATCACCAGCTGTGGCAGGCGCAGGGCGTGCTGCCGATGCTGACCCGGCTCATCGCCGATTTCGCGCTGCCGGCGCGGCTGCTGCCGCTGCCCGGTGGCGAGCGCATGCTGACCAATGTGCTGCACCTGGCGGAGCTGCTGCAGAGCGCTGCCGAAACGCTGGATGGCGAACACGCGCTCTTGCGCTGGCTGCAGGAGCAGCGCGCGAGCGAATCAAGTAACGACGCGCACATCCTGCGCCTGGAAAGCGATGCCGAGCTGGTGCAGGTGATCACCATCCACAAGTCCAAGGGGCTGGAGTATCCGCTGGTCTTCCTGCCCTGCATGGGCGGCTTCAGCGAGGGCGGCAAGGGCGCGGCGCGCTACCACCACAACGGCCAGACCATCGTCGACATCCAGCCCGGCGACTTTGCCAAGGCACAGCGCAAGGCCGCCGAAGAACAGGAAGCACTGCGCATTCTCTATGTGGCGCTAACGCGCGCGCGCGAAGCCTGCTGGCTAGGGCTGACGCCGTACCTTCATAGAAAAGCCGCCGGACTGCCCAGCAGCGCCATCGGCTACCTGCTGGGCGGCAAGCTCGACAGTGAAACGGCGGTGCGCGAGGCAATTGCCGCGCTGGGCAGCCCCGACTGGCACTGCGTGCCGCTGCCTGCCCCCGCCGCACCGCTCGCGGCCGGCAACCCCAGCACCAGCCCCGGCAGCGTGCGCCGCTTCAGTGGCCGCATTGAACGCGACTGGTGGATCGCCAGCTACAGCGCGCTGACCAGCGAACGCACACAGACTCGGCACGTGTTCAACCCGACCGACATCCCCCGGCACGCGGTGCTCGATGAACTGCTGGCTGAAAGCGCCGCCGCAGCCAGCACGCAGATTCCCTCGCTGCTGCGCGAATTTCCGCGTGGCGCTGTGCCCGGCACCTTCCTGCACGAGCTGCTGGAATGGGCCGCCAACGAGGGCTTTGCCGAGCTTGCTGATCGCAGCGAGCGCACACGGCTGCAGGTGCAGCAATTCTGCCAGCGCCGCGCGATGGCCGACTGGGGCGAAAGGCTGGGCGACTGGCTGCTGGGCTTCATCACGCACCCCATCGCCCTGCCCGACGCGCCGCCGCTGCGACTGGCCGAGTGCAGCGAACTGCGCCCGGAAATGGAATTCTGGCTACCAGCAGGGTATTGCCCCACAGCCAAACTGGATAAAAGCGTAACAGCCAATACACTCATTGGTATTCAGCGGCCCGCGCTGGAGGCTGGCCTGCTCAAGGGCATGCTCAAGGGCTTCATGGATCTGGTACTGTGCCACGCCGGGCGCTATTACGTGCTCGATTACAAGTCGAACTATCTGGGCGACAGCCTGGCCGACTATGCGCCGCCAGCGCTGAAACACGCGATTGCCGAGCACCGCTACGAGCTGCAGTACACGCTCTACCTGCTGGCGCTGCATCGCTTGCTGCAGGTGCGCATTGCCGATTACGACTACGACACGCACATTGGCGGCGCGATCTACCTGTTCCTGCGCGGGCTCAACCCCGACGACGCCAGCGCCGGCCACGGCGTGCACACCGACAAACCACCGCGCGCGCTGATCGAGGAACTGGATGGGCTGTTTGTGCACGAGGTGATTCATGCGTGACGCCATCCTCGCGGCCTTTCCCGTGCAGCCCTTTCCGGCCGGAGAAGCCCTGCTGACCGACACCTATGACGACGAAGGCACTGGTGCCCTCTTTGCCCGTCGCAACTGGGATGAACTGGCGGCTGCCGAACTGCGCTACACCTCGCTGGTATTTCTTAGCCCTGCGGCATTTGCCTATTACCTGCCGGCGTTATTACTGGCAGCACTTGAGGATCCGGGCAGCAATGTTGTTGATGCGCTGCTTGCCCGATTGCTCCCCCCGAAGAATGACCCCAGCCGCTCAAGCTATGCCTGCTGGTGGCAACGTCTTACTCCTCAACAACAGCATGCCGTCATTGCCTTCTTGATTGAACAGAGCAGGCAAATGGATGGTTTGCTGCTCGATCCGCTTGCGCTAGCCTCCTTGAAAAACTCCGCAGGCTTCAATACTGACCACTCAGCATGCTAATTCCCATCCATCAACTCACCTTCCTCGCCCCGCTCGACCGCGCGCTGACGCAGCTGCTCGCCAGCGAGGCCAATGCCGGGCCGCTGGTGCAGCTGCTCGCCGCGCTGACCAGCCGCGCGCTGGCCAGCGGGCATGTCTGTCTGGAGCTGGAGCGCCTGTTCAGCGACCCCGACAGCCTGTTCACCGGCGCGGATGACGCGAGCGATTCGTCCGAGAAGGCGCCGCAACCTCCATCCGCGCAGCTCGCCCCCTTGCTTGCCGGCCAGACACCGGCCAGCTTGGCCGCCGCGCTGGCGAGCGAACCCCGATGCGTCGGCGACGGCAGCGGGACCACGCCGCTGGTGCTCGATGGCTTGCGTCTCTATCTGCTGCGCAACTGGCGCATGGAGCGAGCCTTGGCACAGGCCGTGGCTGGCCGGCTGGCGGCGGGTACTGCCGACGTCCCCGCGACACTGGCCCCGCAGCTGGCGACGCTGTTTGCCGGCAACACCCAGGACCCGGACTGGCAGCGCCTCGCGGTGGCGCTGGCCACGCGCGCGCCGCTGCAGGTGATCACCGGCGGGCCGGGTACCGGCAAGACGACGACGGTGCTGCGGCTGCTGGCCCTGTTGCAGGAAAATGCCCTGGCAGGCCACGGCCGCGCGCTGCAGATCCGGCTGGCGGCGCCGACCGGCAAAGCCGCCGCGCGGCTTTCCGAATCAATTCGCAAAGGTATCGCCCAGCTACCCACCAGTGATCTGGTCAAGAGCCACATCCCCGACAGGGTATCCACCCTGCACCGCCTGCTGGGCGCGCAAGCCGGCACACGGCGCTTTCGCCACCACGCGCAAAACCCGCTGCCGGCCGATGTGGTCGTCGTCGATGAAGCCTCGATGATCGACCTCGACCTCGCGCATTCGCTGTTCATGGCGCTCGCGCCGAATACCCGGCTGATCCTGCTGGGCGACAAGGATCAGCTGGCGTCGGTCGAAGCCGGCGCGGTGCTGGCCGAGCTGTGCCGCGAGGCCAGCGCCGGTGCGTATTCCGCAGCGACGGTCGCCTGGCTGGCGCAAGCCACCGGCCAGCACATCCCGCAGCCCTACCACGGCCAGGGCTCGCCACTGGCGCAGCAGACGGTGATGCTGCGCGAATCGCGGCGCTTTGCCAGCGACAGCGGCATCGGCCAGCTGGCCACAGCGGTGAATGCCAACGACTGCGAAACGGCACAGCGCCTGCTGGCCGGCGGCGGCGCCGACATCGCGCAGCTGGCGCTGGCGCCCGGCGCCGGCGAGCTCACCGGGCTGCTGACTGCCCCCGCGGCCAGCTACCGCGCCTTTTTGCTCACCCTGGCGCAGCCCCCGGCCACGGCCAGCTGGGCTGCGGGTGAACTGACTTCCGAGTGGGCGGCGTGGCTGAAAACACTGCTGCTCCGTTTTGACGACTGCCGCGTGCTGTGCGCGCTGCGCCAGGGGCCCTGGGGGGTGAGCGGGCTGAACACCCGCATTGCCGGCTGGCTGCAGGATGCGGGGCTGCTGAAGCTGCCCGCGCAGGCGCACAACCAGTGGTATGCCGGACGGCCGGTGCTGGTGCAGGCCAATGATTACGGCTTGAACCTGATGAATGGCGACATCGGCATTACGGTGGCGCTGCCCGCGCCGGAGGGCAATGGCGTCGTGCTGCGCGTGGCCTTTCCGGAGGATTCGGACACCGGCGTGCGGCTGGTGTCGCCCGCGCGGCTCGCCAATGTCGACACGGCCTGGGCGATGACGGTGCACAAGTCGCAGGGCTCGGAATTCGGCCATGCGATCCTGCTGCTGCCCGATCGCGACAGCCCGGTGCTGACCCGCGAGCTGATCTACACCGGCATCACCCGCGCCAAATCGCGCTTCACCCTGGCCGGCCCACAACTGGCCCTGCTGCCGCAGCTGATTGCACGGGCGACGCGGCGCAGCAGCGGGCTGGGCGCGCAACTAGACCGACTCTGGACAACGCCATGACCCGCACGCTCCCGCTCCTGGTCACTACCTTGCTTGCACTGTGCAGCTGGCCCGCGCTTGCCAACCCCTTGCTTAATTGCCCCGAAAAGGAAAGCAGCGCCTTGCAGCAGGCACCTGCCGAAGTCAGCCGCGTGGCGCCACACATGCTGCTGATACGCTGGAGCAAGGGCATAGCGCAATTCATCGACCAGCCGCCGCACGATGAGCCATGGTCCGGCCGGCACTGGTTTTACTGCGGGCAGGATGCCGCCAGCGGCCTGCACCTGATTCGACTGGAACACGAATCGCTGTCCAGTGGCGTACTGTTCGACCCGGCCAGCGGCCGGCGCATTGCCGCAGGCCATACCGTGCTGCTGGAGCCCGACGGGCAGCGTTTTCTGGCCATCCGCCAGCCCAATGGCCTGGATGGCGAAGCCTGGCTGCTGCGCAATCGCAAGAATCGCACGCTGTGGCAGGGGACGAATCTGATCAGCGCCGGCAGCCGCAGCCTGGCCGAACTCAGTGACCCGCACTGGAATCCGCAAGGCAAGCTCGCAGCCACGCTGCGCTGCCACAGCCAGCCGGAGCACGCATACACGGTCAGCCTGCAGGCAGATCGCTGGCAGCCTTTGCCAGGGTGCGCCCGCAAGGCCAAGTAAGCTCGGGCAATCCCCGGTAACATTTCGTGCGAAGGCCATATTCTTTGACGCGATGCAAAGTGACAAGCCGGCCAACTGCGTATAAATTCCGCCACTTTTTAGTAAAACGACAAGGCAGGAATCACCCTATGGCCCCGACCTCGCAGGAAACCATCGTACGCGACCAGACCTCCAACCCGGCCCCGCTGGGCTTGCTGGGTTTTGGCATGACCACCATGCTGCTGAACCTGCACAACATCGGCCTGTTTGGCCTGTCCAGCATGATTCTGGCCATGGGCATCTTCTACGGCGGCATTGCCCAGGTGATCGCCGGCGTGATGGAGTGGAAAAAGGGCAATACCTTCGGCACCGCCGCGTTTACCTCGTATGGCCTGTTCTGGCTGAGCCTGGTGGCGTTGATCCTGATGGGCCAGCATGGCGTGGGCGATGCGAATTCGGCCGCCGCCATGGGCAGCTACATGCTGATGTGGGGCCTCTTCACCGCCTGCCTCTTCATCTGCACGCTGCGCATGAATCGCGCCACGCAGATCATTTTCGGCTCGCTGGTGCTGCTGTTCGCCGTGCTCGCGGTCGAGAAATTCACCGGCAACGAGGCACTGCAACCGCTGGCCGGCTGGATCGGGCTGTTCTGCGGCGGCTCGGCCTTCTACTCGGCGATCGCCCAGATCATGAACGAGGTGCATGGCCGCGACGTGCTGCCGCTGGGCCAGGGCGCACACTGAGCGTTGTCAGGCTGGCATGAAGCATGAAAAAACGGTGGCCTTGCCACCGTTTTTCTTAGCGCCGCTTGGCCGCCCAGGCCCTGAATTCGGGCTTGCCGGCCAGCCAGGCATAGAAGTCCTGCTCCACCAGCTTGTCGGGGTCGAATTCCATTGCAAACTGCTGCTCATAGCGCGTCAGCACCTTCAGGAGTCGCGCTGCATCCTTGTTCGTGCTTTCCACGGTCATCAAGCCATACCAGCCATTTTTGACCGTCGGCTCCAGCGCCACGCTGCGCTCGCAGGCCTTGCGGGCGGCTTCCAGCTGCCCGGCCTCCAGTTGTGCAGTGCAGCGCAGATAATTGGTTGCGCCGTCTTCCACCACGCGCTGCTCGAAGGCTGCAATCGCCGCCAGCATGCGCGGGTAATCCTTCTGGTAGAAATAATGGTCGATCAGCATGAATTGCACGCTGGCCTTGTCGCCATGCAGGCGCGCCAGCCTGGCGAGGCTTTGCCTATGCCGGCTTTCATCCAGTTGCGTCGCCAGTGCCGCCATGGTCGTGGCACCCTCGACGCTGTCGCGAAATTCGGCAGGCAGCTTCTGCATGGCGGCATACGCCGCATCAAACTTGCCGGCATTGAGCGCGCGCCCCATGTCCTGCATGGCCTGCAAGGCGCCTAGCTCCAGCGTTTTGCGATTGAACAGCAGCGTGCCAAGCTGGTCAGGTTCGACCATGGACAGCAGCAGGCGGCTCATCGTCTTGCTGATCAATGCACTGCGGCTGTGCAAGTACCAGTCAAAGACGCGACCCTGTTCGTTGACGTAATAGTCGATGTATTCATAGCCGCCATGTTCATCGTCGGCGGAGCGAAAATCGATGCGCAGGGTCTGGATACTGCCCTTGCCCAAAGGGCGCGATTTTACGAGATAGGCGATACCATGGTTCAACTCCAGCAAGTTCATGCTGGTATCGACCATCCGCCGGCCAGCCTCCGGGCTGGTAAAGCCGCGAACAAAATCGGCCTTATCCTTGGCGCCAAGCTGGATCCCGGCGGTCACGCGTTCGGCCAGAGCCGGCATATCGATCATCGCCAGCAGGGCCATGCGATCACGCTCGTTCAACAGCTTGCCTATCCGTTTTCCCTGGGCCGCCAGCTCCGGGACATCGGCACTGGCCTGCTGCGCCAGCCCCTTGGCAGGCAGGAGTGCGGGCACACCGCACAGCAGCAAGGCGGCCAGCGTGGCCCCCAGCACGTTTTTCAAACGCATGACAGTCGCTCCCAATCTGGAGAAGGACGTCATCGTGCCCTCAGATTTCATTTGCCGCAAGAAATGCAGACGGCGTGCGGCCGATCAGCGCGCCTTGCTCCGCGTCGCCGCCCAGCGTTTGAATTCCGGCGTAGCAAGCAGCCAGGCGTTAGCCGGGTCACCCTGCAAATCATCCGGGGTAATGCGCATGGCAAATTGCTGCTCGTAGCGCGCCAGCAGTGCAAGCACAGCGGCAGCATCCCGACGCTGGCTTTCCAGTGCAAACAGGCCATCCCAGCCGTATTGGCTATCGGGCTCTAGCACGATGCTCTTTTCGCAGGCAGTGCGGGCCGGCCCAAGCTCACCGCTTTGCAGATGCACCATGCATTTCAGGTAGCTTGTCACGGCATCCACGACCACGTGGCGCTCGAAGGCTTCGACGACCGCCAGCATGCGCGGATAATCCTTCTGAAAGCTGTAATGGTGATAGAGCCATAGGCGACCGTCGTGGCTACTGCCATGCTGGCGCCCCAGCTGTGCCAGGGCACTGCGGAAGGTGGCATCATCCAGCCGGGAAGCATAACGCGCCCGCTGCACGGCCCAACCCAGAGTCGCCCGGTATTCGGCTGGCAGCTCCTGCAGAGCTCCATAAGCCCGGCGCCAATCGCTTTTCGCAACCGCAGCACTGAAGGATTGCTGCGCGCGCAACGCCTGCTCATCCATGACGGGCCTGCCAAGGAGGATGGTTTTCCAGTGCCGTTTGTTCAACAGCGACTGAAACAGTTCGCCGAGCTGATCGCTGGCCAAGCCTCCCTGATCATGATCCACCCAGTCACGCACGCGCCCGTGCTTGTCCAGCATGAAGCTGAAATAGCTGAACATTGTCTCTTCCTGCGGTGCCTCGGCTTGCGCGAAATAATCGATGCGCACAATCTGCAGGCTGCCCGTTGGCAGCGGCCGGGATTTCACCAGGCGTGCGACCGCCGTCTGTGCTTCGAGTCGCCCCTGGAGCTCACCGAACACGCGCTGCGTGTCCGGCCGCATGGTCGCGAGTAATTTCTGCAGGGCTTCGCGCCTGCGGCTGTCGATGACCAGGCCCCTGATCATCCGTTCCGTCAGCGCCGGCCAGTCAAACTGGGCGTCAAGGGCTTGGATATCGTTGTCATTCAACAGCTCGACCAGATGCAGGCCCGATGCGCGCAGAGCCGGGTTGGGACGCGCCTGCTGTGGCAGATTGGCAGCAAGCGCGAGGGATGGGGCCAAGCAAAGACCAGCCAGCAAGGCAATGCAAAGAGTACGCAGCATGGGGGGACAAGAAAGAGTGGGGCCGGCCAAGGGATGTGACAGGTCGATCAGAGCCGAATCCTAAGCAAGCATTACTGGCAATGCAAGCAACGAGCGAGCCGCCCTCCCCCTGGGCGGCCCGACATGCACCTTGCAGCGGCTTACTTGGCCAGTGCCTGGGCCAGAACATCCGGGCGGCGCAGGCTCTCGCCCTTGCTGGCCCATACCTGCTCCTTGCCCTTGCTGCGCAGCCCGGCTTCCAGCTTGCGGTTTTGTGCATCGATCAGCAGCCAGGCGGTGTCGCCCTTGGGTTCGCTGGCCAGGGTATAGAGCACGCCATCCTGCACTTGCAGCGGACCGGCCTTTTGCATGGCGCTCTGCCAAGCCGGCAAATCCTGGCCCAGCAGTTTTTGCAGCTCGGGCATGATGGGACTGACCGGCGTCAGCAGGCCCAGCGTCTGCGGCGTCGCACCGGTCAGTGTGGCGAGCATCGCCCAGTCCGAATCCGGTTTCAGCGCCTGGCTGAGGGTCACGATCTGCGACTTGACCTGGCTCGCGACGGCGCTACTGCTCACGCCCAGCGGTGCGAGCTGGTTATCCACCTCGCTGGCAAGCTGGTCAATGGCCTGGTCGGTTTGCTGCTTGACCTCGGCGGCAACACGGCCGGCGACGGCAGAGGCGGCCTGCTTGCTCAGCTCTTCGGCCTGCTCGCAACCAGCCAGCAAGCTGGCGCCCAGGGCCAGAACGGACAATCTCATATAAGGCTTGATGACCATGCTTATGCTCCTTGGCAAGCGTTGGTTTGATGGAAGTGGCTGAGACTCAGGCAACCCTCACCGGCAGCGCCGTGTGGCATGTCCGGTGCCCAGAGCCTGATTTGCGCAAAAGCGGATGCCGATCTGTGTGGGCTAGCAGCCAGCGCAGAAGATGACCTGCCCGGCACCGGCACATACCGGCATTGTCAGCACACTGCCATGCAGACCGGGCTCATCGCTGGCAGTTCCCCTCGCAAGGAAAATGAGGTGTATGTGAGAAGCTTCAATACCTGGCGATGTATATGCCAATGAGCATTTAGGGAAAATGGCTTTGGCTGTATACCCCACCAGGAAAACAAAGCCGACTACCCTGCGTCGCATCTGTACAACAGCAAGCGTCACCAGAACGAACGTTCTACTTTACAAGGCACCAGCAAGAGCCATAATTCAGAACGTTCGTTCTACATTGATTACGGAGCCCATCATGTCCACCCAGCGCTTTCGCCTGACCGATACCGCCCATGCCCAGCGCTATGCGCTGAACGTGCCTTACACAATTCTGGAAAATCTGGCGCAACCACATCTGCGCGGGGCATCGCGTCTCTTCGGTGCAGCCGATCTGGCGCGGCTGCCGGAAAACCAGCGCATGCAGGCAGCTGCCTATTTGGGGGTTTTTGTCGTCGCCGATGGCCAGGGCTGCATCACCGGCATTTTTCGCCGGTCAGCACGGTTGGCCAACCCAGCCCAGGCCGCTTTCCTGCCGGCGCAAAGCAGCTGCGCCGCAGCACAAGGCTGGGCGCAACGTCAGGCGCTAGCCCGGATTTTTCATGAGTTCGGGGTCGGCGGAGGGCTTAAAGCCGCATAGGATATGCTTTCCAGACCGATCCACAGACAACTCCGCCGATGCCAAAGTGTACCGCACCTGAACTCCCGTTTGGCCGTCTTGGCCGTTGCCAGATCGAGGCCAATTTCACTGGCGGCGCACTCAGTTCCGATGGCGGACTGATGTTGCTGCGCCAGACTGATCACCGCATCGGTTTGTCAGAGGCCGTCGCCAAGGCGCTACACGATCCGCGCGATCCCGACCGCATCA
>NZ_ATZJ01000020.1 GCF_000428145.1 Chitinilyticum litopenaei DSM 21440 | reverse complement strand
TTTTCCATGCGGTGCAAGGTCGGGCAACTGCCCAGTTCCGCGCGGGTCCCCACGGCTGTTTGCATCAGCGGATCGTGGCGCAAGGCGGTGTGGTCGTTGAGGTCTTCGTAACCGCAGCACAGGGCATAGAGGCGCTGGGCGACGAGGTCGCGCAGGGAATGAATGATGCGGTCGGGATCGCGCGGATCGTGTAGCGCCTTGGCGACGGCCTCTGACAAACCGATGCGGTGATCAGTCTGGCGCAGCAACATCAGTCCGCCATCGGAACTGAGTGCGCCGCCAGTGAAATTGGCCTCGATCTGGCAACGGCCAAGACGGCCAAACGGGAGTTCAGGTGCGGTACACTTTGGCATCGGCGGAGTTGTCTGTGGATCGGTCTGGAAAGCATATCCTATGCGGCTTTAAGCCCTCCGCCGACCCCGAACTCATGAAAAATCCGGGCTAGCGGCAGCTGCCAAGAAAAAGGCCACCGGGTATGCGTCGGTGGCCTTTTTGTCAAAAGGGTTGCAGGTGTATACCCGGCATGATCATGCTCCGGGTTCGCGGGCCTTGCCCGATGCCGCTTCCGCCGTCTGGCTGGCCTGACGGGGCAGGGTCACGCTCTCGCCGCCCGGGATGCCCTCTTTTTCCCAGCGGTCGAATTCAGCCATGATGGTGTCGTAGGTCTGCTGGCTGATCTCGGGCAGGGCGCCGCCCAGCATGGCCTTGGCCTCGTCAAAGCCCTGCTGCACGGCCGCGCGGATCTTGTCGAGCTTGGCCGGATCATCCCCCATGGCAAACTTGGCAAAGCTGAGTATGCGCTCGGACACCTTGCGCACGCCCCATTCGCCATCCTCGGCAATGTCGGCCTTGGCCTTGTCGATGGTGGCCTGATCAACGCCGCTGAGCCGCTGCTCGCCGCTGACCACCTTGGCCATGTTCAGGCCCTGCTGCTCGATCAGCGGGCGGATCAGCTGCAGCAGCTCTTCGGCCTTCTGATTGGCCGCATCGATCATCGCCCCCACTTCCTCGGCGCTCTTCGGGCGCGGTCTGCCATAAACCTGCGCCTCCTCGCTGCGGGTCTTGCCCAGTGCGACCTGGTCTTGCGGTACGGCGGGCTGCGGCGTGGCCTCGCTGCCGCTGGCGGGCTTCTCGCGCGCGGTAACGCTGGCCGTGCTGCTCGAACTGCTCTGGAAGGTGCTGCTGGTTTGCACGCTGCTGCTGGAAATCGTGGTGCTCATGGTGATGGTCCTCGCTGGCTGCCGCGCGCAGTGCTGCGCCGGCCAATCGGAATCCGGCCTCGGAAGTCCGACCGATACCTGTGTTATCGGCGTCGCGCGCCGGCCGCTTGAGCGCAAGGCGGCTCGCTGGCGATGGGCGGTCAGCGCGGTGGGCGGCGCGCGTGACCATGCGAGCTGGCGACCGGGTATTTTTCGGCATTCAGCCGCAATTTGCGCTGCACCACGGCATCGAGATCAAGCCCGCTGCGGTCGGCCAGGCGCAGCAGGTAGAGCAGCACATCGGCGACTTCCTCGCCCAGCCGGGTGGCGAATTCGGCGTCCTGGCAGGCGGCAGCGGCCTCGTCGGGCGTTAGCCACTGATACAGTTCGACCAGTTCGGCGGCTTCGACCGACAGCGCCATCGCCAGATTTTTCGGATTGTGAAACTGATTCCAGTCGCGTTCGGCGCTGAAATCGCGCAGCTGTTGCTGCACGCGGGCAATATCCATGTGTGCTCTCGATGTGATGGGTATGAGGCTGCAGCCAATTTTGGTAAATGGCTGCAGGCTTATACCTTATGATGTGTGTCCTGGCGCGGCATTCAGCAGCGCCGTGCCGTCGGTTTGCAGCAGCTGCAGATAGCGTTCGTACTGGCGCAGCACGTCGGCAATCACCTCCTGGCGCGTCAGGTACTGCACATCGTAACCGGCGCGGCCATCCTCGAAAAAGGTCTGCGGCGCGAACAATTGTTCCTCGCCGGCATCGCTTTGTGCTGCAGCCAGCGGGTTGAAGGCCGGCGCCGGGCTGGCGGCGATGCGCACACCGTAGACAAAATCCCGGCGGCCTTCGACGGTGACGACCAGCGCCAGATGCTCCTCGCCCGTATCCACGCGGCTGGCCAGCCCGCGGCGATTCAATTCCGTGCTGACTTCGGCGAGCGCCGGCGCCACCACCGTCTGCAGGAAATGCGCAACCTCGCCGCGTTCGGGCTGGCGCAGCAGCTGGTCCAGCCGTGCCTTCCACAGCTGGCCGTTCCAGAAATTGGTGGCCGGCGACAGCTCGCGCGAGAAATGCAGGTGGTCAGCCAGCAGGCCACGCCACAGCCCGGCGCACAGCAGCAGCATGATGAAGGCAAAGGGCAGCGCCGCGATCAGCGTCATCGACTGCAGCGCCTTCAGCCCGCCCGCACTCATCAGGATGCCGGCGGTCAGGCCCAGCACCACCGCCCAGAACAGGCGCTGCCACAGCGGCGAGCGCGCCGCGCCCTGCGTGGCGATCGTGTCGATGACAAAGGCGCCCGAATCGGCCGAGGTGACGAAAAACACGCCGATCAGCAGCACCGCCAGCGTCGATGTCACGCCCGCCAGCGGCAGGTAATCGAAGAACTGGAACAGCAGCGCATCGACATTGCCGGCGCCGGCCGCCAGCGCGCCGCCCGCCACGTTCTGGTCCAGCCAGATCGCGGTATTGCCAAAGATCGTCATCCACAAGAGATTGAAGGCCGAAGGCACCAGCAGCACGCCGACGATGAATTCGCGTATCGTGCGCCCGCGCGAAATGCGCGCGATGAAAAGCCCCACGAACGGCGACCAGGAAATCCACCAGGCCCAGTAGAGGATGGTCCAGCCGCCAAACCAGCCTTCGCTGCTCGCCGCCTCGTAGCTGAAGGTGCGAAAGGTCAGCGACACCAGCCCGGACACATACTGGCCGATGTTCTCGCTCAAGAGCCCCAGCAGCGGCAGCGTCGGCCCGGCAAACAGCACAAAGCCCAGCAGCAGCACCGCCAGCAGCAGATTCAGCTCGGACAGCCGGCGCACGCCCTTGTCCAGCCCGCTGATGGCCGAGATGGCCGCCAGGCCGATCACCACGGCGATCAGCCCGAAGCGGAAGGCATCGCTGCCGGTATCCCAGCCGGTCAGCCGGTTGAGGCCGGCCGAGAGCTGCAGCACGCCATAACCCAGCGTGGTGGCGATGCCGAAAATGGTGCCGACCAGCGCGAACACGTCGACTGCATGGCCGATCGGGCCATGGATGCGCTCCTTGATGATGGGGTAGAGCCCGGCGCGCAGCGTCAGCGGCAGCTTGTAGCGAAAGCCGAAATAGGCCAGCACCAGCCCGACCAGCGCATAAATCGCCCAGGCATGCACGCCCCAGTGGAAAAACGTCGTCGTCATCGCCTCGCGCGCGGCGGCGGGCGTGCCGGCGGCGGCGGTAGGCGGAGCGGCGTAGTGCATCATCGGCTCGCCGACGCCGAAATACATCAGCCCGATACCCATGCCGGCGGCAAACAGCATCGCCAGCCACGAAGCAAAGCCGAATTCCGGCCGCGCATCATCCGGCCCCAGGCGAATGTCGCCATAGCGGCTTACCGCAATGGTGAGCAGCACGATCACGAAGGTGGCGACGCTGAGTACGTAGAACCAGCCGAAATGCTGCGTGACCCAGGCCTGGCCGGCAGCAAAGAAGGCCTCGGCAGCCCGGGGGGCGAGCGTGCAGACGGCCAGCAAGGCCGCAATGATCAGCATGGCCGGCACGAAAACCGGCATGGATAGGGTAGAGCGGCGCGATGCCGCAGTGGATGGCAGTGTGTCCAACAGCTCCTCCTTGGTAGTCTGGATTGTGGTCACCCGGCCTGAACGCAAAGCACAGACGATGGGCAGAGCCATAGTCTGCCAGTCATGCCGCCGGAATGCGCCGCACAATTTACCTTGGCGGGGGCCGGCGTCCGTTGTCAGCAGCGGTGGACGGTGGAAGCACAACCACCGCCCGCCGGCGTGCGCCTCGCCATTGCTGCACGGGGGGTAGGGCT
This sequence comes from Chitinilyticum litopenaei DSM 21440, assembly GCF_000428145.1. GTDB lineage: Bacteria > Pseudomonadota > Gammaproteobacteria > Burkholderiales > Chitinibacteraceae > Chitinilyticum > Chitinilyticum litopenaei. Next base: position 66,303 of record NZ_ATZJ01000020.1, on the reverse strand, counting down.
GGTCGGGATGGTAGACGTCGCTGCGGCTGAGCTGGGGCTCCAGCCCGGCGATCAGCCGCATGCCGTCCCAGAGGAAACGGGTGGTCGTGGCAGGTATGTCGCTGCTGCCATTTGCCGGTAAGGGCTGTGGCGCTATCCCTGCTTGGGTATTTTGCTGGTAACGCAATAAAAAAGCCCCGCGATGCGGGGCCTGGGTGTTGCAATGACAGGGGGATGCGGCTTTGGCGATCAGAACGCCGGTACGACTGCGCCCTTGTATTTTTCCAGGATGAACTTCTTCACTTCCGGGGTTTTCAGCGCGGCGGCGAGTTTCTTCACTGCGGCCTTGTCCTTGCTGCCGGCTTCCACCACCAGGATGTTCACGTACGGCGATTCGGCGCCTTCGATCACCAGTGCGTCCTTGCTCGGGTTGAGCTTGGCTTCCAGCGCGTAGTTGGTGTTGATCAGCGCGAGGTCAACCTGGCTGAGCACGCGCGGCAGGGTGGCGGCTTCCAGTTCCTTGAACTTGAGCTTCTTGGGGTTCTGCGCGACGTCCTTCGGGGTGGCGAGGATGTTCTTGCTGTCCTTCAGCTTGATCACGCCGGCCTTTTCCAGCAGCAGCAGGGCGCGGCCGCCGTTGGTGGGATCGTTCGGGATGGCGACGGTGGCGCCTTCTTGCAGGTCGGCCAGTTTTTTCACCTTGCTGGAATACGCGCCGAAGGGCTCGACGTGCACGCCGGCCACGCTGACCAGATTGGTGCCGCGACCCTTGTTGAATTCGTTCAGGTAGGGCTGGTGCTGGAAGAAGTTGGCGTCGAGCTTTTTCTCGGCGACCAGGACGTTGGGCTGCACGTAGTCGGTGAACACTTTCACGTTGAGCTCGACGCCCTGCTTGGCGAGCGCCGGCTTGATGAATTCGAGGATTTCCGCGTGCGGGATGGCGCTGGCGGCGACATTGAGCTTGTCGGCGGCGTGGGCGCTGAAGGATGTGAACGCGGTGAAGGCGGCGGCAACGGCGGCGAGGACGGCAATCTTTTTCATGCAAACAGCTCCTTGTGGGATGGGTATCGGGCTACAGCCATTGGGTGTCATGGCTTGGCGGTGTATACGTTCGAGTTATTTACTGCTACTGACTGCAAACATTAACACCGGCTTATAAAATCAAAAAGACGACTATCGAATAACGATATGTCTGATTGCTATTTGTGTGTGCAGCGCTGCACCAGCCGGTCCCCGGCGCTCTGCAACGCCTGCACCAGCAGCAGCAGCAGGATGATGGTCACCACCATCACCTCGGTCTGATAACGGTAATAGCCGTAGCGGATCGACAGGTCGCCCAGGCCGCCGCCGCCGACCAGGCCGGCCATCGCGGTGTAGGACACCAGCGTGATGGCGGTGACGGTAATGCCGGCGATCAGCCCGCCGCGCGCTTCGGGCAGCAGCACGCCAAACAGGATCTGCCGCGTATTGGCCCCCATCGCCAGCGCGGCTTCGATCACGCCGTGCTCGACCTCGCGCAGCGCGGTTTCCACCAGCCTGGCGAGAAACGGCGAGGCGCCGATGACCAGCGGCGGGATGATGCCGGCCAGCCCGATGCGCGTGCCGGTGATGAATTCGGTGACCGGCATCAGGGCGATCAGCAGGATGATGAAGGGAATGGAGCGCAACACGTTCACCACCAGCCCCAGCGCGCGGTTGATGGTGGCGTTGGCCAGTAGCTGGCCTTTCGCCGTCAGGAACAGCACGATGCCCAGCGGCAGGCCAAGCAGGATGGTAAAGAGCAGCGAGCCGCCGAGCATCAGCAGGGTGTCCAGGGTGGCGGTGCCGATTTCCGGCCAGTCGATCTGGCTCAACAGGGCGAAATCCATCAGCGCAACTCCTCGATGTCGATCCCGCGGCTGCGGAACTGGGCAAAGGCGGCGGCCACGGCCGCTTCTTCACCGGTAAAGGCCAGCAGCATCTGGCCGCAGGGCGTGTCCTTGATGCGCTCGATGCGCCCGGACAGGATGCTGAAGTCGATATTGAATTCGCGGGCGGCATTGCCCAGAAAGCCCTCGAAGGTGGTCTCGCCGATGAAGGTCATGCGCACGATCTTGCCCGGGACATGGGCAAAGGCATCGGCCTGCGCGGCTTCGTCGATGTGCTCGGCTTCCGAGACAAAGCGCTGCGTGGTGGCATGGCGCGGGTGCAGGAACACCTGCGTCACCGGCCCCATTTCGACAATCTTGCCGCCGTCGATCACGGCGACCCGGTCACAGATGCTGCGGATCACGTCCATTTCGTGGGTGATCAGCACGATGGTCAGGTTCAGCTCGCGGTTGATCTTCGCCAGCAGCTGCAGCACCGATTGCGTGGTCTGCGGGTCGAGTGCGCTGGTGGCTTCATCGCACAGCAGGACTTTCGGGCGGTTGGCCAGCGCGCGCGCAATGCCGACACGCTGCTTCTGGCCTCCGGAAAGCTGGGCCGGGTATTTGTGCTTGTGCTCGGTGAGCCCGACCAGCTCCAGCAGCTCGTCGACGCGTGCGTCGATGGCGGCGCGGCCAAGCTGGCCGGCAATTTCCAGCGGAAAGGCGATATTGCGCGCCACGGTTTTCGAGCCCAGCAGGTTGAAGTGCTGGAAAATCATCCCGACCTGCTGGCGCAAGCTGCGCAGGCCCGCGCCATCCAGTGCGGTGATGTCGTCGCCATCGATGCGGATCTGGCCGGCGCTGGGGCGCTCCAGCAGGTTCAGCAGGCGGATCAGCGTCGATTTGCCGGCGCCGGAATGGCCGATGATGCCGAAGATCTCGCCGGCGGCGATGTTCAGGTCTATGCCCTTGAGCGCGGGAATGTCGCGCCCGTCGACACGGTAGGATTTGTGGATCTGCTCAAGCTGGATCACGCGGGGCCCTTGCTGGGTGGAGTGGGGTGCTTATTACTTATCACATCGGCGGCCTGACCGCCGCTGGAAATGCTGGCGACGCAATGGCTCAGTACGGCAGCTTAGCGAAGCGGGGCGGGCTTGGGCAGCAGGGAAAGTCCCAAGTTCGCCCCGCAACAAGCGCAAACCCCGGCGCCGGGCCGGGGTTTGCGGCAAGCGTCCGGCTGGCGGCGCTTACTTCTTGGCCGGCGCCGAAGCCTTGGGCGCCGGGGTGGCCTTGGTGGCTGGCGCGGCGGCGGCCTTGCCGCCCACGGTGACTTCGGCCTTGATTTTGGCGTAAGTGCCTTCCTTGATGCCCGGCACCTTCATCACGTCTTCGGTGGTCTTGAAGGGGCCGTTCTTGCTCCGGTACTCGATGATGGCCTTGGCTTTCTCCGGGCCGATGCCGTTGAGCGCTTCCAGTTGTTGCTGGCTGGCGGTATTGAGGTCAACGGCGGCCAGGGCGCTGGCGCAGAAGGCCAGACCGGCAAAGAGGGCAACGAGCAGTTTTTTCAGCATGGTGGGTTCCTTTGCTTCGGTTAGAATTGTGCAGCACATGTGCGTGCTGACTATAGACATTCTTTTTTTGATATTCAATTTGCAGTCAGCTTTTTATAAGGCATCGATTTTGGCAGGCATTACCCCCCAACAAAGCGTCGAGCATTACGAGAATTTTCCGGTCGGCTCCTTTCTGCTGCCGGCCCGGTTTCGCAAGCCGGTCGCCGCCGTGTATCACTTTGCGCGCCACGCCGACGATCTGGCCGATGAAGGCGACGCCAGCGTCGAAGAGCGCCTGGCCCGGCTGGCCGAATGCAGCGCCGAGCTCGCGCGCATCGCTGCCGGCCATGAGCCGCTGACCGCGCGCTACGCCGCGCTGGCGCCGGTAATCCGCAATTACGCGATTCCGCTGCCATTGTTCGAGGATCTGCTGTCGGCCTTCCGCCAGGACGTGACGAAGCAGCGCTATCAGGATTTCGGCGAGGTGATGGATTACTGCCGCCGTTCGGCCAATCCGGTCGGGCGCATCCTGCTCTACATCTTTGGCCAGACCGACAGTCGCCAGCTGGCGATGTCGGATGGCATCTGCTCGGCATTGCAGCTGGTGAATTTCTGGCAGGACGTCGCCATCGATTTCCACAAGCCGCGCCGGCGCATCTACCTGCCACAGGATGATCTGGCGCGTTTTGGCGTCAGTGAAGACGATCTGGCAGCCGGTGTGGCCACGCCGGCCTTCAAGAAGCTGCTGGCCTTCCAGTGCGAGCGCACCTGGAAGATGCTGCGCGCCGGCTCGCCGCTGGGGCTGACGCTGCCCGGGCGCGTGGGGCTGGAAATCCGCACCATCGTGCTGTCGGCCGACCGTGTGCTGACGAAACTGAAGCAGGTGGATTACGACGTGTTCACCGCGCGTCCGACGCTGCAAGGGGCGGACTGGCCGAAAATCCTGGCGCTGGCGGCCATCGCGCCCTGGTATCGTCCCAAGCCGGCGCAGGGAGGCTGTCATGGCTGATCGCAAGCTTGCTGCGCTGCTGCGCGGCGTACTGCAATTGTTTCGCGCGCGCAGCTGGGCGCAGCGCATCCTGGCCGGTGTTGTGGTGGTGCTGGCGCTGGCCGCCTGCCTGCCGCAGCTGGGTGAGGAACGCGGCGAGCGTGGCGAGAAGGGCAAGCCGCAGCGTGGCGCCGTGCTCAGCGGCGAGGTGGTGGGCGTGGCCGACGGCGATACGGTGACGCTGCTGACGCCCGACAAGACCGAATACCGCCTGCGGCTGGCCTACATCGACAGCCCGGAGAAAAAGCAGGCCTTCGGCCAGCAGGCGAAAAAGGCCTTGTCCGACCTGGTCTACCGCCGGCAGATTGAAGCGACGATTACCGATGTCGACCGGTATGGGCGCGGGGTAGCGTTGCTGACACAGGACGGGCGGGCGATCAATCTGGCCCAGGTCGAATCCGGTCATGCCTGGTTTTACCGGCAGTACGCCAAAAAGGCTCTGTCGCGCGGCGAGTTTGCCCGCTATGCCGCAGCGGAAGACGCGGCCCGCCAGGCGCAGCAGGGGCTCTGGCGCGACCGCGATCCGACGCCGCCGTGGGAGTGGCGCAAGCAGCAGCGCGAGGGGCGCTGAGGTCGAGCAAGGCGATCAGGCCCTGCGCAGAATGCATCTGCGCGGGCTGGTGCGCTGATGGTATGGTATGGTATGCGCCCTCAGGCTAGTGCGCGCATGGGCTGTGGCAGTATCGGTTACTGGGTATCTTTGCCGGACGCCTTCTCGCCGATCTTGCCTTCCTTGCCCGAGAGCAGGCCGGCGATGTTGGACTTGTGCCGGAAAATCAGCAGGGCGGCAATGCTGGAAACGGCGATCAGCCAGCTGGGCTCGCGCGTGAACAGCCAGCAGGCCAGCGGCGCGACCAGCGCGGCGCACAGGGCCGCCAGCGAGGAAATCTTCAGCACCTTGGCGACAAACAGCCACACGGTGAGCACCGCCAGCCCCATCCAGCCATTGAGCGCGAGCAGCACGCCCAGCGCGGTGGCGACACCCTTGCCACCCTTGAAGCCGAAAAACACCGGCCACATGTGGCCGACGATCACCGCCACGCTGGCAATCGCGATGTCCTCGTTCGTCAAGCCCAGTGGCGCCGCCAGCAGGCGCACGGCGCCGACGGCAATCAGGCCCTTCAGTGCATCGCCGAGCAGGGTCAGCGCGGCCGCCTTTTTGTTGCCGCTGCGCAGCACATTGGTCGCGCCCGGGTTGTTCGAGCCGTAGGTGCGCGGATCGGCCAGGCCACAGAGGCGCGAAACGATCACGGCAAAGGACAGCGAACCGAGCAGGTAGGCGGCCAGCGTGCAGAGCAGGGTGAGAACAAGCGGGGACATGCCGATTCCATTACAATCGAAAGCTTCGGATTCTAGCGATTCTTCAGGATGCCGGCCAAGGCCGGCGGCACAGCATGGACATTATTTTTCTGCACGGCATTCGTGCGCGCACGGTAATCGGCTGGTATGACTGGGAGCGCACGGCGCCGCAGGCCGTGGAAATCGATCTGGACGTCGGCCTGCCGTCGGCGCGGGCCTGCGTCAGCGACGAGCTGACCGATACCATCGATTACGACCAGCTGGTGCAGCATCTGCGCGGCGTGCTGGCCGCACAGCATTTCCTGCTGCTGGAGGCGCTGGCCGAGCATATCGCCCACGTCATCCTGCACGACTTTGGCGCGCCCTGGGTCAAGGTCACCGTGGTCAAGCCCGGCATTCTCACCGAGGTGGCCCGAGTCGGCGTCTCGATCGAGCGCGGACGGCGCAGCTGAGGCTGCGGGCTGTCACAATGGTGCGGGCAAGGGAATGTGATTACTGCACAATGGGGTTTAATCACTTACAATCGCCTTGACAATCTCGTTGTGGAGGCGCCCTGTGCGGATGTTTTGCAAGTTCCTGTTGCTCGCGGCCGCGCTGCCAGCCCTGGTCGGCTGCGATCAGGTCAAGCAGGCCATGAACAAGCAGCAGGCCAATGGCAATGCCATCGGCGCCGCCTGCCGGCACAGCGGGCGCTCGCTGGAAGACTGCTACCGGCGCAATCCCAAGGTGCCCAAGGCTGACATCTTCGCCGGCTGGAAAGAGATGAACGAGTACATGTTGACCAAAAAGATCGACATCGTGCCGCCGCCGCCCGATGCGCCAATCAACCGTTTCGACATCGATGCGCCCGCCGCGTCCACGTTCGCCGAGCACGAGGCCTCGGCGACGGCGGGCGACAAGCCGGCCAAGCCGGTGCCCGACGACGCGGCCCACTGATTTTTCCCGGGCGCGGCCATGTTTGCTACCGAACCCTTTGATCTCTTTGCCGGCCTGCCGGAGTCGGCGCGCCAGGCCGTCGCCAGGCTGGCCCGCCTGAAGCGTCTGCCGCAGGGGCAGTTGCTGTTTGCCGAAGGCGAGGCGGCGCAGCACAGTTTCGTGCTGCAGCGTGGCCGCCTGCGCGTGTCGTGCAGCAATGAGCGCGGCAAGGAGTTCGTGATCGGCTTTATCGAGCCGGGCTCTTCGCTGGGCGAGGCCGCCATGCTGTTGCAGGAGCCGCGCCAGATGAACGCCAGGGCCGAGGAAGACTGCGAGCTGCTGGTGATCCAGCGTGCCGACTTGCTGCAGCTGATGGACGCGCTGCCGGAGTTGAGGCAGGAAATGCTGATGGCGGCCTTGCGCCTGGCCAGGCATTTTTCGGACATGGTCAAGAGTCTGGCGCTCACTGATGTGTATGGCCGCGTGCGCGCCCTGCTGGAAAGCCTGAAGGTCGACGAGGGCGGGCAGTGCGTGGTGCGCGAGCCGCTGACGCAGCAGGCAATTGCCGAACGCGTGGGCGCATCGCGGGAGATGATCACCAAGGTGATGAAGGAACTCGTCTTTGGCGGCTATGTCAGCATCGAGCAGCGCCGTATTGTCCTGCACCAGAAATTGCCCGAACGCTTCTGAGCCGCGCCTGGCCCTGCCTCCGCCAGCCGGCCATGGCGCTTACACGAAATCCACTTGCTTCAGGATGAATCCATGAAAGAAATGCTGCGTGAAATTCCCCTATTTGCCGGCTTCAGCGACGAAGAACTCGATTACGTCCTGCGCGCGGCGGTACGCCGGCATATTCCCAAAGGCGGCTTTCTGTTTCGCGAGGGCGACCCGGCCGATGCCATGTACGTGCTGATCGAGGGGCGCACGCGTTCCTTTACCAGCGATGCGCAGGGCAAGGAATTCGTGTTCATGATGGGCGAGCCCGGCATTGCCATGGGCGAGATTTCGCTGCTGGACGACGAGCCGCGCGGCTGGTCCACCCAGGCCGAGGAAGACTCGGACTTCCTGATGTTCACCAAGACCGATTTTCACGCGGCGATGGAAGCCTTCCCCCACGTGAAGGACACGGTGATCCGCAACCTGGCCGGCATGGTGCGCCGGCTGTCGTACACGATGAAAAATCTGGCGCTGCTGGATGTCTATGGCCGCCTGCGCGCCTTGCTGGAGTCGCTGGTGGAATCGGTGGATGGTCAGGAAATGGTCAACCAGCCGCTGACGCAGCAGGCGATTGCCGATCGCGTGGGTTCCTCGCGCGAAATGATCGCGCGCATCCTCAAGGAGCTGGTGTTCGGCGGCTATATCCGGCTGGAAAACAAGCGCATCATCCTGCTGCAAAAACTGCCGGAACGCTTCTGAGGCCCACGCGGGGCGGGTGCCGCCTTGCCATGCCGTCCAGTCACCCGGGTGGGGGCAGGGGCGTCGTTTACCGGGCTGCTTCGCTGGCCTGGGCTGTGGCCGGGCGCGGGGTCTTGCCGCTTTTCTGGGCTTCCTCGCTGCCGGGCAGGTAGAGCGCGCCCTTGTAGCCACAGGCTGCCAGCAGGCTTGCTCCCAGAATCATCGCAATCAGTTTGTGCATTCGCTTCGCCGCTTTCGCATGGATTGGTGCAAAATCGCGATTTTAGCATGCAATGGAAAGGTGCCATGACCGAAGGGGAGTTTCTCGACCGCAGTGATGCGGTGTTTGCCCGCATTGAAGCCGCGATTGACGAACAGGAGCTGGAGATCGATCCCCTGCGTGCCGGCAATGTGCTGGAGCTGGAATGCGAAGACGGCAGCAAGGTGGTCGTGAACCGGCACACGGCCAACCAGGAAATCTGGCTGGCGGCCCGTAATGGCGGTTTCCACTATCGCTGGGACGGGCAGGACTGGCAGAGCACGCGCGGTAGCGGGGAGTTTTATGCCGATCTCTCCGCCGCGCTGAGCCTGCATCTGGGAACGACGGTCCACATTGCCTGAGAGTGCGTGCTGATGCTCTGGGCGCTTGCCGGGCTCTTTGCCTCGGCCTTCCTGTCGGCCACGCTGCTGCCTGGCAATTCCGAGCTGGCGCTGGTGGCGATGCTTGCCAGCTGGCCGCAGTGGTGGTGGGTGCTGCTGCTGGTAGCCACGCTCGGCAATGTGCTGGGTTCCGTGCTGACGGTCTGGCTGGCGCGCAAGTTGCCCGAGCCCACCGGCCAGCAGCTGGCCTTGCGTCTGGCCCGGCGCTGGGGGGCCGCCAGCCTGATTTTCGGCTGGGCGCCGGTGCTGGGGGATGCCCTGTGCGTGCTGGCCGGCTACCTGCGCTGGCCATGGCGGGCCGTGGTGTGCTGGGTGACGCTGGGCAAGGCCCTGCGCTATCTGCTGCTGACCGCCCTGTCGCTGGCCTGGCTGGGTTGACGGCCAGGTCCGCAATTTATTCGAATGGAAACAAGGTGATGCATTTGCGAAATGCCGTGCTGGGCATGCTGCTGGCCAGCCAGTTGCTGGCGCCGCTGGCGCTGGCGGCACAATCCCTGCCGGATATGGGTGATGTCTCGTCGCAGACGCTCAGCCCGCAGCAGGAGCGCGAAATCGGCCAGACCGCCATGCAGCAGATTCGCCGCAGCGGGCTGCTGCTCGACGACCCCGAAGTGGTCGCCTACCTCAACGCCATGGGGCATCGGCTGGTCGAGGCTGCCAATGTCGGCGACAGCCGCTTTACCTTCTTTGCCCTCAGTGACCGTTCGGTCAATGCCTTTGCGATGCCTGGCGGCTATATCGGCATTCACAGCGGCCTGATCGTCGCGGCCCAGCATGAATCGGAACTCGCCAGCGTGCTGGCGCATGAAATTGCCCACGTCAGCCAGCGCCATGTCGCGCGCATGCTGGACGGTTCGCGCTCCGGCGCCTGGGTGTCGCTGGCCGCCATGGCGGTGGCCCTGCTGGCTGCGCATGCCGGACAGTCGGGCATGGGCAGTGCCGTGGCCATGGCCGGGGCCGGTCTTGCCACCCGCCAGCAACTCGATTTCACCTATGCCTTCGAGCAGGAGGCTGACCGCATCGGCATGCAGACGCTGCAGGATGCCGGTTACGACCCCGCAGGCATGCCGGCCTTCTTCGAGCGCCTGCAGCGGCACAACCGCATTATCGAAGCCAATGCCCCGGAATTCCTGCGCACCCACCCGGTGACCTACAAGCGCATTGCCGACGCCCAGGCCCGGGTGGCCGACCGGCCTTACCGCCAGGTGCCCGATTCGCTGGATTTCCTGTTCCTGCGCGAAAAGCTGCGCGCCCAGCAACTGGGCGGGCAGGCGGCCGTCGATTTCTATCAGAAAACCCTGGGCGACAAGCGCTATGCCAGCGAAGTGGCCGCGCGCTATGGTCTGGCGCTGTCGCACTATCAGGCGCGGGACTATGACCTTGCCTGGCAGGCGCTGCAGCAGGCGCGTGCGGTACTGGCCGGCAAGTCGCACCCGGCGCTGGAATTCCTTGCCGGGCAAATCCGCCTGGATCAGGGGCGCAGCAGCGAGGCCGTCGCCATCCTGCAGGCGGCGCGCGCGCAGTTCATCGGCAGCCGGGCATTGCTGTACGGCACCATCGACGCCCTGACGGCCGCCGGCAAGCTGACAGAAGCCTTGGCGCTGGTGGACGACGGGCTCTCGCTGTATCCGGGCGATGCCTGGCTGTACCAGCGTGCCGCGCGGGTCTACGAGAAGCAGGACAAACCGATGGCCAAGCACAAGGCGCTCGGCGAATATTATGTGCGCCTGCAGGAGTACGGCCCGGCGCTGGAGCAGTTCCAGCTGGCCTTGCGCCAGCCGGGCAACGATTTCCATCTGCAGTCGGGCATTGATGCGCGCATTCGCGACCTGGAGCAATACCGCAAGGAATAAGCGTGCTGGGTATGTGGCTGCAGCCTAATCGTTCATTGGGCTGCAGTCGTATACCTATTGATTAGCGCTGCTGAAGCCGCTGGCGCAGGCCGTCCAGATAGATGTTCGGGTCGGGCGGCGTTTGCTGGCGCTGTGCCTGCCAGAGCATTTCGCCCAGGCATTCCAGCATGTCGTGTAGCGCCTTGTGGGCGTCGCCGTGCCGGGCATGCAGCTGGCCGTACAGCGCGCGCACGCCGGCGGGCTGGTCGATGGCCAGCTGTTCGGCGATCGCCAGGTGCAGGCTGATGTGCAGGAAGGGGTTGCTCTCGCCGTGTTCCGGCGGCCAGTCGCGGTCGAGGTAGTCTTCGCTGAGGAAGGCGTGGTATTCCGGATGCGCCTCCAGCACGTCAACGACGATGGCCTCCAGGTCGGCCAGCGGCTGTTGCTGCAAGTGTTTTTGCCAGGCAGTGATGAAAAAGCGCCGCGCTTCCTCGCGGCTGGGATTGAACAGCATGGACCTTGATTTCCTCAATCGAACAAGACGGCAAGCATGCCATTGTCGATGACTTGTATCCCTCTGGCTAGCGGCAGCAGCTGGCCGTTGCCATAGAAACCGGCAAAGGGCACGCCCGGCAGCGCCGTACGCACGGCCTGCCAGTACGGGTCTTCGCCGGTGCCGCCAAAGGCGCCGCCATGCTGGCTGGCGAAGACCAGCGCAAAGGCCGGTCGGCGCAGGCGGGCGAGCTGCGTCAGCCCGTCCGCCAGCCGTGCGGCGGTCAGCGCCGGATCCTGATGACCCCAGACCAGCTCGGCATCCCGTGGTGCGTGTCCGCCCAGCAGCAGGCCCTGACGGGCCTCGTCACGCCCCAGCAGCGCCAGCCAGCGCCCCTGCCTGGGGTGGTCGGGTTCATGCAGCATGGCGCCCTGCCAGAGCCGCTGCTCCGACCCGCTGTCCTGCAGCCAGTGCGCCAGCAGCGGCAGGGCCGGGCGGCCATTGAGGCCGGTGAGCAGCAGGCCGTCGCTGGCGCTGACTCGCTGGCGGGGGCCGTCGGGCACAAAGCCGTCGGCCTGCAGCCAGCGTGGGCGCCGGCAGGGCAGGTCCAGCCGCCCGGCGCTGATGTGCCGGCCTTGCCAGAGGCAGTAAGGGCCGACGCCGGTGGCATCGCCGGCAATGCCGCCGATGCGCAGCTTGCCGTCGTGCGCCCAGTCGCCAGCCAGGGCATTGGGCGCCGCCAGCGTCAGGCGCCAGCGGTCGCCGGCCGGGGGCGGTGGTTCGATCAGCACTACCGCCATCGGGCCATCCAGCGACCAGTCCTCGTCGCTGAAAATGCCGTTGGCCAGACAGCCGACCAGATGAAGGCTGCGGCTTTCGCGCGCCAGGCGTTCCAGGCAGGCGGCGACGCAATGGCGGAAATGCGGAGTGAGCAGCAGCCAGACCCGGCTGCCGGCCGGGGCGGTGAGCTGTCCGCGCTTGCGCAGTGCATGGCTGAGGGCTTGGCTTGCCACATCGGGTGTTGCTTTGGCGGCAGCGGCATGGCCACTCCAGGCGCTGGCGGCCTTGTTGTCGTCGGCTTCAGGCATAATCGCGCAAGCATATAGCAAGTTGGGAGAATGCAGATGGGCAGCTTTTACGATTTCAGCGTTCTGGACGGCGAAGGGCGTACGCAGCCGCTGGCCGACTGGCAGGGGCAGGTGCTGCTGGTGGTGAATGTGGCCAGTCAGTGCGGCTTTACCCCACAGTATGCCGGGCTGGAGGCCTTGCAGCGCCGCTTTGCCGGGCGTGGTTTTTCGGTGCTCGCCTTTCCCTGCAACCAGTTCGGCGGGCAGGAGCCGGGCAGCAATGCCGAGATCGCAGAATTCTGCCGCAGCCGGTTTGACGTCAGCTTTCCGCTGTTCGCCAAGATCGACGTCAATGGCGATGCAGCCGACCCCGCGTATGTCTGGCTCAAGGCCCAGCAGCCGGGCCTGCTGGGCAGCGAAGCCATCAAGTGGAACTTCACCAAGTTTCTGATCGGGCGCGACGGCCAGGTGCTGCGCCGCTATGCGCCGCAAACCGAGCCGGAGGCCATCGCCGACGATATCCAGTCGTTGCTGGATGCCGCATGAGGGGCGCCCTGCATACGCCGCTGAGCACGGCGGCGCGCACGCTGCTGTTTCGCCGGGTCGATTTTGCCCATGCCGGGCTGTCGCGCTGGCCTGTCCTGCCGCTCTTGGCGCTGCTGTTTCTGACCGCGCTTGTCGTGCAGTATCGCCTGCTGGAGCAGGGCTCGGCGCTCAACTGGCCAGCCGTGCCGGTCTGGCTGCTGCAGGCTTTTCTCGGTTTGCTGCTGGTGCAGCTGGTGGCGCCGCGTGCCGACAGCCCGGTGGGCTGGGTGGCGCTGATGCTGGGCTGGGCGCAGGGTTTGCTGATCACCGTGCTGCTGTATGCGCCGCTGATGATCTGGCTCTTGCCACGGCTGCCGCAACTGGCCGATGGCTGGGCCGGTTTTGTCCTTTTTGTCGTGCTCACGCTCTGGCAGGCGCTGGCGCTGGCCGTGTGCCTGGTGCGCTGGGATTTGCTGTCGCGCTGGCGCGCTGCACTCTACGCGCTGCTGCTCTTGCTGGCCAGTGCCGTGCAGGTCTGGTTTTTCAATGATGCTGATCGCCTGTGGGTCTGGTCGGAAGCGGAGAGCCAAGCGTTTCAGCGCGAGTATGCGCCACCCAGACTCGCCAGCGAGCGGCATTTTTATGCGGAGCCAGCCTTGCTGGCTGAGCGCCTGGCCGCCATCGCACCGGGTACGCCGGGGCAGGCCGAGCTGTTTGCCATCGCGGTTGGCGGTGATGCCAGTCAGCAGGTTTTCCTGCGCGAAAGTTCGGCGTATGCGGCGCTAGCCAAGGAGCAGTTTGGTGCGCAGGCACATACCCTCTTGCTGGCCAATCATGATGCCAGCGCGGGGCAGGTGCCCATCGCCACCCTGACCAGCATTGCCGCCGGCATACGCCGCGCGGCGCAGCAGATGAACCCGGACGAAGATGCCTTGCTGCTCTACCTGACCTCGCATGGTGGTCCGGGCCCGCGGCATCGCTTCGTGCTCGACAGTCCGCCGCTGGAGCTGGCCCAGCTTGACCCGCAGTGGTTGCGCGGCACGCTGGATGCGGCTGGCGTGCGCTGGCGCATCATCATCGTGTCGGCCTGTTACAGCGGCGGTTACCTGAAGCCGCTGGCCGATGCGCAGACGCTGGTGATCACCGCGGCCGATGCCGACAACACCTCCTTTGGCTGCGCCGATGAAAACCATTTCACCGATTTTGGTCGCGCGCTCTACGATGGCTTGCGGAAGGAATCCGGCTGGGCGGCAGCCTTTGCCGCCGCGCGGCGCGAAGTGGGGCGGCGCGAAAAGGAGCTGGGGCTCACGCCGTCCAATCCGCAATGGCTGGCGGGCGCGGCGATCCAGCCCAGGCTGGCCGGATGGTTCCGGCGCGCGGATTGAAAGCCGGGCGCTTTCAGGGTAGAATTCCGCCAATTTTGCACATGAAACGGGATGGGGTCGACCTGTCCCGTTTTTCTACGTGTGCCGCCAGAATTCCCCCCATTTAGGAGCCGCCCGTGTCCACACCAGCCCTTCTTGCGCTTGCCGACGGCACCCTGTTTTACGGTACCAGCATTGGCGCCAACGGTGAAACAATCGGTGAAGTGGTGTTCAATACTTCGCTGACCGGTTATCAGGAAATCCTGACCGACCCGTCCTACACCAAACAGATGGTGACCCTGACCTATCCCCACATCGGCAACTACGGCGTCAATGCCGAAGACGCCGAATCGCGCGCCGTTTTTGCCGCCGGCCTGATCATTCGCGATCTGCCGCTGATTCACTCGAACTTCCGTGCCGACATGAGTCTGGGCGAGTATCTGGTGAAAAACGGTGTCGTGGCTATTGCCGATATCGATACCCGCAAGCTGACCCGCATCCTGCGTGAAAAGGGCGCCCAGCCCGGCTGCATCGTCACCGGCGACAAGATCGACGCCGCCGCTGCCGTGGCAAAGGCCAAGTCCTTCGGCTCGATGGCCGGTCAGGATCTCGCCAAGGTGGTGAGCGCCAGCGACAAGTACGAGTGGCATACCGCCGAGTGGAAGCTGGGCGTGGGTTACACCGTGCAATCCAACCCGAAATACCACGTGGTGGCCTACGACTTCGGCGTGAAGCACAACATCCTGCGCATGCTCGCCGAGCGCGGTTGCAAGCTGACCGTTGTTCCGGCGCAGACCCCGGCTGCCGAGGTGCTGGCGCTGAATCCGGATGGCGTGTTCCTCTCCAACGGCCCCGGTGATCCGGAGCCGTGTACCTACGCCATCGACGCGACTCGCGAGTTTCTTGCCAAGGGCCTGCCGCTGTTCGGCATCTGTCTGGGCCACCAGATTCTCGGCATTGCTGCCGGCGGCAAGACCAGCAAGATGAAGTTCGGCCACCATGGCGCCAACCATCCGGTGCAGGATCTGGACAGCAAGCACGTGATGATCACCAGCCAGAACCACGGCTTCCAGGTCGATGAAACCAGTCTGCCGGCCAATGTCCGCGTGACACACCGCTCGCTGTTCGACGGCACCGTGCAGGGCATCGCCTTGACCGACAAGCCGGCGTTCTCCTTCCAGGGGCACCCGGAGGCGAGCCCCGGCCCGCACGATGTGGCGTATCTGTTCGACAAATTCATCGCCAGCATGGCTGGCAAGCAGTGAGGTGTGAGGAGCGGGGAGTGAGGCGCAAGCCCTCTTCGTTCCTGACCTCGTTCTTCTCTCTCAATTCTCCCAGGAGGACGGTGTAAAGCGGTTTGGCTCCTTATGCCTTACCCCTCACACCTCACACACAATGCCAAAACGTACCGACATCAACAGCATCCTGATCATTGGCGCCGGCCCGATCATCATCGGCCAGGCCTGCGAATTCGACTACTCCGGCGCGCAAGCCTGCAAGGCGCTGCGCGAGGAGGGTTACAAGGTCATTCTGGTGAACAGCAACCCTGCGACCATCATGACCGACCCGAACATGGCCGATGTGACCTATATCGAGCCGATCACCTGGCAGATGGTCGAAAAGATCATCGAGAAGGAGCGTCCCGACGCGATCCTGCCGACCATGGGTGGCCAGACTGCGCTGAACTGCGCGCTGGACCTGTGGCGCAATGGCGTGCTCGACAAGTACAAGGTCGAGCTGATCGGCGCGACGCCGGAAGCCATCGACAAGGCTGAAGACCGCCAGAAGTTCAAGCAGGCCATGGACAAGATCGGCCTGGGCTCCGCCCGCTCCGGCATCGCCCACTCGCTGGAAGAAGCACTGGCCGTGCAGGCGCAGGTCGGCTTTCCGGCGATCATCCGTCCGTCCTTCACCATGGGCGGTTCCGGTGGCGGTATTGCCTACAACATCCAGGAATTCATCGAAATCTGTACCCGTGGTCTCGACCTTTCGCCGACCAAGGAGCTGCTGATTGAAGAATCGCTGCTGGGCTGGAAAGAGTACGAGATGGAAGTCGTGCGTGACCGCAACGACAACTGCATCATCGTCTGCTCGATCGAAAACCTCGACCCGATGGGCGTGCACACCGGCGACTCGA
The DNA here is from genome assembly GCF_000428145.1 of Chitinilyticum litopenaei DSM 21440. Taxonomy (GTDB): domain Bacteria; phylum Pseudomonadota; class Gammaproteobacteria; order Burkholderiales; family Chitinibacteraceae; genus Chitinilyticum; species Chitinilyticum litopenaei. Next base: position 50,192 of record NZ_ATZJ01000020.1, on the reverse strand, counting down.
TCACCGTGGCGCCTGCGCAAACGCTGACCGACAAGGAATACCAGATCATGCGCAATGCATCGATCGCGGTATTGCGCGAAATCGGCGTGGACACCGGTGGCTCCAATGTACAGTTCTCGGTCAATCCGAAGGACGGCCGCCTGATCGTCATCGAAATGAACCCGCGCGTGTCGCGCTCCTCGGCGCTGGCCTCCAAGGCCACCGGCTTCCCGATTGCCAAGGTGGCCGCCAAGCTGGCCGTGGGCTACACGCTGGACGAGCTGAAAAACGACATCACCGGTGGCAAGACCCCGGCCTCGTTCGAGCCGTCGATCGATTATGTGGTGACCAAGATCCCGCGTTTCGCCTTCGAAAAATTCCCGCAGGCCAACAGCCGCCTGACCACGCAGATGAAGTCGGTCGGCGAAGTGATGGCCATGGGCCGCACCCAGCAGGAATCGCTGCAAAAAGCGCTGCGCGGCCTGGAAACCGGCATGTCCGGCTTTGACGAAGTCACCACCGACCGCCAGCTGATCGAATCCGAAATCGCTGCTCCGGGTCCGGAGCGCCTGTGGTACGTGGCGGATGCCTTCCGTGTCGGCATGAGCGTCGATGAAGTGCATGCGCTCTCGAAGATCGACCCGTGGTTCCTGGTGCTGATCGAGGATATCGTCAAGACCGAGAACGCGCTGCGCGGCCGTGCCGTTGAGAGCGTGACCCAGGCCGAGTTCCGCGCGCTGAAGCGCAAGGGCTTCTCCGACCGCCGTCTCGGTGCGCTGCTGGGCTGCGACCAGAATGCGGTGCGCAAGGCGCGCCACGCGCACGGCATCCGCCCGGTGTACAAGCGCGTCGATACCTGCGCGGCCGAGTTCGCCAGCAACACCGCCTATATGTATTCGACCTACGAGGAAGAATGCGAGGCACAGCCGACCGACCGCAAGAAGGTGATGATTCTCGGCGGTGGCCCGAACCGCATCGGCCAGGGCATCGAGTTCGACTACTGCTGCGTGCATGCCGCACTGGCGCTGCGCGACGATGGTTATGAAACCATCATGGTCAACTGCAACCCGGAAACCGTTTCGACCGACTACGACACTTCCGACCGCCTGTACTTCGAGCCGCTGACGCTGGAAGATGTGCTGGAAATCGTGGCGGTAGAAAAGCCGGTTGGCGTGATCGTGCAGTACGGCGGCCAGACGCCGCTGAAGCTGGCGCGCGCGCTCGAAGCCAATGGCGTGCCGATTGTCGGCACCAGCCCGGACATGATCGATGCGGCCGAAGACCGCGAGCGTTTCCAGAAGCTGCTGCAGGACCTGAAGCTGCGCCAGCCGCCCAACGCCACCGCGCGCACCGAGAAGGACGCGCTGGCGCTGGCCGCTCAGCTGGGTTATCCGCTGGTGGTGCGCCCGTCCTACGTGCTGGGTGGCCGCGCGATGCAGATCGTGCATTCCGAAGACGATCTGGCGCGCTACATGCGCGAAGCCGTCAAGGTCTCCAACGATTCGCCGGTGCTGCTGGACCGCTTCCTGAACGACGCCATCGAGGTCGATGTCGATGCGCTGTCCGACGGCGAGCAGGTGATCATCGGCGGCATCATGGAGCACATCGAGCAGGCCGGCGTGCACTCCGGCGACTCCGCGTGCTCGCTGCCGCCGTATTCGCTGTCCAAGGCGCTGCAGGACGAACTGCGTCGCCAGACCGTTGAAATGGCCCGTGCGCTGAACGTGATCGGCCTGATGAACGTGCAGTTCGCCATTCAGGGCGAGACCGTGTACGTGCTGGAAGTGAATCCGCGTGCTTCGCGTACCGTACCGTATGTGTCCAAGGCGACCAGCGTACCGCTGGCCAAGGTGGCCGCACGCTGCATGCTCGGCCAGAAGCTGGCTGACCAGGGCGTGACCGAGGAAGTGATTCCGCCGTTCTATTCGGTGAAGGAAGCCGTTTTCCCCTTCAACAAGTTCCCGGGCGTTGACACCATCCTCGGCCCGGAAATGAAGTCGACCGGTGAAGTGATGGGCGTGGGCGAGAGCTTCGCCGAGGCCTTCGTGAAGGCGCAGCTGGCTGCCGGCCTCGTGCTGCCGGTGAAGGGCAGCGTCTTCATCTCGGTGAAGGACGGCGACAAGGCGGGGGCGGTGGAATGCGCGCGCGTGCTGACCAGCATCGGCTTCAAGGTGGTCGCGACCAAGGGCACGGCTGCCGCCATCGAGGCTGCAGGTGTGCCGGTGACTGCGGTCAACAAGGTGACCGAGGGTCGTCCGCACATCGTCGACATGATCGTCAATGGCGAAATCCAGATGATCTTCAACACCGTTGAAGAGCGCCGTCAGGCCATTCAGGACAGCTATTCGATCCGTCACGAGTCGATGAAGGCCAAGCTGCCGGTGTTCACCACCATCGCCGGCGCGCGCGCCGCGTGCGTGGGCATCAAGGAGCTGGGCGAGATGAAGGTCTACGATCTGCAGGGCTTGCATCGCGCGCTGAATCGCTGATAAGGTATTGCTTAATTGAAAAGCCGCCGTCCTGCGTGACGGCGGCTGTTGTTTTTGGTGCTGCGGGAGCGGCGCCGTTCAGGAGAATCAAAGACGATGGTTACTATCCCGCTGACCGTGGCTGGTGCCGAGAAACTGAAGCAGGAACTGCAACACCTCAAGAGCGTTGAGCGCCCCGCCGTGATCCAGGCGATTGCCGAAGCGCGTGCGCAGGGGGATCTCTCGGAAAACGCCGAGTACGATGCCGCGAAGGAAAAGCAGGGCTTTGTTGAAGGCCGCATTGCCGAGCTGGAAGGCAAGCTCTCCAATGCCCAGATCATCGACCCGAAGGCCCTGGCCGACACGGCGGACGGCCGCGTGGTGTTCGGCGCCACCGTCGAACTGGAAGACCTGGAAAGTGAAGTAAAGGTGAAATACCAGATCGTCGGTGACGATGAGGCCGACATCAAGGTCAACAAGATTTCCGTGTCGAGCCCGATTGCCCGCGCGCTGATCGGCAAGTATGCCGGCGACGTGGCCGTGGTGATGGCGCCCAGCGGCGAGCGCGAGTACGAAGTGCTGGGCGTGCAGTATATCTAAGGGTATTCGTCTGTAGGTCATTGGTATGAATGGCCGCAGGCATATCGCTACCGGGGTATGTGATGGGGAATGGCATCCGGCAGTTGCTGACCACATTCTGGATCGGCGGCATGTGGGTCGTCGGCGTGCTGGTCGCGCCCGCATTGTTCGGGTCGCTGGACAATGCGCTGGCCGGCCGCCTGGCCGGCAAGATTCTGGGCTTGATGGGCTGGGTGGGGATTGTCGCCGGCAGCTATCTACTGATCTGGTGGTTGTGGGTCGAGGGCTTGCGCGCGCTGCGCAATGGCCGCTTCTGGCTGGTGCTGCTGATGCTGGTCTGCACGCTGATCAACCAGTTTGCCGTGTTTCCCATCATCGCCGGACTCAAGCCCGCCATGGTGAACGCCAGCGAGGGCCTGTTCGGCGGCGGTTTTGCCACCTGGCATGCGATTTCCACGCTGATTTACTTTGTCCAGGCCTTGCTGGGTGTAGCTTATGTCTGGGGCGAGGGCGGCAGCCGCTGAATCACTTGCCGCCAGTCGGGCGTGATCCCGCCTGGGGGCGATGCCGGTGGCTTGCGCAAACAAAAAGGCAGCGTCGGCTGCCTTTTTCGTGGAGGGCGGGAAGGTTCGCTGTTTCCCGGCTCACACCCGGTGATGCATTGCTGCTTTGCCTTCGGCAAGCCTCATTTTTTCTTTGCCTTCGGCGGGCATCACTTTTTCTTTGCCTTCGGCAAAACGATGCGGGACTTGCCCTCTTCGGTCGGGCGGTAGATGATCAGCAGCTTGCCGATCAGGCCCACCGGTGCAGCCTGCAGGTCGGCGCAGATCTGCTCCATGAAGGCGGCGCGGGCTTCGCGGTCATCGCCAAGGACGCGAACCTTGATGAGTTCGTGGGCATCCAGATTCACGGCGATTTCACGCAGAACCGCGTCCGTCAGGCCGTTGTTGCCGATCATGACCACCGGGTTGAGGTGGTGGGCCAGGCTTTTGAGGTGGCGACGCTGGTCTGCTGTGAGTTCCATAAATTCAAATCCTTGAAAAAACAGGGAAGTTTACCTGATGGCGCGAAGTAAAACCAGTAATGCCTGGTTGCAGGAACACGTGAACGACCACTATGTGCACCAGGCACAGAAAGATGGCTATCGTGCCCGTGCGGCGTACAAGCTGCTGGAAATCAATGAGAAGGACAAGCTGATCAGGCCCGGCATGTGGGTCGCCGACCTTGGCGCCGCGCCCGGCAGCTGGTGCCAGGTGGCCAGGCGCCTGATGGGGGAGAGTGGCCGCGTGTTCGCGCTGGATATTCTCGACATGGACCCGATCCGCGGGGTCGAATTCGTGCAGGGCGATTTTCGCGAAGACGAGGTGCTGGCCCGTTTTCTGGAATTGCTGGACGGTCGGCTGGTCGACCTTGCAATCTGCGACATGGCCCCCAATATCACCGGTAATGCCGTGACCGACCAGGCGCGCAGCATGTACCTGTGCGAACTGGCGCTCGATTTTTCCCGCGAACACTTGAAACCTGGCGGCCATTTTCTGGTCAAGGTGTTTCAGGGCAGCGGCTTCACCGAATACCTGGAGGCCATGCGCGGCGAGTTTGCTTCGGTGGTGACCCGCAAGCCGAAAGCATCCCGCGATCGCAGCAGTGAAGTTTATCTGCTGGGCAAGGGCAAGAAGGGCTAATTTCCGCTGAATCAAAGTCCTGCTATGGCCCCGATAGCAATTTTTCGGGGCAACACGCGGCGCCTGCCGTTAAAATGAATCGTCCCGGCTACCGGCCGGAATTGAAGGAGCAAAGCCGTGAACAATCTCGGCAAGAATATCGCCATCTGGCTCATCATCGGCCTTGTGCTGATGACGGTGTTCAACCAGATGACCAAACGTCAGACAACTGCCAATACCATGCCGTATTCGCAGTTCATGACCGAAGTGGAAAATGGCCAGATCGCCCAGGTCAGCATCGAGGGCAGCCCGCTGCGTCCGCAGCTGATCAAGGGTACCCGCAAGGATGGCCAGACCTTCACCACGCTCGCCCCCTTCGATTTCCGCTTGGTTGATACGCTGATCAAGTACAACGTGAAATTCGAGGCGAAACCGGAAGAAGAGCCGTCGCTGTTGATGAACATCTTCATCAACTGGTTCCCGATGCTGCTGCTGATCGGTGTATGGATTTTCTTCATGCGCCAGATGCAGGGCGGCGGCAAGGGCGGGGCGTTCAGTTTCGGCAAGAGCCGTGCGCGCATGCTGGATCAGGACACGAACGTGGTCACCTTCGCCGATGTGGCCGGGTGTGACGAAGCCAAGCAGGACGTCGCCGAAATCGTCGACTACCTGCGCGATCCTTCCAAATACCAGAGTCTGGGCGGGCGCATGCCGCGCGGCATCCTGATGGTTGGCTCGCCGGGTACCGGCAAGACCTTGCTGGCCAAGGCGATTGCCGGTGAGGCCAAGGTGCCGTTCTTCTCGATTTCCGGTTCCGACTTCGTCGAAATGTTTGTCGGTGTCGGTGCCGCCCGCGTGCGCGACATGTTCGAAAACGCCAAGAAAAACGCGCCGTGCATCATCTTCATCGATGAAATCGACGCGGTCGGCCGCCAGCGTGGCGCCGGCCTCGGTGGTGGCAACGATGAGCGCGAGCAGACGCTGAACCAGATGCTGGTTGAAATGGACGGCTTCGAGGGCAATTCCGGCATTATCGTGATCGCCGCGACCAACCGCCCCGATGTGCTCGATCCGGCGCTGTTGCGTCCGGGCCGTTTCGACCGCCAGGTGGTCGTGCCGCTGCCGGACATCCGCGGCCGCGAACAGATTCTTGGCGTGCACATGCGCAAGGTGCCGGTGTCGTCCGATGTGGATGCCAACATTCTTGCGCGCGGCACGCCGGGCATGTCCGGCGCCGATCTGGCCAACCTGGTGAACGAAGCGGCGCTGTTTGCCGCGCGGCGCAGCAAGCGGCTCGTCGACATGCAGGATTTTGAAGACGCCAAGGACAAGATCTTCATGGGTGCCGAGCGCAAGTCCATGATCATCCAGCCCGACGACAAGAAGAAGACTGCCTATCACGAATCCGGCCATGCCGTGATTGGCGAGTTGCTGCCGGGCTGCGACCCGGTGCACAAGGTGACCGTGATTCCGCGTGGCCGCGCGCTGGGCGTGACCTGGTCGCTGCCCGAGCAGGATCGCTTCAGCCTGTACAAGGACCAGATGCTGGCGCAGATCACCATGCTGTTCGGTGGCCGCGTTGCGGAAGACCTGTTTACCGGCCAGATTTCGACCGGCGCTTCCAATGACTTCGAGCGCGCCACGCAACTGGCCCGCGACATGGTGACGCGTTATGGCATGAGCGAGAAGATGGGCGCCATGGTGTATGGCGAAAATGACGGCGAGGTTTTCCTTGGCCGTTCGGTCACCACGCACAAGAATCTGTCGGAAGCGACCATGCAGCAGGTCGATGCGGAAATTCGCCGCATCCTCGACGAGCAGTATGCGCTGGCCGTGAAGCTGCTGGACGAAAACCGCGACAAGGTTGAAGCCATGACCTCGGCGCTGCTGGAATGGGAAACCATCGATCGCGAGCAGATTCTCGACATCATGGAAGGCCGCCAGCCGCGTCCGCCCAAGAATCCGCCTGCGCCGAAGCTTGGCCTGCCGTCTGACGGGAACACGCCCAGCGGTGATGCGCCTGCAGCGGCGCCCACTCCGGCGGCCGAAGCCTGATTACCGGTATGACAGACAAGGCGGCCTGCGGGCCGCCTTTTCCTTTTCAGGAGCCCATGCATGAGCCAGACCGAATTTGCCTGTGGACGTTTCCGCCTTGCCCTTGATCGCCCGCTCGTCATGGGCATCGTCAATGTCACCCCCGATTCGTTTTCCGACGGAGGCAGGCATGCCAGCACGGCGGCTGCCGTCGCGCATGCGCGCCGGCTGATTGAAGAGGGGGCCGACATTCTCGACATCGGTGGCGAATCGACCCGCCCGGGTGCCGCCTTTGTCCCCGAGCAGGAAGAAATCGACCGCGTCTTGCCGGTGCTCGAGGCCTTGCTGGGTGACGGTGTGCCGCTGTCGATCGATACCCGCAAGCCGGCCGTGATGGCGGCGGCGCTGGCAGTGGGCGTGGATCTGGTCAATGACATCGCCGCGCTGGAGGGCGATGGCGCGCTGGCCTTGCTGGCCGGGCATTCCGCGGGCGTTTGCCTGATGCACAAGCAGGGCGAGCCGCAGACCATGCAGGCCGCCCCTGTCTACTCCGATGTTGTTGCCGAGGTGTCAGGGTATCTGCTTGAGCGTCATGCTCATGCTTGTCTGGCGGGAATTACTGCTGAACGTATCTTGCTGGATCCCGGTTTTGGCTTTGGCAAGAATTTTGAACACAACCGCGAGCTTTTCCGGGCGCTCCCGGAAATGCTGGCGCAGCTGCCGGCCCCCCTGCTGGTCGGTGTGTCGCGCAAGCGCATGCTCGGCGACATTACCGGTCGCGCGGTGGACGCGCGCATGCCGGCCAGCGTGGCTGCCGCGCTGCTGGCGGCCCTGGCGGGAGTGGCGGTGATCCGTGTGCACGATGTCAGTGAAACAGTGGATGCACTGCAGGTGCTCGCCGCTTTACAATGCCGGCCATCGTCAATCCGCTGACAGGATGAAGGGCATGGCTCGCAAATATTTCGGTACCGATGGCGTGCGTGGTCTGGTGGGTGATTATCCGATCACACCGGATTTCGCCATGAAACTCGGCTATGCCGCTGGCCGTGTTCTGGCGATGGATGCCGGCCGCAAGCAGGGCGAGCATGCCGCCGTGCTGATCGGCAAGGACACCCGGGTTTCCGGCTACATGCTGGAGGCCGCTCTGCAGGCCGGCTTCAATGCCGCCGGCGTGGATGTTTACCTGACCGGCCCCTTGCCGACCCCCGGCATCGCCTATCTGACGCGAGCCCTGCGCCTGTCGGCGGGGGTGGTCATTTCGGCGTCGCACAATCCCTATCACGACAATGGCATCAAGTTTTTCGGCGCTGGCGGGCAAAAGCTTGATGACGCGGTCGAGCTCGCCATCGAGGCTGCCATTGATGAGGCCCAGCCCTGTGTCGGCCCGAAACAGATCGGCAAGTCCTGGCGGGTGAGCGATGCCGCTGGCCGCTACATCGAATTCTGCAAGTCGACTTTCCCGAACGAACTTGACCTGCGTGGTTTGAAGCTGGTGGTTGATTGTGCGCACGGCGCCACCTACCAGGTCGCGCCACACGTATTTCACGAGCTGGGCGCCGAGGTCATCAGCATCGGTGTGACGCCTGATGGTTTCAATATCAATGAAGAGGTCGGCGCCACGCACCCGGAAACGCTGCGCCGCGCCGTGCTGGCCGAAGGCGCGCAATTCGGCATCGCGCTGGACGGTGATGGCGATCGCCTGATCATGGTCGATGCCGATGGCAGCATCGTCGATGGCGACCAGCTCTTGTATGTGCTGGCAGCCTACCGCCAGCAGAAGGGAACACTTGGCGCAGGTGTCGTTGGCACGTTGATGACCAATCTCGGCGTCGAGAATGCACTGAAGGGCAAGGGAATCGGCTTCGAGCGTGCCAAGGTGGGCGATCGTTACGTGCTGGAAAAATTGCAGGCCAATGGCTGGCTGGTGGGCGGGGAAGGTTCCGGGCATTTGCTGTGCCTGGACAGGCACAGCACCGGCGATGGCATCATTTCGGCCTTGCAGGTCTTGCAGGCGCTCAAGGAAAGTGGGGCGACCCTGGCCGGCTTCTGCCGGGATCTGCAACTCTATGCCCAGGTGTTGAAGAACGTGCGCATCAGCAAGGGCTTCGATTGCCATGCCTCGGCGACGATCAGGACTGTCGTGCAGGAAGCCGAAGCCGCCATGGGCGCCAGCGGCCGGGTATTGCTGCGCCCTTCCGGCACCGAACCGGTGGTGCGCGTGATGGTCGAGCATGCGGAGAAGGAAACCGCCGAATTCTGGGCGGGCAAAATTGCCCAGAAGGTCGCTGAAGAAGCCGCAGCGGATTGAGCCCGGGGAGCTCTGCGCCCCGGGTGGGCGGGCCCTGTTCTTCCTGACAGATTTGCGTACTGCCGGTTGTAACCCGTGCAGTGCGCGGTTATGCTGGATGGACAGCAGCTTACTCGGTTGATCGTGCACACCTCCTTCTTCCATCGATTGCAGAATACCTATCAGGAAAACCGGCTTGCCGCACGCCTTGTGCTGGCGACCTTTGTTGCCGGGCTGGCGGTGTGTCTGTCCCTGACGCTGTTTTTGCTCAAGCGCGAGTACGACCGCAGCCTGCACCAGACCCGGGCCGATTTGCAGGCCATCGGCAAAAGCACGACGCCGCAGCTGGCGGCCAATCTCTGGCTGGTCAATACCGATGCCGTACATACGCAGCTGAGCTCAATGCTGCAAACCCGCGTGGTCGACCGGGTGGAGCTGTCCGAAAGCGATGGCGGCAAATACAGCGCCGGCAAGGAACTGATACCCGGTGGTGATTACATCACCGAAACCTTCCAGGTCGGCTATCTGCACCCGCTGACCAACAAGACGGTGATTCTGGGCGAAATGCGGCTGATCTCCAGCCTCCAGGGCTTGCGCAGTCGCCTGATTGATACTTTTCAATCCATCCTGCTCATTGAAGGCGTCGGCTTGCTGGTCGCTGCCATCCTGTTTCTCGGCCTTTACCATCGCCTGATCGCGCGCCACCTCAAGCACATCACGGCATACACGCGCAATTTCGATTATGGCAACCTGCCGGCGCCGCTGGCCCTGAGCCGGCGCCCCAGCGAAAAGCGCGATGAGCTGCAGACGCTGGTCAATGCCTTCAATACCATGCGCGGCAATCTGCTGCAGGGCGTGCAGGAGCGCGATGATGCCGAGCGTGCGCTGTTTCTGGAAAAAGAGCTGGCTGAAGTCACGCTGATTTCAATTACCGATGCCATCATTACCACTACGCCGGATTTCCGGGTCAAGCTGCTCAATCCGGCTGCCGAAAAACTGATCGGCCAGTCGCACAATGACAGCCGCGCGCAGCCGGTCAGCAGCGTGCTGTGCGCCCCGGGCAGCGAACTGACGGCAGACATCCTCAACGATGCGCTGCTGGCGGCAAGGGAAAGCCGGCAGTCTTCGCGCGGACACAAGGCACGCATCATCAATCGCCAGGGCTTGCGCATGACGGTTGAATACGCCATTGCGCCGATCCGTGACTGGGATGGCGACGTGGTGGGGATGGTGCTCATCCTCCATGATGTCAGCGCCGCCGAAGCGCTGACCGAAAAACTGGCCTACCAGGCCAACCACGATGACCTCACCGGGCTGATCAACCGCCGCGGTTTCGAATCGCAGCTCAATGACGCCTGCCGGCGTGCTGCGGTGGGCTCGCGGACTTATGTGCTGATGCTGCTCGACCTTGACCAGTTCAAGCTCGTCAACGATACCTGCGGCCACCTCGCCGGTGACGAGTTGCTGCGTCAGGTGACCGAGCAGCTGCAGGTGCTGGTGGCGCCCAGCTTTGGCTTGCTGGGGCGGCTTGGTGGCGACGAGTTCGGCATCCTGCTGGCCGAAGGCAATCGCGATCATGCCCGCCATCTGGCCGAGAGCATTCTGCATGCCCTGCAGCAATACCGTTTTGTCTGGCAGGGCAGGCCGTTTGGCGTCACCGTCAGCATCGGGCTGGCGCTGATCGACGCCACGACACTGAGCCCGCAGGAAGCGATGAGTCAGGCCGATGTGGCCTGCTTTGCCGCCAAGGATGCCGGGCGCAACCGGCTGAGCTGGTATGCCGGTGGTGACGATGACCTGCAGGAGCGGCATAACGAACTGCAGCTGCTGGCCACCTTGCGTGAAGCGATCGAGCAGAACCGTTTTCGCCTCTATGCCCAGAAGATCGAGCCGCTGCGGCCGTCATCAAGTGGTCTGGCGCACCTGGAAATCCTCTTGCGCATGAGTGACGATACTGGCCGCATCATTCCTCCCGGCGCTTTCATTCCCGCCGCCGAGCGTTATGACATGATGGCGCAGGTTGACAGCTGGGTGGTTGAACACAGCATTGCCTATCTAGCGCAGCGCCAGCAGGACGGGCTGACGCTGCCCCATCTGTCGATCAACCTGTCCGGCAAGTCGCTGAACCGGCAGACTTTGTCTTTCATCCTGCAGCAACTCGACAAGACGCGGGTTCCTCCGGCTCTGGTCTGCTTTGAGATTACCGAAACCAGCGCGATCTCGAACATGAAGGAGTCGACGCTGTTTATTGAAACGCTGCGCGCACGTGGATGCCGCTTTGCACTTGACGACTTTGGCAGCGGTTTCTCCTCCTTCAATTACCTCAAGAATCTCGCCGTCGATTACCTGAAGATCGATGGTAGCCTGGTGCGCGACATGGCTAATGACCGCGTAAGCCGCCAAATGGTGATTGCCGTGAATGACATTGGTCACAGCCTTGGCATGCGTACCATCGCCGAGTTTGTCGAGGACGAGGAAATCTGCAGCCACCTGTCCGCCATCGGCGTGGATTTTGCCCAGGGGTATTACATCGGCAAGCCGGAACCCTTGCAGTAAGTATTGCCAGAATCAGCAAGCCAAAATGCAAACAGCCGGCGTCGCCGGCTGTTTCGGTCAGGAGTGTCGCAGAAGCCTCAGTTGATCAGCTTCCAGCCAGCCGTCCGGGCGTTGAAAAAGCCGGATTCCCGGTAGGCTCGCTCGATGGTACCGTTGTTGCGCAAGATATCGAGGCCGCTATTGAGTGCCTTGGCGAGCGTTGCACTGCCTGAGTAACTGCGGCTGACAAAAAAGTGCCGGCTGCCCTGCAGGCCCACTTTCACATTGGGTACAGGGACAAATTTCTGACTGCCTGCTTCGAAGGAAAGGTCGGGTGTGGGCTGAAAGGGCGCCAGCACCACATCGGCGCGCTGCTTGCTGACCATGCCGATCATGGAATCCCAGCTGTGGGTTTTCAGCAGATTTTTGATCGGGATGCTCTCCAGCGTTGCAATATCGGGTTTCCAGCTGTCGGCAACCACGGCGGTGAGCTTCTGCACGGCGGCCCGGTCACTGGCAGCCAGTGCCCGGCTGTTGCCCGGAATGGTGTACAGGCCGGCGTGAAACTCGCCCTGGCGAATGGCTGGCTCGCTGATGTACACCTTGTCGGCCAGCGGCTTCAGATCGACTTCCCATACCGAATTGCCGCCAAGCGCCGCATTGCCGGTGGAAATTTCCTTCAGGTAGCGGTTGTAGGAGTCGCTGGTGGCATTGACGGTAACCAGCTTGATCGCCCGGGTATTGCCGCCCAGCTTGAGTGCCTGCTGCACCAGGACCAGCTCCACCACGTCCCGCCGCGAATGTTCGCCATCGAAACGCGTCAGGCTCAGGGGATCACGGCCCTTGAGAAACTTCAGGTAATCGCTATAGACATCCTGCTGGGTCAGGATGGTGACCGGCTCGCCGGCGAAAACCGGGCCGGTCAGCATGGCGCTCAGCAGCAGGGCAAGCAGGCTGCGGCGGCTGGGGGAGTGGATCATGATTTGCACCATCAGCGTGTCATCGAACGCTTGCATCATCGCGTCTGCAGGCGCTCTTGGCAATCGTCCGCGGGCTGGCGTGTTGCGTTCCGGCTCGGCCATGGCAATGCAGCCCATTGTGCACTTTGCCCGGCGAGCAGGAAACGGTGATAGTGGCCGCCTATCGTGAGCATGAAGACTCTTGATTTGACGCCGGGTCGTCCCCAAATTATCGTGCAGCGCTTTGCAGCAATTGCATCATCACCCCAACCAGGAGATACAACATGGCCGTACTCGTAGGCAAGCAAGCCCCGGATTTCACCGCCGCCGCCGTTCTTGGCAATGGCCAGATTGTTGACAGCTACAATCTGAAGAAAGAAACCGCCGGCAAGTACACTGCCGTTTTCTTCTACCCGCTCGACTTCACCTTCGTCTGCCCGTCTGAACTGATCGCCTTTGACAACCGCCTGCAGGAATTCAAGGCGCGCAATGTCGAAGTGATCGGCGTGTCCATTGACAGCCAGTTCACCCACAGCGCCTGGCGCAACACCCCGGTTGAAAAGGGCGGCATCGGTCAGGTTGGCTATACCCTGGTCGCCGACGTGAAGCACGAAATCTGCCAGGCTTACGACGTTGAGCTTGCCGAAGCTGGCGTTGCGCTGCGCGGTACCTTCCTGATCGACAAGAACGGCGTCGTTCAGCACCAGGTCGTCAACAACCTGCCGCTGGGCCGCGACATCGACGAACTGCTGCGCGTGGTTGATGCGCTGCAATTCGTTGAAGAGCACGGCGAAGTCTGCCCGGCAGGCTGGAACAAGGGCAAGAAGGGCATGAAGGCTTCCGCCGAAGGCGTGGCCGATTACCTGGCCAGCAACGCCGAAGCGCTGTAATCCGGTTTTGGCCCGAATGAAAAACCCCGGCTTGCCGGGGTTTTTCATTGCCGTTTACTTGCTGGGCAGCGCATGCAGTACGCCGTCCTCGCCACCAATCCACAGCGTGTCGCCGGCCACCACCGCCTGGCCAAACAGCGCGCTGGGCATGGCGATGCTGTGCCGGATCTTGCCACTGGCGTTTACTGCCAGCAGCTTGCTGGGTGACTGCGGCGAATAGGCATCGCCACCGGCGAACCAGTACAGCGACCCGGCCTTCACCGGCGCGCGCAGCGCGTTCTGCCCGGATGGCAGCTCCCAGCGCACCTTGCCGCTGGACAGATCGATGCCCTGCAGCAGCTGACTGTCCGAACTGCCCACCAGTGCCAGCCCGTCGTCCAGCAAGGGCGAGGCGACAATCCACGACGAACCGTGATCCACCTCCCAGCGCGGCCGCGTTTCGCCTGGCACCTGCGCGCGCACCTTGCCGTCGCGCGAGCCGTAGACGAGCAGCTTGCCGGACAGCGCCGGCGCTTGCTGGATGGCTGCTCGGGCCAGCGTTGTGCTCCTGAGCAGCTTGCCGTTGCCGGCGTCGATGATCTGCAGCTGACCACGCTCGTCGACCAGCAGGATGCCGTCGGCCGTAAGCAGCGGCGTGGCGCTGCTTGCCGCAGGCAACTGGCTTGTCCAGATTTGCTTGCCGCTGGCGGCATCCAGTGCCAGCAATTGCGTGCCAAAAACGACCAGCACCAGCTTGCCGGCAGCGACGGGGTCGGCCTGCAGGCTGTCCCAGCTTTTGAGCTGATCCAGGCCCAGATTGCCGAGCTTGTGTTGCCAGCGCGGCTTGCCGTCTGCCTCCTGCAGCGCACTGACGCCCTTGCTGCTGGCGATGATGACAAGGCCCGCGTGACGCAATGGCGTGCTGGTGATTGCACCGTCGATGCGCGAATGCCAGCGCTGGCGGCGAGTGCCATCAAAGGCCAGTACGTCGCCGGCCAGATTGCCGACGATCACGCTACCGTTGGCATCAGTGAGCACGCCGCCGCGTATCGGTGCGCCGGTTTTCACTGACCACGCCGTGCTCGCGGCGCAGGCGGTGTTCAGCAGGGCAAAGAGTGCAATGGCGCTGCCAGTTTTCAGCATGGCTCTTCCTGTCCGTGGGTGAGGGGAGGGCCCATCTTTGCGCAAAGGCGCCGGGCCGGGTTGACCGGCATTGCGTTTTTGCTGCGGGTGAGGCAAAACACCGGCGGTTCCGGACTTGCCAGCGCTGGCCGTATAATTCGCGTTTGCCAACCAGACCGAGATTGCGCATGTCCCAGCACCAGATCGCACCGCCGGCCGAGGGTATCAGCCCGCTTGCCTGGTATCGCGAGCTTGCCGCCAACCCCGCTTTCCTGCCCGATGCGGCGCAGGCTGCCGCCATCGCCCGGCTGGACGAACTCTGGCACCAGCTGGTCGACTTCAAGGCCCGGCGCGCCCGGCCGTTTCGCAAGGCGGCACTGTTCGGGGTGCCGCTGCTGCCGCAGCCGGATTTGCCGCGCGGCCTGTATTTCTGGGGGGGCGTCGGGCGTGGCAAGAGCTTTCTGATGGATGCCTTTTTTGCCAGCCTGCCGTACCGGCGCAAGAAGCGCCTGCACTTTCACCGCTTCATGCAGGAAGTGCATGCCGAATTGCGTGCGCAGCAGGGCGTGGCCGATCCGCTGGTCGCTGTCGCTGAAAAGTGGGCAAGGGCGGTGCGCGTGCTGTGCTTTGACGAATTTCATGTTTCCGACATCGCCGACGCCATGCTGCTTGGCCGTCTCATGGAACAGTTGTTCGCGCGCGGCGTGGTGCTGGTGGCCACCAGCAATTACGCGCCGGATGCGCTTTACCCGAATGGCCTGCAGCGGCAGAATTTCCTGCCCACGATCGCCTTGCTCAAGGAAAGGCTTGATGTGCTCAATGTCGATGGCGGCCAGGATTACCGCATGCGCACCCTGAGTGCCGCACGCACCTACCTGACACCGCTTTCCGCTGACAATGACGCGGAGCTCGCCCGCCTCTTTGATGCCATCGCGACCGGCGCGGACCTGCCCAATACCCTGACGCTCGCCGGCCGACGGCTCAAGCCGCGGCGCCATGCGCCGGGACTGGTCTGGTTCGATTTTGCCGTGCTGTGCGGAGACGGTCGCGGGCAGGCCGATTATCTGGAGCTGGCGCAGACCTACCATACGGTGCTGATCAGCAACATTCCCCGGCTGAGCGCCGCGCAGTCCAATCAGGCACGGCGCTTCACCTGGCTGGTCGATGTGTTTTACGACCACCGCGTCAAGCTCATCCTCTCAGCCGCCGTCGGCGTGGACGAGCTGTATGTCGAGGGGCCGCAGGCTGGCGAATTTTTCCGCACGGCCAGTCGCCTGACCGAAATGCAGTCGAGCGAATACCTTGCCCTGCCGCACGAGCACAGCAGCCATCAGCTGGCCGGGGTGGTGGAAACCTGAGCAAGTCCTTGCTTTGAGTCCAAAAAGCATCGAGCGCAAAAAAATCCCCCGGTGATCCGGGGGATTTTTCAGTTTTGGGGGCTGGCGCCAGAACTCTGGCGCCAGCTTGAGGGCTTGCTTGTCTTACTTGCAGGCACCCAGGTCTTTCCACGGACCCCACTGGCCGCCGGCAGTCGGGTTTTCGCCGGTGATCCACCACTTGTTGGAGTAATTGCGACCGCTGTAGGACACCACGGTGCCGGTGTTGGCGTAGACGGTCTTGGCATCCCAGGCGGCGGCACAAGCCTGAACCGAGCCGGTGGGTGCCACGGTCGGCGTGGCAGTCGGCACCACGGTTGGTGCCGCAGTCGGGGTCGGGGCTGCTGTCGGTGTGGCGGTCGGAGCCTTGGTCGGCGTCGGCGCAGCGGTCGGTGTTGCCGTCGTTGCACTGCAGCTGCCTACTTCCTTCCAGGCGCCCCATTGCTGGCTGCCCGGGGCTTCACCACGGTTCCACCAGGACGCTTCCCACAGCTTGCCGTTGTAGCTGACGCGGCTGCCGCCGGCATAATCCTTGGTGCTGTCCCAGGCTGCGGCGCAGTTGCCGGCAGGCGGAGTCACCGTCGGAGCAACGGTCGGTGTCGCGCTCGGGCTGGTGGTCGGTGTGCTGGTCGGCGTTGCGGTCGGCTGGGTGGTCGGAACCACGGTCGGTACGGTTGCGCCTTCAATATCAACGCGGAAGGTGTAGCTGGCGCCATTGCGGCTATAGACACGGTTGTCTTGTGCGTTCTGCACCGGCGCGACGCTGCCGTTGCCCTGCAGCACGCCCATGCTCACGTAGCGCGACGCGACATTGACCTTTTGCGAGAGGAAGAACGGCCAGTTGGCGGCCAGGCCAGTGTTCTGGCCGGTTTGCGTGTCGAAGCCGACGACGAGCTCGGTCTTCTCCAGATCGAGGCCCTGGGCGTCGAAGAGGCGGAAGACCACCTTGCTGTTTTCCGCCAGATCCTGGTAGGCGCGCACCTGACCCAGTTCCTTGAAGGTCGAAACGGCGCCGGAGAAGTTCACGTCCGAGCAGGTGTAAAAGGCTTCCGGGCTGTCGGAGCGCTGCCAGGTGCTGAAGATGATGTGCTGGCCGGTCTTCTTCGGCAGCGGGCAGGTCAGCTTGTAGGTCTTGTCGGCGGATACCGGCACATTGCCGAGCGTGCAGAAGCGCTCAAGGTCGGACCACTTCAGCGGCTGGGTCTGATCCCAGCCGTCGCGGGTCACGTACAGCGCCCATTCGCGGGTCTGGTGCGGGGCGGGGGCCTTGTAGATGAAGTCATACTGGCCGTTGGCATTCGGTGCGATCGGGCTGGTGGGCCAATCGGTGCGCGCGAGGTTCAGGCCGGCGTAGTTGGATTTGCCGCCGCCGCACAGCTGACCATCGGGGACGAAGGCCTTGTGGTCGCCGTTCGGGTTCTGGTTCACGCCCGACCAGTCATACAGCATTTGCGGGCCGGATACGGCGACCGCAGCCTGGCAGGCGGCCGACTTAGGCGACTCGGGGCCTTCATTGAAACATTGCAGCACGCGGCTGATCGGATCGGCCATGGTGCCGTGCGCGTGCACGACGGCCGGAGACAAGAGGGCGGCGGTAGCGCTGCCCAAGAGGGCAAGGCCAAGGCGATAAGTCTTCATTCACTTCGCTCCAGAAGGTGTGATTACTTCGGTCTATTTTTCTTGTGTTTGCGCACCGTCCGGTCGAAGCCGGCTGCGTCGTCGTGACGGCCGGGCGGGCCGGTCCGTCTTTTGGCAGTCTGTGCTGCGGGCATGAATCTAGCATCGCTTACACCCGCAGCTCAAGTGCTGCTTTGTCTTTGTGATGAAGAGCTTAGCCTGGCGGCAGGGGAGTGTCTGTAGTGCGCAACAGCGCACTACAGACCCCACTGCAGAAGGGCGTTCAGCCTTGCAGTGCAGCATCCTGCAGGCGGATCAGCTCGGCGATGCCGGCCTGAGCCAGGTCGAGCAGCGCATCAAGCTCGGTGCGCGAAAACGGCACGCCTTCGGCGGTGCCCTGCACCTCGACCAGCCCGCCCGAGGCGGTCATCACCACGTTCATGTCGGTGTCGCAGGCCGAGTCTTCCGGGTAGTCGAGGTCGAGCACCGGCGTCCCTTCATACACACCGACCGAGATGGCGGCGACCGCTTCGCGGATCGGCGATTGTTCCAGCTTGCCGGCGGCGATCAGGCCGTTGATGGCGTCGCTCAGCGCGACAAAGGCGCCAGTGATGCTGGCGGTGCGCGTGCCGCCGTCGGCCTGGATCACGTCGCAGTCGATGCTGATCTGGCGCTCGCCGAGCTTCTCCAGATCGACGACGGCGCGCAGCGCGCGGCCGATCAGGCGCTGGATTTCCTGCGTGCGGCCCGATTGCTTGCCCTGTGCCGCCTCGCGCTTCATGCGGCTGCCGGTCGAGCGCGGCAGCATGCCGTATTCGGCGGTCACCCAGCCCTGGCCCTTGCCCTTCAGAAAGCCGGGAACACTCTCCTCGACGCTGGCGGTGCAGATCACCTTGGTGTCGCCGAACTCGACGAGCACGCTGCCTTCGGCATGACGGGTGTAGTGGCGGGTAAGACGGACAGGGCGCAGCTCTGCAGGTTGTCGGCCGGATGGGCGCATGGCGGCATTCTCGTGGTCGGTGAAGGAATGCGCGCATTATAGCCCGCGCACCGTGTGGCGGGCTGGTCGATTTTATTGGGGTATATGAGTGCAGCCTATTTTCTTAATGGGCTGTACGTCTATGGGGGTGGTGGTATGTCGGAAAGCGCCGCAGCCAGCGTCGTGCGGTAGCCATCCTCGCCCAGGAGTGCCAGCACGCCGGCCTTGTCGAGCTTGCCCAGCACCAGTGGATTCGCCTCGCACACCACCACGGCCACCCGCCGCTGCTGCAGCTGGCGGATGATCTTTTCCAGTGTCTGCAGGCCGGTCATGTCGATGAAGGGCACATGATGCAGGCGGATGATCTGGCGGCGCGCCTCGGTGTGCGAGGCAATCAGCGCGCGCTCGCAGTGCTCGGCGGCGGCAAAGAAGAATGGCCCCTCGATGCTGTAGACCAGCGTGCCAGCCGGCAGACCGTTCAGCCCCTGAGCAGCCAGCTCGTGGGCGAGGTCGGGTTCGGCGTGGCGCGCGACGGTGACGCTGCCGGCCATGCGGCGCAGGAAATGCAGCACGGCGAGGATCACGCCGATCTGCACGGCAACGACCAGATCGGTGAATACGGTCAGCCCGAAGGTGATCAGCAGGATGGCCACGTCGGCGCGCGGTGCATGGCGCAGCATGTGCGCGAAGCGGTGCGCCTCGCTCATGTTCCAGGCAACGACGAAGAGGATGGCGGCGAGCGCCGCCAGCGGAATGTGGCCGGCCAAGGGCGCGGCGAGCAGCAGGATGGCGAGCAGCGTGATGGCATGCACGACACCGGCGAGCGGACTGGTTCCGCCATTGCGCACATTGGTCGCGGTGCGCGCGATGGCGCCGGTGGCGGCAAAACCGCCGAACAGCGGGCAAAGCAGGTTGGCGAGACCCTGGCCGACCAGCTCCTGGTTGGCGTCGTGGCGCGTGCCGGCCATGCCGTCGGCGACCACGGCGGACAGCAGCGACTCGATCGCGCCCAGCATGGCGATCGAGAAGGCCGGGCCGATCAGCTCGATCACGCGTGCCGCGGACAGCTCGGGCAGTGCCGGCAGCGGCAGCGACTGCGCAATGCCGCCAAAGGCGCTGGCGATGGTGCGCACACCGTCGAACTGGCCGAAATGCTGGATCAGTGTCACGCCGATGAGCGCAAGCAGCGGGCCGGGAACGCGCTTGCACCCCGGCAGGCGGTTGCCCCACAGCGTCAGCGCGAGCGCGGTCACGGCCAGCAGCAGGGTCGCGCCATGAAACTGCGGCAGGGTAGCGCTGAGTGCAATGAGTTTTTCATGGAAATGCCGGGCGGGTGGCGCGGCGATGCCGAAAAATTCCGGCCATTGCCCCACCCAGATCACCACGCCGATGCCGCTGGTGAACCCCAGTATCACCGGCGCCGGGATGAAACGGATGACATTGCCCAGTCTGGCCATGCCCAGCAACACCAGCATCGCGCCGGCCAGCAATGTTGCGATATGCAGGCCGGCAATGCCATAGCGTGCGGTGATGTCGGCAAGGATGACGACAAAGGCGCCGGTGGGCCCGGCGATCTGCAGCCGGCTGCCGCCGAACAGCGAAACGGCCAGCCCGGCGATGATGGCGGTATAGATGCCCTGTTCCGGCTTGGCCCCGCTGGCGATGGCAAAGGCCATGGCCAGCGGCAGCGCCACGACACCGACAATGACGCCAGCGACCAGATTCGGCAGCCAGTGCTCGCGCCCGAGCAGTCCGGCTTGTGCTGCTTCGCGCAGGGCAATCATGGCAGGGTCTCCGGCGATGGCGATCCCTTACATCCTAAACCCGCTGGAGAAATGTGGGTATTGCGCAGCGGTAACGTAATTTGTTGCCGTCGGCAGCGCTCGCCCGGCAGGGCGCGGCAAGGGTAAAATCGCGCTTTCTGCGAGGCTGTCATGCAAACATCGCTTCCCCAGCACCCCATAGGCGTATTCGATTCCGGCGTCGGCGGCCTCACCGTCGTGCGCGCCCTGATGGATCGCCTGCCTTTCGAGAACATCATTTACTTTGGCGACACCGCGCGCGTGCCTTATGGCGTGAAGTCGGTGGCGACCATCGAGCACTACACGCAGCAAATTGCCGATTTCCTGCTCAAGCAGCAGGTGAAGATCCTCATCATCGCCTGCAACACCATGGCCGCGGTCGCTGCCGACAAGGTGCGCGCGGCCTCGCCCGTGCCAGTGCTCGATGTCATCGAGGCGGGCGCGAAGAATGCCGTCGCGCGCTCGCAGACGGGCGGCATCGGCGTGATCGGCACCCCGACCACAATCAACTCCAACGCCTACGCCCGGGCGATCCATCGGCTGAACCCGGATAGCCGCGTGTATTCGCAGGCCTGCCCGCTGTTCGTGCCGCTGGTCGAAGAGGGCTGGCTCGACCATCCGGTGACGCGGCTCACCGCACAGGAATACCTGAAGCCGGTCTTCGTCGAGGCCATCGACACGCTGGTGCTGGGCTGCACGCATTACCCGCTGCTCAAGCCGCTCTTGACCGACATCACCGGATCGCGCCTGCAGCTGGTCGATTCCGCCCTGTCGATCGCCGACCAGGCCGCACAGCTGCTGGGTGAGCGCGGGCTGGCCAATCCGCAGCACGAGCTGCCCGATTACCAGTATTACGTGACCGACCTGCCGGTGAAATTCCAGACCATCGGCGAGCGTTTCCTGGGGCGCAGCCTCAACCGGCTGGATCTGGTCAGTCTCTAGGCTCTGTTGAGGTTTGATTAGTTTTTACGCAGCCCCGCCAACTGGCCGGGGCGCGAAGCCAAGCGCAAGTCAATACGGGTATTGACGAGCATTGGCGACAAAGCATCCGGCAAGCATGGCGGGGCTGCCCTGCGGGCGATGGGCTCTTTTGCCCCATTACGGCGTTATTTGCCACTGACAGTACTCGTACTGCGGCGTGGCAAATGCCTGGTACTGGGGCAAAATAGCCCATCGCGTAAAAATTAATCAAACCTCAACAGAGCCTAACAGGCTGTTGAAAAACAGCCTGTGGCCCATTTTTTACGGCCTCGCCGTAAAAAATGCATGAAAAACAAAAAATAAGCCCTTGATTTTACAGATGATGATTTGCGCCGGGCTTTGCCCGGTGCTTGATGTCGGCCGAAGAACCGACTTGTTCAACACCCCGCCGAGGACAAGCACGAATGCTGTACGGCTTCACCTTTCTGGTGCTTTTTCAGCTGGCCGGCGAAATGCTCAGTCGCGGCCTGCACCTGCCTGTGCCGGGCCCGGTGCTGGGCATGCTGCTGCTGGCGGCCTGGTGCACCTTGCGCCGCGGCGTGGATGACCGGGTCGGGCGGGTGTGCCAGGCCTTGCTGCGCTACATGGCCCTGCTCTTTGTTCCGGCCGGTGTTGGCCTGATGCTGCTGGGCCCGTTGCTGCGCGACGAGGGCTGGGCGATGCTGGCCGTGCTGGTGCTCTCGACCGTCGTGACCTTGCTGGTGTCCGCATGGACACTGCAGATGCTCTTGCGCCGTTTTCCGGCCAGGGACGAGTGATGGAGCTGCTGAATCCGCTGGATTCCGACGCGATGCTGCTGGCGCTGCGCACGGCGCCGTTTTTGTGGCTGGGCGTTACCGCCGCCTGTTACCTGCTGGCCGAGCGCCTGTACGAGCGCAGCGGCCAGTTTGCCCTGCTGCACCCGGTACTCGTGAGCATCGCGCTGCTGATGGGCATTCTCAAGGCCAGCGCGGTCAGCTATGCCGACTATTTCCAGGGCGCCCAGCTGTATCACTGGCTGCTGGGCACGGCCACCGTCGCGCTCGCCGTGCCGCTGTTCGACAATCTGCAGCGCGTGCGCACGCTGCTGTGGCCGCTGCTGCTAGCCTTGCTGGTCGGTGGCCTGGCCGGCATGCTGACCGCGCTGCTGTTTGGCAAGCTCTTTGGCCTCAGCCCGCAGGTGCTGGTGTCCTTCGTACCCAAGTCGGTGACCACGCCGATTGCCATGGCCCTGTCGCAGCACGCCGGCGGCCTGCCGGCACTGACCGCCAATGTGGTGATTCTTACCGGCATTCTCGGCGCGATGGCCGTACTGCCGCTGTTGCGGCTGGCCCGCATCGACAGCGACATTGCCGGCGGCTTTGCGCTGGGCATTGCCGCGCACGGCGTCGGCACGGCGCGTGCCTTCCAGCTTTCGCCCACGGCGGGAGCATTCGCCGGGCTGGCCATGGGGCTCAATGGCGTGTTTACGTCGCTGACGCTGCCGGCGCTGCTCAGGCTCTGGCCAGCCTGAGCCGCGCTCAGGGTTTTTGCGCGGGCGAGATGGTGAAGCGTCTGCGGCGCAGCCGCCCCGGCGTCTGGCCGGCGTACTGCCTATAGTGCTATCTGCAAGCCATCAGGGATGCCGCGATTCATGCACTGGCGCAATCTTGCCGAACTGTGTCTGCCTGCCTGCCTCATTCTGGCCGGCGGCGGCCTGCTGACCGAGCACCTGGTTCGCCAGGAGCGCCGGGAAAGCCTGATCCGCGCCCAGCATGCCACCCAGGCGGAGGCGGCGCGCTTGCGTGCTGCCGTCGAGAGCGAGCTCAATTCGACGCTGTTCGTGGCCAGCGGGCTGGATGCCTTTATCCGCACCTCCAGTCCGCAGCAGCTGGAGCAGCAAATGCCGGCGATGATGGGGCAGCTGTTCCTGCTCGGACGCAATCTGCGCAATATCGGCATCGCGCCGGACAATCGCATCCGCTGGATGTATCCCATGGTGGGCAATGAAAAGGCGATTGGTCTTTACTATCCGGACGTGACCGCGCAGTGGCCGGCGGTCAAGCGCGTGATTGATTCGCGCCGGCCGTTTCTGGCCGGCCCCGTACGCCTGGTGCAGGGCGGCGAAGGCTTGATTTACCGTGTCCCGGTGTACCTGGCCGATGGCCGCTACTGGGGCATGATCAGCACGGTCATTCGCCTTGAGCTCTTCTGGCGGCGGCTTGGCCTGCATCCCGAACTCAGCGGCCGGCTGGTGATCCTTGGCAAGGACGCCGGTGGCGCCGAGGGCGAGCCAGTCTGGGGCGTGCGGCTTGATCCGGCGCTGCTGCAGGTCCAGGAAGAAGTGCGCGTGCCCGGCGGGCGCTGGCAGGTCAGCATGCTGGTGCCGCCACCGGCCCAGGCCGAAGCGCTGGCGATCCGCCTCGGCGGCTGGACGCTGAGCATCCTGCTGGCGGCCACGCTGCTGTTGCTGGTGCTGGCCACGCAGCGCGACCGGCGGCGCATCGCCGCACTGGCCGAGGCGCGCGATGCCGCCGAAGCGGCGAACCGGGCCAAGGGGGTGTTTCTGGCCAATATGAGCCACGAAATCCGCACGCCGATGAATGGCGTCATCGGCATGAGCCAGTTGCTGCTTGATACACCGCTCAATCACCAGCAGCGCGATTACGCGCTCACCATGCAGCGCAGCGCCGAAGCACTGCTGGGCGTGATCAACGACATTCTCGACTATTCCAAGATCGACGCCGGCAAGATGGAAATCGAAGCCATCGAATTCGATCTGGTGCAATTGCTGGAGGACGTCTGCAAGCTGCTGGCGCCGCGCGCCCAGCAAAAACGCCTGGAGCTGCTCTGCGATCTGGACCCGGCGCTGCCGCAACTGGTGCTGGGCGATCCGGGGCGGCTGCGCCAGGTGCTGGTCAATTTGCTGGGCAACGCCATCAAGTTCACCGCCGGTGGCGAAGTGTCCTTGCTGGCGCGCCGGCTGGAGCGCGACGATGGCCTGTGGGTCGAGCTCAGCGTGCGCGATAGCGGCATCGGCATCCCCGAAGGGCAGGTCGAGTCGATCTTTGAAGCCTTCCGGCAGGGAGATGCCGCTGTGGCGCGCCATTACGGCGGTACCGGGCTGGGCCTGTCGATTTCGCGGCGGCTGGTGCAGCTGATGGGGGGCGAGCTGATCGCGGATAGTGCGACGGGGGCAGGGGCGTGGTTTTACTGCCGCCTGCCGCTGGGCCCGGCCGTGGCAGCGAGCCCGCCGGCACTGCTGGCCGAGCCGCTGGCGGTGCTGGTCATCGAGCCGCAGCCCTATGCCCGGGCGCTGCTGGCCCTGCAACTCGGGCGCTGCGGTTGCGCCGTGCAGCTGGCCGGTGACATCGCGCAGGCGCGCAGCGCGCTGGCCGCGCTGTGCGCCGAGACGCCCGATCCCGTCGTCTTCATCCGGCAGGACTGGCCCGAGGGCACGGGCCTGCAGCTGGCCGTCGATTTGCTGGCCAGTCATCCACAATTGCGCTGCGTGCTGCTGCAGGAAAGCCTGCACCCGCTCGGGCGTGTCGAATGGCAAAGGCATGGCTTGGCGGGCAGTCTCGACAAGCCGGTGCAGCAGCGCGCGCTGCTGCGCTGCCTGCAGCAGCTGCAGTCCGGCACGGCGCCTGACGAGATCGCCAGCAGCCGGCCACGCCCGCATTTTGTCGCGACCGGCAAGCTGCTGCTGGTCGATGACAATCCGGTCAACCGGCAGGTAGTGCGCCTGATGCTGCAGCGCCTGGGCTTTGCCTGCGACGAGGCGCGCGATGGTCGCGAGGCACTGGCGCTGCTGGAGCGCAATGACTATGCCCTGGTGCTGATGGATGTGCAGATGCCGACGCTGGATGGCCTGGCGGCGACGCGCATCATCCGCGATCCGGCCAGCGCCGTGCGCCAGCATGCCGTTCCGGTGATCGCGCTGACCGCCAATGCCATGCGCGGCGACGAAGCCGAGTGTCGCGCCGCCGGCATGGACGACTACCTGAGCAAGCCCCTGCAGTTTGAGCAGCTGGTCAGCGCGCTGGAGGCCCATTTCCTCCGTGATCGCTGATACGGCCCGCTGTATTGATCTGTAGCCTTTTTCTGTGATGGGTTACGGGGCAATACCCTGCTTGGGTTTGCGCCAGTTTAGCTGGGCATGCAGCTTCACCACGTCGCCGATGATGATCAGCGCCGGCGGCTTGATGCTGGCGCCGGCCAGATCGTCGGCCAGCGTTGCCAGCGAGCCGATCACCACCTGCTGGTCGTTGCGCGTCGCGTTGGCGACGATGGCCACCGGCGTATCCGGTGCGCGGCCATGCGCAATCAGCTGTGCGCTGATGCGCGGCGCCTGGGCGACACCCATGTAGACGACGACCGTTTCGGCCGGGTTGACCAGCCGCGGCCAGTCCAGCTCGATTTCGCCAGCGCGGCGGTGGCCGGTGACAAAGGTCACCGACTGCGCGTAGTCGCGATGGGTCAGCGGAATGCCGGCGTAGCAGGAAGCGCCGGCCGCCGAGGTGATGCCGGGAACCACCTCGAACTCGATGCCGGCTGCCGCCAGTTCGGCGATTTCCTCGCCGCCGCGGCCGAAAATGAAGGGGTCGCCACCCTTGAGCCGCAGCACCTTCTTGCCTTCCTGCGCGAGCTGGACCAGCAGCTGGTTGATGTCTTCCTGTGGCAGCGCGTGGTTGCTGGCCTTCTTGCCGACGTAGATGCGCTCGGCGTCGCGGCGCACCAGCTCCATGATGGCCGGGCTGACCAGGTTGTCGTAGAGCACGACGTCGGCCTGCTGCATCAGCCGCAGCGCGCGGAAGGTCAGCAGGTCCGGGTTGCCCGGCCCGCTGCCGACCAGATAGACGGCGCCGCGCGTCAGCGCGCCAGCGTCGGACGCGTTGAGCGCGGCGACCAGCTCGGCGCGCACGCCTTGCACATCGCCGGCGAACACGCGGTCGGGCAGCGGCCCGGCCAGCGCCTGTTCCCAGAAATGCCGGCGGGCGGCCGGCTCGGGCAGTTTTTCCTTGGAAAGCGCCCGCAAGTCGCTCAGCAGGCCGGCCAGTTCACCGTAGCCGTGCGGAATCAGCGCTTCGAGCTGCGCGCGCAGCTGGCGCGCCAGCACGGGGGTGCCGCCGCCGGTGGATAGTGCAATCTGCAAGGGCGAGCGATCGATGATGGCCGGGGTGATAAAGCGGCTGTGCGCCGGGTCGTCCACGGCATTGACGAGCACGCCGGCGGACTCGCAGGCGGCGAAGACGGCGGCATTCACGTCGGCGTCGTCGGTGGCGGCGATCACCAGCCGCCATGCGCGCGTGACGATGCCGCTTGCGAATTCGCCGGACTGATGCCGAAGGCGGCCCGCCTCGGCCAGTCCGGCCAGCTCGTCGTGCAGTGCCGGCGCCAGCACGGTCACGCGAGCGCCGGCGGCCAGCAGCAGGCGGATCTTGCGCGTGGCGATTTCGCCGCCGCCGACCACGAGGCAGTCTTGTTGCGCCAGATCAAGGAAAAGGGGGAAGTAGTCCATGCAGGATGTACGCAGTGCGCTTGAATGCCGCTATTCTGGCACGAATGCCCGCAAACCTGCGGATTGACCCGCAAGCGAGGGCGGCCGGCGGCCAGCCGTGAGCGAGCTACGGCCAGTACAAGACCCATGACCACCCGGAGACCGAGATGACATTGCCGACTACCCTTTTGACGTGCTGTGGCCTGCTGCTGGCCGCCGCCGGCGCCAGCGCCGCCAACCCGGTCAATCCGGCCGAGCTGGCCAAGGCCAAGGCCTGCATGGCCTGCCATGCGCCGGACAAGAAGCTGGTCGGACCGTCCTACAGGGACGTGGCCGCCAAGTACAAGAATGACAAGGGCGCGGTTGCCAAGCTCGCCACCAAGATCCAGAAGGGCGGCAGTGGCGCCTGGGGCTCGCTGGCCATGCCGGCCAATGCGGTGACCGATGCCGAAGCCAAGGCGCTGGCGCAGTGGGTGCTCTCGACCAAATAAGGGCGGGCAAGCCCGGCCACGACAGCGCCTCCGGCGCTGTTGGCGTTTCTGGGGGCGCGACAGCGCGGCAGGCCGGCGCTGTCGGATGGTCTTGCCGCGCTCGCCGGGCCCGAGGTGCTGCGTGTTTGCGCGGCGATGGGGCTTCAAGGGATGGGGCGTCAGGGGAATGGGCGTTGCCGGAGCGGGAATCATTTTCAGCACTCCCTGTCATAACGGCCCGTGCTGCGGCGACCAAGCAGCACAGACCGAGGACCCGAACATGCTGATACGCTACCCCGACCCGATTGCGCCGAGTGAAATCACCCCGCGCGAGGTGTATCTGAACCGCCGGCAATTCATGGGCGCCGGCGCCGCCATGACGCTGGCGCTCCTGGGGCCGACCGCCAGCGCCGCGCTGCCGGCGCGCACTTCGCCCTATTCGACCGCCGAAGAGAAAAATACCCTCAAGGAAATCAGCAGCTACAACAATTTCTATGAATTCGGTACGGCCAAATCCGACCCGGCCGAACAGGCCCACACGCTGAAAACCCGCCCCTGGAGCGTGCTGGTGGACGGCGAGGCCGGCAAGCCGCGCCGTTTCAGCATTGAAGAATTGCTGAAGCTCGCCCCGCTGGAGGAGCGCATCTATCGCCTGCGCTGCGTGGAAGGCTGGTCCATGGTCATCCCCTGGGTGGGCTTTCCGCTGGCGGCCTTGCTCAAGCAGGTTGATCCGACCTCCCGCGCGAAGTACGTGGCCTTCGAAACCCTGGCCGATCCGGCGCAGGTGCCCGGCGTGCGCGAGCGCGTGCTCGACTGGCCCTACCGCGAGGGCCTGCGCATCGACGAGGCCATGCACCCGCTGACCATTCTGGCGGTTGGCCTGTATGGCGACATCCTCCCCAAACAGAATGGCGCGCCGATCCGTCTGGTGGTGCCGTGGAAATACGGCTTCAAGAGCAGCAAGTCCATCGTGCGCATCCGCCTGCAGGAAACGCAGCCGCCGACGAGCTGGAGCATGGCCAATCCGCGCGAATATGGCTTCTATTCGAACGTCAACCCGACGGTCGATCACCCGCGCTGGAGCCAGGCCAGCGAGCGGCGCATCGGTGAGCTGTTCCGCCGCAAAACGCTGATGTTCAACGGTTACGCCGATCAGGTGGCCGGCCTGTACAAGGGCATGGACCTGAAGCGTTTTTACTGAGGCGAGCATGTTGCCACGCTGGGTCAAGCCCCTGTTGTTCCTGCTGTGCCTGTTGCCGCTGGTGCGCGTGTGCGTGCTGGTGGTGCAGGGCGTGCCGGTCAATCCGGTCGAGTTCATTACCCATGCCTCCGGCACTTGGGCACTGGTCGGTCTGTGCCTGACGCTGGCGGTGACGCCGCTGCGCTGGCTGAGCGGCTACGGCGCGCTGGTGCGTCTGCGGCGCATGCTTGGGCTCTTTGCCTTTTTCTACGCCAGCCTGCACGTGCTGACCTGGCTGTGGCTGGACCAGTTCTTCGATCTGGCCGCCATGTGGCGCGATGTGCTGAAGCGCCCCTTCATCACGCTCGGTTTTGCCGCCTTTGTGTTGCTGCTGCCGCTGGCGATCACCTCGACGGATGGCTGGATCAGGCGGCTGAAGCGCAACTGGGCGCGACTGCACTGGCTGGTTTATCCGGCCAGCATCCTCGCCGTGCTGCATTACCTGTGGCTGGTGAAGCGCGATCTGACGCAGCCGCTGATTTACGCGGCCGTCTTGGCGCTGCTGCTGGGCGCACGCCTGCTGCGGGGCTGGTGGTTGCGACGCTGATTGTGCTTTGGGTATTCGGCTGAAACCTATTGCTGCAAAGGGCTTTGGGTGTATGGGTGTATGGGTGTGTGGGTATGTGGGGTCAGGCATACGCGCTGAATACGCCCTGCGGCAATTCGTTGCTGTCGTAGCTGCGGCTGAGCTTTTCACTGGTACTGCTGCGCTGGCGCATTTCCTGCAGGGCTTGCTGCTCCATGCGTGCGGCTTCGGCGGCCACGCTGCGGTCGGTGGCGGACGGGTCGGCAGGCGCCAGCGCGGCGGCCTGGATCATCCGCGCCTTGCGCACTGTTTCTTCGGGCGTGCGCCCCGGCGAGACATCGATGCGCACATCGCCGGCCACGGCGTAGCGCTTGCCATCGGGGCCGGTGACCATGGTGTAGTTTGCGCCGCTGACCGCCAGCCCGCCGGCTGCGGCCAGGTGGGCCTGTTCATGCTGGCGCACCTTGCGGTCGGTGGCTTCCAGCTCCTGGATCTGGGCGATTTGCTGGGGGCTGAGCGGCTGGCCGGATGGCGAGCGCGGGGTGCCAGGGGGGATGGCTTTGTCTTCTTCCTGCTCGTCAGCCGCCTTGCCGTCGGCTTTCTGGCGCGCTGGTGCGCGGGTTTCGTCCGTCCTGGCGTCGTCTGCCGTTTCGCGGGCGCGCCGTTCCCCCCGCGGCTGCGGGCGCGTGCTGTCCGGCAAGCTGCTGATCAGGGCAGCCATGCTGCCCACTGACGGAAACATGGCCTTGGCTCCATGGCTAACATGCTGATTTTAAATTGCTTGTCAGTTGTTGGGTGGTGGCGCGGCTTACCGGTGTGACAAGCGGTGGCAAGCTGCCGCCAGCCGGGCAATCCCGCTGCGCCGTGCTGCGCGGCTACGCAGCAGAGCAAGGCTTTGTGCTAATCTTGGCGGACCTGAAATGACTCCGATTACTGCAATGGCCAAAGGCAATCTCTATGTCGTGACCGCACCGTCGGGTGCCGGCAAGACCACGCTGGTCAAGGCGCTGCTTGCCGCCGACCCGCACATCCAGCTGTCCGTGTCCTACACCACCCGTGCGCCGCGCGAGGGCGAAGTGAATGGCCGTGATTACCATTTCGTCGAACGCGCCGAGTTCGAGCGCATGATCAACGCCGGCGATTTTCTCGAGCATGCCGAGGTGTACGGCAACTACTACGGCACCTCGCAAAGCTGGATCAACGGCGTGATGGCCGAAGGTCGCGACATCCTGCTGGAAATCGACTGGCAGGGCGCACAGCAGGTACGCCGGCTGCACCCGGCGGTGATCGGCATTTTCGTGCTGCCGCCGTCGCTGGATGTGCTCGAAGGCCGCCTGCGCGGCCGCGGCAAGGACAGCGACGAAGTGATCGCCCGGCGCATGGCCGTGGCGCGCGAGGAAATCAGCCATGTCGACGAGGCCGATTACGTGATCATCAACGAGCACGTTGACGAGGCCGTGCGTGACATCGTCGCCGTCGTGCGCGCCGAGCGCCTGCGCCTGGCGGCGCAATCTGCCCGCCACACGGCGCTGATCGCCGCACTGAAGGGCTGACCGACCGGCCGTTTTTCGACGGCCCGGCACGGCCTTTGCTATACTGTTTCATCACGGGCAGCCTGTCTGCCCGCTGCTTTTGACGCTTTTGGAGAATCGCCGCATGGCCCGCATCACTATCGACGACTGTCTGTCCCGCATCCCGAACCGTTTTGACCTGACCCTGGCCGCCGCCTATCGCGCCCGCCAGATCGAAAACGGCTCCACCCCGCAGGTGGAAAATCAGGGCCGTGACAAGCCGACCGTGCTGGCGCTGCGCGAAATGTCCGCCGGCCTCGTCGGGGTGGAAATCCTGACCCGCAACCGCGGCTGATCCGATCGAGCCTGCCTATGGAAGCGGAAATTGGCCCCCATGATGTTCCCGCCCTGGCGCGTGCGCCGGAGGTCATCGATAGCGCCAACCGCTTTCTGGGCGAGCTGACGTCCTACCTCAAGCCCGAGGATCGCGAATTCCTGCGCCGGGCTTTTCTCTTTTCCGAGGCGGCGCACCGCGAACAGCAGCGCAAATCGGGCGAACCCTATATCTCGCACCCGCTGGCCGTTGCCAGCATCCTCACGCAGTGGAAGCTCGATGCCCAGGCGCTCGCTGGCGCCCTGCTGCATGATGTAATGGAAGACAGCGGTGTCACCAAGGTCGAGCTGACCGAGAAATTCGGCAAGACGGTCGCCGAGCTGGTCGACGGCATGAGCAAGATCGACAAGCTGGAATTCCAGAGCAAGGAAGAGGCGCAGGCCGAGAACTTCCGCAAGATGCTGCTGGCCATGGCGCACGATCTGCGCGTCATCCTGATCAAGCTCGCCGACCGGCTGCACAATATGCGCACGATGGATGCGATGCGTGCCGACAAGCAAAAACGCATCGCGCGCGAAACGCTGGAAATCTACGCGCCGATCGCCAACCGCATCGGCCTGAATGCGGTGTATGTCGAGCTGGACGACCTGGCGTTCAAATACCTGCACCCGCACCGCTACGACGTGCTCTCCAAGGCACTGAAGGCTGCGCGCGGCAACCGCCGCGAGGTCGTCGGCAAGATCCTCGATGCCATCCGCGCCAAGCTTGCCTCTGCCGGCATCGAGGCCACGGTGAGCGGCCGCGAGAAAAACCTTTTCAGCATTTACCGCAAGATGCAGGAAAAGCACCTGAGCTTTTCCGAGGTACTGGACATCTATGGCTTTCGCGTGCAGGTGAAGGACTTCGGCGCCTGTTACCTGGCGCTGGGTGCCTTGCATTCGCTGTTCAAGCCGATTCCGGGCAAGTTCAAGGATTACATCGCGATTCCGAAGCAGAACGGCTACCAGTCGCTGCACACGACGCTGTTCGGCCCTTATGGCACGCCGATCGAGATCCAGATCCGCACCAACGACATGCACCGCATTGCCGACGCCGGCGTGGCCAGCCACTGGATGTACAAGTCCGGCGACGAGGGCTTCTCGGAAGTCCAGAAAAAGACGCACCAGTGGCTGCAGTCCTTGCTGGAAATGCAGGCCGATTCCGGCGATGCGGTCGAATTTCTCGAGCACATCAAGGTCGACCTCTTCCCCGACCAGGTGTATGTGTTCACGCCCAAGGGCAAGATCCTCTCGCTGCCCAGCAGCGCGACCTGCGTGGACTTCGCCTACGCAGTGCACACCGACGTCGGCAATCGCTGCATCGCCGCCAAGGTCAATCACGAGCTGGTGCCGCTGCGCACGCGGCTGAAGAATGGTGATTCGGTCGAGATCGTCATGGCTGCGCACGCGCATCCGAACCCCTCGTGGCTCACTTTTGTCACCACCGGCAAGGCGCGCAGCCATATCCGGCATTTCCTCAAGACCATGCGCTTCGAGGAGTCGGTGCACCTGGGCGAGCGCCTGCTGCAGCAGTCGTTCGCGGCGCTGAACCAGACGCACCCGCTGACCGAGGAGGCCTGGGAGCGCTATCTGCGCGAACACGGCGACAAGGCGCGCGACGAGGTGCTGGCCGAAATCGGCCTGGGCAAGCGCCTGTCGGTGGTCGTCGCCAAGCGCCTGCTGCAGTTGTCCGGCGCCTGGGATGAAGACAGCACGCCGGGCAGGAAGCCGGTTGCGGTCACCGTGCGCGGCACCGAGGGCATGGCCATCCAGTTCGCCCGCTGCTGCAACCCGATACCCGGCGACCCTATCCTTGGCATGGTCAAGAAAGACCAGGGCTTGCTCATCCATACCCATGATTGTCCGCTGGTTGCGCGCGGGCGCATCGACGCCGAGAAGCTGATCTACGTCGAGTGGGATCCGGATGTCTCGCGGCTGTTCGATGTGCCGGTGAAGGTGCTCGCTAGCAACGACCGCAGCACGCTCGCCGCGCTGGCCGCCGCCATCGCCGACGCCGACGCCAATATCGCTGCCGTCAGCATGCAGGATCAGTCCGACAGCGGCGACCACCTGATCCAGGTGCAGTTCACGCTGCAGGTGCACAACCGCGTGCACCTGGCGCAGGTGTTCAAGAGTCTGCGCGGGCTTTCCAGTGTCCACCGCCTGCAGCGCGTGAGGGGCTGATGCAAGCCTGGCTCCTGTTGCTGCTGTTGTGCGCCGGAGCCCTTTGCCTTGCCAGCCTGCTGCGTGGCTGCACCGCGCGTCGCCATGATGCTGCCCTGGCGCGCGACTACCTGCGCCTTGCCGGCCGGCATGCGCTGTGTGTGGCGCTGTTCCTGCCGCTGACGCTGCTGGCCATGCTGATGACCATCCATGGCACGGCGTTGCAGGATGTGCTGCTGATTGCCGCGCTGCTGCTGGGCTGGGCCGTTTTCACCGTCCTGCATGCCCGCCGCTATCTGGCGCTGCGCCTGCGCGAGCGCGCGGTGGCTGCCGTGGACGAGCAGGATGCCGCGCCCTGAACGTGCCCTGGCGCTGCTTGCGCCGTTGTTCTACCTGGCGGCGCTTGTGCTGCCTTTTCTGGCCACGCCACTGCTGGGCGAGATGGTCGAGTTTGCGGGCTGGCGGATCTGGCTGATTGCGCTGGCCCT
This sequence comes from Chitinilyticum litopenaei DSM 21440, assembly GCF_000428145.1. Taxonomy (GTDB): domain Bacteria; phylum Pseudomonadota; class Gammaproteobacteria; order Burkholderiales; family Chitinibacteraceae; genus Chitinilyticum; species Chitinilyticum litopenaei. The sequence continues at coordinate 16,716 of NZ_ATZJ01000020.1, read as the reverse complement.
GCCACTCGAACAGATGCAGGACGGCGCATCTGCCGTCGCGCTGGCCGTGCCGCTGTTGCTGGCCGCGCAGACGCTGTCCAGCCTGCTGGTTCTGCTATTGCCCGTCGGTCTGTGCCGGTGTCCGGGCAGGCTGGCGAAATGGCGGCGCCTGCTGCTGCTGTGGCAGGGCGTGCAACTCGCCGGCTACATCGGCTCGCCCTGGCTGCCCGGTTTGCCCGAGGTGTTGCGCATGTTGCCCGGCTATTACCTCGGCCTGGTCAGTCATGTGCTGCTGCTGGCGCTGATCGGCAGCGCCCTACGCGGCAAACCCTGAGTCGCGTCAAGGCAGCGTTGGTCCGGCATGCTAGAATCGCCCCGGTTTGAATCAAGAGGGCAGGGGCCTGTGATGAAACTATCGCTCAACGGCGAACACCGCGAGTTTCCCGACTCCATCACCGTGGCCGACATGCTCGGCATTCTCGAACTGACCGGCAAGCGCGTGGCGATCGAGCGCAATGGCGAAATCGTGCCGCGCAGCCAGCATGCCGACACCCGGCTCGCCGATGGTGATGTGCTGGAAATGGTTGTCGCCGTGGGCGGTGGCTGATCCAGCACTTGCGCGGACTGGCAAACGGCATTGGGTATCGGCCTGTGGCCATTTTCTGTAAATGGCTGTAAAGCTATACCCTGTCGAGTTGCCGGGCCGGCACCGCAGAAGCACTTTTTTGCAAGATCGACCCGCACACCGGGCGCCAGCAGGTTCAATGACAAAAGGGGCAAGACCATGAGTGACGACATTTTCCAGATTGCCGGCAAGACCTATAACTCCCGCCTGATCGTGGGCACCGGCAAGTACCAGGATTTCGCGCAGACGCGCGACGCGGTGAAGGCCTCCGGCGCCGAGATCGTCACCGTGGCGATCCGCCGCGTGAACATCGGCCAGAATGCCGGCGAAGCCAGCCTGCTCGATTACCTGCCGCCGTCCGAGTTCACCTATCTGCCCAACACCGCCGGCTGCTACACCGCCGAGGATGCGATCCGCACGCTGCGCCTGGCGCGCGAGCTGCTCGATGACCACCGCCTGGTGAAGCTGGAAGTGCTCGGCGACCAGCACACGCTGTTTCCGAACGTGCGCGAAACGCTGAAGGCCGCCGAGGTGCTGGTGAAAGATGGCTTCGACGTGATGGTGTATACCTCGGACGACCCGATCATCGCCAAGGAGCTGCAGGAGATCGGCTGCTGCGCGGTGATGCCGCTGGCCTCACTGATCGGCTCCGGCATGGGCATTCTCAACCCGTGGAACCTGCGGCTGATCATCGAGCAGCTCAGCGTGCCGGTGCTGGTCGACGCCGGCGTCGGCACCGCGTCGGACGCGACGATTGCGCTGGAGCTTGGTTGCGACGGCATCCTGATGAATACCGCGATCGCGCACGCGAAGGATCCGGTGCGCATGGCGCGCGCCATGAAGCTGGCGGTCGAGGCCGGCCGCGAATCCTTCCTCGCCGGGCGCATGCCGAAGAAACTGTATTCGGCCGACCCGTCCAGCCCGGTGAGCGGGCTGATCGCCGCCAGCAAGTAAGGCGGCGATTGCCGTATCCCGGCAGGGCCGTTCAATTAAGCCAGGACACCAAGGGCACCAGCCAAGGCAAAGCTGCGCAGAAAACCGCAAAGATTCTGTCTTTCCTCTGCGCTGCGTTGGCGGTTGCCGTTCACCTGGGCGATGTTTTGTGCAAATGGGGTATTGCCCTGTAGCCTTTTTCAGAAAAGGGCTGCAGGGTAATACCCCTTGTTGTGATTAGGTTCTGTTGATGTTTTGTTTGCGTTCCCGCTGGAGCGATTTTTGCGCCGAATCAAGGCGTTGCGAGCGCCGCATAACGGGTTATGTCAGCAAAGCAACAACGCGGAGTCGGCGCAAAAAGCGCCCAGCCCTCCGGGTTTGGCTGTTTTTGGCCTGACCCTGCGTTGCAAAGCCCTGGCATGGAATGACCATGCGGCGGGCTTCGCGCCTTGTTTCAGGCCAAAAACAGCACAAACGGGCAGCGCAAACAAAACATCAACAGAACCTAGTCGAAGTAGTCGATTCTGCGCTGTGCCAGCTGCAGTTCCAGCGCCTTGCGGTAGGCAGCTTCGGCGGCGTTCAGCTCGCGCTGCTGTGGTGGCGTGCAGGGCAGGCGGCGGCAGAAAACGTCGCCGGTGCGTGGATTGGCGACAATCTTGCGCGCCATTACATCCCCCCAATCGCAGGCCAGCAGCGGAATGCCCTCGGCGGCCAGCCATTCTTCGGTAAAACGGATATTGCGCTCGCCCACCGCGTGGGCCAGATGCTGGACGATGCTGGCGCCGCCAAAGGCCTTGGCGGTCAGCCGGCGTTTTTGCGCACCGGCCTTCAGCATGGCGTTGACCAGCACTTCCATCGAGGTCATTCCCGAAAGATGCAGGTCGGTATTGCTGATGCGCCGCGGATGCAGCTCGGGCAGCAGAAAATGATTCATGCCCAGTACGCCGGCCTGCGGGTCATGCAGGCAGACGGCGATGCAGGAGCCCAGCAGGGTGGCAATGGGGCGTTGCCGCTCGACGGCCACGCCGCCGGGCGGGATGTTGCGGGCTTCCTGTTCCAGATGGTGGGCACTGGGTTGGCCATGATGGATGGCCGGCCCGCTTGTGCTGCCCTGGCAGGCAGGCAGATGGCGCAGGCCGGCAAATTGCGGTGAGTTCATGCCCAGCTCCAGTCCATCAGGCTTTGCTAATTTAAACACTTTAGTACGGAATGTCAGCTTGCAAATGCGGGTCCTGCCGAATGGTCTGCCCTGCGGTACCGGCGGTGGCTGACCGGGCATGAACCGTCCGTGCGCCAGGCTGCTATAATCGTGGCCAGTCAAGCCGCCATGGGCGGCGTTTTCATTTTTGGATGACGGGTATGAGTGACAGGAAACTGCATCTGGCGCTGGGCGTGCGTGATCTTGACGCCAGCATCGCCGATTACAGCCAGCGCCTGGGCTGCGAGCCAGTACTGGTGATCGCCGGCGCGTATGCCTTGTGGCGCACGAAAACACTGAATGTGTCGGTGCGCGTGACGGACGAGGCGCCGGGCTTGCGCCATCTGGGCTGGGAAGACGCGGCGGCAGAGGCGAACAGCGCCGAAACGGATGTGAACGGCATCGTCTGGGAGCATTTCAGCGCCGCCGGCCAGGCCGAAGAAATCCGCGCGCTATGGCCGCAATGCGATTATTCCGGCCCGGACGGCAAGCACCGTCGCATCAAATCCTTCGTGCTGCGCCAGGGGCATTTGTCCAAGGGGCAGGAAAAGGCGCTGCATGATTTTGGCCCGCGCTACTGCCTGCCTTATCAGCCCGCCCTGCTTGATCTTGACGCCACCTTTGGCCGCAGCGCCCCGCGCGTGCTGGAAATCGGCTTCGGCATGGGGCAGGCCACGGCGGAAATCGCCGCTGGCCGGCCGGATAGCGATTTCATCGGCGTCGAAGTGCATACGCCCGGCGTCGGCAGCCTCCTGAAGCTCGCCGGCGAGAGTGGCATCGGCAATCTGCGCATCATCCAGCACGATGCCGTCGAGGTCCTGCAGCACATGCTGGCGGAAAACAGCCTGGCCGGCGTGCACATCTATTTTCCCGATCCCTGGCACAAGAAACGCCACCACAAGCGCCGGCTGATCCAGTCGCCCTTCGTGCAGCTGCTGGTGTCGCGCCTGCAGCCGGGCGGCTACCTTCATCTGGCCACCGACTGGGAAGACTACGCCGTGCAGATGCTTGATGTGCTGTCGGCGAACGCGGAGCTCGTCAATAGCGCCGACGGTTACGCGCCACGTCCCGATTACCGCCCGCTGACCAAATTCGAGAACCGGGGCATCAAGCTCGGGCATGGCGTGTGGGATCTGGTCTTCCGCAAGCGCCAAGCATAGTTGGGTACAGACTAAGCCAAAACCAGAAATCCTGGGTTCTGTTGAGGTTTTGTTTGCGCTGCCCGTTTGTGCTGTTTTTGGCCTGAAACAAGGCGCGAAGCCTGCCGCATAGTCGTTCTATGCAAGGGCTTTGCAACGCCGTGTCAGGCCAAAAACAGCCAAACCCGGGGGCTGGGCGCTTTTTGCGCCGACTCTGCGTTGAAGATTTTTGGTTTTATAAATGCCCGCTATCGCCGGGATGGGGAGACGCGGGTCGGGTCTCAGTCAACCATGTCCTGGTGCTCGAAGCGTCCGCCGCCAGTGGCGAGAATATGGTCCTCGTCGTGCAGGCGGTTGTAGAGGGCCTCGAGTTCGCTGTCACTGAGCTTTTCCAACAGTTCCAGAATGCCTTGCAGTACCTGATTGCGGGTCATGATTGCGCTCCTGTGGGCCGGTGACTGCAGCATAGTTGCCACTGTCCGGCCTTGCCGGAGCGCGCGGCCTTGCCGGGAGCTGTCCCGGGCGTCATCTGTCAGCCACAAACTGCTAGACTGCAGCACACGCCCGCATTACCCAGAAAGGAACCGGAAATGAAATCCGCTTTGGCCATCGGCATCGCCTGCAGTCTGCTGCTGGGCGGTTGCGCAAGCATGAGTTCTTCTTCGTCGGCGACCGCGCCGACGGTCAGTCTGCCGGCCAAGGTCACGGCCGTCGGCTATGGCACATCCCCGACCGTGGAAGGGCTCTCGCCGGATCAGCGCCGCATCCTGGCCCTGCGCGCCTCCAAGCTCGATGCCTACCGGGCGCTGGCGGAAACCGTGTCCGGCCTGAAAATCGTTGGCAACAGCACGGTGAATGCCGCGACGATGACCAATGACAGCTTCCGGGTCTATCTGGAAGCCTATCTGCGCGGCGCACGGGTTGTCAGTGTCACACCCTTGCCCGGCAATGGCTATGAAACGGTGCTGGAGCTGGAGTTGACCCCCGATTTCCAGCGTGATGCGCTGCGCGCCGCGCCGCCGCCGGTCCAGGTGCAGGATGCGCCGGCCCGGGCGCCCGAGTCACTGGCCCAGAGCCGGGAGAGCAGCAACAACTACTATCTGGCGCAATGATCCGCCTTGTTCTTGCCGCCTGCTTTGCCAGCCTGCTGAGCGCACTGGGCCTGCCGGCGCAGGCCGCTGAATTCACTGGCGTTGCACCGCTGGGTTCGGGGGGCGTCGAACTGGCGCGCGCCGAGGCCATCCGCGATGCCCTGCACAATGCCAGCCTGGCCGCCGGCACGCGCTTGCGCAGCAGCCTCGATACCCGCAACAGCCGGCTGGTCGAGTATTCCGAACTGAGTGGCGCGCCGGTCGGTGATTACACCTTGCTGCAGGAATGGCAGGCGAACGGTTTCTGGCATGTGCGGCTGGATGTGGCGCCGGCCCGACCGGCCAGCAATGTGCAGCCGGGCACAGCGGGGGAGTGCGGCTTTGATCGCTACCGCCGCAAGCTGCTGCTGACCTATTTCTATGTCCAGCAGCCGTCCGCGACTGATGACCTGTTGCGCGTTCCCGAGGGCTTGCAAAGCTGGCTGGGGCGCGAGCTCTTCAATTCCGGCCATTACCTGCCGCAGCAGGCGGCGTACCAGGCGGCCTTTCATTTCAGCCCGAAATTGCTCGAGCCCCAGCAGATGCCCGAGCGTGTGCACGAGCTGGCCCTGCGCTTTGGTGTGCAATTCGTCGTCGGCGGCATCGTGCGCGACACCGGGTTTGCCGGCGAGCGATATACCGTCGATTGGGGCAACGATGTGCGCCCCGGTGAGCGCAAGCAGGTGCTGAATGTGCCGGGAGCACGCTTTGCCCAGTTTGGCGTCAAGGCCACGCCGGCCGAGCGGCGCTTCGATGTCGAGCTGTTTGTTTTCGACGGGATTTCCGGCGCCTTGCTGGCCCGCCAGCTGTTCAGTGGTACAGCCGCGGGTAGTGTGGTGCTGCCGGAGCACACCGAGTTCGCATCCAGCCATTTTTTCCGCAGCGATTATGGCCGCATGGTCCGGCAGGTGCTGGGCGAGCTGCAGGGCCGGATCGACGCAACACTGAGCTGCCTGCCGCTGTCGGCGCGCGTGGTGCGGCTGGACGGCCGGGATGTCTACATCGATGCCGGCGCGGAAAGCGGCATGCGTCCCGGCGATACCTTGCGCGTCTACCGCCGCAAGAACAGCGCGCTGCCCGTGCAGCCACTGGGCGCGCCGCCGGGTTCCGGTCTGGGCGAGGCCGAAGAGCTGCGCGGACGGCTGACTCTGACCGCCGTCCAGCCCCTGTTTGCCATCGGCCGTGTCGATGGCGCGGTCGAGCCGGGCGATCATGTGCGTATCGAGAAGGCGGGAGGAACAAGGCAATGAGCAAACCGGCATGGCAATACGGCGCGTATCGCCGGCTGGCGCTGGCGGCCCTGCTGCTGGCTGCACCGGCACTGGCGGATGTATACAGCAGTCGCCACCGCTTGCAGGCGAAGCCCGCCAGCAAAAAGGTCGCACACCCGGTGCCGGGCCCCGGCCCGGTAAGCGTCTTGCCAGCCTCCGCCTTGCCGGCGGGGGCCATTCTGCCGCCGGCCAAGGGGCTGGCTGCTGGCAGTGGGGGGCAGGGAGGGCAGGCGCAGGCCAATAAGCTTGAGGGTATGCCTGTCAAGGCTATGCCGGTAAAGGGTCGGGTGCCAATACCCCCGCAGGATTTTTACGTGAACGGCAACCCGGAGCAACGCTGGCAGCTCTACAGCTACCCGTGATGCAGGCCGGAAGCGCTGAGCCATGCCCAGTGCTTGCCGCCGGCTGAAGTCGGGCTTGTTCACCCTGCCACTATTGCCAGCAGGCCAGTTCCTTGACTTCGGCGCCGCGATACTGGGCATTGAAGCGGCGAATTGCTGCCAGTTGTTCGCTGGTGGCGTTGCGGATCACGAAGGTGGTCGGGCGTACCGCATCGTCGCGCTCGCGCAGCACGGCCGAGCGCACGCCCTTGGCGCGCAGCTCTTCCAGGAAACGCTCGCCGGCTTCGCGATTGGAGAAAATGCCCAGGGATATCGCGTTCTGCCAGCGGCGGCCGTCATTGATGACGAAATAATCATCGACGCCCAGCGCCTTCAGTTCGGCCGCCTTGGTTTGCGCCTGCTGCAGGCTGTCCAGTGGCGGAATGTAAACCCAGACCTTGTTGCTGCTGTCGGCACGCCCCTGTTCATTGGCCTTGACCTGCAGTTCGGCAAGGTTGGCGCGGGCGGCGGCCACCTGTTCGCCGGTCAGTCCCTGCCATTTCAGACAGACCAGCTTGCCGCTGGCGGGCGCGCTGGCTTTGGCCTGCTGCACGGGTGTGGGGCTGGGGGCGGCGGGAGGCTCGGGCGTCGTTTCGGCTTCCGGGTCGGCAGCCGGGCTGCTGCTGGCGGGTTCCAGGCCGACGATGCGCACGGCGCTGGCATTGATCTCGCGCGAGGCCAGATTGAGCGCCGGTGGCTGCCGCTCCAGCTGCGCCAGCGCGAAGAGGGCCGCATTGGCCGTCAGCAACAGAAAAAACAGCCATTTCATGGCAGGAAGACTCCTTCGCCGGATGTCCGCAAAGCGGCCAAGCCGCGCAGCGGCAGATTATCCACCACGCGGGCGGGCTTGTTAAGCCGGCTGGCAAGCAGTGCGGCATCGCCGCCGCTGAGCAGGATGTGTGGCGGGCAGCCGTCGTGCTGCGCCAGCTGCTCGGCCATCTGCGTGATGGCTCCGGTCAGACTGAACAGGCAGCCGCTGGCGATGGCGTCGGCGGTGTTGTGCGGAAAGGCTTGCGCGCCGCCTTCGGCCAGCGGCAGGCGGGCGGTGTGCTGATGCAGGGCCAGTCTTTGCATCCGGTAACCCGGGGCGATGTAGCCGCCAAGAAACTGCCCATGGCGACTCAGGGCATCGATGACGCAGGCGGTGCCGGCGGAAACCACCACCAGCCCGGTGTGCGGGTGTAGCGTCGCCGCACCCAGCAGCGCCGCCCAGCGGTCGCTGCCCAGCTGTCCGCTGGCATACGGATTGGCAATACCGAGATCCTGCGCGGAGGGGTGCAGCCAGACCGCCTGCAACTGCCAGTGTGTGCGACAGAACGCGGCGATTTTCTGCTGCAGCTGTGCACTGCCAACCGCGCAGCCGGCAACGGCGTGTGGCCGTGGTAAGTCTCGCCAGGCGGCAAAGAGGCTGGCGGCATCGCTGGCGTGCCCCGCAGGCAGACAGACAGGCGGGTGCGCTGCCGCGTCGTCGGGGCTGTCGGCCGGCAGGGCGCCGCTGCTCAGCAGCCATTTGGTGCGGGTATTGCCCAGGTCGATCAGCAGCTCCATGTCATTCCCGGCGCAGGCTGATATCGCCGCTGGCCAGCGTCTGCATGCCCTGGGCGGTATCCAGCAGCAGGCTGCCATCGGCGGCCAGGCCGCGGGCGAGGCCGGGCAGGCGGCTGCCGTCGGGCAGGATGGCGGTGACGGGTTCATTCTGCCAGGCATGGCGGGCTTCCCAGTGCTGGCGCAGTGCCGGGCTGAAGCCCTCGGCGGCGAAGGTGCGCAGCAGCGTTTCCAGTGCCGCCAGCACGTCGCCAAGCAGGGTGTTGCGGTCACAGTCCAGGCCGTGCGCGCTGAGCCCGCTGGCCGCATTGTCGGTACCGACCGGGGCGGCCAGATTCAGCCCGACGCCGATCACCAGCAGCGAGGGGCCGAGCGCGTCACCCTGCATTTCGATCAGAATGCCGCCGGCCTTGGCCCAGCCGCCCGGCTGGGCTGGCAGCAGCAGGTCGTTTGGCCACTTCAGGGCGATGTCGGTCACGCCGTGCCGGCTCAGGGTTTCCGCGACACAGGCGCCGACGGCCAGCGGCAGACCGGCCAGCCGGCTGGCACCGCCGTCGAATTGCCAGGCCAGCGAAAACAGCAGTGCGCCGCCGGCCGGGGCCTGCCAGCTGCGGCCGCGCCGGCCACGGCCGGCGCTTTGCCATTCGGTGGCCAGCACCTGGCCATGGCTGCCATTTTGCAGCAGGCTGCGGTTGGTGGAGGCAGTGCTGCTGCACAGTTGCAGTTGCAAGACACTCTGTGCGGGCAGGCGTGCGGCAATGGCCGCTTCATCCAGCCATACAATGGGGTGTATCAGTCTGTAGCCAACGCCGTGCTTGCGTTCTAGCTCGATACCGTATGATTCGGCTTCGGCCAGTGCGCCGGAAATGCTGGCGCGCGAGCACTGGAACTGCTCGGCCAGCGCCGAGCCGGAGTGGTAGCGGTCGTGCTGCAGCGCACGCAGGAGGGTGAGGGTATCGGCCACGGCTTTTGCTGGTAGTGGTAAAAAGCGGTTTCCCGCGCATCGCAGTTCAGCGGTTTGCCGAAATCCTGTGCCATGGCGGCGGATGCCATGCCGGCAAGTCCCGGAAACGCAACAGCGAGCTTCGCTATGCGCTGCAGGCGCCCCGCTAAGCGCTTCGCCATATTGATCCGGCCCTCTGATGTTTTTACTCGTAGGAGCGAGCTTGCTCGCGATCAGCAAGGCTTCGCGAGCAAGCTCGCTCCTACGGAAATTCAAACTTCCTAGGGCCGGATCAATAGTACTGTAACGGACTGGCGGCGGGTGGTGAAAACCCGGTTTTCGGCCGGCGGCCCGCGCCGGGCAAAGCCCGGCACAAACCAGCACCAGATTGGAGATTCTTCTCAGCAAACCACAATAAGCTGTTCAACCACACAGACACAGTGGAGGCAAACCGCTGAGAAATGCCGATGGTGTGCTCCCGGTTTGCGCTGTGTCTTTGTGGTTGATTTGGGTATTGCTGAGAAGTCTGGCTAATCAGGAATCAGCATGTGCAGTTACATCGTTTCGATGACGTGATTCTGATTGGTGTAAATGCAGATGTCACCGGCGATTTCCAGCGCTTTCTTTACCACCACGTCCGGCGGCAGTTCGGTGTTCTCAAACAGTGCGCGCGCTGCGGCCTGCGCAAAGGCGCCACCGGAGCCGATGGCAGCGATGCCCTGTTCCGGTTCCAGTACGTCGCCATTGCCGGTGATGACCAGCGTGGCGCTCGGGTCGGCGACGATCAGCATGGCTTCCAGGCGGCGCAGCGCGCGGTCGGTGCGCCATTCCTTGGCGAGCTCGACTGCGGCGCGGGTGAGCTGGCCCTGATGCTTTTCCAGTTTGGCCTCGAAGCGTTCGAAGAGGGTAAAGGCATCGGCGGTGCCGCCGGCAAAGCCGACGATGACCTGGTCGTGATAGAGCTTGCGCACCTTGCGCGCCGTGCCCTTGATCACGACATTGCCCAGCGTGACCTGGCCGTCGCCGCCGACCGCGACCTGATTGCCGCGTCGCACCGAGACGATCGTGGTGCCATCGAATTGCTGCATGGAGTTGCTCCGGGAAAAATGTCGATGTGGAAGGGGCTGCCGGGCGCGGACTGTGCCCGTGGGCACGGTCTGCCGTGCTGCGCAGCACTGGCCGCTTCAGCTGGCGGCCTGTTTATCCCCAGATGGCGTCTTGCCCCGGCAAATCAAGCGGGCGGGCTTCAGCCACCCTTGCGGCGGCTGACGCTGACCATGTCGGTGATGCCCATCAGGCGCAGCAGGCCGTACACCATTTCATTGGCCTGCACGATGCGCAGCGTTTTGTGCTGCAATCCCATGAAGAGATTCAGCATCAGGCCGGCCGATTCGAAGTCGATGCGCGCCACGCCGCGCAGATTGATGACGACCTCGTCATGATCCTGAGCGTAGCGGCGGATATTCTCGAGCGCATCGCCCTGTTTGGCACAGATGTCGCCACTCAGTTGCAATTCATCGGTAATCACGGCATGCGCCACGCCCAGTTCGGCCTTGGCGCGCGCCTCGTCGTCGGCAACCTGGCTGGCGGTGCGCGGCGCGAAGCGGCTGTCCCACGAGGGAGGGGATACTTCATACGTCACGGCATAGTCGACCGCGAGGTTTTCAAACTCGTCCTGCAGGCCCAGTGCCTGGTAAAGCTCGATCAGCAGCAGCCAGAAGGGGGCTTCCGCCGGCGCACGCCGGCCCACCTCGATCTTTTCCGACAGCAGCTGGATGATGGTCTGCGAGCCCAGCACCAGCAGGGTGACCTTCAGCTTGCGGGCCTGTTGCCAGGACACCATCAGCTCGGCAGCGCCGAGCATGTCGATTTCCTTCACCTTGCTGAAGTCCGCGCGCAGCTGCGGGCCACGCCCCATGGCCTCCATGAGGCGCTCGGTTTCGGCCATGATGGTGTCGGCAGTCAGACGCGGGCCAAAGGCGTGGTAATTGCTGTTGCCCTGCGGCTTGCTGCTGACCTGCGGCTTGCCGCTTTCCCAGATCGGCGGCGACTGCTCGAATTCGAGCACATAGTCGAGCGCGAGCGCATCAAAGGCCGCACGCTGGTTGGTCTGCTGGAAGAGTTCGAACAACATCAGCCAGGATTCCAGCCGGCGCTTGCCTTTCAGTGCGGGCAGTTCGGCCTGCAGCACGGCAATGGCGGCTTCCGCCTGCTTGTTGGCATGCAGCATCACCGCCTGTTCTTCGGCGGCGCTGAGCGATTCGGAGCCGACACCGACCTCGATGGTCAGGCTCGACAGGTCATAGCCGTTCTGCGCATCCGGTGCGCTGGTGACGGGCTCTGCTGGTGCGGCCGGTGCGCCAGTACCCGCCTTGCCTGGGGCAGGCGCAGGGTTGGTCTGGGGGGCCGTGATGCTGGCTGGGCCCTTGCCATCGTCCTGATCTTTTTTGCGGAAAAACGAAAACACCACCGTATGTCCCTTACCGGGCCGGTGCATGTCCGGCCCGTATCCCGTGTTCCCCGGCCAGGCCGGAGAGGTGAGCAAGCAAAAGTAAATCGTTGAATGTCGTTGTCGCGCAGCCTTGCAGCGGGGCTGACCGGCGCCGGCTATGGCCATTATTGCATGGCCCTGTTACCGCCCGATTCGTGACGCGGCTGCGTCCGGGACCTCTATTGTAGCCAGACGCGTACTGGAAAGTCAGTCGCAGATTGCACTTATCCGGCACTTGACCGCAAAGCTGACGGCAGGGCTTCGCCAGCCTTGAGGCTGGTAGCAGGATTGTCATGCCGTGCTGATTGGTTTTTACCCGCTCAGCGGGCTCGGAGGGCGCCGGTTCCGGCGAGCTGTTCGGCCAGTGCCTCCGCAAACTGCCGGTAACCTTCGGCATTCGGATGCACCGTATCGCTCTTCAGTTCGCGTTCGCCAAGAATACCCTCAAGCGTATCATTCAGCGGCACTTGATACTGCTTGGCCAGCTCGGCATACACAGGGTTGGTTTCCAGACCAAAGCCCAGGCTGGGCACGCCGATCAGCAATACCGGGGTCTTGCGGGCACGCAGCTCGTCCAGCATGGCCGCCAGATTGGCCCGTGTTTCGCTGGCAGGTTTACGCTGCAGGAAATCGTTGCCGCCCAGGCAAAGCAGCACCAGTGCCGGCTGGTGTTGATCCAGCTCGGCAGCGAGCCGGGCCCGGCCTTCGCCGCTGGTTTCACCGGGAATGCCGGCGTTGATGACCGGATGGCCGGTCAGTGCCGCGAGCCGGGCCGGATAGGCCTCGGCCGGGCTGGCGCCGGTGCCGAAGGTCAGGCTGTCGCCAAAGGCGAGGATGGGTGCGCCGGCAGGCAGGCGTGCCAGCTCGGGCTGACCGCAGGCTGCAAGCAGCAGGGCTAGCAGGGGGATGAATAGCTGTAGCAGGCGCAATGGTGTTCTCCGCGAGGCGTGCAGCCAGGATACGCTGCTGTCTTTCCAAGCTAAACAGAGCCTAGCGCATTGTCCAGCCGGTGCATGTGCGCCAGCTCACTTGCCATGCCTGCTGGTTTGGCCGGCTTAGCGCTGACGGCGCCAGGCTTGCCAGACTCCTTCGGCGGTGAAGAGCAGCAAAGCCGCCCAGATCAGGGCAAAGCCGAGCAGCTTGGCCAGGCCAAACGGCTCCTGCCAGAGCAGCACGCCCAGCAGCAGCTGCACGGTGGGGCCCAGATACTGCAGCAGACCGAGCTGGGTCATGCTGATCGAGCGCGCCCCGGCGGCAAACAGCAGCAGCGGAATCGCGGTGACCGGCCCGGCGCAAAGCGCCAGCAGGCGCAGCCCGTCCGGGCCATCCACAAAGCGGCTGCCGCCATGCAGCATCAGCCAGGCCAGCGCCAGCAGGGCCAGGGGAAACAGCAGCAGGGTTTCCAGCGTCAGGCCTTCCAGCGCGCCCAGTCCGGCTGTTTTGCGCAGCAGGCCATAGCAGCCAAAGGTCAGCGCCAGGGCAATGGCGATCCAGGGCAGCTGGCCGGCCTGCAGTGTCAGCCAGAGCACGCCGGCGGCCGCCAGTGCAATGGCCAGCCATTGGCCGCGGCGCAGGCGCTCATGCAGGATGATCACGCCGAGCAGCACGCTGACCAGCGGATTGATGAAGTAGCCGAGGCTGGCGTCGACCACACGCCCGGCATGTACTGCCCAGATGTAGATGAACCAGTTGCCGGCCAGCAGCAGTGCGCTGAGCAGAAAACCGCCCAGCACACGGCGATTCTGCAGCTCGTGCAGCCAGCGCCATTGCCGCCGCAGCGCCAGGATGCCCAGCAGGAAAAACAGTGACCAGACCATGCGGTGCAGCAGGATTTCCAGCGCTGGCATGTCCTGCAAGGCTTTCAGATACAGCGGCAGCAAGCCCCATAGGAGGTATGCAGCTGCAGCGTAGATTATTCCTTGGTTCATGGTAGATACATGGCGATGTTTATCGAGACTGCCGAGCTTTGCTTTTATCAGTCCGCATTGCTTGCCGCCATAGGGAAAAACCAGTGGCGGCAGGCTTATCCCTGTCGCTCGGGGGAAAGGCCGCACGCTGCCGGAGGTGGGGGCTATAACGGGAAAGATGAAAACCGGTGGCGGCAGTGTCCGCGCGAGCGCAGGCCACTTCGCAGTCACCTGGGCGGGCAGAGGGAGCAGGGATGGACATCCAGGCGGTGGTCAGCAGCAACGACGCATTCGGCCGGCATTGGCTGGCGGCACTCGGCGAATCCGCCGGGCGTTGCCATGTCGGCAGCCTTGCCGAAGCCTTGCGCCTGCCACTGAGCCCTGCCGGCCTGCTGGTGATCGACCTGCGTGATGATGCGGCGCAACTGACCGAGCGCTTGCCGGAGCTGGTGCGCCGCACGCGGCTGATTCTGGGCGGGCTGGATTTTGCGGGGGAAGAAGAGCTGCAATGGCTGGGGCGCGGCGTGCTGGCCTGTTGCGGCCCCGGACTGCGTCCTGAAGAGCGCCAGCGCATCGTGGCTGTGGTGCGGCAAGGCGGCTTCTGGCTCTCGGCGAGAGCCTGGCCCCTCTTCATGCTGCACTTGCACAAGCTGCCGGCCGCAGCGCCGCCGGATCGTGCCGGGAACCCGGCGCTGGCGCGCCTGACCAGCCGTGAACGCGAGGTTGCCACACTGGTGGCCGATGGCTCCAACAACAAGCAGATCGCCCGCGCGCTCAACATTACCGACCGCACGGTCAAAACCCACCTCACCGCCGTCTTCAGCAAACTGGGCGTGGCGGATCGCCTGCATCTTGCCCTGCTGCTCAAGCAGTCGGGCTCTGACGAGCGACGAGGGGACGCCGCACCTTCTAGTACCTGAGTACGATAGCGCCCCCGGGCCTGCTGCATACACTTAATCCATCGGATGACCCGTCTGCGGACTGGGCATTGGCGACTGGATTCTGGTGTGGAGGTGTGAAATGGCCCAGCAAGCGAATACGGCAACCCAGGTACTGAAAGGCTCGGCGAATGTCACGGCCATCGGTACGGTGAAAGCCATCAATGGCACCGTCATGGTGACCGATGTCAACGGCGTGACCCGTGTCCTGCAGGTTGGCGACATGGTCTTCCAGAACGAAACCATCCAGACCCTGGATGGCAGCGTCAGCATTGCCTTCATCGACGGCCAGCGCCTCGATCTTGGCCGGCAAAGCCAGATGGTGCTGGATTATGACGTCTTCAAGCCGGCCGCCGATGTCGCTGACCGCGCCGCCGAAGTGGACGACGCCGCCCGTATCCAGCAGCTGATCGCCCAGGGCATCGACCCGACGCAGATCACCGAAGCCACGGCCGCTGGCGCAGGCGGAGCCGGCGGTGGTGATGACGGCGGCGGCGGGATTGTGGTGGTGGGCTTCAACAATAGCCAGATTTCGCTCAATAGCGGCTTTGATACTTCCGGCCTTGACGTGAATCTGCTCGATCCGCTGGTATTGCCTGGGGATCTAGTCGATGACGCCAATAACGTGCCAGATGCCGTGGATGATAATGCCTTGCTGGCCGGTAATGATTTCCTGTTTACCAATGAAGATGTTCCGCTGAATATCGATCCGGCCGTCTTGCTGGGCAATGACATTGACCCGGATGGTGATCCGCTTGTGATTACCAGTGTGCAAAATCCCGTGAATGGCAGCGTTGCCCTGCTGGATGGCCTGATTGTGTTTACCCCTAATCCGGATTTCAGCGGCAACGCCGGTTTTACATACTCAATCAGTGATGGCCGTGGCGGTACGGATACGGCCACAGTCACGATTGTTGTATCGCCGGTAAACCAGGAACCGGATGCACAGGATGATGCCCTGGTAACCGACAGGGGTGTTCCCTTGAGCATTCTCCCTGCGGTACTTCTTGGAAATGATCTGGATCCCGATGGTGATCCTTTGCTCATTACCAGCGTGCAGGATGCTGTCAATGGCACTGTTGAGCTGGTGGATGGGCAAATCATCTTTACTCCAGCTCCTGATTTTACTGGATCAGCAAGTTTTACCTATTCGATCAGTGATGGCCGTGGAGGAGAAGACACGGCAACGGTCAGTATTTCGGTTAATCCTGTCAATCAACCCCCGGATGCGCTGGATGATGTATTGGTTACAAACCAGGATTCGCCTGTTCAAATCAGCTTTGCCAGCTTGCTCGGAAACGATACTGACACAGACGGTGATCCATTGGTGATTACAAGTGTGCAAGATGCGGTGAATGGTTCTGTTGCCATTGTGGATGGCCAGATTGTTTTTACTCCAAATCCTGGCTTTGATGGAAATGCGAGTTTCACCTACACCATCAACGATGGGCAGGGTGGTTCGGATACTGCAATTGTTAGCGTGGCCGTACTTCCGCAGGAGCCCGAGCCGCAGGATGGAAATAATGGTCCTGATGCGCAGAATGACTTGTTTAATACCGGGCAAGACCGTCCTGTATCAATCGGATTGGCGACTCTGCTGGCAAATGATAGCGATCCTGATGGTGACCCTCTGGTCATTACCAGTGTGCAAGGGGCCGTAAATGGGTCGATCACTTTGCAAGATGGTCAAGTGGTTTTCACGCCAAGCGCTGGATTTATTGGAAATGCCAGCTTTACCTATACGATTAGTGATGGGCAAGGGGGTTCCGATACCGCAACAGTAACAATTGTTGTTAATCCGGATGTTGTGCCACTCAATAACCCACCAGATGCTCGTGATGACGGGTATCAGTCTGAAAGTCAATCGGAATTCCAGTACTTTACCGCAAGCGAAGATGGGCAATTGTTTATTCCTGTTTCCGCCTTGTTGGCGAATGACAGCGATCCCGATGGAGACTTGCTCACATTACTCAGTGTGCAAAACCCTCTGAATGGCTCTGTAGTATTGCAGGGCGGCCAGGTTTTGTTTACGCCAAATGAAAACTTCAATGGTGAAACAACATTTACCTATACCATCTCCGACGGTCGAGGAGGTACTGATACGGCAACGGTCACAGTGTATCTCTATCCGGTCAATGACGATCCGGATGCCGGCAACGATGGACCGGAAGCCGAAAACGACGCACTGGTAACGGACGAAGACATGCCGCTGACGATTGCACCGGCCACCCTGCTGG
>NZ_ATZJ01000019.1 GCF_000428145.1 Chitinilyticum litopenaei DSM 21440 | reverse complement strand
CAGGCATAACCGTCGGGGAAAAAGCGGGGTCGCCCCGCTTGGACTCTCGCAGCCATTTATGCACGAGATTGTCATTCAGATCGTGCTGTCGGGCGATGGCCGCGACGGAAATACCCGGTTGTCGGCAAGCGGCCACGACGGCTGCTTTGAATTCTGGACTGTGGGTCCGCCGTTGATGGCGGACTGGGGGGAGTGGGATCAAGGGCATGGTGTCCACGAAGAAAGATCGTGGACACCATCATCCTGATTTTGGGCGGGGTGCTTCAAGGTGGGGCGGCTGGGCGCATACGGTATATTGCTGTAGCCTTTTCAAATGAATGGCTGCATGGCTATACGCTTACTTTTTCAATAGGTCGCGGATTTCGCGCAGCAGTTCAATGTCTTCCGGCGTCGGCGTCGGCGCGGGCTCGGCGGGGGCCGGTGTCTCTTCGCGCTTGAGCTTGTTCATGGCCTTCACTACCAGGAAAATCGCGAAGGCCACGATGATGAAGCTGATCATGGTGTTGATGAAGAGGCCAATGTTCATGGTGACCGCGCCGGCATCCTGCGCCGCCTTCAGCGAGGCGTACGGCCCGGCGACCTTGCCTTCCGCGAGCGTGATGAAGAGATTGGCGAAATCCACCTTGCCGATGATGAAGCCCAGTGGCGGCATGATCACGTCCTTGACCAGCGAATCGACAATCTTGCCAAACGCCGCGCCAATCACCACGCCGACGGCCAGGTCGATCACATTGCCGCGCATTGCGAATTCACGAAATTCCTTGAACATGAAATACTCCTTGGATAAATGAAGGGGTGCTGACCCGGTCAGCTTCTGATTAGGTAGTCAGCTCAGCAACTCATGATGCCGGCGAAAGCCGACATCCAGAGCACCACTCGAACAGGCATTGCAGCTTGATTCCCGCTTTCGCGAGAATGACGAATTGTTCTTTGCTGAGGTAGCTAGAAAATGCATGAGAACAAAAGGCCCTGAGTTTACAGACAGTGATTTGCGCCGGGCTTTGTCCGGTGCTTGATGTCGGCCGGAAACCCGACTTTTCAATACCCTGCCGATGCAGCGAAGTACACCGCAATTGTCAGTTTCTGACAAGTAGCGAACACCGACTGGAGATACGCCCATGCTTGACCATCACGCCATCCTGTTGCCGACCGCAACGCGCATGCTCGCCAATCTTGCCGCCATTCTCGCCAAGGGCGACAGCTGGGCGCAGCAGCGCGGCATTGATCCTGCCGTGTTGCTGGCCAGCCGGCTCGCGCCGGACATGTATCCGCTGGTGAAGCAGGTGCAGATCGTCTCGGACACCTGCAAGGGCGCTGCCGCGCGGCTGACGGGGCAGAGCGCTCCGGCCTTCGCCGATGTGGAGCAGAGTTTTGCCGAGCTGCAGCAGCGCTTGCAGCGCACGCAGGACTATCTGGCGGGATTTGCCGCCGCCGATTTTGCCGACGCCGGGGCGCGGCAGATCGTGCTGCCCTGGTTGCCGGAGCAGCCACTGACCGGCGATGCCTTCCTGCTGCACTTTGCCTTGCCCAACCTCTACTTCCACACCAGCACAGCCTACGCCATCCTGCGCCATAACGGCGTACCACTGGGCAAGCCGGATTATCTGGGGGCTCTGTAGCGCCTGCAGGGTATTGCCCCGCAGCCAAATGCATGATTGGGCTGCGGGCGGATACTTGCTGGGGTAGGTGAAAGGGGCGCGCTGCGCCCCTTGCTTATTCGAGGTGACCGTGGGTCAGCCGCAGCGTGCGGTCGCAGCGGGCGGCCAGTTCGGTATCGTGCGTGACGATCACGATGCCGCTGCCCAGTTCGCGGGCCAGCTCCAGCAAGAGCTGGAACACGCCCTCGGCCGTATCGCGGTCCAGATTGCCGGTCGGTTCGTCGGCCAGCACACAGGCCGGGCGAGTTACCAGTGCGCGGGCAATCGCGGCGCGCTGGCGCTCGCCGCCGGAGAGTTCGCCGGGCTTGTGGTGGCTGCGCGCGGCGAGTCCCACCTTGGCCAGCATGGCTTCGGCCTGTGCCAGCGCCTCCTTGCGCGGCAGGCGGCGGATGATCAGCGGCATGGCGACATTTTCGGCGGCCGTGAATTCCGGCAGCAGATGGTGGAACTGGTAGACAAAGCCCAGATGCCGGTTGCGCAGCTCGCCGCGCCGGCGACTGTCCAGCGCAAACGGGTCCTGCTCCAGCAGGCGCACGCTGCCGCTGTCGGGCTGATCCAGTGCGCCCAGGCAATGCAGCAGCGTGGATTTACCCGAGCCCGACGCGCCGACGATGGCGACGACTTCGCCGGCCACCAGGCGGAACTCGACCGCTTGCAGCACCGGGGTTTCCAGCTTGCCGCTGCGGTAGGTGCGACCCAGCGCGCGTGCTTCGAGAATGGTTTGCCGGGTGTCATTCATAGCGCAGGGCCTCCGCCGGGTTGATGCGCGCGGCGCGCCAGCTTGGATAGAGCGTCATCACAAAGGCCAGCAGCAGGGCAATCACCGCGATGGTGCTCACATCACTGACCAGCACTTTCGAGGGCAGCTCGGTAATCAGGTAGACGTCGGGCGAGAGGATGCGCGCGCCGATCACGCGCTCGATCAGCGGCACGATGGTGCCGAGGTTGACCGCGACCAGCACGCCGGACAGCACGCCACAGGCGGTGCCGATCAGGCCGGAGATCGCGCCCTGGATCATGAAGATGCGCATGATGCTGCCGGGCGAAGCGCCCAGCGTGCGCAGGATGGCGATGTCGGCCTGCTTGTCGGTCACCAGCATCACCAGCGTGGAGACCAGATTGAAGGCGGCCACCGCGACGATCAGCGTCAGGATGATGAACATCATGCGCTTTTCGATTTCCACGGCGCGGAAGTAGGTCGGGTTTTCATGCGTCCAGTCATTCACGAACAGATTGGGCAGCTCGGCATTGATGCGGGGCGCCACACTGCGCGCCAGCATGATGTCGCTGAGCTTGACGTGCACGCCGCTGACGGTATCGCCCATGCGGAAGAGCCGCTGCGCATCGGTGAGGTGCAGCAGCGCCAGCCCGGCGTCATAGGGGTAGTAATCGGCGCGGAAGACGCCCACCACCTTGAATTGCTTCAGGCGCGGAATCATGCCGGCCGGCGTCACCTGGCCCTGCGGCGTGATCAGCGTGACCTTGTCGCCCAGCGTCACGCCCAGCTCGCGCGCCATGTCCCAGCCCAGCACGATGCCGAATTCGCCGGCCTTCAGGTCGGCAAGCTGGCCGGCGACCATTTTCTGCGGAATCTCGCTGACCAGGCCTTCGCGTTCCGGCTCGACACCGCGCACCAGCGTGCCCTTGACCAGATCACCGCTGGTCAGCAGGCCCTGGCCCAGCACGAAGGGGGCGCTGCCCTTGACCTCGGCAAACTGCAGTGCGGTGGAGCTGGCCTGCTGCCAGTCGTGCAGTTGGCCGTCCGGCGCGGCGATGGTGATGTGCGCCGTCATGCCCAGGATGCGGTTGCGTACCTCTTCCTGAAAACCGTTCATGACCGAGAGCACGATGATCAGCGCGGCCACCCCCAGCGCTATGCCAAGGATGGACACCAGCGAGATGAAGGAGATGAAGCCAGTGCGGCGTTTGGCCCGCGTATAGCGCAGGCCCAGCAGGAGTTCAAACATGGGGAGCCAGAGAAAAAGGCGAGCGCGCAGTTTACCATCGGCCGGCAGGAAAACCGCGCTGATTGCTGCAATGCGGCAGGAAAAATCGCATCCGGCAGGGGGACGAAAACCGCAATCGCGCGGCGGCTGCGCGGACTTGCCCCGGCCAGGAGGGGCTTTGCCGGCCGCTTGGCGCCGTTTCAGTGCCGCGCGAATGGTGTTGCTGGCGAACTTGCCCGCGCAGTGTGACTGGCGGGTGCAGGATTGCTGATGGGTATGGGCTCGCAGCCAAATCTGGTGCTGGGCTGTGGCGCTATGGGTATGCTGGTATCAATCTGCCACCTCACACCTCACACCTCACACCTCACACCTCACACCTCGTCACGCAGTCCTCACAGCCCGAGCACCGATTGCTCGCGGCTGGATGGTGTGGCGTGCATCAGTCCCTGTTCGATCAGCTCGTCAAGCAGGAAGGCAAAGTCGGTGCCGCCCACGCCATTGGGCGTCGACGTGAAGACGTCGGTGCCCGCACCGATGGCCTCGATGATGTCGACGTTTTCATGAATGCGCGTGCTGAGCACCTCGCCGGGGTAGTGGCGGTTGAGCTGCTGCCAGATCTTCTGCGAAGTCGGAGTGTTGGGCTGGTAGCGGTTGAGCAGGTAGCGCCGCGGCAGGCGCGGCTGGAATTTTTCCAGCCCGGCCAGCGTATTGTCGAGCAGGTGCGCGCCATTGAGCGCCAGATACTCGGCGGCAACGGGGATGAGCACCAGATCGGCGGCGAGCAGCGCGGAAAATGCCAGCACCCCCAGCATGGGGCTGCAGTCGATGAGAATGGGCAGGTCGCTGCCGGCGAGCATTTCGGCTTCCAGCGCCAGCTTCAGCCGCCAGAGGTTGTCACGATGACGGCTAACCTGCGCGTCGATGCGCGCCAGTTCGATGTGCGAGGGAATGAAGTGCACATGCTTGTCGAGCGGCCTGGCCACGTCGAGCAGCTGGCAGGTGCCCTGGTAGAAGCGATAGATCGATTCGTTGACCTTGGTCTGCGGACGCCACACCGAGGTCAGGTGCGCCTGCGGATCGAGGTCAATGACGATGGTTTCCACGCCATTGCGTGCCAGCGCGGCCGCCAGATGGGCCGTCACGGTGGTTTTGCCCACCCCGCCTTTCTGGTTGAAAACGGCAATCACGCTCATCAGCCGGCTCCGGTCATCGCGAAACCGCCACCTTAGAGCAAAGCGGCGTACAGGGCCAGCGTGGCGTTTGCTGCGCTGCGGGATACGCATCACCGGATGACGAACGGCCACAGCGCATGCGGCGAAGGTTTGTCCGCGACCGCAGCTTGCTTATAATCCGCGGTCTTTCGTACCCGATTGGACCTGCTGCATGCTGCCCTCGATTTCCCAGCGACTCGCCAGCGAACTGGCCTGCCGTGAAGCCCAGATCAATGCCGCCGTGGCGCTGCTCGACGAAGGCGCGACCGTGCCCTTCATCGCCCGCTACCGCAAGGAAGTGACGGGCGGGCTGGATGACACGCAACTGCGCAATCTGGCCGAGCGCCTCGTCTATCTGCGCGAGCTGGAAGACCGCCGCGCGACGATTCTGGCCAGCGTGGCCGAGCAGGGCAAGCTGACCCCGGCGCTGGAATTCGACCTCAAGAGCGCCGACAACAAGCAGCGTCTCGAAGACCTGTACCTGCCCTACAAGCAGAAACGCCGCACCAAGGCCCAGATCGCCCGTGAAGCGGGCCTGCAGCCGCTGGCCGAACTGCTGCTGGCCGAGCCGGAACGCGATCCGCAGGCCGAGGCCGCCGCCTTCATCACGGCTGACGTGGCCGATGAAAAGGCGGCGCTGGACGGCGCGCGCGCCATCCTGATCGAAACCTTTTCCGAAAACGCCGCGCTGCTGGAGAAGTTGCGCAATACGCTGCGCGAACGCGCCGAGCTGGTCAGTCGCGTGGTCGAGGGCAAGGAAGGCGAGGGCGCCAAGTTTGCCGACTATTTCGAGCACCACGAGCCGCTGGCGCGCGTGCCCTCGCACCGCATGCTGGCCATGCTGCGCGGGCGCAACGAGGGCGTGCTGAGCCTGGCGCTGCTGCTGCCGCAAGAGCTGGAAGCGCCGCTGCCGGTCAGCCCCTGCGAAATCATGATTGCCGAGGCCGTCGGCGTGAAAAACGCCGGACGGGCCGCGGACAAGTGGCTGTCGGACACCGTGCGCCTGTGCTGGCGCGCCAAATTGTCGGTGAGCCTGGAAACCGAGCTGCTGGGCGAGTTGCGCGATGCGGCCGAGGCCGAAGCGATTCGCGTGTTCGGCGCCAATCTCAAAGACCTGCTGCTGGCCGCACCCGCCGGCCCGCGCGCGACGCTGGGGCTCGATCCGGGCCTGCGCACCGGCGTGAAGGTGGCCGTGGTGGATGCCACCGGCAAACTGGTGGATACCGCCACCATCTACCCGCACGAGCCCCGCCGCGAATGGGACAAGTCGCTGGCGGTGCTGGCCGCGCTGGTCATCAAGCACAAGGTCGAGCTCGTCGCCATCGGCAACGGCACGGCCAGCCGCGAAACCGACCAGCTTGCCGCCGAACTCGTCAAGGCGGCGGGCGGCAAGCTGCAGAAGATTGTTGTGTCGGAAGCCGGCGCCTCGGTGTATTCGGCGTCCGAGCTGGCGGCGAAGGAGTTCCCCGATCTGGATGTGTCATTGCGCGGTGCGGTGTCGATTGCCCGCCGCCTGCAGGACCCGCTGGCCGAGCTGGTCAAGATTGACCCGAAATCGATCGGCGTCGGCCAGTACCAGCATGACGTGAACCAGACGCAGCTGGCGAAGAGCCTGGACGCTACCGTCGAGGATTGCGTGAACGCGGTCGGCGTCGATGTAAATACCGCTTCCGTTGCCCTTCTGACCAGGGTATCGGGCCTTAACCCAACACTGGCAAGCAATATCGTCGCGTACCGTGACGAGTATGGCGCGTTTTCTGAGCGTTCGACCCTGAAGAAGGTGCCGCGCCTGGGCGACAAGACCTTCGAGCTGGCCGCAGGCTTTTTGCGCATCATGAACGGCAAGAACCCGCTCGATGCCTCGGCCGTGCACCCGGAAGCCTACCCGGTGGTCGAAAAAATCCTCGCGAAAGTCCAGAAGGACGCCCGCGCGCTGATCGGCGACAGCGGCACGCTCAAGAGCCTGAATCCGGCCGAGTTCACCGACGAGCGCTTCGGCCTGCCCACCGTGAAGGACATTCTCGCCGAGCTCGACAAACCCGGCCGCGATCCGCGCCCCGAGTTCAAGACCGCGACGTTTACCGAAGGCGTGAACGACATCAAGGATCTGCAGCCGGGCATGGTGCTCGAAGGGGTGGTGACCAATGTGGCCAACTTCGGCGCCTTTGTCGACATCGGCGTGCACCAGGACGGCCTTGTCCATGTGTCGGTGCTGTCGAACAAGTTCGTCAAGGACCCGCGCGAGGTGGTGAAAGCCGGGCAGGTGGTGAAGGTCAAGGTGGTCGAGGTCGACGTACCCAGAAAGCGCATTGCGCTGACCATGCGCATGGGCGATGAAATCCAGCCCGCCCGCGAAGCTGGCAAGCCGGGCGCATCGCGCAACGAGGTGCGTCGCCAGCAGGGCAGCCAGCAGCGCGAGCCGCAGGGCCAGGGCGCGATGGCGGCGGCACTGGCCGGCCTGAAACTGCGCAAATAGCTCTCCCGATGGCGCGCGCTGTTCTATGCTTGCTTCAGTTCCTGCGCCACGCCGGCCACCGGCCCGTGGCGCAGGCCCACCCGACAGCCCGCTCATGAACCTCCTCTTTCGCTACCACATTGTCCGCACCCGCAATGGCGTCATTGAAACGACGCTGCTTGGCGCCGATCCCGAGTCGGTGCTGGCGGAGTACATGCAGCGCAACGAATTGCCGGCCTCTGCCCGCAACTTTCTGGCGGTACGCCGTGCCGGACGGCAGATCGAATTCGAACGGCACGGCTTTCAGTTCCGCCTGCTGATCGACTGCAGCAGCGACGGTTCGCACGCCAGCGAAGAAACCATCAGCCGCATCGCGCTGGACCGCTTCAAGCGCCTGACCCACGATGCCTCCGTGACCGAGCAGGTCCACCAGGGCCTGCAGATTTATCACCCGGCAGTGGAGTTTTGTTCCGAGGCCGGCAAGGTACTGGACATGCTGCGCGATCTGCTGGCGCATTACCAGCGTCAGGGCGTGTGGACGCTGGAACTGAGCGCACTGGTGAACGAAGAGCAGCCCCTGTTCTGATTGTCAGCCGCTTGCTGCAGCGACGCGCGGCCCCTGCATGGCGAGGGTCCTTCGCGCTTCCTGATTAGCAAGACTTCTCAGCAAAACCCAAATCAACCACAGAGACACAGAGAAAAACCGGAGCACGTCTAGGCAATTCTCAGGGTTTTGCTTCCTCTGTGCCCTCTGTGTCTCTGTGGTTCAATAGGTTTTGTGGTTTGCTGAGAAGGGTTTCTAATCAGGTCGCGCTTTGACTTTTCTGGTTAATTTGATAGGTATTGCCCGGCAGCCAATGTGCTGAAAAGGCCACAGGGCAATACATTGGCGGGTAGCGGCGAGCCGCTTACCAAAGCGGTGCGGCCTTGCCCTTGGCCGGCGCCGGCTTGCTTGCCGAGCCTTTTCTGGCGGGCGCTGTGGCCTTGCCCTTCAGATCGGCGCCATTCTGGTAGGCGGTCTTGATCTCCTGCGCCAGCTCCAGTACCGCCATCGCGTACAGCGTGCTCTTGTTGTAGCGGGTGATGACGTAGAAATTGTTGTAGCCCAGGTAATGGCTGGTTTCGCCCGGTGCTGTTTCCAGCGCGAAATACACGGCCTTCTGGCGCGTGTCCTGCTCGGTCAGCGGCTGCACGCCTTTGTCCATCAGCTCGGCAACCGTGTATTTCAGGTTGAATTTTTCGGCGAGCAGCGGCTCGGCATCGCCGGCGAAATTGACCGGTGCGACGGCCTGGCGGCCCTGCTGCCAGCCGTATTCCTTCAGGTAGTTGGCGGCGCTGGCCAGCGCGTCGCCGGCATTGTTCCAGATGTCATGATGACCATCCTTGTCCCAGTCCTGCGCGTAATTGCGAAAGGACGAGGGCATGAATTGCGGCCAGCCCATCGCGCCGGCGTAGCTGCCCTTGAAGGACAGCGGATCCCAACCCTCGGCGCGCGCCAGCTGCAGGAATTCGGTCAGCTCGCGGCGGAAGTATTCCGAGCGGCGCGGGTAGTCGAACGCGACGGTGCTGAGCACGTCGAGCACGCGGAAGCTGCCCTGGTTCTTGCCGTAGCCGGTTTCGACATTGAGGATGGCGAGCACGACTTCCGGCTCGACCTGGTAGTGCTTGCTGATTTTCTCGACCAGCGGCGCGTTCGCGCGCCAGAAGCGCGCGCCGCTGAGCGCGCGGCCACTGGTGACGAAGTTCGGGCGGAACTCGTACCAGGGCTTGGAGGTGGAGGGCCGGTCGAAGTAATTGAGGATGTTGGGTTTCGGGCTTACCTGCAGGAACAGCTCGTCGAGCGCCGCGCGATCAAAACCGTACTGGCGGCTGATGTCGTCCAGATAGGCGCGCACATCGTCACGCTGGATCAGCGCCTCGTCGGCGTGGGCCGCCGGGGCCAGGAAGGCGCCGGCCAGTGTGGCGCCAAGCGCCACGGCGGGCAGCAGTTTGGAGGGGCGAAAACGGAAGGAAAAGGTCATGAGTCGCTGCTTTGTTGGGAAAGGGCGCTCGACAGCAGTCGGGCGGTGATGTCGACAATCGGAATGACGCGGTCATACGCCATGCGGGTGGGGCCGATGACGCCCAGCGTGCCCACCACATTGCCGTTGACGTGATAGGGGGCGGTAATCACCGAACATTCATCCAGCGGCGCCAGCCCCGATTCGCCGCCGATGTAAATCTGGATCCCGTCAGCCTTGCAGCCATGATCCAGCAATTGCAGCAGCGCGGTCTTCTGCTCGAAGAGTTCCAGCAGCTGGCGCACGCGGCCGACGTTGGCAGAGAGTTCGCTCACGCCCAGAAGTTGCAGCTCGCCGGAA
The DNA here is from genome assembly GCF_000428145.1 of Chitinilyticum litopenaei DSM 21440. Taxonomy (GTDB): domain Bacteria; phylum Pseudomonadota; class Gammaproteobacteria; order Burkholderiales; family Chitinibacteraceae; genus Chitinilyticum; species Chitinilyticum litopenaei. Next base: position 64,109 of record NZ_ATZJ01000019.1, on the reverse strand, counting down.
ATCAGCACCGCCTCGCCTTCGTTGGCGCTGCTCTGGCTGACTTCCACCGCCGCATTCATCAGCGCGACGATGTCGCCCTTGAGACGCACCAGCTCGTGGCGCACGAAGCTCACCAGCTCCGACAGCGTGCGCCCGGCACTGTGCTGGGTCAGGAAGTTGCCGGCTTCGATCAGCTCGGCCGGATTGAAGCTGCGCTCGGTATGCAGGATGCGGTTTTGCACGCTGCCGTCGCTGGTCACCAGGATCAGCAGCACGCGCTTGTCCGAAAGCGGCAGGAATTCGACATGGCGCAGCGTCAGCTCCTGGCGGCGCGGCGTCATCACCACGCCGGCGAACTGCGTGAGTTGCGACAAGAGCTGCGAAGCTGCCGCAATGCTGTGCTGCGGCGTATCGGTCGGCAAGGCCAGGCCGGCGGCGGTGGCAGGCGCGAGCGGGCGGCTTGCCAGCAGCGTATCGACGAAGAAACGGTAGCCGCGCGGCGTGGGGATGCGGCCGGCCGAGGTATGCGGGCTGGCGATAAAGCCGTGCTCCTCGAGATCCGCCATGATGTTGCGGATGGTGGCGGGACTGACGTCAAGCCCGGAATGCTGGCACAGCGTCTTGGAGCCGACGGGCTGGCCTTCCGAGACATAGCGCTCGATCAGCGTTCGCAGCAGGATTTGGGCACGTTCGTTCATGGCGCTGGATTTTAACCGGTCTTGTGTGTTTAATTGCGGGCAATTACTGGCGATTACAAGACATGGACAGTCTGTATAAAACAATTGCGCTCGTAGGCCGGCTGGCCACCCCCGCGCTGGGTGAACCCCTGCGACTGCTGGCGGCCCTGCTGCAGCGGCGCGGGCTGACCGTGTTGCTGGAAGCCCAGATTGCCGCCGAGCATGGCATTACCCAGCTGCCGCTGGTGGCGCGCGAGGAAATCGGCGTGCGCGCAGACGCGGTCATTGTCATGGGCGGCGACGGCACCATGCTCTCGGTCGCCCGCCTGGTGGCGCCGCACGGCAAGCCGCTGATCGGCATCAACCAGGGCCGGCTCGGTTTCATGACCGACATCCCCCTGCACGACATGGAGGCCGTGGTGCCGCGCATCCTGGCCGGCGACCATACGCCCGAACAGCGCATCCTGCTGGAGACCAGCGTGATCCGGGCTGGCGAGGAGGTGCATCGCTCGCTGGCCTTCAATGACGTGGTGTTCAGCCGCGGCTCGATGGGGGCAATGATCGAGTTTGAAATCTTCATCGACCAGCAGTTCGTGTGCAGCCAGCGCGCCGATGGCCTGATCGTCTCGACGCCGACCGGCTCGACCGCCTACGCGCTGTCCTCCGGCGGCCCCATTCTGCAGCCTACGGTGCCGGCCATTTCGCTGGTGCCCATCTGCCCGCAATCGCTGTCCAACCGGCCCATCGTCGTGAGTGATACGGCGGAAGTCGCCTTTCTGCTCACGCGCGGCCAGGATGCGCGCGTGTATTTCGACAACCAGAGCGACTGCGAAATCCGCGAGATGGACCGCATCATCATCCGCCGCTATCCGCAGCTGCTGACCATCCTGCATCCGCTGGGATACAACTACTACGACATGCTCCGCGCCAAGCTGCGCTGGGGCGAAAAGCTGCTGTGATTGACTGTTTTCAACGCAGAGGCGCCGCGGCGCAGAGAAAAGCCTGATCAGGTTTGGCTGCCACCAAGCGTGCCCTCGCTCTGGGCGGCTGGCAGCTCGCTGAACAATTAACACGGCATTTCTCTGCATCTCTGTGTCTCTGCGTTGGGTTTTCCGGAGTTGCAAGCCCATGCTGCAATCGCTACACCTGCGTGATTTCGTCATCGTCCGCGAGCTGGAACTGAATTTCAGCAAGGGGCTTACCGTGCTGACCGGCGAGACCGGCGCGGGCAAATCCATCCTCATCGACGCGCTGGGCCTCTTGCTGGGCGAGCGCGCCGAGGCTGGCATGGTGCGCCAGGGTGCCGAGCGGGCCGAGCTCAATGGCGAGTGGGCGTGCAATGCCATTCCCGGCGTCAACGACTGGTTGGCCAGTGAATCGCTGCAGGGCGATGAAGGGCGGCTGTTGCTGCGCCGGGTGATCGACGCCGCGGGAAAAAGCCGCGCGTGGATCAACGGCACGCCGGCGACGCTGGCGCAGCTCAAAGCGCTGGGCGAGCTGCTGGTCGACATCCACGGCCAGCACGCGCACCAGTCGCTGTTGCGCGGCGATGCGCAGCGCGCGCTGCTTGACGATTTCGCGCAGGCCACGCCACTGGCGCGCGAGGTGCGCGCGAGCTGGCAGCACTGGCAGGCGCTGGCGAACGAATTGCAGGAGGCCGAGCGCAACCAGAGCGCCTATCTGGCCGAATGCGAGCGCCTGCAGTGGCAGATCGACGAACTGGCGGCGCTGGGCCTTGCCGACGGCGAGTGGCCCGAGCTGCAGGCCGAACACAAGCGCCTGCACCATGCCGCCAGCCTGATCGAGGGTGTGCAGTCTGGCCTGAATGTGCTGGCCGACGGCGACGAGAACTGCCAGAGCTGGCTGGCCAGCGTGCAGCACCAGCTGGCGGGCCTTGCCGATTACGATGCCGGCATCAATGAAACCCTGTCGCTGCTGGAGGGCGCGGAAGCGCAGCTGGCCGATGCCGTGCATGCGCTGCGCCATTACGCCGACCGGCTGGAGCTTGATCCCTCGCGGCTGGCCGAAGTCGAGGCACGGCTCGACGCGGTGTTCCGCATGGCGCGCAAGTTTCGCCTGCCGCCGGAAGAATTGCCGCAACAATTGCAGGACTGGCAGGCGCGGCTGGCCGAGCTGGGCGGCAGCGCCGGTCTGGAAGGCCTGCAGGCGCGGGTTCTTGATGCCGAGGCCGCATTCAGAACGCTCGCGGGCCAACTGAGTGCGCGCCGCGCCGCCGCGGCCGCCGAGCTGGAGGCTGCAGTCAACGAGCAGCTGCCCGAGCTGGCGCTGGGTTCGTCGCGCTTTGCCATCACGCTGTTGCCGCTGGAAACGCCGGCGGCCTTCGGCCTCGAGCAGGTCGAGCTGCAGGTGGCCAATCACCCGAGCGCACCGCTGCGTGCGCTCGCCAAGGTGGCTTCCGGTGGCGAGCTGTCGCGCATCTCGCTGGCGCTGCAGGTGGTGACCAGCAAGGTTGCCGCCGTTCCCACGCTGATTTTCGACGAGGTGGATGTCGGCATTGGCGGCAAGGTTGCCGAAATCGTCGGCCGGCGTCTGCGCGAGCTGGCCGCCAGCCGCCAGGTGCTGTGCATCACCCACCTGCCGCAGGTGGCGGCGTGTGGGCATCAGCATCTGCAGGTAAGCAAGACCAGCGACGAGGCGGGTGTGGTCAGCGCCATCACCGCGCTGGATCAGTCCGCGCGCATCGCCGAAATCGCCCGCATGCTGGGCGGCGTCACCATCACCGAAACCACGCGCCAGCATGCCGAAGAAATGCTGGGTATTGCCAGCTAACCCCTTTTATGAAAAGGCTGCAGACATATACCCTTGTTGTTCTGCTGGTGCTTCTGCTTGGCTGTCAGCCGGTTGAGCCGGTGGTGCGCGTGCAGAATCAAACCGGCCAGACGGTGAAGCTGCGCTGGCAGGAGAGGCTGGTCAGCTATGTCGCTACCTTGCCGCCCGGCGTCGCGGTGCGGATCGACAATGCCGGGTATGCGCTTGACGGGCTGGAAGTGTACAGAAACGACAAGCGCATTCGCCTTGAGACCCTGGCTTGGGCGCGAGACTGTGAGGGGCCGGGTCGAGGGTTTTGGGATCACCTGATCAAAGGGCCTGGACCCAGCATGGTTGATGCAACGCTGCATCACGACAACGTGATTCGTTGCCTGAGCCGGGAGAATGGCGCGGCCATGCTTTTGGCATGGCCGGAATTACTCGGTCCGCGCTATGAATACCAGCCAGATTAATGCCGACCAGGCTTTCATGGCCATGGCGCTCGCCGCTGCAGCGGAAGCAGCACACGCCGGCGAAGTGCCGGTCGGCGCCGTCCTGGTGAAGGATGGCGAAGTGCTGGCGGTGGCGCACAACCAGCCGATCGGCCTGCATGACCCAAGCGCGCACGCCGAAATGCTCGCGCTGCGGGCTGCAGCGGCGGCGCTGGGCAATTACCGGCTCGACGGCTGCACGCTGTATGTGACGCTGGAGCCTTGCCCGATGTGCGCCGGCGCGATACTGCATAGCCGCATTGGCCGTGTTGTGTATGGCGCGCGCGACGCGAAAACCGGCGCCGCCGGCAGCGTCGTCAACCTGTTTGCCAACCGCCTGCTGAATCACCACACGCATGTCGAGGGCGGCTGCTGCGCGGCAGCGGCGGCTGAACAGCTGTCGGGCTTCTTTGCCGGGCGGCGCAAGGGCTGAGCTGATCCGCGCTTACTGCGAATCAAGAATCGCCCGCTCGAACAGCGGCTGCAAGGGGCGGGCATTCATGCTGAAGTGCTTGCGGAACAGCGCCAGCTGGGCCTTCGAGATGCTCACCGGAGTTTTCAGGATCAGCCAGCGCACGCCTTCGCTGCAGGGCGGCGTGGTCAGCGAGCCCATCAGCGTCCAGTAGCTGCGATCCCGCGGCAGCAGGCTGGATGGGTTGTAGCTCTGGTCCTCAAAGCTCATCGCCACCGGATGGCTTTCCGGCAGCCTGGCCCACAGCTGCCGGATCAGTGGATGCGTTTGCGTGCCCTGCGTCAGGAAAACCGCCACCACCGCCAGTTGCCCGGCTTCGTTCTTGTGCACCAGGTGCGCCACCATCGGATAGCGCTTGCCGCCGACGGCTTCTTCGCTGGGCGTGTGGAAGTGAAACTGCAGCAGCTGATAGCGATCGCCGCCAATCTGCAGCCAGCTGCCCGGATCGACATTGTGCTGGATGGTGTGGCCGTTGTTCAGCACGTGCAGCTTGCTGGTCTGGTAGTCGAACTGCAGGGGATCGAGCGCCAGCGCGTAGGCGGTGCGGATGTCGATGGGTGATTGCTGGCGACCGCTGGCACACAGGCGGTTGGCTTCGTCCAGCTGCGCCCAGTTTTCCGGGCTGCCTGCGCCGGCATAAGACCAGTGCACGGGCCCTTCATGGGCGGCGGCCTTGGCGTGGGTGCCGGTCTTTTTGGCCGGCGCATGGCCGGTGGAGCTGGCCAGGGCCGGAGTGGCCAGCAGGCAGACGAGGGCAAGGGCGAGTGCGCGCATGGCATTTCCGCAAGGCATGAATACGTCGAGCTTAGTGTTGTGCGGGAAAAAGACAAGCGCTTGCCGGTATAATCGCGCTTTTTGTGGCAGCGACCGACTCATGAGCGCACATTCCGCCGACAGCGGCATCCTGTGGCAGGGCGAACTGGCCCTGGACTGGCGCGCCAGCGCGCAACAGCCGCGCGGCAGCCGCGAGGTGTGCGCCTATCTGCGCGTGCTGCACGACAGTGAACAGCAGGCGGATGCCGAGGCGGGCGATGCGTTGCTGCATGCCAAGCTTGATCTGGCGCTGGCCTGGCTGGCGCGCCAGCAGGGCGGCAGCCTGCCGCCGCCGGTGCCGGCGGGTCTGGGCCTCAATGCGGTGCGCTGGCAATCCGCCACGCCGCTGCCGGTGGGCGAACGCGCCGTGCTGGCGATCAATCTTTCGGCGGATTTGCCCTGCGAGCTGGAGTTCGCCGCCACGCTGCGACAATGCGAAGCCGCCGCCACCGGCTGGCAACTGACGGCCGAGCTGGCGTTTGCCGACGAAGCGCAGGAAGAAGCCTTCAGCCGCCTGGTCTTTGCCCGTCACCGCCGCCGGGTGCATCAGCTGCGCGGAGAGCCGTCATGAGCGTCATGCCCGCGCTGCCCGCATCCTGGCAGCCGCTGCTGGCTGCCCATGCCGCCAGCCCGCACTGGCAACGGCTGGGCGACTTTCTCGCTCAGGAGCTGGCCGCCGGCAAAACCATCCATCCGGCGCGCGAGCACTGGTTTGCCGCGCTGGAGGCCGTGGCCCCGCAGGATGTGCGCGTGGTCATTCTCGGGCAGGACCCGTATCACGGCGCCGGCGAGGCGCACGGCCTGAGCTTTTCGGTGCCGCATGGCGTGAAAACGCCGCCATCACTCAGGAATATCTGGCAGGAAATCGCCCGCGATCTGGGTCACACGCCGCCGCCGCACGGCAATCTGGCCGGCTGGGCGAGCCAGGGCGTGCTGCTGCTCAACAGCGTGCTGACGGTCGAGGCCGACCGCGCCGGCTCGCACGCCAAACAGGGCTGGGAGGCATTCACCGATTGTTTGATCGAACAACTGGCCGCCGCGCGCAGCAATCTGGTATTCATGCTCTGGGGCGCGTATGCGGCCAGAAAAGCGGCGCGCATCGACGCCAGCCGCCATCTGCTGCTGCATTCCGCACATCCGTCGCCGCTGTCGGCGTATCGCGGCTTTCTGGGTAACGGCCATTTTTCCGCCGCCAATGCCTATCTGGCGGCGCAAGGCCTGGCAACGATCAACTGGGAACGGGTTTAATCGATGAGAACATTGCTCGCGCTGGACATCGGGGGCACCCAGCTCAAATACGGGCTGGTGCAGGAAGACGGCAAGGTGCTGGAGGCTCACGTGGCCGACACGCATGGCCAGCAGGGCGCCGCTGCCGTGCTGCCGCGCATTGACGCGCTGCTGGCCGGCATGCTGGCGCAGCATCGCGTGATCGGCATCGCCGTTTCGACACTGGGGCTGGTCGATCCGGTCGGCGGGCGCATTCTGGGCGCCGCCGGCGCGATTCCGGGTTTTGCCGGCGTAGCGCTGGGCGAGCGGCTGGCCGAGCGTTTCGGATTGCCGGTCAGCGTGGAAAACGACGTCAACTGCGTGGCGCTGGCCGAAGGCTGGCTGGGCGCGGCGGCCGGCATCCGCAATTTCATCGCCGTGGCCATCGGTACCGGCATTGGCGGCGGCATCGTCATCAATGGCCAGCTGTATCAGGGGCACAAGGCTGCCGCCGGCGAATGGGGCTATATGCATGTAAACGGCCTTGCACGCGGCGAATGCTGGGAAGACCACGCCTCGATGCGCGGTCTGGTCGAACTGGTTGCCGCGCAAACCGGGCAGCGGCTCGACGGGCGCGCCATCTTTGCCGCACTCGACGCCGGCGATGCCGTGATGGCCGGGCTGGTGGCGCAATGGCTCGACATCCTGGCGGCCGGTATCGCCAACCTGATTTACGTGCTGAATCCCGAGCGCGTGGTGATCGGCGGCGGCATCGCCGGCCGCGCCGCCTTCCTTGGCGAACTCAACGCCGCGCTGGCCGAGCGCCTGCTGCCGGATTTCCGCAACATGAGCAAAGTCACGCTCGCCAGCGCCGGTAATCATGCGGGGATGATCGGCGCCACGCGCAACTGGCTGCTGGCCCACGCCTGAGCCCGCCAGCGCCAACCCGTCACCAAGCACAACATCCAAGGTTCACTTTTGTCATGAAAATCCTGCTGAATCATCTGGGCTATGCGCCCGCCAGCCGCAAGGTCGCGGTGATCGAAGCGCCGGCCGCGCTGGCCGCCAGTGGCTTTACCGTGTACGACAACGCCAGCCGCAGCGCCGTGTTCAGCGGCCAGCTCAAGGCCAGCGGCCCGGTGGCGAACTGGAAAGAGCAGCCCAGGGGGCAGGGCTGGCATTTCTGGACTGCCGATTTTTCCGCGCTGGCGCAGGAGGGCGAGTATTTCCTCGTGCTCGACGGCGTAACGCCGCCCATGGTATCCGGCACCTTCAGCATCACGCCGCGCGTGTTTGCCGAGCTGATGATTTCCGACATCGTCCACTACCTGAAGGGCCAGCGCTGCAGCGGCATTTTCGATCTGGCCGACCGCAGCCGCCCGCTGTGGGGCAGCGACGAGCGTTGCGATGTGCATGGCGGCTGGTATGACGCCTCGGGCGATGTCTCCAAATACCTGTCGCACCTGTCCTTCTCGCAGTACATGAACCCGCAGCAGACGCCGCAGGTGGTGTGGAACCTCATCGACGGCCTGGCACGCATGCCGGCCCGGCCGGACTGGGTGGTCGAGCGCATGGACGACCCGGATGGCCCGGACAGCGACAAGACCATCGCCTTCTTCAACAAGTGGTTCTACGAGCGCATCACCGATGAAGCGCTGCACGGCGCGGATTTCCTGCTGCGCATGCAGTCGCCGCAGGGCTATTTCTACATGACGGTGTTCGACCAGTGGAGCAAGGACGAAAACCGCCGCGACATCTGCGAATACAAGACCCAGAAGGGCGAGAAATTCGCCACCTACCACGCGGCCTACCGTCAGGGCGGCGGCGTGGCGATTGCCGCACTGGCGCGCGCCAGCACACTGGCCCGCGACGGCGAGGGCTTTGGCCGCCAGCAGTACCTGGAGGGCGCAAAAAAAGGCTTTGCCGATCTGGAAGCGAACAATGTGCGCTATCTGGAAGACGGCCGCGAAAACATGATCGACGACTACTGCGCGCTGCTGGCCGCCACCGAGCTGCTGGCCGTGACGGGTGAGGGCGTGTACGCCGATGCCGCCGCCCGCCGTGTCGACAGCCTCTTGCAGCGCCAGCAGGATGCCGGCTGGTTCCGCATGGACGACACGGGCGAGCGCAGCTACTACCACGCCGCCGAAGCCGGCCTGCCGTATCTGGCGCTGCTGCGCTATCTGGAAGTCGCGCCCGCTTCGCCGCTGGCCGGACGCATCCGTGCCGCCCTGGAGAAGGCCTATCGCTTCGAAATCGCGATCACCAATGAAGTGAACAACCCCTTCGGCTACCCGCGTCATTTCGTCAAGAATGCCAAGCAGCCCGGCAATACGCAGTTTTTCATTCCGCACGACAATGAAACCGGCTACTGGTGGCAGGGCGAGAACGCGCGGCTGGGCTCGATCGTCGCCGCGGCCGAAGTCGCCCGGCGCCTGTTTGCCGATGACGCGGAATTTGCCGCGCGCATCCGCGAATATGGCGACAATGCGCTGAACTGGCTGCTGGGCGCCAATCCCTTCGACGCCTGCATGCTGCAGGGTTGGGGCCGCAACAATCCGCGCTACGAGCCAGGCTTTTTCAATGCGCCGGGTGGCGTGTGCAACGGCATCACCAGCGGCCTGGACGACGAGGACAGCATCGACTTCCGCAAATCCGAAGTGGCGACCATGGCCAACAGCTGGCGCTGGACCGAACAATGGATACCGCACGGCGCCTGGCTATACCTGGCACTGTGTTGCCGCGTAAGCCAATAAGACAAAAGCACCTAGGAAGATACCCATGGCAATCATCGTAACCGGCGCCGCCGGATTCATTGGCTCCAACGTCGTGAAGGCGCTCAACGAGCGTGGCGAGCGCGACATCATCGCGGTCGACAACCTCACGCGCGGCGACAAGTTCCGCAATCTGGTCGATCTCGACATCCTGCACTACATGGACAAGCACGACTTCATCGAAGCACTGGCCGGTGGTGACTTTGATGATTCGGTTACCGCCATCCTGCACCAGGGCGCTTGCTCCGACACCATGGAGCACAACGGCAAGTACATGATGGACAACAACTATCAGTACACGCTGACCTTGTTCGACTGGGCGCAGGAACAGGAAGCGCAGTTCATTTATGCATCGAGCGCCGCCACCTACGGCAACGGCCGCCAGGGCTTCATCGAAACGCCCGACTGCGAAAAACCGCTGAACGTCTACGGCTACTCAAAATTGCTGTTCGACCAGATCGTGCGCCGCCGCATGGAAGACGAGCGCATCACCGCGCAGGTCGCGGGTTTCCGCTACTTCAACGTCTACGGCCCGCGCGAACAGCACAAGGAGCGCATGGCGTCCGTCGCCTTCCACCACTTCAACCAGTACCGCGCCACCGGCAAGGTAAAGCTGTTCGGTGAATACAACGGCTACCCGGCCGGTGGCCACACCCGCGACTTCATCTCGGTGGATGACGTAGTGAAGGTGAACCTGTGGTTCCTCGACAACCCGGAAGTCTGCGGCATCTACAACGTGGGAACGGGCAAGGCGCAACCGTTCAACGACATCGCCGTCGCTGCGGTCAACACCTGCCGCGCTCATGAGGGGAAGCCCGCACTGAGTCTGGCCGAGCTGGTTGCCGAGGGCATTCTGGAATACACCGAGTTCCCCGATGCGCTGAAGGGCAAATACCAGTGCTTTACCGAAGCCGACCTGACGCTGCTGCGCGAAGCTGGCTACGACGCGCCATTCCTGACCGTGGAAGAGGGCGTGGCGCGCTATGTGAAGCAATTGCTGCGCGGGTGATTGCTGCTTCTTTCAAAAAGAAAACGGCGCCGAATGGCGCTGTTTTTCATTTCGTCAATCCGCATGATTGATGCAGCGTTTGGCACTCTTTTTGACTGAATTGCACGGCAGGGGGCTAGCTACACGCTGTTGGCAGGGTTGAGGTTCTCTAGAAATTCTAATAGTTGAGTAGAAAGTTCACCTCTAGAAATGATTACGTCATCCGCAACTATCCATCCGAGACCGTGAGCGGCATTTAACGCTGGATAAGCAAAGCCCTTGTCGGTGTTATGCTTTCTAGGAGGCTCAAGCTTGGCGAGTGGAATGCGGACACGTTCAAAGCTGCGCTTCACTTTGGTGCTTTGTTGGTATTGGCCTGAAGCATGTAGACCTAATTCTCGGAACCGTTGATCAATTGTGCGGATAACCTCATATGCCCCAAGAACCCAAAGATATGCCATTGTCATGGAGTCGTTTAGTTCGTTCCATTCCTCGGTCGTAGCATTATTTCGTTCGCGAATTTCCCGGTACCTATGATCTTTCTCGTAAAGTGACGCATCTATCTTGCCTAGCTGCTGGAGTGTGGTAGCTAAAAATGGCTCGATTTGAATCAATGCGAAGCTAGCTCGTTTCCATCGGTTGTATCTAGTGTGATCCATTGCAACACCTTCTATGAAAAAAACTCCTGTGCCGGTACATATTGATGGCGTTTGTATAAATGCTCGGATGGCAAAGTGCTTCTGATCGATCTCCATTTACTGGACGTTGCAGGTTTTAGGAAATGTAGAACTTACCCAGACTGGCGCTCCAGTTGCGGTCAGCGCATGGCGGGTGCATTATCCCCTGACTTGACCCCCATTCACATCTTTTCACACTTCCTCACCGTTTTGCCATGCCTGTGCGGCGCGTGCCGACGAGAATCTTCGCGGTGGCGGGGGGCCTTTTACTCCTGCCATTCAATGATTCGCCGGCAGGCAGGGGATGGCTTATGGAATGGGACTGGGAAGCGGGCGGGCCGGATGGGGTCGGGCAGTGGTTCGATGATGTGCGCTGGGCTTGCCGCATGCGCTTTGCAAATGGCGATGTGCGCCTGCACCGCAAGCTGCGCCTGGTGTTCAGGTCGCTGCTGCAACCGCGCAGCAGTGCGCGCTGGTTTGCCTTTCTGCGCCATTCGCCGCTTTCCGCCGTGCTCGGGCGTGAGCCGGAATTCATCGAGCGGGTGCACCGGCCGTTCTTTGACTGCCGCTTGCCGGCGGATGCCGTGTGCGATGTGCTGATCGGGCATTTCCGGCATTTCCATTCCCGTTTCTGCGCCGGGCAGGCCGCCGCCATCATGCGCGGCGAGGGGGTCGAGCTGGCGCGTCTGTCCGGCAAATCCGGCGAGTCATGCCGTTTACTGCTCAACCGCTTTGGCAAATTCGACAAGGAGGGCGGGCTGTGCCTGCAGCTCGTGACAGCGGACACCTGGCTGCAGGCGCTGAGTTTCAGCCTGGTGACGCGCAATGGGCAGACCGGGCTGCTGATCGGCGGCATGCAGGGAAAGAAGGACGGACGCGAGCGAATCAGGGAAGTGACACGCGAGCTGCATGGCCTTCAGCCGCGCCTGCTGCTGCTGGATGCGCTGCGCGATGTGGCGCGGGTTTGCGGCTGTGCCTTCATCGACGCCATTGCCAGTGAAAACCATGTGTACGCCTCGCCGCGCTATCGCCACCGCAAGGACGTCCGGCTGGATTACGAGGAAGTCTGGCTGGCCGCGGGCGGCATCAGGCAGGCGAGTGGCCACTTCAGCATTCCGCTCGCCAGGGAATGCGTGCCCATCGCAGAGCGCCCGGCGCGCAAGCGCGCCGAATACCGGCGACGCGGCGAAGTGCTCGATGCCATGCAGCGGGAAATACAGGCCAGCCTGCGGCAGGTGCTGATTGCAGACGGCGTGGCCAGCAGCGTCGCCGAGCCTGACAGCGTTCGTTCCACGGGGATGCTTGCGGCCATTACGCTTGCCGCCTGATCGCGCAAGCCCTTGGCAGGGGCATTACCCGCGACTGCGGGAATAAGCAGCGCCTCTTGAAGTAGCGCCTCTTGGTGGGTCGGATAAGCGGTCGTGCCATCCGGCCCGGCACTAGTGCCGGAAGGCACTACGCTTCTCTGGTCTGTTACTCAGATGCCGGGTATCGCTCTCTAGCCATTTTATGCAAATGGGTTCCTGCATATACCCCGTTGCCTTGCTCGCCGCCATGCCAATCCAGTCCACGCTGCAGCTCTCCTGCGCTGCATTTTTCCACCCAGGTTTATGGGTGTTTTGTAAGTGGTAAATCCGCAACGCATGCCGAAGTCATGTTGACCTTGCCGATGTAGTGGCCTAGCCTCTCGCTACGAAACACCTACCAAACACTTATTTTTGGGTGTTTCTCCAGCTTGATGAAAGTTGCTTAGGTGGCAGGCAAGGGTGGTCTCAGCGCCTTGCCGGCCTTCATGCCCTCGCCCAAGGAGACTTCTTCCATGCGTCACCCCGCCATGCTGCTCGGCAGCGGCCTGCTTGCCAGCCTGATGTTTGCCATTCCCGTCCATGCCAAGGAAAAGATCGAGTTCTGGACGTTCAATACCTCGCAGTACGCACCGTTCTTCAATGGCGTGATCGAGCGCTTCAACAAGGCCAATCCGGATTACGAGGCGGTGTGGAGCGACATGAACTGGGACCAGATCCAGCCCAAGCTGATCACCGCGCTGGCCTCGGGCAAGCCGCCGGCGCTGGTGAACTTCAACGTGCCGTGGACGCACGAATTCGCCAACAAGGATCTGCTTACGCCGCTCGACCCGCTGGTCGGCGACAAGAAGCAGGTCTACCTGCCCGGCGCCGTGCAGGATCTGAGCGTGAAGGGCAAGCTTTACGGCTTCCCGTATTACAACGCCGTGGCGGTGATTGCCTACAACAAGGAAATCTTCGCCAAGGCCGGCGTGAAAACCTCGCTGGCGAGCTTTGACGACTTCATCGCCGCCGCGCGCGTGATCCAGAAAAAGACCGGCGCCGCAGCCTTCTCGCCCAAGCTGGCGACCAAGAGCGGCGACGGCGGCATGATTCCCTGGTTCATGTACATGGGCCTGCCGGTGTTCGAAAACGGCAAGGCGGCGTTCACCAGCCCGCAGCACGTCAAGGCCGTCGAGCTGTTCGCCGATCTGTACAAGACCGGTGTCATCCCGCGCGATGCCTTCCGCATGGAATACGAGCAGGAAATTGCCGGCTATGGCTCGGGCAAGATCGCGATGATGACCACCGCGCCCACCGCGCTGAAAAAGCTCTCGACCGACAACAAGGCCGTGTACGACCGCACCGGCGTGATGGCCTTCCCGCTGGCCGGCGGCAAGATGGCGCTGGGCGGCTGGCTGATGTCCTTCGTGATGCCCAAGGGCCAGCAGCATCCGGACGCCGCGGCGAAGCTGGGCCTGCTGCTGACCGACGACCAGAGCCAGCTGGCCTTTGCGCGCAGCACCGGCTCGACCTTCCCCTCGTCGCGCAAGGCGAACGATGATGCCTTTTTCCGCGAGGGCGCCGGCAGCGGCGACCCGGTCGGCGAAGCGCGCGCGCTGGCGGCCAAGTCGATGGCCTACGCCCGCACGCCCATCCTGCCGGCCAATCTGCTGCCGGATGAGGCCACGATGCGCAAGGAATTCAACGACGAAATGCAGATGGCCATCGAAGGACGCAAGCCGGCGAAAGCAGCGCTGGAAGCCGCTGCCGCCAAGTGGAATGCCCGCCTGAACAAGGTGGCGAAGGCCGACTAACCCTCGAAGGCGGCGGGGTTTGCCCCGCCGCCAGGAGCAATGCCATGTTCTCTACTCTGAAGAAATGCTGTCTGCCGGCGCTGTTCATGCTCGCCAGCGGTGCGGCGCTGGCCGCCACCGTCGGCCCCAACGGCGAGAAGCCGACCTCCTACACCCAGGTTTCACTTACGCCAGCCGAGGTGGCCGCGATCCAGGGCAAGGGCTACAAGGCCGCCATCCTCATGCATACCACGTCGGATTTCTCCTCCGCGCTCAGCCAGGGTGCGCAGGAGGTCTTTCGCGAGCTGGGCATCAAGGTCGTCGCCGTGACGGATGCCGAAATGGATGCCAAGAAGCAGCGCACCGATCTGGAAACCGTGCTGGCGCTCAAGCCCGACCTGATCATCTCGCTGGTGATTGATCCGGTTTCCGGCGCGGCGGCATTCCGCGAGGCGAAAAACCGCGGCGTGAAGATGGTGTTCATCAGCAATGCGCCGCAGGGCTTTGTGCACGGCAAGGATTACGCCGGCATCGTCACCGATGACCTCTACGGCATGGGCAAGGCCGCGGCCGAGCTGATGGCCGACAGCATAGGCAAGAAAGGCGATGTGGCGCTGATCCATCACTCGGCGAACTACTACGTGACCAACCAGCGCGACGCGGCGGTGAAAACCGAGCTGGGCAAGTTCCCCGGCATCCGCATCGTCGCCGACAAGGGCATTGCCAACCCCAACGACGGCGAGGTGATCGCCTCGGCCATCCTCACGCAAAACCCGACGGTGAAGGCCATCTACGCGCCGTGGGATTCGATCGCCGAAGGCGTGACCGCCGCCGTGCGCGCCTCGGGCCGCAAGGACGTGAAGGTGGTGACGATGGACCTGGGCGCGGCCAATGCGCTGGACATGGCGCGCGGCGGCAATGTCGCCGGCATCGTGTCTGATCTGCCCTACGACATGGGCAAGACGCTGGCGCGCATGGGGGGCCTGTCGCTGTTGAACAAGCCGACGCCGCCTTTTGTGACGGTGGACGCCATCAAGGTGACGCCGGCCAATCTGGGGGCGCAGTGGCAGCGCGCGCTGGCGCGACCGGCGCCGGCGGCGGTCAACAAGGCGCTGGCGGCCAAGGCGGGGAAGTAAGGCAGGCGTGCAGACTGGCAAGAGTGCCAGCCTGGGGCTGATAACCCGCATTGAGCTGTTTTTGCTTGCAGGAGCGGGCTTGCTCGCGACCAGCGACGCTTCGCGAGCAAGCTCGCTGCTGCAGATACATTATGTCTCTGCTTCAGAATCGTCATACCCGCGTACGCGGGAATCCAGATGAGGGTGTGAAATCAAGCTTTGCTCTGGATGCCCGCCTTCGCGGGCATGACGAAAAAAGGCTTTCTGAAAGAGAGACATAATCAGGTGCAAATTATGGGTATTGCCCTGCAGCCATTTATCTGAAAAGGCTGTGAGACAATACCCTGGAGAATTGCAATGGAAAATGTGCAAGACTACGCACTGCAGGCGCGCGGCATCGTCAAGCAGTTCGATGGCAATGCCGTGCTCAAGGGTGTGGATTTCACGCTGCGCAAGGGTGAAATCCATGCGCTGGTCGGGCAGAACGGCGCGGGAAAATCCACGCTGATGAAGATTCTCAATGGCGTGCATGCCTGCGACGCCGGCGAGCTGCGCGTGGATGGCCAGCCCTGCGTGTCGGGCTCGCCGCAGGCGGCGCGCGCGGCCGGCATCGCCATGGTTTACCAGGAATTGAGTCTGGTACCGACGATGAGCGTGGCCGACAACATCTTTCTGCACAACTGGCTGAGCACCGGACGCGGCCTGCTGGCAACGACGGCGATGCGCCGCACGGCCCGGGCCCTGCTGGCACGCATCGGCGTGGCCAGCGAAATCGACCCCGACGCGCTGGTGGAAACACTGAGCATGGGCCAGCGCCAGCTGGTCGAAATCGCCAAGGCGCTGGCGACGCGCGCGCGCGTGCTGATTCTGGACGAGCCGACCGCTTCGCTGTCGGACCAGGAAATCAGCCAGCTGTTTGCCGCGATCCGCACACTGCAGGCCGATGGCGTGGCGATTGTCTACATCACGCACTACCTGCGCGACATCTTCCGCATCTGCGACACGGTCAGCGTGCTGCGCGACGGGCGCTGCGTGCGCCGCGTGCCCGTCAGCGACACCTCGGTCGAGCAGCTGGTCGGCGACATGCTGGGGCAGGATGGCTCGACACCACCGGCCTGGAGCCGGCCCGCGCCGCCGGCCGGGCAAGCCCTGCTGGAAGTGCGCGAACTGCGCACGGCCAGTGTCAGCGAGGTGTCGTTTCGCGTGTTTCCGGGCCAGATTGTCGGCCTGGCAGGCCTGCTGGGCAGCGGGCGCACCGAAATCCTGCATGCACTGTTTGGCCTTGACCGCAAGCTGGGCGGGGAAATCCTCATCGATGGCGTGGCGGTGGACATCCGCAATCCGGCGCAGGCGATTGCCCACGGCATCAATCTGGTGCCCGAAGACCGCCGCAGCCAGGGGCTGGTGCTGGATTTCAGCGTACAGGACAACCTGCTGCTGAGCTGGCTGCGCGAGCTGGCCGAGCCGGTATTGCTCAATGAGCGGCGTGCCGGAGACATTGCCCGCGAGCTGGTGACGCGGCTGCAGGTCAAGACGGCCGGCGTCGGCCAGCCGGTGCGTCTGCTCTCGGGCGGCAACCAGCAGAAGGTGGTGATCGGCAAGTGCCTGCAAACGGCCGCGCGCATCCTGCTGCTGGATGATCCCACCTTTGGCATCGACCTGGCCGCCAAGCGCGAGATCATGCGCATCGTCAACGAGTATGTGCAGCAGGGCAATGCCGTGGTATTCGTGTCCAGCGAATACAGCGAAATCTGCGCCTTCTGCGACGAGACTTACATCGTGAGAAAAGGCCGCATTGCTGGCAAACTGGCCAGCAGCGAACAAACCGAAGAGCGGCTGCTGGCCGCCGTACAGTGAGGAGAAGGCAATGGATGCGGTAATCAGACGCTGGCCCGGCTTGGCCGGGCTGCCCGACTGGCGCGGCATGGTGATTTATTTCGTGTTTGCCGGGCTGTTTTTGCTGTTCGCGCTGCTCTTGCACGACAAGGGCTTTCTCGAGGGCGGCAATCTGATGAACATCGCGCGGCAGACGGCGATGATCGCCATCATGGCGGTGGGCATGACCTTTGTGCTGTCGGCGGCGGAAATCGATCTGTCCTTCGCCGCCGTGGTGGCGCTCTCCTCGGTGACGGTGGCGCTGCTGCTGCCGCATGGCATCTGGGTGGCGGTGCCGGCCGCGCTGCTGGTGGGGGTGGCCTGCGGGCTGGTGAACGGCTTTTTTGTTACCCGCGTGGGCATTCCGTCCTTTCTGGTGACGCTGGGCACCACGGGCATCATCACCGGCATCACGCGCTGGATCACCGAGCTGCAGACGATTCCGGTCGACAATGAAAGCTTTGTCTTCGTGTTCGGCTCGGGTGACCTGGGGCCGGTGTCGGTGCTGTTCATCTGGATGCTGCTGGTGGCGGCGGGCGGCCATGTGCTGCTGCGCAAGACCAGCTTTGGCAAGGAGGTGCTGGCCTGCGGCGGCAACAAGATTTCCGCCATGTATTCCGGCATCAACGTCAACCGCGTGAAGCTGCAGGTGCTGGTGCTCAATTCGGCGCTGGCCGCGCTCGCCGGCATTCTCTACGCCGGGCGGCTACAGAGCGCGCGCTACACGCTGGGCGAGAGCGACCTGATGATGGTGATTGCGGCCGTCATCATCGGCGGCACCAGCCTCTTTGGCGGCAAGGGCACGGTCGTCGGCGCCGTGATCGGCGCGCTGATCATGGGCATGGTCAACAACGGCCTGGTGCTGATGGGGCTGAACGTCGACCAGCAGATGATCTTCCGCGGCTGCATCATCATCGTCGCCGTCACCTTCACCATGGGCCAGCTGCGCCGCGGCAAGAAGCCGCTGGGCTAGTTCTGCCTGTCAGATGGGTATGCCACTGCAGCCATTTATCGATAATGGCTGCAGCGGCATACCCATAAGATTATCTCCGATTTCCCCCTATTGATCCGTGTTATCGACGGCGTGCGAGGCCGTCAGCGGTTTCGCACGCCCATTTTTTGAGGACAGCATCATGTTTGATACCCATCGTGAACAGGCCGCCGCGCTGATCGCCGGCTGGAGCATCGAGGAAAAAGTCGGCCAGCTCTTCATCCTGGCCTTTCCCGGCAAGGACGCCGAAGCGGCGCGCACGCTGATCGAGCGCTACAACCTGGGGGGCTGCTACCTGAGCGAAGACAACGCCAGCACCTTTGCCGAAGCGCGCCGGCTCACCGGCGATCTGGACGCCATCGTGCGCCAGCGCACCGCACACGTGCCGCTCTTGCTGGGCGTGGATCAGGAAGGCGCGTGGAGCGTGGTGACGCGCGAATCGGTCACCGGGCCGGGCAATCTGGCGCTGGGCAAGGCCGACGATGCGGCACTGACCGCCTCGGTCTACGCCATGCTGGCCGAGGAAATGCGCTCGGCCGGTTTCAATTGCATTCTCGGGCCCTGCTCGGATGTGAACCTCACGCCCAATTCGCCCATCATCGATACGCGCGCCTTTGGCGAAGTACCGCTGGATGTCGCGCGTCATGCCGCCGCAGCGGTGCGGGGCGGGCACGCTGGCGGCATCGTGATGTGCGCCAAGCATTTCCCCGGCCACGGCGACACCGTGGGCGACACGCACCGGCTGATTCCGCAGGTGGACAAATCCTTCGAGCGCCTGCAGCAGGAAGACTTGCTGCCGTTCAAGCATGCGATCGACGCCGGTGTCGAGCTGGTGATGACCTCGCACATCCGCTACCCGCAAATCGACAGCATCCACCCGGCCACACTGTCCGCGCCCATCCTGCAGGGTGTGCTGCGCCAGCATCTGGGCTTTGCCGGCATCGTGATTTCCGACAGCATGAACATGGGCGCGATTCGCAGCAACTATGCGCCCGAGGCGGCCGCGCTGCTGGCCTTTGCCGCCGGCATCGACATGATCATGCTGTCCGAGGAGCACTACGATCACAACAGCGACTACCAGGCGCGCCAGCTGGCAATGATCGCTGCGCTGGTCGAGGCCGCGCGTGCCGGGCGCTTCCCGACCCTGGATGAGACAGTCGAACGCGTGGTGGCCTTCAAGCTGTCGCGCCTGCAGCAGATGCCACTGTTGCAGCCATTTGACCTTGCCGCGCATCAGGCACTGGCGGCCCGCGCCGCCGCTACTGCCGTGCGCGTGCAACGCGATCCGCAGCGCATCCTGCCGCTGGCTGTTGACGGCGACGTCATCGTCGTGCGCGCGGCCCGTGCTCAGGATTATGCCAATCTGGTCAACCCGCGCGGCATCGGCCCCAACCAGGCGACGCCGGCATTTGACCATTTTGTCGATGAACTGGGCCGGCAGGGCGCAGCCGGCCGGTGGACGGTGCTGACGCACGAGGAAGCGCAGGCCGAACTGGGCAAGCCAGCCAACCGCCTGACGCGCGCAGAGGAGGTGGTCATTGTTACCGAAAACTACCCGCTGCCAGGCGAGGATTTCCGCCATGCCGAAGCGCAGGCCCTGGTGGCAAAACTGGCGGCGGCGCGGGCAGGGCGCTTGCTAGTGGTCGGATTGCGCAGCAACTACGAGCCGCTGCCCGAAGGCGTGAGCTACCTGTGCGCGTACTCCAGCCGCGAATGCAGCGCCCGCGCCGCCGCCCACGCCTGCCTCGCCCAGCCGCAGGCAGCGGCAGACCGGGAAGCGGCACTCGCCGAGATTTGAGCAGGACTGTAGTTGTTTAAGCAGCCAGCCGGTGATGTTCGCCGGCTGGGCTTGCATGCTTTGGATGACGGGTTTGGGGCCTTGGCGGCCTTTCGCCCTTTTTGCTGGCGTCGTCAGAGCAAAGAGCTGCAGCCCTATGTCCAATCAGCAAAAGGATATGTCTCAGCCCTGCGGGTTCCCCAGTGCGATCAGGTAGTTGCGCAGGTTGATGCCCTTGTTGGTGATGCCAAGCTTGGCGCGCAGGTTGTTGCGGTGGTTTTCCACGGTCTTGGAGGCGACGCTGAGGCTGGTGGCGATTTCCTTGGTGGACATGCCCAGCTTGATGAATTTGGCGACCTGCACTTCGGATGGCGTCAGCAGTGCGTAGAGGCTGGGATCGATGTCGGCGTCGTTGCTCAGCGTGGAGACGACCATGCCTTCGATCAGCTCCAGGCACATGCCGAGGATGGGGTCGCTGATCGCGGCCTTGACCTGGCGGATTTTCGGCAGGTGTTCGTCGCGGATGCGTGCCAGCAATTCGTCCATCTCGCCGCCGCCCTGCCATTCGCGCATGTCGCTGAGCGTGCTGGTGAGGCTGTAGAAGGTTTCGAAATCACCGTGGCCGGGCTGGCTCTCCTGGTCGTCGTCCTGCTGGCCGACTTCGAGATTCCAGAGCGTGTCGTTGACACGGAAGAGGTGCAGCTGCAGGTCGCGGTTGAAGAATTTCCAGCCTTCGCTGCCGGTGACCGTGGTGCGGCTGAGCGCCTTGATGGCCTGCAGATTGTCCGCGCCGATCAGAAAGCCGAAGTCGTCGAGCCTGGTGGCCTGTTCCTGCGCCGGGTAGTTGTGCGCCAGGATTTCGCCCGAGCCGAAGAAGGTGATGATGAAGAGGTTGCGGCAGGCGAGAAAGTGCTGCAGCGCCTCCACTTGCCAGTGCAGGCGCTGCAGGGTGTCTTCATTGGGCTGGACGCTCATGGCGCTGTGGTCTTCGGTGCGACGCATGGCGTCCATTATATCCCTGCCCGGCGGCGTGCTGCGGCGAAAGCGCCGCTTTGCGGCCTGGTCGCGGCTTAAATCCAACGCGGCATTTACCGCGCTGGCCGCGTGACAGAGCGCGGTGCTACCAGAGATTGAGAATCAGCGTGCAGGCGGCATCCATTTCATCCTGCAGGCCGTGGTAGACCGGCAGACGGGCTTCGGTAGCCGGCTGCTTGTCGTCCAGATCCATGTAGTGGATTTCCTGATTGGCGCCGGCGAGCAGGTTGGCGACATAGAGCACTTCGGCCAGTGTGCGCGGCTGTTCGACCGGGGCACGGGGCTGGTCGTGTTCGCGGCTGGCGTCGACGAGCTCCTGTGGCAGTTTCAGGCTGTCGAGCAGGATGTCGCCCACGCTTTCATGCCACTGCGCAACCAGGTACAGGGCGCTTTGCGGGCGCTCGGCCAGATCGGGCTTGTGGGCGGCGTGGTCGAGCAGGTAAAAGGCGCCCAGGTCGTGCATCAGGCCGGTTAGAAAGGCCAGCTCGGGGTCGACGCGCGGGGCCAGGCGGCGTGCGAGCACGCGGGAAATCGCTGCGGTACGCAGGCTGTGCGTCCAGATGAAGCGCGAGATGTTTTCGAATTCGGCCAGATTGGCCGAGCGTTTCAGCTGCTCCATGGTCAGGCCGTGGATGAAGCTGCGGGCATGCTCCAGTCCCAGGCGCTGGATGGCCGCCTCCAGGCTGATCAGCGGGACATTCTGCGGATTGTGCAGCGGCATATTGGCCAGCTGCAGCAGGCGGGCGGTGAGCAAAGGGTCTTTCTGGACGGCCAGCGCCATTTTCTGCGGGGTGACATTCTGGCTTTTCATCACCGAGCTGATCTGGATGGTGGCGTCGAAACAGACCGGGAAGAGGACATCGCCCTCCAGCTCGTGGGCGATCTCCTGCAGCAGGTTGAGGCGGTCGTTGCGCAGTTCTGCGGCGGATTTGTTGGGTGTCATATACATGGCTGTTGCGCACTGTGATGTTTTTTTGTGGCGCAACCATAGCGCAGATGCCAGTGCAAAAGAAAGACGGGCCGCTATTCGTCGGCCCGTCTGTGCCGGTGGCGGCGTGAGGCTTACCAGAGGCTCATCATTTCCGCGCAGGCAGCATCCATTTCCGGCTTGAGGTCGAGGTACTTGGGCAGCGTCAGCTCGACGGGTTCGATCTGGCCGGGCAGGTCGAGGTGGCGGATTTCTTCCAGCCCGCCGGCAAAGAGGTTGGCCACATAAATCACGTCGCTGAGCGTGCGCGGGTTTTCCACCGTGGGGCGCGGCTGGTCGTTTTCGCGCACCCCCTCGATCACTTCCTCGGGCAGGCCCAGGTTGTCGAGCAGAATGGTGCCTATGCTTTCATGCCATTGCGCAACAAGGTATTCGACGGTTTTCGGCCGCTCGTGCAGTTCGGGATAGCGGTTGGCGCGATCAAGCAGGAAAAAGGCGCCAAGGTCATGCACCAGACCGGCCAGCATC
Organism: Chitinilyticum litopenaei DSM 21440; assembly: GCF_000428145.1. GTDB lineage: Bacteria > Pseudomonadota > Gammaproteobacteria > Burkholderiales > Chitinibacteraceae > Chitinilyticum > Chitinilyticum litopenaei. The sequence continues at coordinate 41,935 of NZ_ATZJ01000019.1, read as the reverse complement.
GCCAGTTCGGGGTTGACGCGCGTCAGGCGCATGGCAATCACGCGCGCGCACATGGCGGTGCGCAGGCTGTGCTGCCAGATGTCGTGCGCCAGCGTTTCAAAGGCCGCCAGCTCGCGTGAGCGCACCAGCTGCTCCATGGCGCAGGCCAGCGCCGTGCTGCGGGCGATTTCCATGCCCAGCCGGGTGATGGCGGCGCCCAGGTCGATGATTTGCTGGCCGGAGGGGTTGTAGGTGACGCTGTTGGCGAGCTTGAGCAGCTTGCTGGTAATCAGCGGGTCTTTCTGCACTTCGTGGGTGATGCGCTGCAGCGAGGCCGTCTGGCTCTTCATCACGGTGCTGATCTGCACGGTGGCGTCAAAACACACCGGGAATACCACATCGCCTTCAAGTTCCTTGGCAATGTCCTGCAGCATGGCCAGGCGATCATTGCGCAGTTCGCTGAGCGGCTTGTCGGGAGTATGAATGGACGTCATGGCGCAGTATCTGTGGCAGGCTGGTCGGGAAGGCAGAAATTCCCGCTCCGACTTGCTGCGCCGTACTGCCGGAATTGTCCTGGCGGCGCCGCCGTGCGGGGGAATTTTCGGCTGCTCATGGGCAAAAGCATAGCGCACGCTGCAGATTGCGGGTGAAGATTTTGCAGTGCAACATCAGCGCTGCCGACCGCTTGCCGCCGCCAGCGCGGCATTCAGTGCGGCCAGTTCTTCCTGGCCCAGCGCACGTGACTGACCCTTGCCAAGGTCAGCCAACCGCAAGGGGCCGATGGCCACGCGCACCAGACGCAGCGTGGCGATGCCGTGCGCCTCCAGCAGCCGGCGGATATGCCGGTTGCGGCCTTCATCGAGCGTGATGGCCAGCCAGCTGTTTTTCTCGCCCTGACGCAGCACTTCGGCATGCTTGACGGCGAGCCGCCCCTCCGGGCTGTCCACACCGGCATGCAGTCGCGCCAGCAGGGCATCGTCAGCCAGCTGGTCGATCTGCACGTGATAGATCTTGTCCAGATGGCTGGCCGGGTCGGTCAGTCTGGCGGCCCAGCGCGTGTCGTTGCTCAGCAGCAACAGGCCTTCGCTGGCCTTGTCCAGCCGACCGACCGGTCCCAGCCACGGTAGTGCCTGCATGTCGAGCAGGTCATATACGGTTGCGCGGCCCTGTTCATCACTGGCCGTGGTCACAATCCCGCGCGGCTTGTTCAGCATCAGGTAGACGTGCCGGCTGGCGGTGACCGGCTGGCCATCCACATGCAGCCGGTCTTTCTGCACGTGCACGCGTCGTCCGAGATCGCGCTCCGTTCTGCCATTGAGCGTGACTCGTCCGGCCAGCACCAGTGCTTCGGCCTGGCTGCGCGAGCAGAATCCCAGCCGCGATAGCGCGCGGGCAATGCTGGCGATGTCGCTGCTCTGGCCGGATGGCGGGGCGGGACGGGTGGGGCGGGGCGGTGGTTTGCGCATGGTCATTTCTCGACTGTGGGGCGCAGCATACTGGATGAGGGGGCGCGGCGGAAACCGCTGGTCCGGTTTGCGGCAAAGTGGGCCAGGCGTCGCGACGGCTGGATAATCCGGCGCCGCGTTTTGCCTCAGGCCGGAAAAGCATCCCCGGCATCGGCTACAATGCCGGGGATGCGCTGCCCGCGTTCCGGGCGGTACGGTCACTCCGGAATCCATGAACAATTTCTTGCTGATCCTGCTTGCCCTCCTGCTGGTGGGCCTCAACGGTTTTTTTGTCGCTGCCGAATTCGGGCTGGTGAAATTGCGGCAGACACGCGTGCGCAGCATTGCCCGCCTGCATGGCCTGCGCGGACGCATCCTGCAGCATGTGCATGGCCAGCTCGACGCCTATCTGTCCGCCTGCCAGCTGGGCATCACGCTGGCTTCGCTGGGGCTGGGCTGGATCGGTGAGCCCGCGTTTGCCGAATTGCTGCATCCTGTGCTGGCTGCGGTGGGGATAGACGAACCGAAGCTGGTGCACACGATTTCCTTCGTGTTTGCCTTCAGCGTGATTTCCTTTCTGCATATCGTGGTGGGCGAGCTGGCGCCCAAGTCGCTGGCCATCCGCAAGCCCGAAGCGACCGGCATCTGGACGGCCACGCCGCTGTATGTCTTTTACTGGCTGATGTACCCGGGGATCTGGCTGCTCAACCGCAGCGCCAATGCCGTATTGCGGCTGGCCGGGCTGGATGTGGCTGGCGGACACGACAGCCATTATTCATCCGAAGAACTGAAGCTGATCCTGCGTGGCCGGCGCACGGCCGGGCAGAACCACGGCGAGCTGGACTGGAACGTGCTCGCGCAGGCCCTGGATTTTACCAAGCTGAAAGTATCCGATCTGATGCGCCCCTTTCACGAGGCGGTGGCGCTGCATGCGGATGACAGCCTGGCCACACAATTTGCCACCATTGCCCAGAACCGCTACAGCCGCTATCCGCTGCTTGATGAGGATGGGCATGTGCAGGGCGTCGTGCATCTGAAGGATGTGTTCTTCCGCCACCTGCAGGATGCCGACGAACTTGACCTGGCCGAGCTGGCCCGTCCGATGGAAGTCGTCACCCCGCAGACACCGGCCGTCGAGCTGTTCCGGCGTTTTCGCGCCGGCTCGCCACATTTTGCCGTGGTCTGCTACGACGATGAAACGCCGATCGGTTTCGTGACGCTGGACAATCTGCTGGGGGCCGTGGTGGGCGAAATCCGCGATGAATTCCGCCAGGCCCGGCAGGACTGGCTGGTGCAGGATGACGGCACGCTGATCGGCAAGGGCAGCCTGCCACTCTTTACCCTGAGCCGCGCGCTGGGCATGGACATCGACCACCCGGAAGCGGAAACCGTCGGCGGGCTGATCCAGTGGAAGCTGGGCAACCTGCCCGAAGAAGGTCAGCGCGTGGAATTCGACCGTTTCGATGTGGTGGTCAAGAAAATGCGTGGTCCGCGCATTCTGCTGGTGCGGGTCATGCCCAAGGTGCTTGACGAGGTTGCTGCGCATCATCACCCGTAATACATGGGTGTGTATGCCTGTGAAGCCTATTTGGTTAAATGCTTGGTGGCGTATACCCCTAGATGCCTTTTGCTGGGCCGCTGCCTGCGGGTTGGGTTCCACCAGCAGCAAGCGGCTTGCGGCAGCTGGCCAGTTCTCGGTTGAACGTCGGCAGGAAATCGCTGGTTTGGGTGGCCAGAAACTGATGGCTGAAATACAAGCCCATCGGTTTGTCCTGCTGCAGCGTCGAGCGGATGCGCCCGTCCACTCCGGCTTTCTGGATGGCTTCCTGCATCGCCAGATCGCTGGCCAGTACGGCCTCAACACGCCCGGCCAAGAGCATGCGCAGCAGCTGATCGTGATTGTAGGGAGCGGCGTAGATCATGTAGCCGCTCTGCTTGAGCCACTGCATCATGTTCGAGCCCAGATAGGCGCCGACTCTGGAACGGTTGCGGAAATCGGCATCAAGCGGATCGGCCGTGCTGCTGCTGAGCTGGTACCAGCGCCATTGTTGCGGCGCCACGGTTGCGCTGAGGGTGGCATAGGCATCGCGCTCGGCATTGCGTGACGCGGGAAAGAAACCGTCGGCCTGGCCCGCTTTTACCGTGTTCTGAGCACGCAGCCAGGGGACAAACTGGAACTGTGCCTGACGCCCCATGCGCTGTAATGCGCAACGTACGGCTTCCAGCGCCAGACCGCTTTGCCGGCCCTGCCGGTCTTCCAGGTTGTAAGGTGCCTGCTGCTGTGTCATCAAGCGGATAACGTGCTGTTCAGCAAAGGCCTGAGATGCATGGAGCAATGACAGGAGCAGCAGAATCGAACGCAAGATCAGCATCCTTACTGGCGGCAGGAGTTGTTGTTATAAGTGTTTTCCCTGACTCATGTCCAGTAATTGTTTGTAAGTTCCGTGCGCGAATGGCAGAAATGCAAACGGCAGCCCAAAGGCTGCCGCTGTTGCCTGTTTCAGGGTGATCAGGCCGTGAAGCGGCTCAGCGCCCGGCCAAGGCGCGCCAGGCCTTCGGTGATGTCAGCATCGTCAATGACCAGCGAGGGCGCGAAGCGGATCACGTTCGGGCCGGCCATGAGTACCATCAGGCCTTCCTCAGCGGCGAGGTTCAGGATGTCCTTGGCGCGGCCGGCATACTGGTCGCTCAGTACCGCACCTATCAGCAGTCCCATGCCGCGCACTTCGCTGAAGACCGGCGTCGCGGCATTGAGCGTTTGCAGGCCATCGACATACAGCTGGTGTTTGGCTTTCACACCGGCAAGCACCGCCGGATCGTTCACCACATCAAAGACCGCACCGGCCACCGCGCAGGCCAGCGGATTGCCGCCGTAGGTGGTGCCGTGCGTGCCGGCGACCAGGTGTCTGGCGATGTCGGCGGTCGTCAGCATGGCGCCAATCGGGAAGCCGCCGCCCAGGCTCTTGGCGCTGGACAGAATATCCGGCACCACACCGTACTCCTGATAGGCAAACAGGCTGCCGGAGCGGCCCATGCCGGTCTGCACTTCGTCGAAAATCAGGAAGGCATTGTGCTTGTCGCACAGCGCGCGCACGCCTTGCAGGAATTCGGCCGTTGCCGGCAGCACGCCGCCTTCACCCTGGATGGGCTCGATGATCACGCAGGCGGTGTCGTCGTCGATCAATGCCTTGAGGCTATCAAGGTTGTTGTATTCGAAATAGGCGATGCCTTGCGGCTTCGGGCCGAAGCCGTCGGAATACTTGGGCTGGCCGCCGACGGTCACGGTAAAGAAGGTGCGGCCATGAAAGCTGTTCAGCGTCGAGAGCACCTTGTGCTTCTGCTCGCCAAAGCGCTCGATGGCGGCACGGCGGGCGAGTTTCAGTGCGGCTTCATTGGCTTCAGCGCCGGAATTGCAGAAAAACACCTTGTCGGCAAACGTGGCGCCGACGAGTTTTTCGGCCAGCGCCAGAGCCGGCTCGTTGGTGAACACATTGGAGACGTGCCAGAGGCGGCCAGCCTGCTCCGTCAGCGCCTTGACCAGCGCCGGATGGCAATGCCCCAGCGCATTCACGGCGATGCCGCCGGCGAAGTCGATGTATTCGCGACCTTCCTGGTCCCAGACGCGGCTGCCCGCGCCGCGCACGGGCACGAAGGCGGCCGGCGCGTAGTTGGGAACCATGTATTGATCGAAGGCGGAGCGGGTCAGGGACATTGGCGGATCCTTGCTGAATGCAGTACGGAGTAAGGCTGAAAATGATAAACCAGATTATGTGACACGGGGGCAGGCAGAACCGCAAAACATCCCGTAGGGCCTTGCCCTCTCGTCAGTTGCAAGGGGGGTCAGTCCTTGCCGACGCGAATGTAGCAGGTGATTTCTTCGCGGTCGTGATACAGGTGCCGCGCTCGCAGTCGATAACGCAGGCCGGCATCGTCCAGCGCATCGGTGATCACTTCCAGGCAGCGGGCGACCTCGGCGTGGCGTTTTTTCATCGGCAGCTTGAGGTTGAACACCGTCTGGCGCGCCGTGCCGCTGGCCAGCCACTGGGCGATCAGACTGGCAATGCGCACCGGCTGCTCGACCATGTCGCAAACCAGCCAGTCGACGGCGTGCTTGGGTTTCCAGCGAAAGCCGTCTTCGCGCACGTGCTTGACCTGCGGGTGACCATCCATGCTGCCTTTCATCGGGCCGTTGTCAATGGCATAAACCTTGAGGCCGCGATGCACCAGCTGGTAGGTCCAGCCGCCGGGCGCGGCACCCAGGTCGACTCCGGTCATCCCCGCCTTCAGCCGCCGCTCGGGTTCGTCGACCAAGGTGATGAAGGCCTCCAGCAGTTTCAGGGTCGAGCGACTGGGCGCTTCGGTAGGCATGCGCAGGCGCGGAATGCCGCACAGCCAGTCGCCGGGGCGAACGCGGCGCAGGCCGATGAAGACTTCGTTCTGCGCGGCAAAAAAGAGGTGCAGTCGCCATTGCAGCGGCCCGTCACTCAGCCAGCCCTCGGCCCGGCAGGCTTTTTCGACATGCGGCTGGAATTTGCGCGCAAAGCTGGAGAGCGCCTTGCCTTCATTGGTATCGGGATATTCGATCCAGACTTCCTGGAAGGCTGGTGCGTGCTCGCGCAGAAACTGCACGATGGGCGTGAGGCGATCTCGCTCGGGCAGACTCAGGCGGCCGAGCACCGGCACGCATTCGCGAACGAAGATCATTGATTGCGGTTTGCCGAAATCCTCCTCGCTGCGGGCTGCTGCCGTCTGATAAGCCCAGCCCGGGCCGGTTTCCTGCTGGCCCTGCTTGCCATAGCGCTGCTGCAGGTCAGCCAGGCATTCGGTTTCGAAGCCGGGCCGGCAATAGGCGATGTAACCGGACGGAGAGCTGGTGCTGGGGGCAAGGGTCGACATGGCGGGAAGAGGGTGAGGCGCAAAACCGGCAAGGATACCCTAAGCGGTCGAGGCGGGCATCAGCGCTGCGATCCAGGCCGCCGCTTATTCACCCGCGCCGCTGTCGAGCTGAGGACCCATCTTGGGGATGCACACGACGAAACTCGTGCCCATGCCGGACTGGGAATTGACGAAGATATTCCCGCCCAGTGTCTGCGTGACCAGATTGTAGACAATGTTGAGCCCCAGTCCGCTGCCGCCGCTGCCGCGTTTGGTCGTAAAGAAGGGGTCGAAAATGCGCGGCAGCAATTCGGCCGGGATGCCCTTGCCGTCATCGCTGAACGACAGCGTGACCATATTGCCTTCTTCTTCGGCTGCAATGCGGATATGCCCGGTCTGTCCCGGTTCGAAGGCGTGCGCCATCGCATTGGTGAGAAAGTTGGTGATGATCTGCGACAGCGCGCCCGGGTAGCTGTCCATGCGTATGCCTTGCGGGCAATTGCTGCTGATCTGGATGGCCGAATGCTTCAGTGTGGGCTTGAGACTGGTGATGATTTCTTCCAGATAGTCGCGCAGATCAAATTCGCGCCGGGCTTCGGAAGTCTGGTCGACGGCGACGCGCTTGAAACTCTGGATCAGTTGCGCCGCCCGTTCGGCATTGGCGAGAATCAGGTTGGCCGATTGTTCGGCCACGCTGCCGTACTGGATCACTTCGGATTTTTTCAGCGCATTGCTTTCCAGTGCCAGGCGGAAATTGCGCGTTTCATCGACGAGCACCGACGCCGAGGTGACGATGACGCCAACGGGGGTATTGATTTCGTGAGCGACCCCGGCGACCAGATTGCCCAGCGAAGCCATTTTCTCGGACTGCACCAGCGAATTCTGGGCGTCTTTCAGCTGCCGGTAGGCTGTTTCGGCGTTGTCCTTGGCCTGGCGCATTTCCGCTTCGGCGTGGCTGCGCTCGGAGATGTCGGCCATCAGCCGCTGCGCGATGCGGTTGAAGCCGGTCATGACGTCGGCGAATTCGGCATAGCGGATGTCTTGCAGGTCCTGGATGTGGTCTTTCTGTTCGGCAGCCTGATTGAGGCGATCACGCAGCTGGTTGAGCGGGCGCATGATGGCAATGCTGACCGTGTGGCTGAGCGCCAGCAGCAGCAGGATGTCGAGCAGAATGATTTCCACGATGCGCTCGACGATCTGCTGACCCAGGGCGGCCTGAACCGGTGCATCGGTGATGTTGACGCTCACCTTGCCCAGTGGCTGGGGATTGCCGGCATAAAAAACCGGAAACGTGATGGTGTTGCCATCCTGGCTGGGGGTCTTGCGCTGGGTCGGGGTGATCTGGCCTCCGGTCTTGATGCGACCGGCAAGGATTTCATCGTTGTTGTAGACCTCGATGCTGCTGACGTAGGGCAGGCTCATTTCGGCGTCGAGCACCTTGGCCAGCTGCTCGTCGTCGAAATTCCAGATCAGGTTGGGCAGCACCGTCTGCAGGCGGTTTTGCAGCGACTGGATGGACAGGTTCATCTGGCTGCGCAGATCGCGCTCGGCCCGCCAGTAAGTCACCGCTCCTGAAAGTGTCAGCGCTGCGGTCACGACGCAGACAAGCAAAATGTTCAGGTGCTGCCGAATACTGTTCATGAAACTCCCCGTGGCTCTGCTCTGCAATGTAGGCATCTTGGGGCTTTTGGGCAAGCAAATGGCATGATCTGTTGTGCGCTGCCTGTATCCCGGGCTTGCGTGTGGCTGGCGCGCTTACTTCCGGTGCAGATACATGGCGTCCGAGAATGTGACAACCCATTGCGGCCGCCAGATCACCAGCATGGTCAGGTTGAGTCCGGTGGTAAAGGCCTCGGGAAAACCAAGCAGAAAATAGAAGGGAAACTGCTCCGCAAAAAGGTCGCTGCCGGGATGTGCCGCCACCAGTGTCAGCAGGCTGCAGGTGGCCAGACCAGCCAGCCACATGCCCAGTGCGCTGACGGCAAAGCAGTTGACAAAGATATAAATGAAAAAATGCTGGGGCAGATGGCGCACGGCCAGCCTGAGCGCCGTGCTGGTCAGCAGGATGGGCAGCCAGGCGCTCAGCAGCCAGCTCAAGCCCGCCGCGGCAAAATCGCCATGCCCCTGGCTTGTGTCTGCCAGCACGATGACGGCCATGCCGAGCATGGCGCGCGGCGCACCGGCAATCAGCGCCAGCGCGCTGGCGCCCAGCAGGTGAAAACTCACGCCGGGCATGATGCCGGTGCGCAGCTGCCAGAGCAGCAGGATCAGCGTGGTGGCGCCGAACCAGCCGGTCAGCGCTGCCTGCGACAGGGCAAACCAGGGAATCTGCAAGGCCGCACGCAGCAGCAGCACGATGGCAAGCCCGTTGCCCAGCCACAGCAGCCAATCGGGGAAGTGCGCCGCCAGCAGATTCATCGGTCGGTGCTCAGGGCCGCCAGAAACGGCTCACCAGATCTGCCAGCAGTGGCAGCTTGCCATGGAAGAAGTGGCCGACGCCGGGCGTCACGACCACTGGCAGATCCTGTGGTCGCGCCCAGTCCAGCACGGCCTGGAGCGCGATCACTTCGTCTTCTTCGCCATGGATGACCAGGGTGTCGGCCGGCACCGCAGGGAAGTCGTAGCGGCTGATTGCCGGGCCGACCAGAATCATGCTCTCTACTTCCTGATCGGCCAGGCGCTGGCGCAGCCGGCTTTGCACCAGCGTACCGAAGGAGAAGCCGGCCAGCGTCAGGCGCTGCAGCTGCGGATGTTCCGCGCGCGCATGTGCCAGCACGGCAGCCATGTCATCCGGTTCGAATTCGCCACGGCTGTGCGTGCCCTCGGATTTGCCCACGCCGCGCAGATTCGGGCAGTACGCCACATAGCCCATGCGCGAGAGCGTCTTGGCCAGCGTGTGCACGATCTTGTTGTTGAAGGTGCCACCCTCGGTCGGGTTGGGGTGCGCCACCAGCGCGATGCCGACCGTCGCGTCCAGCGCGGAGGGCAGGCGCTGGCATTCCAGCAGACCGGCCGGGCCGTGGATGTGGATCAGTTCGAAACTGGGAGCCTTGCGAACGCCACTCATGCCTACACCTTCAGCCGCTCGACGACTTCACCCTTGACGAGGTGACGGTCGATGATTTCGTCGATGTCATCCTTGTCCACATAGGTGTACCAGGTTTCTTCCGGGTAAATCACCAGCACCGGGCCATCGTCGCAACGATCCAGGCAGCCAGCCTTGTTGACGCGCACCTTGCCCGTGCCGTTGAGGCCGAGGGCCTTCACACGATCCTTGGCATAGGCCTGCATCGTGCTTGCCCCGCAATTGTTGCAGCAGGATTCGCCCTCGGCGCGCTGGTTCTGACAGAAAAAAACGTGGTATTTGAAGTAACTCATGCTCGGGCTCCGGCGGCTTATTGCAGTGATTGTGCGGCGTTGTGTGCGGTGACGAAGAAGGGCAGGCCGTCAACGTCCTTGTCCGGCTGTACGCCCTCGATCAGGCGCACATCGCTGACCTGGCATTCCTGGAACAGCTCGAGCGCATACTGCTGGATGGCTTCGACGCGGTCGCCCGGCGCCAGTGGCCAGACATAGCCTTCCCAGCGTTCGCTGTCTTCTTGCGCCGAAAAGCTGATGCGCACTTCCGCCGGCTCGTGGCTGGCGATGCAGACCACCGGTGTGCGTCCCTTGCTGCGGATGCTGCGCAAGGCGTTGCTGGCGGCAACCTGCAGGCGGATTTCCAGCTGGGTCTGGCGCGCGCCATCCTGGGCGGCGAGCAGGCCCTGCGGTGCCCGCGGAATCGGAAACAGCGTCAGGCCGTCCTGCGCCAGCGTGTCCCCCACCAGCTTGGCAAGCGCATTGGCCCAGTTGCCGACCTGACCACCCAGACGCAGCGCAGGTTCGGCACCGGCCTCCTGGCGTACCACGCCGACCAGGTAGCGCAGAAAGACCCCTTCGTTCTTGAAAGTCAGCGCGGTGGCGGGCAAATCAGCCGGCAGCGGCTGGCTGGCGTCATGGTTGTCGCGCCACTGGCGCAGCTGGGCAGGATTGATGGCGGCCAGCGTGTCGGCGTGCACCAGTGCCCCGGACAGGGTAATCACCGCATCGGCGCGCAAGAGACCCTGCTCGCGCAGGATGGCCTGCACGGCATTGGCATCGAGGTGGTCGGCCAGCGTGATGTCGTTCTTGCTGCCGGCAACCAGTATCAGCGGAATGGCAAAGGGCAGGGCGGCCGCGCCGGTGCTGGCCGGGCCTTCGACGCGTTCCAGCAGCAGATCCCACAGGCTTAACCAGGCATCCTGCGAGGGTGCTTGAGTCAGCGCGGCATTCAGGGCGGGATGGTCACGGCTGAGCAGCAGTTCGTCGAGCAGATCCGCCAGTTGCTGGCGTTTGCCGGCACGCAGTGCGGCATCCTTCTCGGTAAGAAAGCTCATCAGGGCACGGATGACCGGATTGCTGGGGTTGACGCGGGGATATTGGCGCGGGTCGGGCAGGTACATGGCGGCACACACGGATTGGCAATGCCGCGCATTATACCTCCGCGGCGCAAGCGGGTGGCCGCCAGGCAACTGCAGGGCATTAGCAAACGTTAATGCATTGATCCGTTTGACAAAATTTGCCTTGTAAGGTAAATTACCTACGTTGGGATGCCGTCGTGGTGTTCTGATTAGTTTCTCCTTTGTAGATGTAGTTGGTAACCCGGTTCGCTTGGCGACCCGGGTTTTTTTTATGCGTCGCGCGTGCCGGCACCTTGGGCAAAAACAAGGCCCGGCGCATGGCCGGGCCTTTGGGTATTGCCTTGCAGCCCTTTTATGAAAAGGGCTGTGGCCATATACCTATTGCTGCTTAAATGCCGCGCAGCAGTTCGTTGATGCCGACCTTGCTGCGGGTCTTGGCGTCAACCTTCTTCACGATCACGGCGCAGTAGAGGCTGTAGCTGCCATCAGCGGACGGCAGGTTGCCGGAGACCACCACCGAGCCGGCCGGGATGCGACCGTAGCTCACTTCGCCGGTTTCGCGGTCGTAGATGCGGGTGGACTGGCCGATGTACACGCCCATCGAGATTACCGAGCCTTCCTCGACGATCACGCCTTCGACGACTTCCGAGCGGGCGCCGATGAAGCAGTTGTCTTCAATGATGGTCGGGCCGGCCTGCAGCGGCTCGAGTACGCCGCCGATGCCGACGCCGCCGGAGAGATGCACGTTCTTGCCGATCTGTGCGCAGGAGCCCACGGTCGCCCAGGTGTCGACCATGGTGCCTTCATCGACAAAGGCGCCGATGTTGACATAGGACGGCATCAGCACGACGTTCTTGGCAATGTAGGAGCCGCGGCGGGCGATGGCATTGGGCACCACGCGGAAACCGCCGGCGCGGAAATCGGCCTCGGTGTAATCGGCGAACTTTGACGGCACCTTGTCGAAATACTGCGTGCAGCCACCGGCCATTACGACATTGTCATTGATGCGGAAGGACAGCAGCACGGCCTTCTTCAGCCACTGGTGCGTGTGCCAGTTGCCGTCGAGCTTTTCGGCAACGCGGTATTGTCCCTTGTCCAGGCCGTTGATGACTTCGTTGATGGCGTCGCGCAGTTCCGGCGACACATTGCCCGGGTTGATGTCGGCGCGGTTTTCAAACGCGGTTTCGATGACTTGCTGCAGATTGCTCATGGCACGGTCCTTGTGAGGCGTGGTTTCAAGATGAAGATGGGTATCTGGCTACAGCCCATGATGTACATGGGCTGTAGCCAGATACATGGCTTAATTGCTGAGGGCGACATCCGCCTGGCAGAGCGCCACAATGCGCTCGGCACCCGCGACGCATTCGGCCAGCGGCGCGACCAGGGCAATGCGGATATAGCCTGCGCCCGGATTCACGCCATGCGCCTCGCGGGCCAGGAAAGAGCCCGGCAGCACGGTAATGTGCGCTTCGCTGAACAGCCGCTTCGCAAAGGCCAGATCGTCACCACCCGGCACTTTCGCCCACAGGTAGAAGGCGGCATCGGGTAGCGAGACATCGAGCACGGTGGCCAGTTTGGCGGTCACGGCTGCGAATTTGGCCGTGTACTGCGCGCGATTGTCGGCGACATGCACCTCGTCGCGCCAGGCCGCAGCGCTGGCCGCCTGCACGGTCGGACTCATCGCGCAACCGTGGTAGGTGCGATACAGCAGGAATTGTTCGAGGAGCTTTGCGTCACCGGCGACAAAACCGGAGCGCAGGCCCGGGACGTTGGAGCGCTTGGACAGCGAGGAAAACATCACCAGCCTCTCGTTGCTGCGGCCAAGCTTGGCAGCGGCTTCCAGACCGCCCAGCGGCTTTTCGTCGCCAAAGTAGATTTCCGAATAGCACTCGTCGCTGGCGATGACAAAGCCGTAGCGATCAGACAGGGCAAACAGCCGTTCCCAGTCGGCCAGCTTGGCGACCGCGCCGGTCGGGTTGCCGGGGCTGCACACGTACACGAGTTGCGTACGCGCCCACACCTCGTCGGGGACGCTGTCCCAGTCGGGCTGGAAGGCGGTTTCGGCGGTGCAGTTCACATACCAGGGCTCGGCGCCGGCAAGCAATGCTGCGCCTTCATAGATCTGGTAGAAGGGGTTGGGCGAGAGCACCACCGGCTGGTGTGCCACACCGGTATTGATGACTGCTTGTGCGAAGGCGAACAGTGCTTCACGGCTGCCGTTGACCGGCAGGACCTCGGTCGCCGGATTGGGGGCGGCAATGCCGTAGCGCTGCGCGATCCAGTCGCTGATGCTGCGGCGCAAATCGTCCGAACCTTGCGTGGCCGGGTAGGCGGACAGGCCGGCGAAATTGGCGACCAGCGCGTCCTTGATGAATTCCGGCGTCGGGTGTTTGGGCTCGCCGATCGACAAATTGATGTGCGCAAGGCCAGCAGCAGGTGCAAGGCCGGCAAAGAGTTCGCGCAGTTTCTGGAACGGATAGGGCTGCAACAGGGCAAGACGCGGTGACATGAAACGGAGCCGGATCAGGGAAAACGGCAATTATAACAGGCTGCCGCAAAACAGCCCGCCCGGCGTTTGGCGCGCGCGCCGCAGTGCAGCCTTGCCCGGTTTTCCACGCCCGGGCTGGCCGCTGCGCCGCTCAGTCTTCCGCCCCACCCGCGAGGTGTGCCGGGAAATGCGCTGCCAGTTTCTGCAGCTTTGGGGCGATGACCACCGCGCAATAGGGCTGGAAGGCATGTTGCCGGTAGTAGTCCTGATGATGGGCTTCGGCCGGCCAGAAGGGGCTGGCGGGCAACAGCTCGGTGACAATGGGCTGGGCAAATTCGGCCTGCCAGCGCGCCACGGCGGCACGCACCTCGGTCTCCTGCTCGGGCCGGTGCCAGTAAATGCCCGAGCGGTACTGGCTGCCCACATCATTGCCCTGCCGATTCAGCGTGGTCGGGTCGTGAATCGTGAAAAAGACGTCAAGCAGCGTTGCCAGCGAAACCTGTGTGCTGTCAAAGCCGAGCTGGACGACCTCGGCATGCCCGGATACGCCGGTGCATACCTGTTCATAGCTGGGGTTTGGCCTATGCCCACCCATGTATCCGGATGTCAGCGAATGCACGCCTTGGATACGCTGATATACCGCCTCGATACACCAGAAGCAGCCGCCGGCCAGGGTAATGGTGTCGTGCATGATGGTTCTCCCGGGATGATGCGCATGGCAAGGAAATGTGCTGCGATTGTGAGCCCTTGCGCCAGTGCCGGGCAAGCCGCCGGCCAGTACTTCGCAGGTGGTCAGCGCGGGGCAGGCACCGGCACCTCCTGCGCGCGCTGTCCGGCTCGCAGGAACTGGCGCAGCAGCCACACGGTCGCGATGCCGCTGGCGGCGGTCAGCAGCAGGAAACCGGTCATGGCGCTGGCGATATAGGCCAGTCGCGCAATCTCGATACCCATGGTGTAGCTCAGCAGCGTAACCATCCCCAGTGCGGCCGCCACCGCCCCTTTGCTGGCGGTGCTGGCAAACAGTACCAGGCGATACAGCCCGGCCGAGGCCATGCCGCAACCCAGTGCATATACGCTGAAGCCAGCGACCAGCAGGACGATGCTCTCGGGAAATGCAAACGAGGCCAGCAAGGCGAGCGCCAGCCCGCCCAGCAGGAAGGGCATGGCCAGCCACAACAGGCGCACAAGGCGCATGCGGCTGACCAGCCAGGCCAGCAGCACATTGCCGGTGATCAGTCCGGCAAAGATTGGAATCTGCCAATAACCGAAGGCCAGCGCCGAGAGCTGGCGATCGGTCATCAGGATGACCGGCGACTGTCCCAGCCAGGCCAGCAGGGGCAGGCCCGCTGCCGCCAGCGCCAGTGCTCCGCTGAGAAAATGCCAACTGCCGAGGATGCTGCGGTATTCCTGCCAGAGCGTGCCCACACGCAATGGGCTCTGTACGCGCGGGGAGGTTTCCGGCATGGCGAAATAAAGCCCGGCGAGCCCCAGCGCGGCCACCATGGCGATCAGGATGAAGACCCAGTGCCAGCTGGCGTATTCGATGACTACGGCACCGGCCAGCGGGCCGATCAGCGGCGAGATCAGCGCCACATTGGCCATCATGGCGGTGACACGGATGGCGGCGATCTCGTCGAAAGACTCCTGGATTGCGGCATAACCGACGGCGACCAGATAGCACAGGCCAAAACCCTGGATGAAGCGCCAGACCAGGAAGCTGGCCATGCTGCCGCTGAGCAGGATCGCCAGACAGCTGAAGACAAAAAAACTGGCGCCGGCCAGCATGACCGGACGCCGGCCGATACGATCCGACAGCGGCCCGAGCAGCCATTGCAAGGCCACGCCGCCTGCCAGATAGGCAGACATGCTGCTGGGCGCCAGGCCCGGATCGGCGCCGAAATTGGCCAGCACGGCCGGCATGCCCGGCAGGATCATGTCGTTGCCGATGTAGGTGGCAAATTCGTAGAGCACCAGCGCCAGCGGAAACAGCAGCGTGCGCAGGGTGAGGGTGGTGTGCGGGGTACGGGACATGGGCATCTCGGCGGGGCGGCCACGCATTATACCGGCCTGGCCTGCCTCCGGCGATGCAACTATTCCCTGACGGCCTCTTGCGGCAGTATCCAGCGCAGGTGTGCGCCATGCTGGCTTGGCACCACATCGATTCTGCCGCGCAACTGCTCGGTGACGAGGTTGTAAACGATGTGCATCCCCAGCCCGCTGCCGCCACTGCCACGTCGTGTGGTGAAGAAGGGCTCGAAGATGTGCCGGGCAACGTCGGGGCCGATACCGGCGCCATCATCGCGATAATCGAATTGCAGTCCCTTGGGGGTGATGCTGACCGAGAGCGTGATCTGTCCGCCTTCCTGCTCGCCAAACCCGTGCAGCAGGCTGTTGTTGACCAGATTGCCGATGATTTGCGCCAGTGCGCCGGGATAGGTGTGCACGCGGATGCCCGGCGGGCAATCGCAGCGCATGCCGTGCCGGCCACGCCTGAGCGCCGGCATCAGGCTGGCGACGATTTCATCCAGATAACTGGCCAGGCGGATTTCGCGGCGGACGTCGCTGGTCTGGTCGACGGCAATTTCCTTGAAACTGCGGATCAGGTCCACCGCACGCACCAGATTGCGCTCGGTGGCGTGCACGCTGTCTTCGGCGAGCTGCAGGAATTCTTCGAGCTGGCGGCGGCCCAGCCGGCCCTCGCGCATGGTTGCCAGAATGGTCGCGAGTTCTTCGCGCACAACGCTGATCGCGGTCACGCCCACGCCCAGCGGGGTATTGATTTCATGGGCGATCCCGGCCACCAGCCCGCCCAGCGACGCCATGCGCTCGGTACGCTGCAGCTCTTCGCGGCTGCGGATCAGGTCGGTGATGTCGGCGCCGGTGCCCCGATAGCCGAGCATGCGCCCGTCCTGATCGAAGTAGGGGTTGCCGGAAACCCGCAGGTGCAGCAGCCTGCCGTCGCTGCGCTGCAGCTGGTATTCAAAATCGCGGATGGTTTCGCCGCACAGCATGGCGCGCCGGTGCTCGGCCAGATGTGCGGGCAGGCTGTCGGGGTCGGCATAGCCGGCGAGCTCCCAGCGCGTCTTGCCGATGACGTCGGAGGGCTCGACGCCAGCGGTCTGGAAGAAGCGATCGGAAACGCTGCTGAAGCGGAATTCGGCGTCGGTTTCCCAGAACCAGTCGGAGGCCGAGCCGGCAAAGTCGCGCAGTTTGGCTTCGCTGGCCAGCAGTGCCTGCGTGCGCTCCTGGACCTTTTCTTCCAGCAACTGTGCGGCCTTGCGCTGCGCGGTGATGTCGGTAAAGGTGCCGACCAGGCCACCTTGCTGGAGTGGCCGCCACAGCCAGGCAATGATGCGCCCGTCGGCTTGCGTGCGTACACCGGCCAGCGGCCCGCTGCATTGCGTCAATTCCTGCATGCGCTGGCTGATCAGCGCCTCGGGCTTGCCGGCGCCCAGGCCGCCGCGCACGGCTTCGTGGCGCACGAAATCTTCCAGTTCGCTGCCCGCACGTTCCAGCTCCAGCGGAAAATTCATCAGGGCAAAAAAGCGGGCGTTCCAGACGACCAGCCTGTAGCGGGCATCAAACATGCATACGCCCTGCTCGACATTGTCCAGCGTTGTGCGCAGCGCCTCCCAGTTGGCGTGGATGGCTTGTGATGCTTCGGAGAGCATGGCCTTGCGCTGGCCGTCCTCCTGCATATCCAGGCAGTTGCTGATCACCACGCGCGCCATGGCCGAGCCCAGCACGCCGGCCAGCAGTGTCTCGGCCCAGTGCCGAGTCAGTGCATCGACAGGCCCGTCCAGATCCAGCGGCGAATGCCGGCGCTGCACAAACCAGGCTTGTGCACGGGTGAGTTGCTCGGCGGGAATGAAGTGGGCCAGTTCCTCCAGCAGATTACGGCAATGGTTGCCCTGCCGGCCCTGACGCGCTTCATGCAGCCTGATTTCCTTGACCAGCTGATTGGCTTGCAGGGTATCCAGCTCTGAGGCTTTGCTGCAAAGGGATGTGACGATATACAGGGTGATGTTTATGGTTAGGCTGAACAAGGTGGCATGCGCGGCTGGATCCAGTCCCTGCACACCGAGCAGGGTCTGCGGGCGCAGCCAGGCCAGACCCCAGGGGCCGGTGCTCAGCAGTCCCGGGTCGAACCAGCCAGCCTGGATCAAGGCGGGCAGGATCAGTGTGTACAGCCAGACAGCGAAACCGGCGACAATCCCTGCGAGCGCACCATGGCGATGCCCGCCGGTCCAGTACAAGCCGATCAGCAGGGCGGGGGCAAACTGGGCGATGGCAACAAAGGACATCAGCCCGATGCCTACCAGCGTCTGGCCGGCGCCCACTTCGCGGTAAAACAGATAGGCCAGCAGCAACACGGCCAGCACGCAGGCGCAGCGTACCGGCTTGAGCCAGCTGGCCAGATCGCCGCTGCTGCCGGTGCGCGCCAGCTGGCGCTTGAGCAGCAGTGGCAGGATCAGGTGCGTCGAACACATGCTGGCCAGTGCCATGCTTTCCACGATCAGCATGGACAGCGCCGCGGCTGCGCCCCCCAGAAAGACCAGCAAGGCCAACCCCTGCAGGCCAAGGCTGAGTGGCAGTGCCAGCAGATAGGTGTCGGGCTCGACGCTCGTCCCCTGAAACACTTGCGTGCCGGCAATGGCCAGCGGCAGCACGAAGAGGTTGATCAACAGCAGATAGAGCGGAAACAGCCAGCGACTGGCGCGCAGATGCTGCGGGTCGGCGTTTTCGACAAAGGTGACCTGGAACTGGCGTGGCAGGCAGATGATGGCAAGGCCTGACAGGAGGGTGAGCAGCCAGAAATCGGCCTGCAGCAGGTGCGAGGGTTTCAGCTTCTCCTGCCATTGCGCGGGAAGCACATGGCTGTCGGCGGGCGACGCCAGTCCGCGCAGCGTGGCGAGAATGATCACGCCGGCCAGCAGGAAGACCAGCAGCTTGAACAGTCCCTGGGCGGCGATCGCGTGCATGAGGCCGCGATGCTGACCGGCATTGCTTTGCTGCGCGCCAAACAGGAGCACCAGCAGGGCGATCAGCAGGGTGATCCAGAAGGCCGGATCGGCAAACGCCGCGAGCGCACCGCCGCCGCTGCGCGTGCCGGGTGGCAGCCCTTGCAGCAGCAGCATGCCCTCGCTGATGGCCTTGAGTTGCAGCGCCAGGTAGGGAATCAGGGCAAGGAAAGCCAGGGCGGCGATCACCGCTCCCAGACGCGCATCCTTGCCATGCCGGGTGGCAATCAGGTCGGCGATCGAGCCGGTGCGCTGCATCCTGCTGGCACGCAGGAGCTTGGCCAGCAGCGGATAGGCCAGCAGAAACACCAGCACCGGGCCAAGATAAACCGGCAGGAAGCCAAAGCCGGTTTCGCTGGCGCGGCCGATGCTTCCATAAAACGTCCAGCTGGTGCAGTACACGGACAGTGCCAATACATACACGGCGAGCGGCAGGGGCTTGTCCTGCTGGCGCTCGGCACGATGGGCGATCGCGAACACTGCTGCAAAGAAGAGGCCCAGCCACAGAACGATCAACCAGAGGGACATGAGTGCGTCCTGGTCTTGCCCGTGAACGACCCGCCCACTCCAAGCAAGTACCGCTGGCTGCAGCTTAACCAAGGGCCAGTAGCGCAGCAAGTTTGCCCGGCCGACCCGGCCCCGGCTGTTGACGCTGGCCGACAATTGCCGGCCAGCGTCAATCAGTCTGGAAATGGCGAGCTGGAATTGGCGAGCTGCAAATGGGAACTGAAACGGGGATCTGCAAACCGGGAACGTGCTGTCGAGCGGAGTTAGCGCGTGGTGGACTGCAGAATGATGCTTTCTTCGCGATCCATGCGCCAGCTGCCCTGCAGGCGCCAATGGCGCTGCTCGTCACCCAGCTCGACCTTCCAGCGCTGTGTGGCGAGTGCCTGATCAAGCCGCGCCTCCCAGAGCTGGGGACTTAGTGCTTTCAGTGCCAGCACATGGTCGCGGCCAGCCTGGGTCGGATGCATCAGTTTGAGCAGCAGCGGGCCAGCCACCGGCTTCCCCAGCAGGATGCGCAGCGTCTTGCCGTCTTCCGAGAGCACCAGCTGGGCCTGCAGGCCCAGCGCTGCTGCTGCGCGATCACGGTCAAACTGCTTGTTGATTTCCCGACCGGATTTGTAATAGTCGTCATCCACCAGGCCATCGCTGGTGCTGACGGCCTGATAGATGAGCAGGATGCTGGCCAGCACGGCAGTCAGTGGCAGCAAAATCAGCAACCAGACAAAGCTGTGCTTGTACCAGGGGGCGGAGGTGTGTTCCATAGTGATCAGCGGCCGATGAAGGTCGCCTTTTCCTTGACGCTGACGGCCGGGTCATCTTCGGCCGTGATGATGAAATAAATCGGATGGCTGCCCGGGCCGGCATGCTCGGGGGCAACCTGGACCCGCACACTGACATCGTCGGTTTCGGTAGGTTCCAGCTGCAGGCGGCCATTGTACTCGGCGGCTGTCTTCAGTTCCGGCAGTCCTTCGGCACGGATGGCGAAGATGCGGGTTTTTTCCGACGCATTTTGTATCTGTACGCGGTAGGTGTTTTCCAGCCAGCCGCTTTGCACCTCGCGCACCAGCGCGACGCGGTCGCGGTTGATATTGACCTTCACCGGCTTGCGCATGACGAGCGATACGGCGGTGACGGCAAAGACGGCGAACAGGATGGTGGCGTACAAAATGACGCGCGGCCGGCGCAGATGCTTGAGAATGTCCTGCTCGGCGTAGGAATGCTGCAATGCATTTTCGGTGGTGTAGCGCACCAGCCCGCGCGGATAGCCGACCTTGTCCATGACTTCATCACAGGCGTCGATACAGGCTGCACAGCCTATGCATTCATATTGCAGTCCGTCGCGGATGTCGATGCCCACCGGACAGACCTGCACGCACATCGTACAGTCAATGCAGTCGCCCAGCCCTTGCGCCTTGTAGTCACTGCCTTTCTTGCGACTGCCGCGAGCTTCGCCACGTTCGGCATCGTAGCTGATGATCAGCGTATCCTTGTCGAACATCGCGCTCTGGAAGCGGGCGTACGGGCACATGTACTTGCAGACCTGCTCGCGCATCCAGCCGGCATTGCCATAGGTGGCAAAGGCGTAGAACAGGATCCAGAACAATTCCCAGGGGCCGAGCGTCCATGCGCTGACCGAGGTGGCCAGTTCGCGGATCGGCGTGAAAAAACCGACAAAGGTGAAGCCCGTCCACAGCGCCAGCAGCAGCCAGAGCGTGTGCTTGACGGCCTTGAGGCGGATCTTGCGCAGGGTTTTCGGGCCGTTGTCGAGCTTGATCCGGGCGGCGCGATCGCCCTCCACCCACTTCTCGATCCAGAGAAACATTTCCGTATAGACGGTTTGCGGACAGGCGTAGCCACACCAGAGCCGTCCGCCGATGGCGGTCCAGACAAACAGGCCAAGCGCCGAGAGCAGCAGCAGGGCGGTGAGGTAGATGAAATCCTGCGGCAGCAGTACCAGGCCAAAAATGTAGAACTTGCGTTCAACCAGATCAAAAAGCAGTGCCTGACGCCCATGCAGCTCCAGCCAGGGCATGCCATAGAAAAACAGCTGCGTGGCGACCACGAAGAAAATCCGCCATTTGTTGAAGAGGCCATTGACCCAGCGCGGATAAAGCTTGCGGTGCTTGGCGTAGAGGCTCACGACCTCGACTTCGCCATCGTCCTTCACGTCGACGACATTGACCGGAATGTCCTGCAGTTTTTTCTTGCTCATGACTCCCCCTTGCTGTCAGGCAGCTCGACGGTTGCTTATTAATATATATTTTTTGATTATATCCCCTGCCACTGCATCCGGTCCAAAGTGAATTCTGCCAGAAAGCAAAAACGGGCGAGAAGTCTCGCCCGTTTTGCGGATTGCACTGCCGCAAAATTACTTCGGCTGATTATCCTTCGGCTGGTTTGCACGCAGGCCATACACATAAGCAGCCAGCAGATGCACCTTGTCATCGCCAAGAAACTCCTGCCAGGCCGGCATCTGGTTCTGGCGGCCATTGGTGATGGTTTCCACGATGCTGGCTTCCGAGCCGCCATACAGCCAGTCGCCGTCAGTCAGGTTCGGAATGCCGGCATCCATATTGCCCTTGCCATCCGGCCCGTGGCAGCTGGCGCAGGCCAGCGGCTTGGCGCTGGTAAACACCACGGCGCCGCGCAATGCGCGAGCTTCATTGAAAGGCTGGCCGGAAATCTTGCGCACGTAGTTGGCCACGTCGCGCACTTTTTCCTCACCCAGCACTTCGCCAAATGCCGGCATCTGGTTGACACGACCCTTGTTCAGGGTTTCGGTGATCTTTTCGGCACTGCCGCCCCACAGCCAGACATCGTCGGTCAGGTTCGGGAAGCCGGTTGTCGCCCCACGCGCATCAGCGCCGTGACACTGCATGCAGTAAGTCATGTACAGGCGCTTGCCCAATTCTCGCGCCTGTTCATCCTTGGCAAGTTCCGCTACCGGAACCTTGGCGTACTTGGCATAGATCGGGCCGTACTGCTTGTTGGCCGATTCGACTTCCTTGGCGTGCTGATTCTGTGCAGACCAGCCAAAGGCCCCCTGGTAAACGCCGCTGCCCGGATAAGCCACCAGGTAGCCAACAGCGAAAACGATGGTCATGTAGAACATCGCCACCCACCAGCCCGGCAGGGGATTATTGTATTCCTCAAGATCGCCGTCCCACTTGTGGCCGGTCACTTCGACCTTTTCGCCTTTCTTGATTTTCAGTTTGGTCTGGCTGACCAGAACCACGAGTACGAATGCCAGTGATGCAATCACCATCACCAGGATGTATATCGGCCAGAAGCCGCTAGTAAAGTCCATATTCTATGCTCCGGAGGAGATCAGGAATGCCGGCCTGATGACGGGCTATCGTCATCGGCAATCACTTGCTGGGCGATATCGTCAAAACGGTTTCTGCTGCGCTTGCCATAGGCCCAGACACAAATGCCGATGAAGCACAGCAGTCCCAGCAGGGTGACGATCATGCGCAGGTCGTTTTGCATGTCCATCACTCATTTACCTTTTGTTCTTGAGAGCCAGGCCCAGGCCTTGCAGATAGGCGATCACGGCATCCATTTCGGTCTTGCCTTCGACGGCGGCACTGGCGTTGGCGATTTCCTCGTCGGTGTACGGCACGCCCACGGCACGCAGTGCGGCGAGTTTTTTCGGCATCACTTCGGCATCGACCAGCTTGCCGGCCAGCCACGGGAAGGCCGGCATATTGGATTCCGGAACCACGTCACGCGGGTTCATCAGGTGCACGCGATGCCATTCGTCAGAGTAGCGGCCGCCAACGCGCGCCAGATCCGGGCCGGTACGCTTGGAGCCCCACTGGAAGGGGTGGTCATACACCGATTCGCCACCAACCGAGTAGTGACCATAACGCTCGGTTTCCGCGCGGAAAGGGCGGATCATCTGCGAGTGGCAGTTGTAACAGCCTTCGCGGATGTAAACGTCGCGGCCGGCCAGTTGCAGCGCGGTATAGGGCTTGACGCCTTCGATCGGCTTGGTGACCGACTTGCTGAACATCAGCGGCAGGATCTCGACCAGCATGGCCACGCTGATGGTAAGGAAGGTCAGTACGATCAGCCAAACCACATTTTCTTCGATGAGTTTCTGGATTCTGTCCATTTTTTGTCTTTCCCTGGCTTAATCAGTGTGCATGAGCTGCGGCAGCGGGAATCTGAGCATCCACTGCCTTGCCGTCAAATGCCGTGCGCAGCACGTTGTACAGCATCAGGAACATGCCGGAGAGGAAAATGGCGCCACCCAGGAAGCGGATGAAGTAGTACGGATAGGATGCCTTGACCGCATCAATGAACGCGTACATCAGCGTGCCATCCGGATTTACCGCACGCCACATCAGGCCCTGGGTCACGCCGGCGATCCACATCGAAGCGATGTAGAGCACGACGCCGACGGTGGCCAGCCAGAAATGCACTTCGATCAGCTTGATCGAATGCATCTCGTTGCGGTTGAACAGGCGCGGGATCAGGTAATAGATCGAGCCGATGGAAATCATCGCCACCCAGCCCAGCGCGCCGGAATGCACGTGGCCGACGGTCCAGTCGGTGTAGTGCGACAGGGCGCTGACCGTCTTGATCGACATCATCGGGCCTTCGAAGGTCGACATGCCATAGAAGGACAAGGCGGTAATCATGAATTTCAGGATCGGATCGCTGCGCAGTTTGTGCCAGGCGCCCGACAAGGTCATGATGCCGTTGATCATGCCGCCCCAGCTCGGCGCCAGCAGGATCAGCGAGAACACCATGCCGAGCGACTGTGTCCAGTCGGGCAGGGCGGTGTAATGCAGGTGGTGGGGGCCGGCCCACATGTAGGTGAAGATCAGCGCCCAGAAGTGCACGACCGACAAACGATACGAGTAAACCGGGCGGCCAGCCTGTTTGGGCACGAAGTAGTACATCATGCCGAGGAAAGCGGCGGTCAGGAAGAAGCCCACGGCATTGTGGCCGTACCACCATTGCACCATGGCATCGACGGCGCCGGCGTAAACGGAATAGGACTTGGTCAGCGTCACCGGAACGGCCAGGCTGTTGACGATGTGCAGCAGCGCGACGGCGAGGATGAAGCCGCCGAAAAACCAGTTGGCCACATAGATGTGCTTGATCTTGCGCTTGGCGATGGTGCCGAAGAACACTACGGCGTAAGCCACCCAGACGACGGCGATCAGGATGTCGATCGGCCATTCCAGCTCGGCGTATTCCTTGCCGGAGGTATAGCCCAGCGGCAGGGTGATGACGGCAAGCAGGATGACGAGCTGCCAGCCCCAGAAGGTGAAGGCGGCGAGCTTGTCACAGAAAAGCCGGGCATTACAGGTTCGCTGAACCACATAGTAGGAGGTGGCGAAGAGCGCGCAACCGCCGAAGGCGAAAATGACGGCATTGGTGTGCAGCGGACGCAGACGGCCAAAGTGCAGATAAGGCCCGACATTCAATTCCGGCCAGTACATCTGTGCGGCGCAGATGACGCCGACCAGCATTCCGACAATACCCCAAATCACAGCCATGATTGAGAATTGCCGCACCACTTTGTAATTGTATGTGGCTTGGTTTTCCATGAGAGCGCTCCGAATGATCTCCAAGGACTTTGGATAACTACTTAGGTTTGATTTTCTGGTTCTTGAACGACGCCCAAACGGCAACGAGAAATTGCCGTGACAGCCGCAGGCCATACGCTGTTCTGTTGGCCGGGCATGGAAGGCGCCGCAACGACTTTAATCCCGAAACGGGAGGCCGCACTTGACGCGAGTCAAGGCCGGCTGCAATTCACCGGCGTGGATTGTACTCTGCCGGGCCTGCTCAGTCAGGTGTTTTTTGCTCGTCATCCTGCGGCTCTCCGGGCTTGTCGTCATCCTGCAGGACGCGCCAGCCGGGGCCCTCAAGGTCGTCGAATTGCCCGTTGCGTATGGTCCACCAGAAAATCAGGCCGATCAGAAATACCAGCAACACCGATAAGGGTATGAGCAGATAGAGACTTTCCACGAATTTACCTTCCGGAGTTGGCCGGGGCCGCGAGGCGCAGGCTGTTGAGTACCACCAGCAATGAGCTGCCGGCCATGCCTATGCTTGCCAGCCAGGGCGTGACATGGCCGCTGACGGCGAGAGGAATAGCGACGATGTTGTAAGCCAGCGCCCAGGCCAGGTTTTGCAGGATGACCGCCCGGCTTTTGCGAGCCAGCATCAGCAGGCTGGCCACGTGAGCCAGTGAATTGTTGAGCAGTACCATGTCGCCCGAAGCATGGCTGATGTCGGCACCACTGCCCATGGCGAGCGAGACATTCGCCACCGCAAGCACGGGCGCATCATTTACCCCGTCGCCAATCATCAATACGCGTGCGCCATCTTTCTGCAAGGCCTGAACATAAGCCAGCTTGTCTTCGGGGCTGGCTGCAGCCTGAAAGCAGCCGAGCTGCAGCTGGCTGGCGACATGCGCAACGACTTCGCGGTTGTCGCCTGACAGCAGGTGTACCTTCATGCCTTGCGCTTGCAGCGCCGCAACCAGCGTGGCGGCATCCGGGCGCAACTGGTCTGCCAGTCTGAAGCGGGCAAGGACTTGGGATTCGTCTGCCAGCAGCAAGACGGTTGCCGGCTCGGAATCCGCATCCGGCAATGCTGGCTGAGCCTTGCAATGCATGGCGATGAAGGCCGGACTGCCCAGAAAGCAGGTCTTGTCCGCGATCATCCCGCTGATGCCGAGTCCCGGATGATAGCGAACCATGCTGGCGGGCGTGATGCCGGGCTGATGGAAAGCCTGGGCAATGGGGTGACTCGAACTTGCCTCCAGCGCGGCGGCAATGTGCAAGGCTTCGGCTGCGGGGATGGCAAGGCTGAGCGTATCGAGCAAGGCCGGTTTGCCGGTGGTCAGCGTGCCAGTCTTGTCCAGCACCACATCGCTGATACCGGCGGCGTCCTCAAGGCTGTCAGGGCGATGGCTGAGAATGCCGAGCCGGGCAAGGTGCCCGGTGGCCGCGACCAGTGCCGCCGGGGTCGCCAGCGACAGGGCGCAGGGGCAGGAAATGACCAGCACGGCGACCGTGATCGCGAGCGCCTGCTGGGGATCATGCAGCTGCCAGTACCACCAGCTCAATGACGCCACCAGCAGCAGGCCGGCCACGAACCAGCCCGAAACCCGGTCAGCGAGTTGCGCCAGGCGCGGCTTGTGCTGCATGGCGGCATCCAGAAGACGCACAATCGCCGCAAGCCGGGTTTGTTCTCCAACATGACTGACCCGGATGGTCAGCGGCGACAGCATATTGCTCGCGCCGCCGGTCACGCTGCTGCCGGGCTGCTTTGGCACCGGCCTGCTCTCTCCGGTCAGCAAGGCTTCGTCAACCTCGCTGCAGCCTTCGACAATTAGTCCGTCGACTGGAATGACTTCGCCGGGCTTGCAGACGATCAGATCATCGATGCGCAGGGCGCTGACCGGGTATTCCTGCAGCTGCTGGCGACCATCCTG
The DNA here is from genome assembly GCF_000428145.1 of Chitinilyticum litopenaei DSM 21440. Taxonomy (GTDB): domain Bacteria; phylum Pseudomonadota; class Gammaproteobacteria; order Burkholderiales; family Chitinibacteraceae; genus Chitinilyticum; species Chitinilyticum litopenaei. Next base: position 15,719 of record NZ_ATZJ01000019.1, on the reverse strand, counting down.
GCTCAGCAGCCGGTGGGCAAAGGCGGGGATCAGCTTGACCAGTTGCTCGGCAGCCGCACCGGCGCGATGCCGTGCGCGCATTTCCAGATAGCGTCCGCCCAGCAGCAGAAAGACGAACATCGATACCGAGTCGAAATACACATGCTCATGACTGCCTTGCAGCAGGGTAAGCAGACTGGCCAGAAAGGCGGCCAGCACGCCGATGCTGACCGGCAGATCCATGCCTGCCCGTCCGCGGCGCAGATCGCGCCAGGCCGAGACGTAGAAGGGCCAGCAGGAATAGAGCACCACGGGGAGAGTCAGCACCATGCCGGCCCAGTTGAGCAGGGCCAGCCAGTGATCATCAATGTCGCCCGGCGGCGCCATGTAGATCGGCACCGTGAACATCATGACCTGCATCATGCTCAGGCCGGCCGTCCACAAGCGGAACAGCGACTGCTTGCGGCGTTTTTCCCAGGCAGCCTCGGCGCGCGCCTGATCGTAGGGATGGGCCTGGTAGCCAATCGCCGTGATGGCTTCCAGTATCCGCGACAACTGGATGTGCTGCGGATCCCAGCAAACACGGGCGCGATGCGTGCTGTAGTTGATGCTGACCGACACAACGCCGGGCAGCTGGGCGATGTGCTGTTCGTTGAGCCAGATGCAGGCCGCGCAGGTGATGCCCTCCAGCAGCAGGCTGGCTTCGCGCAACTGATCCGGGCGGCGGCTCACGAAGCTTTGCTGCAGGGATTCGTCATCATAGAGCCGCAATCTTGCCAGCAGCTCGTCGGGGAGCGGCGCGGCGCGGCTGGCGGCATCGCGGCGATCCTCGTAGTAGCGTTCCAGGCCGCTGTCGATGATGGTTCTGGCTACCGCCTGGCAGCCGGCGCAGCAGCAGGGCTCTTCGCGCTGGCGGTAGCTGACGGTGAAATGGCTGTCCTGCGGAACGGGGGCAGCGCAATGAAAACAGGAGGGGGCGGACATCCGCGCATTCTACCGCAGAGCCCGGCTTTGCGCGCTCAGCCCTCGGCTAGCATGTCCTGCACCACATCGACCATGTCCTCAAACTCCTCGCGCTCCAGCGCCAGGTGGCGCAAGAGCCTGGGTTCGATGTGGCGCCATTCGACATGCTCGAACTGCTTTACGAACATCTTATAGATGTGCTCGGCCAGCGAGGCCAGCGCAATCAGGGTGCAGGCATGTTGCCAGTCGGCATCGCCGCCTTCCTCGAAAATGCTGTAGTCGTGGTGGTTGAGAATCGCCAGCGCCGTAGTTTCCGGCAACAGCCAGATGCGCGCCAGCAGATAGCCGACTACGGTGTGGCAGGCTGCATGGCGCTGGTTTTCGTAAGCAATGAATTCGTTGCGCGCCATGCGCTCGCCCTTTTGCATGGTTTCGCGGTAGTTGGCGAAGCGTGCGGCAAGCAGCGGCTGACCGCAATTGTGGAACAGCGCAAAGGTGTGCGCTTCATCTTCGCTGATGCCATGCACGGCGCGGGCCAGGTAGGCACTGATGATTGCGATCCGGTGCGAGCTTTCCCAGAAGGCTTCCATCTGCCGGTTTTTGCCGGGCTTGAGTGCATGAAAGAGTGCGAAGCCTTCAGCCAGTGTGCTGATGTTGTCGAGCCCCAGCAGTTGCAGGGCATGCTGGATGGAGGCGATTTTCTGCTCGCGGCGATAGAGCGGGGAATTGACGGTTTTCAGCACGGCGGCCGAGAGCGCCAGATCGCTGCCGATCAGCTGGCCGATCTCCAGGAAATCCGGCTCGTCTTGCTGGCGTGCACGATCAAGCGCCTGCAGGATTGCCGGGCGCGGTGGAATCACCAGGTTTTTCAGCAGGGCTTCGGCGTGTTCGGGGGCAATGGCGGTGAGCATGGCGGAATCGGCGGCTGCGGCATGCTCTCAAGCATAGCAGGGCGGTGCAAAACAGTAAGCGTCCCGTCCATGCGCGCGTAAAGGGCAGGCCGCAGAGGTGTGTCGGCGCAGACTACCCGGGGAAGCGAACAGCCTGCGAATGATCTGGCGCGCCTGCTTACTTGCCAAAGTACTTCTGGTAAATCTTGTCGTAGCTGCCGTCGGCGCGCATGGCGGCGAGGCCCTTGTTGATTTTTTCCAGCAGGGCCTTGTTGCCCTTTTTCACGGCGATACCGTAATACTCCTTGGCAAAGCCGGGGTCTTCGACAGTGCGGAATTTGTGCTGCGGATTGTTGACGAGGTAGTTTTTCACCACGCCATTGTCGGCAACCACGGCAGCGATGCCGCCGTCTTTCAATTCGGTCAGTGCCAGCACGATGTTCTCAAAACGACGGATGTCCGGGCTGGCCTTGCCGAACTGCTTTTGCGCCACGGTGTCGCCGGTCGTGCCGGTCTGCACGCCCACCTTCTTGCCCTTGAGTTCGGCCAGCGAGTTCACCTTGCTGCCGGCGGGCACGACCAGCAATTGCTTGGCTTCAAAGTAGGGTTCGGAGAAATCCATGCTCTGCTTGCGTTCGGGGGTGATGGTAACGGCGGCGGCGACAATATCGCGCTCGCCATTGTTCAGTCCGGCAAAGAGGCCTTCCCATGGGGTATTGACCAGTTTGATCTTGATGCCGGCGCGCGCGGCAAGTGCGTGCATCAGCTCAGCATCGAAACCGACCACTTCGCGTTTTTCGTTCAGCATTTCGAACGGGGCAAACGTGGCATCGGTGCCAACGGTGTAAACCTTGTCGGCGGCCTGGGCCTGGCCCAGCAGGCCGGCGCCGAGCAGCAGGGCACACAAACGGGTGGTAAAACGCATGGTCACGACTCCCTCAGTGAATGTGCCATGAGCTTGCGATTGGCGGGGGGAGGGGTCAATGCGAGAAAACGGCAATGCAGCGCAGGAGTCCAGAGGGATTTTCTTGGGTATGCGGCTGAAGCCATTTGCCAGTATTGGCTATGGTCGTATGGGGACGTACGTATATGGCAAGGCGAAACTTAACGATACTCGCGAATGTGCCGGATGATGGCGCGCAGGCCGTTGCCGCGCGAGGCGGAAACGAAGCGCTGCAGGCCCAGCGTCTGCAGCCAGGCCTCCGCATCGAACCTGGCAACCATCTCGGCCGTCTGGCCGCAGTAGGCGGTCAGCACCAGTGCAAGCAGACCCTTGACGATGCGCGAATCACTGTCGGCGTAAAGGCGCAGCTGTCCGTCGACGTATTCGCCGTGCAGCCAGACCCGGCTTTCGCAACCGCTGACCAGGTGGGCATCGTCACGCAGCGTGGCCGGCCAGTCGGGCAATTCGCGCCCGAGTTGCACCAGCAGGCGGTTTTTGGCTTCCCAGCCTTGCGCTGCTTCAAGGCGCGTCTGCAGTGCCGCCTTGTCGATGCGCTCGCCAAAGGGGTGGTGCGGATAGCTCGGGTTCATGCCAGCAGCTCCAGGGCTTCGCCCAGTGCGACGAGGAAGCGGTCGATGTCGTCCGTCGTGTTGTAGGCCGCCAGCGAGACGCGCAGGCTGCTGCTGACGCCGAAATGTGCCAGCAGCGGATGGGCGCAATGCTGGCCGACGCGCACGGCAATCTGGCGCGCGTCCAGGCAGTGCGCCACATCATAGGCATGCGCGCCCGCGAAGTGCAGGGCCGTGATCGGCGCGCGCGGCGTTGCTGCCGCGAGCACCTGCACACCGGGCAAGTCCAGCAGCCCGGTTTCCAGTCTGTGCTGCAAGCCGGTTTCGTGGGCATGCAAGTCAGCCGCATCCAGTGCGGCCAGCCAGCGCATGGCAGTCGCAAGGCCGATCGCCTGGGCAATCGGTGGCGTGCCGGCTTCGAAGCGCTGCGGCGCGGGCGCGAAGCTGCTGCCGGCAAAGCTGACGCGTTCGATCATTTCCCCGCCACCCTGCCAGGGCGGCAGATTCGCCAGCAGTTCGCGGCGCGCGTACAGAACGCCGATGCCGGTCGGACCGTAGACCTTGTGGCCGGAGAAGGCATAAAAATCGGCTGCCAGTGCTGCCGGTCCGTCTGCACGATGCACGACGCCCTGTGCGCCATCGACCAGTACCAGTGCACCTGCGGCATGGGCCGCAGCAATCATCTCGGCCAGGGGCGGTAGCGTGCCGGTGGCGTTTGCCGCTTGCGTGATGGCCACCAGCCGGGTGCGCGGGCCGAGCAGGGCCTGGTAGGCGGGCAGATCAATCTGGCCGGCGGCATTCAGCGGGATGGGGCGGATCACCACGCCACGGCGTTGGGCCAGCAGCTGCCAGGGCACGATATTGGCATGGTGTTCCAGCGTGCTGACCAGGATCTCGTCGCCGGCGGCCAGGCTGTCGCCCCAGCTGTGTGCGACCAGATTGATGCCCTCGGTGCAGCCACGGGTGAAAATCAGTTCGTCGGACGCAACGCCCAGCAGGCCGGCGATGCTGCTGCGGGCGTTCTCGAAGGCATCGGTGGCCGCGATGGCCAGCGCATAGCTGCCGCGATGCACATTGGCATTGTGCTCTTCATAGAAGCGGCGTTCGGCATCCAGCACGCAGCGCGGTTTTTGCGCCGTGGCGGCGCTGTCGAGATAAACCAGCTCCGGATGTGTGCCGAAGATCGGAAATTCGCTGCGCAACTGGCTGAAGAGGTCGGAATTAGGGCATTGAGGGCTCATGCCGCGATTGTATAATGCCCGCATGAATTCTCCGAACTACAAACAGCCCGTATCCGTCCTGGTGCTGATCCATACCCCGGATCTACAGGTGCTTCTGCTGGAACGCACCGATTTTGCCGATGCCTGGCAATGCGTCACCGGCAGCCGCGAGGGTAGCGAGCAACTGGCCGAGACCGCCCGGCGCGAGGCCGGCGAGGAGACCGGCCTGGGACGGCATGAAGGCAAGCTGCGGGACTGGGCTTATTGCTCCGACTTCGAAATCTACGAGCGCTGGCGGCATCGCTATGCGCCGGGCGTGACCACCAACACCGAGCATGTGTTCAGTATTGAAGTGGCTGCGCCGTATGTGCCGCAGCTGTCCGAGCGCGAGCACCGCCGTTTCCGCTGGGTGCCCTGGCAGCAGGCTGCCGAGATGGTGTTTTCGCCTTCGAACGCCGAAGCCATCCGCATGCTGCCGCAGCGACTGGCGTCCTGAAGGAACAGAGGCCATGTCCGACCTGCCGCAGATTGTCTTTCTGGATCGCGATACCCTGCCGGTGCCCCTGCCGGAGCTGCCCCTGCCGCACGTGTGGCGCGAATATGGCCAGACGGGCCAGGCCGAGGTGGCGCAAAGGCTTGCCGGCGCCACGGTCGCCATCAGCAACAAGGTCAGGATCGATGCGGCTGCGCTGGCTGAGGCGCCCGCCTTGCGCCTGATTGCGGTGGCCGCTACCGGTTACAACAATATCGACCTCGATGCCTGCCGTGCGCGCGGCATTGCCGTTTGCAACATTCGCGATTACGCGGTCAGCGGCGTGCCGGAGCACGCCCTGATGCTGATGCTGGCGCTCAAGCGCCAGCTGCTGTCCTACCGGCAGGATGTACTGGCCGGGCAGTGGCAGCGCGCTCCCGGCTTTTGTCATTTTGGCGCGCCCATGCACGATCTTGCCGGCAGCACACTGGTACTGGTTGGCGCCGGAGCACTGGGGCAGGCCACGGCCAGGCTGGCCGCTGCATTCGGCATGCACGTCGTCTGGGCCGAACGCAAGCATGCGCCGCATGTGCGCCCGGGCTTTGTCGAGTTTTATACGGCCCTCGCGCAAGCCGATGTGCTGAGTCTGCATTGCCCGCTCACCGCGGAAACCCGCAATCTGATTGGGGGGTATGAGCTGGAAGCCCTCAAGCCCGATTGCGTTCTGGTCAATACCTCCCGGGGTGGGCTGATTGATGAGGGCGCCTTGCTCGCGGCGCTGCAGTCCGGCCGGCTGGCGGGCGCCGGGCTGGATGTCCTGGACGAAGAGCCGCCGGTGCATGGCAATCCCTTGCTGGACGTGTCGCTTCCCAATCTGATCATCACGCCACACGTTGCCTGGGCCAGTCAGGAAACCATGGCGCGGCTGGCTCGCCAGCTTGTGGGCAATATCGCCGCCTTCCTGCGTGGCGAGCCGCAGAATCTGGTGCTGGCTCCCGGTCGCGCCGGCTGAAAACAACACAGCCCGGCAGAGGCCGGGCTGTTGCGGGAACGGGAGGGGGCACAGCGGCGCGATCAGACCGCCTCGTCGTTGATCTCGCCGGTGCGGATGCGCACCACATGTTCGACCGGGGTCACGAAAATCTTGCCGTCGCCGATCTTGCCGGTGTGTGCGGCCTTGATGATGGCTTCAATGGCGGCCTCGACCTTGTCGTCGCTGATGACCACCTCGATCTTGGCCTTGGGCAGAAAGTCGACCACGTACTCGGCGCCTCGGTACAGCTCGGTGTGGCCTTTCTGGCGGCCAAAACCCTTGACTTCCGTGACTGTCAGGCCGGAAATCCCCAGCTCGGACAGCGATTCACGCACTTCGTCCAGCTTGAACGGCTTGATGATGGCTTCGATTTTTTTCATTGGAATCAGTCCTGCACGCTAGGGGCATGGCGCCCGTTGGTCATTGATTTGGCCGCAGCAGTATAACGATGGCGCTTGCTGCGCGCCAAGCGAATGCAGCTTGGGGTTTGTTTTTCTCAATGGCTTTCCCCTATAATCGCCAGCTTGGTTTGGCGCGTGGCACTTGCTGCGGGCCCAAAAACCGCGCGGGTGGCGAAATTGGTAGACGCACTGGATTTAGGTTCCAGCGCCGCAAGGTGTGGGGGTTCGAGTCCCCCCCCGCGCACCAGAATTGACTGAAAACTCAAGCTTTAGCGATTTTGTGCCGTGGTGACGCCGTTGCCCGGTTTACTGTTCAAGGATGACAACATGCAAGCTCAACTGGAAACCCTGGCCGGCCTCGAGCGCCGTTTTGCCATCGCGGTACCGCGTACTGAAATCGCCAAGCAGGTCGACAGCCGCCTGAAGCGCGTGGCCAAAACCGCCAAGATCGACGGTTTCCGTCCGGGCAAGGCACCGCTGAACATCGTTGCCCAGCAATATGGTTTCCGCGTCCAGGAAGAAGTGCTGGGTGAAACCGTCGAGCGCGCCTTTGCCGAGGCCGTGACAACCCAGCAGCTGCAAGTGGCCGGTTATCCGCGTTTCGAGCCGAAGGAAGGCGAAGCAGCTGAAGACCAGTTCGAATTCGTCGCGACTTTCGAAGTTTATCCGGAAGTGAAGATCGGCGAGCTGAGCGGCGTCGAAGTCAAGAAGCCGGTGCTGGCTGTAAGCGATGCCGAAGTGGAAAAAACCATCGAAATCCTGCGCAAGCAACGTACGCGCTTCGAGCGCGTCGAGCGCGCAGCAGCCGACGGCGATCGCGTGATCATCGACTTTGCCGGCACCATCGACGGTGTTGCCTTTGACGGTGGCAAGGCAGAGAACTATGCCTTCCTGATCGGCAAGGGCCAGATGCTGCCGGGCTTCGAGCAGGGCGTGATCGGCATGAAGGAAGGGGAAAGCAAGGATGTTGAAGTAGCCTTCCCCGAGGACTATCACGGCAAGGATGTGGCTGGCAAGACCGCTGTTTTCGCCATCACCGTAAAGAATGTGGCTGAAGCCAAGCTCCCGGAAATCAATGCCGAGTTCGCCAAGAGCCTGGGCATCGAAGACGGCAGTCTCGACAAGATGCGCGCTGAAGTGCGTGGCAACCTGGAGCGCGAAGTGCGCTTCCGCCTGAAGGCGCGCGCCAAGGAAAATGTGATGAGCGCGCTGCTGGAAGTGACTCCGGTTGAACTGCCGAAGTCGCTGATCGGCCTGGAGATCGGTCGCCTCGTCGAAGGCGCGAAAGCGGACTTGAAACAACGCGGAATTGACCCCAAGTTGGTACCGTTCAATCCGCAATTCTTCGAAGCCCAAGCCCGTCGTCGCGTGCACCTCGGTCTGGCGCTGGCCGAACTGGTGAAGGCCAACGAACTGGTCGCCAAACCGGAGCAGGTCAAGGCCATTGTTGAAGACCTGGCCCAGAACTACGAAGATCCGGCAGAAGTGGTTGCCTGGTATTACCAGGACAAGAGCCGTCTGGCTGCACCGGAATCGATGGCGCTGGAAGACAATGTGGTTGAATTCGTGCTTGCCCGTGCCAAGGTGACCGAAGAAGCCGTCGGCTTTGAAGAGCTGATGGGCCAGCAAGGCTAATTTGACAACAATTACGAGGTATTCAATGGAATTCGATCCGCAAAATCTCGGGTATATCCCGATGGTCGTCGAGCAGAGTGGGCGTGGTGAGCGTTCATACGACATCTACTCGCGGCTTCTGAAAGAGCGGGTCGTTTTCCTGGTCGGTCCGGTCAATGACCAGACCGCCAACCTCGTGGTGGCACAGCTGCTGTTCCTGGAGTCGGAGAATCCGGACAAGGACATCCACCTGTACATCAATTCGCCAGGTGGTTCGGTGACTGCGGGCATGTCGATTTATGACACGATGCAGTTCATCAAGCCCAATGTTTCCACCCTGTGCATTGGCATGGCGGCGTCCATGGGGGCTTTCCTGCTCTCCGGCGGGGCCAAGGGCAAACGCTTTGCCCTGCCGAATTCACGCATCATGATTCACCAGCCGCTGATTGGTGGTCTGGCAGGCCAGGCGTCGGACATTGAAATCCATGCCAAGGAACTGCTGAAAACCAAGCGTCAGCTCAACGAGCTGCTCGCCAAGCACACCGGCCAGTCGATTGAAACCATTGAGCGCGATACTGACCGCGACAACTTCCTCTCCGCTGCAGATGCCAAAACTTACGGGCTGATTGACGAAGTTCTGGTTTCTCGCGGTGGCCAGCCGGGCTGACCGGCAAGAACCACCCCCGACGCCGCCAGCATTTACTGGCGGCGTTTGTCTCTTGTGATGCCTGAAACAATCAGGCTTTGGTGATCCGCATCATGTCCGATAAAAGCAGCGACAAACTTCTCTATTGTTCTTTTTGTGGCAAAAGCCAGCACGAAGTGGTCAAGCTGGTGGCCGGCCCGCAGGTTTTTATCTGCAACGAATGCATCGAATTGTGCACGGACATCCTGAAAGAAGAGTCCGCGCAAGGGGAAATCGAGACCGTGACGCCCGATGGCAAGAAGCTGCCCCTGCCCACGGAAATTCGTGAAGTGCTGGATCAGTATGTGATCGGCCAGGCGCGCGCCAAGAAGATCCTCGCCGTTGCGGTGTACAACCACTACAAGCGCCTTTCGACCAAGCGCCTGGGCAAGGATGACGATTCGGTCGAGTTGTCCAAGTCCAATATCCTGCTGATCGGCCCAACTGGCTCCGGCAAGACCCTGCTGGCGCAAACCATGGCGCGCATGCTGGATGTGCCTTTTGTCATGGCGGATGCCACCACGCTGACCGAGGCGGGTTACGTCGGCGAGGATGTCGAACACATTATCGCCAAGCTGCTGGCCCAGTGCGATCACGATGTCGAGAAGGCCCAGCGCGGCATTATCTATATCGATGAAATCGACAAGATTGCCCGCAAGTCGGAAAACCCGTCCATTACTCGCGATGTTTCCGGTGAAGGTGTGCAGCAGGCGCTGCTCAAGCTGATTGAAGGTACGGTCGCCTCGGTGCCGCCGCATGGTGGACGCAAGCATCCCAACCAGGAAATGCCGCAGGTTGATACCACCAATATCCTGTTCATTTGTGGCGGGGCATTTGAAGGGCTCAACAAGATCATCCGCAATCGCTCGGTCAAGGGCGGTATCGGCTTTGGCGCCGAAGTAGTCAGCAAGGATGAAGGTGCCAGCATCAGCCATCTGCTGCATGAAGTCGAGCCGGACGACCTGATTCGCTTCGGCCTGATTCCCGAGTTTGTGGGGCGTCTGCCGGTGGTCGCCACGCTGGAAGAGCTTGACGAGGATGCGCTGGTATCCATCCTCACCGAGCCCAAGAACGCGCTGGTCAAGCAGTATCAGAAACTGTTCGAGATGGAAGATGTCGTGCTGGACATGCCGCCGGACACACTGAAGGCCATCGCCCGCAAGGCCATGGAGCGCAAGACCGGTGCGCGCGGCCTGCGGTCCATCATGGAGCAGACCCTGCTTGATACGATGTATGAGCTGCCCGCCATGCAGGATATCGAGCGTGTCGTGGTCAGCGAAGCTGTCGTGATCGACGGCCAGAAGCCCGAATTCGTCCACAAGCCGACTGCCGACACCTCCGACGCCGCAGCCTGATTGCAGCCGAGCCTGATTGAAATGCCGCGCGGCATTGAATTTTCAATGCCGCGCCCGCATTATTGAGTAACTTCGAATCCACGGATCCTATCAAGCATGTCCGATCCACACGTTCTGCCCTCCGATCCTGTCACCTTTCCGATGCTGCCGCTGCGCGATGTCGTGGTGTTTCCGCACATGGTCATCCCCCTGTTCGTGGGACGCCCCAAGTCGATCCGCGCGCTGGAAGTGGCGACCGAAAACGGCACTCCCATCCTGCTTGCCGCGCAAAAGAACGCCGCCAAGGATGAGCCCACCCTGGCGGATGTCTATGAAGTCGGCACCATTGCCACGGTCCTCCAATTGCTGAAATTGCCGGATGGTACCGTCAAGGTCCTCGTCGAAGGCAGTCAGCGCGCCCAGCTGCATGCACTCAATGAAGAAGAAGGCTACTTCAGTGCGGTAGCTGAACCGCTGTCGCCAGAAGACGACCTGAATCATGAAGTCGAGGCAATGCGGCGCGCCCTGCTTGCCCAGTTTGACCAGTACGTCAAGCTGAACAAGAAAATCCCGCCGGAGATTCTTACATCACTGTCCGGTATCGAGTCTGCCGGCCGCCTTGCGGATACGGTTGCTGCCCATTTGCCGCTGAAACTCGATCAGAAGCAGGTCATTCTCGAAATGCCTTCCGTGAAGGATCGCATCGAGCATCTGCTCAAGCAGCTGGAAGCCGAACTGGACATCCTGCAGGTAGAAAAGCGCATCCGTGGCCGCGTGAAGCGCCAGATGGAGAAGAGTCAGCGCGAGTATTATCTCAACGAACAGGTCAAGGCGATTCAGAAAGAGCTCGGCGAGCTGGATGAAAACGCCGATCTGGACGAACTGGAAAAGCGCATCAAGACGGTGGGAATGAGCAAGGAGGCCCGTGAAAAGGCCGAAGCCGAACTCAAGAAGCTGCGCATGATGTCGCCGATGTCGGCCGAAGCCACCGTGGTGCGCAACTACATCGACACCATGGTCAACCTGCCTTGGAAAAAGAAAACCAAGATCAGCAAGGACCTGGCCGAGGCCGAAACCGTGCTGGATGCGGATCACTACGGTCTTGAGAAGGTCAAGGAACGCATTGTCGAGTACCTCGCTGTCCAGCAGCGCGTCGAAAAACTCAAGGGCCCCATCCTGTGTCTGGTTGGCCCCCCGGGCGTGGGCAAGACCTCGCTTGGTGAATCCATTGCCCGAGCAACGAATCGCAAGTTTGTGCGCATGGCGCTCGGCGGCGTGCGCGATGAGGCCGAGATCCGTGGTCATCGCCGCACCTACATCGGTTCAATGCCTGGCAAGATCCTGCAGAGCATGAACAAGGTCGGCGTGAAAAATCCGTTGTTCCTGCTTGATGAAGTCGACAAGCTTGGCCAGGATTTTCGTGGTGACCCGTCATCGGCATTGCTGGAAGTCCTTGATCCGGAGCAGAACCATTCATTCTCCGATCACTATCTCGAAGTCGAGTACGATCTTTCTGACGTGATGTTCGTCGCCACCGCTAATTCGCTGAATATTCCCGCTCCCTTGCTGGACCGGATGGAAGTGATACGCCTGGCCGGCTACACCGAGGACGAGAAGGTCAATATTGCCCAGAAGTATCTGGTACCCAAGCAGATGAAGGCCAATGGCCTGCAGGAGGGGGAACTGGTTGTCCAGGAATCCGCCGTGCGCGATATCATCCGCTACTACACCCGCGAAGCGGGCGTGCGCAGCCTGGATCGCGAGATCGCCAAGATCTGCCGCAAGGTGGTCAAGGCGCTGCTGCTTAACCCCAGCGACAAGAAGATTACCGTCAGCGCGAAGGCACTGGAAAAATACCTGGGTGTGCGCCGTTATGACTTCGGACAGGCTGAAAAGCAGAATCAGGTCGGCCAGGTGACTGGCTTGGCCTGGACCGAGGTGGGGGGCGAATTGCTGACCATCGAGGCGGTCAAGTTTGCCGGCAAGGGCAAAATGATCCAGACTGGTCAGCTGGGTGAGGTCATGCAGGAATCCATTCAGGCGGCGCTTTCGGTTGTGCGGGCTCGCGCTTCGCATCTTGGCATCGACCCGGGTTTCTATGAAAAGCATGATATCCACATCCACTTGCCCGAAGGGGCAACCCCAAAGGATGGTCCGTCTGCTGGTATCGCCATAACGACAGCCCTGACATCGATTCTGACCGGCATTCCGGTGCGCTGTGATGTTGCCATGACTGGTGAAATCACCCTGCGTGGCGAGGTATTGCCGATCGGTGGCCTCAAGGAAAAGCTGCTGGCCGCCATGCGCGGTGGCATCAAGCATGTGCTGATTCCGGAGGGCAACGCGAAGGATCTCACCGAGATTCCCGACAATGTAAAGCGCGGTCTCAAGATTCATCCGGTAAAATGGATCGATCAGGTGCTTGCGCTTGCGCTGGAGTCTCAGCCCATCCCGCTGGAAGGCGTGGAGGCTGCGCCGGAAGTGGCTGCCGACGCCCCGGGCGTGGAAACGGGAACACATAGCACCAAACACTAGTTGACACTTTTTTTTGCCGCTTGTTATAAAGCTTAAGCAATCGGCTGACTGGACTAAACCAACCAAAACGAAGGGGATGTAAGTGAATAAATCGGAACTGATCGACGCCATCGCTGAATCCGCAGGCCTCTCCAAGGCTGCTGCCGGCAAAGCTCTTGATGCAACCATCGACGCCATTTCCGGCGCACTCAAAGCTGGCCAGGAAGTGACCCTGGTGGGCTTCGGTTCTTTCTATGTTGCCGAGCGTGAAGCTCGCACCGGCCGCAATCCGCGTACTGGCGAGTCCATTCAGATCGACGCTGCCAAGCAGCCGAAATTCCGTGCTGGCAAGTCCCTGAAGGACGCTGTTCAGTAATGTCTTGGCGATTGGCTTGTTTGGTACGAGCCGGTTGAGAATGTGAATACCTGGCCGGGCAGCAGTTGCGCTAGCGTGCAATATGCCACTCAGGCCTGGCGCCAATGGCGCCATCGGGAGCGGTAGTTCAGTTGGTCAGAATACCGGCCTGTCACGCCGGGGGTCGCGGGTTCGAGCCCCGTCCGCTCCGCCAAATTCAAGGGCAAACTCCGGTTTGCCCTTTTTCTATGCCCATGCGGCCAGGCCCGAAGACACGGGGTCTGCGTTCTGGCATGATACGGGCACAAAAAAGCAGGGGAGCAACCCGTTCATGTTTGATTTTGTCCAGAAGAATAAAACTGCCGCCCAGATTCTGCTCGGGTGCGTAGCGCTAGGTTTGATTGTAACGGGCGGGTTGAGCTTGTCCGATATGGGCGAAGAGCCCCCGCTTGCCAAGGTCGGCAGCAGCAAGATCACCGGGCTTGATTTTTATCGCTTTACCAATGGCGAAAATGTCCCGGACGAGCAAAAGGCGGCCGTACTCGAGCAGCTGATTCAGGAGCGGCTGCTGACGCTGCAGGGCAAGGAGTCAGGGCTGGCAATCAGTGACGCCGATCTGGCCGAGCTCATCAAGCGCAATATCAGTGCTTCCGAAGGCCAGTTCGATCCCGAGCGTTACAAGGAAATGCTCAAGGCACGCAATATGACCGTCGAGCAGTATGAAGAGATGGTGCGCAAGAATGTCATCATCAACCAGCTGCTGCAGCCGGTGTTCGCCAGCAACTTTGTCAGCACTGCCACACTGGAGCTGATGAATCGCATTCTGGGTGAAACCCGGCATGTGGCTGTTGCTACCCTGCCGGTGCAGGACTTCCTGGCCAAGGTCAGCATCAGTCCCGAAGAAGTCAACAATTTCTACAAGGCAAACCAGGCTCTCTTCAAACAGCCGGAGACGGCCCGGCTGGAATATATTGTGCTAAGCCAGGAGCAGCTCAGCGCCAGCATTACTGTTCCTGATGCCGAGATCAGCAAGTATTTCAACGAGCACAAGCAGGAGCTTGCCAAGGAAGAGCGCAAAATTCGCGTGCTCCAGCTCAACTTCCCGGCCAGTGCCGACGATGCCGCCAAGGCAGCTGTACGCAAGGAGGCGCAAGCCCTGCAAGCCCAGCTGAAGGCCGCCCCGGCAACCTTTGCCGAAGTGGCCAAGGCCAAATCGCAAGACCCGATTTCCGCACCAAACGGCGGCGACCTCGGTTATCTGGCCAAGGGCGTGAGCGGTAGCCCCGCTTTTGATACGGCTGCATTTGGTCTGGCCAAGGGCCAGGTCAGTGATGTCATCGAAACGCCGCAGGGTGTCAGCATCCTGCTGGTGGACGATATCAAGGCACGTCAGCTGGCCGAGGTAAAACCGGAAATCGAGGCCCGTCTGAAGCAGCAGCAAGTACAGGCACAATTGCAGAAAATGGTCGAAGACCTGAACGAAGTCCTTTACCAGGAGGCCAGCTCGCTCAAGCCGGCGGCCGACAAGTTCAAGCTCACCATCCAGACCAGTGATTGGGTCAGCCGCAAGGGTGCCGCAGCGCCGGAGCTCAACAAGCCGAAGCTGCTGGAGGCCGTATTTGACGCCGATGTGGTCAAGAGCAAACACAACACGTCAGCCGTGGAAGTGGCACCGGGTGTCTATGTTGCCGCACGCATTGTCGAGCATCGACCGGAGCAGGTCGCCAAGCTTGATGAAGTAAAGGCACAGATCGAGCAACAGCTCAAACTCGAGAAGGCTGGCGTGCTCGCCAAACAGGATGGCGAGGCCAAACTCAAGCAGCTGCAGGCCGGTACGGCGCTTGGCCTGAACTGGAGCGCAGCCCAGCCGGTACGCCAGGAACAAGCCGTCGCCATGCCCGGGCCGGCCAAGGACATCTTCAAGGCCAAGCTCGACAAGCTGCCGGCATATGTAGGTACCGACGTACCTGGGCGCGGCTACATGATCATGCGTATCGAGAAGGTTGAGGCAGCCCAACCCCTGAATGCACAAAGCCGCGAACAGTTGACTGGCATGCTGCAGCAGCAGCAGTCCAACCGCGAAGCACTGGCGCTGATCGACCACCTGAAGACGCAGTACAAGGTGAGCGCTCCGGCCAGCAAGAAAGAGGCGCCAGCTGCTTCGGCTGCCCAGTAAATCACCGGCGTTGTCAACTTATGCCCTTGCCATTTTCATGTGGCAAGGGCATTTGCGTTTTTGTACTGAGTAGAGACACGCTGTCATGGCGCCCCGGGAGCTCCTTCAGATTTGAGGTTCGGCTTCACAGTTTGCTTGTTGATTGCAACGGCCAGCCCAACTGCAGCGGGACGCTCTGCCTGGCGGCAATACACATACTCAAGCAACACATTCATCCAACGTCATAGCCTGCAGCAAATTTCCGGCCTAAACCAGCGTGCGCTCAGTCCAGCCTCCATCAGTTGGCGGGAGCTGCTACTGCCTTACGGTGTGATGCTGCTGATTTCACCCTAGCCCGGATTTTTCACCACCTGCTCACTGAGCGGGCTCAAGCAGCAGAAACTCCTCCCGGATAGCAGATCGCCGCTCTGCAGCGCGGGCACTGGCCTGCTTTCCAGATTGCGGGCGCAGCTTCCCCTACCCCCGAAGCGTCAACGTGTCGGGGCCGCACTCGTTTTGACTATGGGCTGGCCAGTGCCTCTGCCGCGAGGCGATACACCTCACGCAGTGGGTGATGGCTGGCAAACAGGAT